>JAHDEX010000130.1 GCA_020628545.1 Paracoccaceae bacterium | reverse complement strand
TCGGCCGGGGCCCCGGCTCTGGCAAGGGTAAGATGGGTGGCCGTGGTATCAAAGGTCAGAAATCACGCTCCGGTGTAGCTATCAAAGGCTACGAGGGCGGCCAGATGCCACTCTACCAGCGTCTGCCAAAGCGCGGCTTCAACAAGCCGAACGCGAAAACATATGCTGTTGTGAACCTTGGCCTGATCCAGAAATTCATCGACGCTGGCAAGCTCGACGCGAAGGCAGAGATCACCGAGGACGCGCTGGTCGCATCCGGCCTGCTGCGCCGCAAGAAAGACGGTGTGCGCGTTTTGGCCAAGGGTGAGATCACATCCAAAGTCAAAATCAACGTGACCGGCGCATCAAAGGGTGCCGTTGAAGCCGTTGAAAAGGCTGGCGGTTCTGTGACCGTCGCAGCCCCTGCCGAGGCGGCAGCAGAGTAAGTCCTTGTGAGCGGCGCAGGCGTCGCTTACATACCGGACTGACGTTTTCCACACGCCGCCGCCGGGAAACCGCTGGCGGCGTTGTCCATCAAAAGAGACATATATGGCATCCGCAGCAGAACAAATGGCCCAGAACATGAGCTGGGGTGCGATCGGCAAAGCAACAGAGCTTCGTCAACGCATCTTCTTTGCTCTTGGTCTGTTGATCGTCTACCGCCTTGGCACCTTTATCCCGGTGCCTGGCATTGATGGGGCCGCGCTGCGGGAGTTTATGGAAGGTGCCCAGACGGGCATTGGCGGCATTCTGTCGATGTTCACTGGTGGTGCGCTGTCCCGGATGGGGATCTTTGCGCTTGGGATTATGCCGTATATCTCGGCCTCGATCGTCATTCAGCTGCTTGCGACGATGTATGAGCCGCTCAAGCAGATGAAGAAAGAAGGTGAGCAGGGGCGTCGCAAGATCAACCAATACACCCGGTATTTGACTGTGATTGTGGCCACAGGGCAGGCTTACGGCCTCGCGGCTGGCTTGCAGGCTGGTGATCTGGCCTCGAATCCGGGCCTTTTCTTTATGACATCCTGTATCATCACGCTTGTTGGCGGCACTGTTTTCCTGATGTGGATTGGTGAGCAGATCACAGCACGTGGGATCGGGAACGGTATCTCACTGATCATCTTTGTGGGGATCATCGCCGAGATCCCAGCGGCTTTGGCGCAGTTCCTGTCGCAAGGCCGGTCTGGTGCAATCAGTCCTGCTGTGATTGTCGGTGTGATCTTGATGGTGATTGCTGTCCTGACGTTTGTGGTCTTCATGGAGCGCTCTTTGCGTAAGATCCACATCCAGTACCCGCGCCAGCAGCGCGGTATGAAAATGTATGACGCGTCGGCCAGCCATCTGCCGATCAAGGTCAACCCGTCGGGCGTGATGCCAGCGATCTTCGCCTCAGCATTGCTGCTGTTGCCGACAACGATCAGTACATTTAGTGGTGGTTCGACGAACCCGATCATGTCGACGATTCTGGCTTACTTCGGACCCGGTCAGCCGTTGTATCTGATCTTCTTTGCAGCCATGATCATCTTCTTTACCTACTTCTACACTAAGGAAGTGGCGTTCAAGACTGAGGACGTGGCCGAGAACCTCAAGAACCAGAACGGCTTTGTGCCCGGCATTCGCCCAGGCAAGAAGACTCAAGACTATCTTGATTATGTGTTGAATCGTGTGCTGGTTCTCGGCTCCGGCTACCTCGCACTGGTCGCCTTGATGCCAGAGATGATCCGCGCGCAGCTGTCGATCCCGTTCTATTTTGGCGGCACATCCATTTTGATTATCGTATCTGTTGGTATGGACACGATCCAACAGATCCAATCGCACCTCCTGGCCCATCAGTACGAAGGTCTGATCGAGAAGTCACAACTGCGCGGTAAGCGCGGGGGGGCAAAAAGGAAGGGACCATCACGTCGATGAATATCATTCTGCTGGGGCCTCCAGGGGCCGGGAAGGGGACGCAGGCACGCAAGCTTGTGGAAGAGCGGAACATGGTACAGCTCAGCACGGGGGACATGTTGCGGGCTGCACGAACATCTGGAACTGAGATGGGTAATAAGGTTGCTGCGGTAATGGACGCGGGTAACCTTGTGACCGATGAGATTGTCATCGGATTGATCCGTGAACAGCTTGAGGCGGATAACGGTGCCGATGGATACATCTTTGATGGTTTTCCACGGACGCTGGCGCAAGCTGATGCTTTGGGCGAACTATTGACGTCGATGGGCGAGAACCTCGACCGTGTGATCGAGATGCAGGTCGATGACGAGGCGCTGGTGGCGCGGATCGTAGCACGTTCCACCTGTGGCGACTGTGGTGAGGTCTATAACGATAACACCAAGCCAATCCCGGATGATGGCAAATGCACGAATTGCGGTTCGTCCAATTTCCAACGCCGCGCTGATGATAACGAAGAAAGCCTGAAGACACGCCTGCTGGCATACTACAAGCAAACGTCGCCGCTGGTAGGGTACTACTACGCGAAAGGGGATCTGGCGTCCGTAGACGGCTTGGCGTCGATGGAAGAGGTTGCTGAGAGCATCAAGACTGCGCTTAGTTAACTGGTTGCGAGCGCTACCTGCGTTCGTCGTAGGGGGCATGATCGGGTTGCTTGCCGGAGGTGTTATAGGTGCGCTTTTCGGAGTAGCTGGTGGGGAAATTAACGCTCTAATGGATTTCTGCTCCGACGATAGCTCGCGCAGATACATCGTCGACAACGCCGCCAGAGAGCGATCTTGCCAATGACGAATTGCTCGTTCGAAACTGGCACTTGACCGTCCCCTCGAACACTCCTACATACGCGCATCCCACACGGGAATCATTTTGCTTGACAGGGGTCGCACCTCGCGCAAGCAGACTACCTCGAGATGACATGAGCCCGCAGCAATCGCGCGGGCTTACGTTGTGAAAAAAGGGTCTGGAACCACGGACCCGCAACGCAAAGGAAGATAACGTGGCACGTATTGCTGGCGTCAACATCCCCACAGGAAAGCGCGTACCAATCGCCCTGACCTACATCACCGGAATCGGTAACACCACCGCAGAAAAAATCTGCAACGAAGTGGGCATCGACCTGTCTCGCCGCGTCAACGAATTGTCTGACGCAGAAGTGTTGAAGGTTCGTGAATTTATCGACGAGAACCTGACTGTCGAAGGCGACCTGCGCCGCGAAGTTCAGATGAACGTCAAGCGTCTGATGGACCTTGGTTGCTACCGCGGCCTGCGTCACCGCCGCAACCTGCCTGTGCGCGGTCAGCGGACATCGACAAACGCACGTACACGCAAGGGCCCTGCAAAGGCCATTGCTGGTAAGAAGAAATAGGGAGACCGCGACATGGCACGTGATACCCGTCGTACGAAAAAGAAGGTTTCCAAGAACATCGCTGCTGGCGTGGCGCATGTGAACTCTTCTTTCAACAACACAAAAATCCTGATCTCTGACGTGCAGGGCAACGCGATCTCCTGGTCGTCTGCTGGCACCATGGGCTTCAAGGGCTCTCGGAAGTCGACACCTTATGCAGCTCAGATGGCTGCTGAGGATGCGGGCAAGAAAGCACAGGACCACGGCGTGAAGACGCTTGAGGTTGAAGTGCAGGGCCCAGGTTCTGGCCGTGAAAGTGCGCTGCGTGCACTGGCTGCAATTGGTTTTAACATCACATCGATCCGTGACGTGACGCCAATGGCGCACAACGGCTGCCGTCCACCAAAGCGCCGCCGCGTCTAATCAGATTTTTGCAATGGGGCTGCGTGTTTTTGCACGGCCCCATTCCGTCATTTTGAAACCTCGGGCGTCTGCCCAATTGATCATGAAAGGCAGACAGGAATGGAGGGACACATGATCCACAAAAATTGGGCCGAGCTCATCAAACCAACGCAGTTGGAGGTGAAGCCGGGCAATGATCCATCACGTCAGGCCACTGTCGTCGCTGAACCGCTGGAACGCGGCTTCGGTCTGACACTAGGCAACGCGCTGCGTCGCATCCTGATGTCCTCGCTGCAAGGTGCAGCAATTACTGCCGTTCAGATCGACAATGTGCTGCATGAGTTCTCAAGCGTGTCAGGTGTGCGTGAAGACGTCACTGACATCGTGCTGAACCTCAAAGGCGTTGCGATCCGCATGGACGTCGAAGGTCCAAAGCGGTTGAGCGTTCAGGCCAAAGGCCCTGGCGTTGTCACCGCAGGCGACATTTCGGAGACCAATGGCATCGAAATCCTGAACAAGGATCACGTGATTTGCCACCTCGACGATGGCGCTGACCTTTACATGGAACTGACCGTGAATACCGGGAAGGGCTATGTTGCGGCTGACAAGAACAAGCCGGAAGATGCGCCGATTGGCATGATCTCCATCGATGCGATCTATTCGCCGGTGAAGAAAGTGTCCTACGACGTGCAGCCGACCCGTGAAGGTCAGGTTCTGGACTATGACAAGCTGAC
>JAHDEX010000006.1:32642-108042 GCA_020628545.1 Paracoccaceae bacterium | reverse complement strand
CCGCTCACGCTCGACACATGGGTAACGTCCTGCAGCAGGCCACGATTGGCCAACTCCTGCATACCTGCGGCCGCAAACACAGCGGCCCTTGCGCCACCCCCTGAAAGGGCCAAACCGACAAAAGGGACGTCTTCAAGGTCCGGGGTGTCACGCGAATACTCTTCCGCATTCAGTGTTGTGTCCATGTGGACCTTCAGCGCTGCGAACAAACCGTAAAGCACAAAGCCAACAAAGATCGCGCAGACGACTAGAACCATATTTCTCAAAAAGATCATCGGCTTCCCCCAATTCCACACCGTCGGTCATGCGCGCGTCTTTCGCAGAACGCCCCGCCCGCCTGCCATTGCTTTCACGAAAAGACAGAGTCCAGCAATCGCCGGAGGGTCAGGTTTTCCTTACCTAAGGTCAAGAAAGGATTGCCTATCTCCCAAATGGGAGATGCCGCATTTTCGGACCTTCCGTATCCCCTCGGTTGTCACATCGGAGGAAATTTCGTGAATAGCAATTTTGAATATCTAGCGAGCCTTGGCGCTCTCGAACTGATCGGGGTGGGCGGCTTTCTCTTCTATCTCTTCGCATTTGGTGCCGTTCAACTCGGCCAGCTTGACGGAAACAGCGCGACATATTCAGTCCTGAACATCTTTGCCGCATCGCTGGTGGGGCTGAGCTTGCTGGCAGAGTTTAACCTGTCTTCGGCCCTCATCCAGGCCAGCTGGATCACCATTGGGGTGACCGGTCTGATCATCCGGGCGTGCAAGTCCCGTAAAGTCAGAACGGTTTTCGCCGACCTCTATTATTCCGAGGAGATCAACGATGTCCTTCGCTGATACACTGTCCTACTTTACAGCCCTTGTTGCTATCGCCATCGCACCGGGCCCCGTCGTTTTGATGTTGATGGTGCGTGCAGCCAGCAACGATGCCAAAGGGGCGACAGGCTTCGGGTTTGGTTTTGCTGCCGGGGGTCTTCTGATTATCACCGCTGTTTGCTTTGGCCTGGGCGCTTGGCTGACCTCTGTTCCGGAGGTTTTCGAATACAGCAAATACGTCATGCTGGCCTATTTCATTTTTCTGGCACATGGCATCTGGAAGGGTGGGTTTGACATGAATGCGTCGATCGAAACCACTGACAGATCCACGTGGTCCTCAGTCCTGGCTGGCCTGTTCACCTGCTTCATCTCACCTTACATGATGATCCTGTTTCCACTGGTGCTGCCAGAGATGATGGATATCACTGCGATCCAACTGCCTGACTTTGCAGTTGTTGCTGCGCTGACATTTCTTGCACTCGCATCCGGGGCTGCGATTATCATCATCTTTGCGGCGCAGATCAGGCGTCTGGTGCGGTCTCCCCGGGCCATGATTATCATGAACCGCTCGCTGGCGATTTCGCTGGTCTCTGTCGGTGGCTGGATGACATTTGCCTGATTTCACTAGTTCGGCGCATTCTCTTCCGGTGCGCTGAAACCCGGGATGTGCCTGCCAAAGTGCCGATGTGACATCGTCCACGGCAGGCACATCTCCCATCCTACACCTTCACAGACCACGTTTTTTGTGCATTCTTTAGTTTTTACTGCGGGGCTACAGTGTCAGACGACCAAAATACCAAGTTGTCGTCGGCTGAAATTGTCGACACGCTCTATGATATTGCGCTCGACCCAACATCGCTTGAAGAGTTTGTGCAAACCTGGACCGATGCGGGTCTCGACTCCGAACAGACACGTTTGATGCTTGATGGGTTTGACCAGTTTGATGACGTCTATCAGGCGCATATCAGCCGGGCTGATACGTTCCTCAAACGCGGCGCAGCCCACGACGATGCACCCGCTATCAGCGATGCCCTCATCCCTTTCGAAAGCCTTGCAGCCTTTATCATCGATTGCGATCTGACAGTCGTTGCCGCAAATGAAGGGGCGGTTCAATCTTTCAACGTGGCAATCCAAGCGCCTCTGACACAAGCGCAGCTGTCCAATGACACCCTGAAACCGCTCAAGACAGCACTGCAAAAGACGCTTCACAGCCCAAAACCAACGCAACACCTGCTCAAGCTCGAAACGACCGATAGCCCCACACCCGTCGTCTTTCAGATCAGACAACTCCCCGCTGGCAAATCCGGCACTGAGACCCTCGCACTCGTGGTGACCACCAAATACTACTGGAACGCGCATCTTGGAGCGACACTGGAAGAAGTGTTCCAGCTCACCCTCGCAGAACAAGGTATCGTGCGGGCCTTGGTCGAAGGCAAAAGCGCCAAGGAGATCTCTGCCGAACGGGGCACCAGCGAGGGCACGGTACGCGGCCAGATCAAAACCGTGCTGGCCAAAATGAACGCGCGGACCCAGTCCGAGGTCATTCGTCTGGTGCTGTCGTTGCGAGACGTCACACCATCGCGGCTTTTGCCCTCTGCAATTGACGCAACACAGGTCGCAGCATCCCCAACCTGGTGGCGGGACGAGGTTTGGAAGCCGTTCCAGACCCTTGTGATGCCCGACGGGCGCAGCATGGACTATCACACCATGGGCCCTGTGACGGGTCGACCGGTTCTGTACTCGCATATGGGATATTGCCTTGCACGCTGGCACGAACCCATGGTCCGGCTGCTCTATGATCTCAACCTGCGGGTCATTTGCCCGATCCGGGCCGGCTACGGCAAAAGCGACAATCTTGACCCAAGCGCCGATGTCCTTGCGTCCACGACACATGACACCCTGTTTCTGTTACAGCATTTGGGTATCGACAGATTGCCCTACCTGACCCAGGGCAACGACCTGATCTTCGCAGCACACTTTACAGCAAATCACCCCGAAATGGTGACCGAAGTTATCGGCATCTGCGGGCGTCCCCCTCTGCCCGGCGACAAGCACTATGCTGGCATGGCGCGATGGCATCGGTTTTTCTTGTCGACAGCGAAACACGCGCCGCACCTGTTGAAATTCACGGCTAAGGCAGCTGTCTCCATGGCGCGCCGGGTTGGGGCGTCCGAAATGTTCCGTCAGATGAACAAGTCGTCACCCGCCGACATGGCCTTGCTGGACGACGACTCCCTCCTGCCCGTCCTGCAATCAAATGCGGAACTGATCGCAGGCCCATCTTCAAACGTGGCCCAAGCCTATGCGATGGAAATCCTCCAGACAGAGGCGTCATGGACGCACCTGATGGAGCGGATCAAAGATACCAAAACCTGGTTCATCAACGGCGCCGAAGACCCGGCAACGGACATCGCGACTATTGCCGAATACCGAGACGCTTACCCTTGGATCGACATCGAGGTCGTGCCAAATGCCGGGCAAATGATGATTTATCAGTACTATGAAGTTCTGCTGAGGCGGATAGCGCTGAGCGTGGAGTTGGACTAATTGACGACCAGTTGCGAGACATTACCGCTGAGGGTTCCGATATTATTCCTAAGGAAATCTGGACTCCTGTGATCCCTGAAAACGTCCTCGTTTATGAATAGAGTTCTCCGCTAGATTTCCTTTGGCTGGGAGAGGAGCGGATTGCGAAGAAAGCATCCAAATTCACGGACGCGCAAAAGGCGTTCATCATCAAGCAAGGCGAAGAAGGAACACCTGTCGCTGAGATTTGTCGGAAGGCCGGGATCAGCCAGGCGACATACTTCAATTGGAGGAGGAAGTATGCCGGGATGTTGCCGACGGACATGAAGAAGCTGCGCGAGCTGGAAGACGAGAACAGGCGGCTGAAGAAGATCGTCGCAGACTTGTCGCTGGACAAAGAAATGCTTCAGGATGTCATCAAGCGAAAGCTCTGAGGCCTGCTCGCAAGAAAAAGTTGGCCGCGCTTTCCAGCGCGATGACCACGAATACGGTGAACAGCTTTCGTTCGGGACGTACTCCGGACGGTGATCTGCACCGATACCGATACAAGGCCTTCGTGTCTGACGACAGATACGGAATACCAGAAGCTTCGCGGCTCTTGATCGTGTGCTGGACTACCGAATGTTGTTTGCGGCTCGATACAAGTTGGCGAAGCGATCTATTTGAACGTCGGGCCGATCTAGATGCTGCTCGATTTCAAGCTACTTTCAGTTGTGCCGCGCGAAAGCTCTTCGGTGTCATCCCCGTCTCGCGCTTGAAAGCCTTGTAGAAGGCTGAACGGGAATTGAAGCCGACGTCCAATGCAACATCGAGCACGGTGGTTTCACCTGTCGCGATGAGGTGTTTCGACGCTTCTATTCGCCATCTCGCGACATAGTCAAAGAAAGTTGCGCCGATCTCTTGATTGAGCGTCTGCGATACGTGGTTCGGAAGCGCGCCGATATGTTGTGACAGCTTTTGCAACGACAAATTGGGATCGAAGTAGAGCGCGTCCGTTCGCATCGCGGTCTCAAGCCGGTCAGCCAGTTTTGCCGCATGATCGCTTGTCAACGCAGACCGGGCATACTTGGGATCCGGCGGAGCCTCGTCGTGTTCCAAATTCAAGTTGGGTGATGCGACGGGTGCGAAGATATTCAGAACCATCAAACCGCCTGCGATGAGCGCAAGAAACACCTCTTCAGCGAAGAAAGTAGTGGCCGCCAGGTTATCCTCGGCAAGAGATAGCGCACCTGCAGCCCAGATCAACACCAACACGACAATAACCACGTCTACCCAGCGCTGATCTTTCTCATCGGCGTCCGAATAGAGGTGGCGGATCTGGGCACGGTAACTGGTCAAACGTCGTAGCATCGCGACAACGTATGCGAAGGATGTCATGAGCCAGATCATGATCAGCCCGAAAGTTGCAAATGCCAGTGCGGCCGGCCAAATCCCGGGCGGCAAGTCACCAAAGATAAACATGGCTTCTTTTGCGTGCCGCGGAAGCGCCCAATACCCTAGGCACACCACCCCGCCCGCTAGGGGCAACGCCAGATCACGCAATGGGACTTGGACTGATTCCGTCTCGCCTGTTTTGACTGCAATGAAATGATAAAGCGCTGGCGGCAAAACCAACAACAAGACCAGCAAGAGCGGCATAAAGTGTATCAACGCACCTCCAGCGAAAGTTTTGACAACGGGAAGTGCGATCATACCCATGAAAGCGATGTAGACCGCGCCGAGGCTCGATCGCTCGCGCAGACTGCTTTTGCGTAGCAGGGCAGCGAGAAGTCCGGAAAGGGCGATACCAAGACAAAGGCCTGCAAGGGTGAGGATGGCTGCTTTGGTCATGCGTCTTGATACGCGGGTTTGAGCGGCATCATCAACTTGGCATCTGGATTAGAAAGTAGCCTGAGATTTGTCCTCGCCGTCACGCGCGGACGACAGGACACATCTGGAGGGTGCACATCAGGGCAAAACCAATCCAATTGAAAGGACCTGTTATGCCCACATTAGAACTCGTCATTCTTGTCGCGCACGTCGCTCTTGGCACCGTTGCCGTGATCGTCGGCGCCATTGCATTCAGCTCCCGAAAAGGGCGCAAAGTTCACGTCAGCGCAGGCCGCGTTTTTGTCTATAGCATGGGGTTGGCTTCCGTGCTGGGTGCCATGCTAGGTGCCCTCAAATTCGAAACTTTCTGGATCACGTTTCATGCAGGCGTTCTTGGGACGACACTTGTCGCAAGTGGCGTTCTGGCCGTGCGCATTCGGTCGCAAAGCACAAGGCGATGGTTTAGCGTTGTTGCCGTGGTGAACGCTTGCAATGCCGCAGCCCTCTTCGGGGCCGGATGGTTTGCCACGACACTGCCGGAAGGGCGGTTGTTCGGCTTCGCCGCTGCAGATTACTTCTTCCTGTTTGGTATGGCAGCCATCGCGTTTGCAGGCGATTTGCGGCTGATCCTTGGGACCCGCGTAACGGGGAGACACCGTATCGCACAGCATTTGGTGCGGATGTGTATCGGATTCTTTATTGCAGCTGGTTCTGCCTTCACAGGACCCGGCGCGTCGGCATTTCCAAAAGCGGTGCAAGACTCGGGTGTTTTGTCGCTGCCTGAATTGACGATCGTCGTCCTGATGCTGTTCTGGCTATGGAAAACATTGCGCCGTCCACGTGCAATGCCGGTCAATCAGGAGGTGTGAGCACCGCATTCGCGGCGAATGGGTCTGAATACCTTTGAATGAGAGGATGTCAGCTGCACGGGCGGCGGCAGCTTTACTTCTCAAACGGCTCTCCCAACGATGCGATGCCGTTGAGTTTCACCAGACGCCTGTTGGACGAGATGATGCCGAGAACGACAATCGTGACGATGTAGGGCATGCTCGCCAGCAGTTGAGAGGGAACGGCCAGTCCGACTGTCTGCGCTGCAATGCCGCCAAGGGACACCGCTCCGAACAGGCAGGCACCGAGAAAGACGCGTCCGACCATCCAGGTTCCGAAGACTACAAGCGCTAC
Organism: Paracoccaceae bacterium; assembly: GCA_020628545.1. Lineage (GTDB taxonomy): Bacteria > Pseudomonadota > Alphaproteobacteria > Rhodobacterales > Rhodobacteraceae > Yoonia. The sequence goes on along the minus strand of JAHDEX010000006.1, from coordinate 101,719 downwards.
CGCAATCCATCCGCGTCCTGCAATCATACCGTCGGCCCAAAGCGGGGTATAGATCGTTGAGGCATAGGCCCCCGCGATGCCCGCCATCAGCCCACCAAAGGCGACTGCGGACAAACGGATGAGTATGACGGGATAGCCAATGGCGCTGGCAGCATGCGGGTTCTCACCAACGGCGCGCAGCAGTAGCCCAAGCTTTGTGTGCTTAAGAACGTACCAGAGCGCAGGCGTGAAGATGAGCGACAGCCAGACCACAATATCTTGCCGGAAGAGACCGCCAATGACCGGGAAATCAGACAAGCCCGGGATGGCTATCTTGCCAAGCCCTGTCACAGTGAAGCTTTCGAAAGGCTTGCCGAAGTAAGCTGACAGCCCCAGCCCCATGATCCCAATCGCAAGCCCTGAGGCTACCTGATTTGTGTGCAGTCCCAAGGTCACAAATGCGAAGACGAGCGCGAGCGCCATGCCGCTCAGCGCGCCGAATACGAAGCCCATCACATGACCGCCGCCGGAATAGACGGTGATAAACCCAACAGAAGCTCCAAGGGCCATCATACCTTCGACGCCGAGGTTCAACACGCCAGAGCGTTCTGCGACAAGCTCGCCAAGGGCCGCGAGAAGGAAAGGCGTCGCCGCGGCGAGCATGCCCGCCAGAATGAACTCAATCGCGATCATGGACGCGCCCCCTGCGGCCAGACCAGTTTGCGGCGCACGAAAGTTGACGCAATGAGGTAAGCCAATAGCAGGCTGCCCTGAAAGACGTTAACCGCTGCGATTGGCAGACCAGCTGACACCATCGCATTGTCACCACCGATATAGAGGGTCGCCAAAAGGAAAGCTGCGAAGACAATGCCAATGGGGTGCAATCCGCCCAGATAAGCCACGATAATTGCGGCATAGCCGTAACCGGTCGAGATTGAGCGCTGTAGCTGCCCGACGGGACCCGCGACCTCTGCAGCGCCAGCAAGCCCTGCGGCTGCACCACCGATAAGTAGGGACAGCCAGATCGCACTACTTTGCGAAAATCCGGCATAGCGTGCTGCATTTGGGGCTAATCCCCCGACTTCAAGTCGGTAGCCTGCAAAACTGCGCTGCACGAAGAACCACGCGGCGACTGTTACGAGCAATGCAAGGATAAGCGACACATTAACCCGCGTTCCAGGCAGCAGAATGGGGAGTAGCGCATCATACTGGAACATCACGGATTGCGGAAAGTTGAAGCCCATCGGGTCTTTCCAAGGCCCCAGTAAAAGGTAGTTGAGTAGCTGCAGTGCGATGAATGACAGCATGAGCGAAACCAGGATCTCGTTGGCGTTCAGGCGGACGCGCCAGAAAGCCGTGATTGCGGCCCAAGCCAAACCGCCGAGCACGCCGAACAAAAGCATCGTCGGCCAGATCCAGATGCCACTCGCTTGCGGCAGGTAGACAGGTATTGCTGATGCACAAATAGCGCCGAGGATGAATTGGCCTTCAGCACCGATGTTGAAAACCTTCGCGCGAAAGCCAATCGCAAGACCCTGTGCAATCAGCAAAAGTGGCCCCGCTTTCAACAGGATTTCCGAAAAGGAAAAATAGCTTGTGAAGGGGTCGATCAGCATGGCTTTGAAGACCGCCGCCGGGTCAACGCCAATCGTGGCATAAAGCACGAGGTTACTGACCGCGGCCATCGCCAGCGCAACAAAGGGGGCAGCGATGAGAACTGGCAATGACGCGTTCTCGCGCCGCACAAGTTTCGGAAATACCACTACGCCGCGCCCTCACCTGCACCAATCATGGCCCGCCCGATGTCTTCCGGTACGGTCTCACTGGTCTTGAAGCGGGGACTGAGGCGCCCTTCGCTGAGAACCTGCATGTAATCAGTGAGCTCGAACAACTCTTCTAGCTCTTCCGAGATCACAAGGATCGCGCACCCCGCATTGCGAAGTTCGATCAAGCGTCGCCGGATCGCGGTTGCAGCACCAATATCCACACCCCAGGTCGGTTGGTTGAGGAACAGGAGTTTCGGGGCAAGCATCAATTCTCGTCCAATGATGAACTTCTGCAGATTTCCGCCTGACAGCGACCCTGCTTCTGCCGCAGGACCGGGGGTGCGGACGTCGTTTTGCGCAATGCAGGCTTTGGCGAACGCGGCTGCGCGCCCATGACGGATCATGCCTTTTTTCACCATGCCATGTCGGTGCGCCGTCAGGATGGAATTCTTAACCAGCGACAGTTCCGGCACAGCACCTTGGCCCAGCCGGTCCTCCGGCACAAAGGCAAAACCGAGCTTGCGTCGGGTGGCCGGGTTCATGGCGCCGACGTCTTGACCAAGCATCGCGATGACATCACGCATGGATTTGGGCAAAGCAGTTTCGCCCGATATGGCGGCCGCAAGTTCTGACTGCCCATTGCCAGAGACGCCGGCGATACCGAGAATTTCACCCTCTGCCACGTGCATGAATATGTTTTTGAGAGAAACACCAAACGGATCGTCAGTGCCCAGCGTCAGTCCTGAGATTTCAAGTTGGTTTGCGCCACGTTGTACGGCTTCGGCGGGTGAAAGATGCGGCATATCCCGCCCGATCATCATCGTCGCCAAGGCGTGCGCATCGAAATCCTGGGGCGTCACATTGCCGGTGACCGTCCCGCCGCGCAGGATCGTGGCATGCGTGCAGATCGAGCGGATTTCTTCCAATTTATGCGAGATAAAGAGGATTGCTACACCGCGAGCGGAAAGCCTGCGCAAGGTGTCAAAAAGCAATTCGACCGACTGTGGCGGTAGCACTGATGTCGGCTCATCCAGGATCAAGAGTTTCGGGTCCGCCATCAGACAACGGATGATTTCAACGCGTTGACGCTCACCAACAGATAACGCGTAGACATACGCCAGCGGATCAACCTCGAGCCCAAATTCCTGACCGAGTTGGACGATCCGCTTTGTCAGCGCCTTTTTTGTACCGGGTACGAGGAGCGAGACATTTTCAACAACCGTCAATGTTTCAAACAGAGAGAAATGCTGGAACACCATGCCGATACCCAACCGCCGCGCAGATGCGGGAGAGCCGATTTGCGTCAGCTCTCCTTGCCATGCGATGGTCCCCTCATCCGGTGTTTCGACCCCGTAGATCAGTTTCATAAGGGTCGACTTGCCAGCACCGTTCTCCCCAAGGATCGCGTGAATTTCACCGGCGCGAACGTCCAAGTCCACGCCAGTGTTGGCGTGGACCGGACCATAGCGCTTGGTGACGCCACGCAGTGAGAGGAGCGGCTCAGTCACTGATCAGCTTGGCAGCGGGGTCGTCACGCCCTGCACGTGCCAATCCATGCCAATGACCTCTTCATCGGTCATCGTCACGCCGTCTGCGACACCTTCAGAGCCATCGGCCTTGATGATGGGGCCCGTAAACGGCGCAAAAGACCCATCCGCAATGGCCGCTTCGACTTCCATGATCCGTGCCATGACGTCTTCCGGGATGTCAGGGCTCCAGTCGACGACTTTGACGACACCATCACTGACGCCGAGGAAGGCATTCGCTCCCTCAAACGTGCCAGCCAGATGCGCCTCAATGGACTCGCGGAAGAACGGCGACCAGTCGGTCAGCACGCAGCCGAGGTATGTGTTCGGTGCGTAGGCCTTCATCGAAGAATTGAGGTTGAAGGAATACACGCCCAGTTCCTCAGCCTTGGCAACCACAGAAGGCGTATCCTGCGCGTTTGAAAACAGCACATCGCAACCTTGCGCAACGAGTGCCTCGGTCGCTTCCTGCGCCTTGGCAGGGTCGAACCAAGAGTTCAGCCAAACAATTGAGACTTCGATATCGGGATTGATCTGCTGCGCACCCAGCGTAAACGCGTTGATCGATGTGATCAGCTCTGGGATAGCGAAGGCCGAAACCGACCCGAGCTTTCCCGTTTCAGAGAGCGCGGCTGCTGCCATGCCCATCAGATATGTGCCTTGGCTGTACTGAGCCGCAAATGGTGAGAAGTTGGGGGCTACCATAAAGCCGGACGCGTGAAGAACTGTCACATCCGGGTTGCGCCGTGCGATTTGCATCGCGCCGTTTTGATATCCGAAAGAGCCTGCGACGAGGAACTTGGTCCCATCAGCAACGGCCTTGTTCATGATCCGATCTGCGTCTGGTCCTTCGAAGATGTTCTCTATCACTGAGAGTTGCATCGCGTCGCCGTAGTCAGCTTTCACGGTTTCCAACGCCTCAAACAATGCGTGACCCCAACCGACGTCCGCGACGGGCGACGGGATCACGAGTGTCACAATTAAAGGATCGTCTGGGGTAGCGGCCTGCGCGCGTGCGCCAAGCGTGGCGACCATTGTCGCGACGGATGCGCCAGCGATAAAGTTTCTCCGATTCAAAGTAGTGGTCATTGTGGTTGTGCCCTTTCGTCCAGTTTCAAGAATTGAGTTTGATGAGTTCCCGTTCCGCGTCTTCGAACAGGGCCCTTTCATCGACATTTGTGAATGCGCCGTTTTCCCAGACGACCTTGCCGTTGATCATGGTCAGGTCTGTTGGGCTGCCTATCCCAACTTTGGCGATAAGGCTGAGGGGGTCGTGGCGCGTGCCGACGTAGTCCATGCGGCGTGTATCAATTGCGAAAAGGTCCGCAGCCATCCCGGGTGCCAGCCTTCCAATGTCAGGCCTGCGCAAGGCGGATGCGCCGCCTGTGGTGGCATAATCCAGAAACGCTGCTGGATCCGGAACCGGATGCGTGCGCCTGTTGGCTGCCAGACATTGCAGCATATAGGCCGAGTGGACGCAGTGCATCAGGTTGGAATTGTCGTTCGACGCTGCCCCGTCCGCACCAAGGCTGACGCGCACGCCTAACGCGTGCATTGCTGGAATATCAGTGATTTCGGCCCCAACCAGATAGACAGGCTCAGGGCAGTGCGACACGCCCGTGCCGGACGTTGCAAGGCGGGCCAACTCCTGCTGCGATAACTCCCAGCAATGGGCATAGAATGTGTCGTCTCCAGCGAAACCCAAATCTTCAAGGTAGGCGACCGTGCGTTGGCCGGTGCGCGCCTCAATCACCGGACTTTCACCTTCTCCCACATGCGTATGCAGACAGACGTCTTTGTCGCGGGCAAGGGCCACAGACTCTACCATTGTGTCCTGGTAGCAATTGACTGGCTGGCAGGGCGCCACAACAACCTGACCCATGCTGAACTGGCCCGCGTCGTGATACGTGTCGATGACACGCGCGCAATCCGCGATGAACTCATCCGTCGTCTCAAGCATTTCGTCGGGGATCGTCGACCCTTCAGATTTCGGCAATGTGTTCCCGCCGCGCCCTGCATGAAAGCGCAGGCCGAGCAGTTCCGCTGCCTCAAACTGACGGTCGATGAGGTGCTTACCGGCGTGCCGCGGGAAGCAATATTGATGGTCCATCGCGGTCGTGCAGCCGTGCTTGATCAGTTCAGCCATGGCTGTGAGCGAGGAATGGTAGAAGCAATCTTCGTTCAGACGGGAAAAGATAGGGTAGATCAAGTCGAGCCATTCGATCACGCTCAGTTTCGTCCAATCGAGATCCGCGCGGTTCCGTACAAAGGTCTGGAAAAAGTGATGGTGGGTGTTCACAAGGCCGGGGTAAATGAACCAGCCACTTGCGTCTTTCGTTTCAGCAACAGGTGCGTTCAGATCTGGTCCGATGGATTTGATCGCAGGTCCCTCTGTCAACAAGTCAACATCGCGTAGGACTTCATGACCTTGGCCATGGTTTACGATCACCGCAGCACAATTCTTGAAGAGCACTCCAGTCACAAAGACGCCTCCTCGAAAGGGTCTGGTGCTAGTTCATGCAGACGATGGATGCCCGGCATTTCAATGAAGCCCGGGAGCGCGCGGATGGCGCGCATCCAGATGCGAATTGACGGATAAATATCGAGTGAAACACTTCCGTCCGGTGCCAGTGCCACATAAGGGAAACAAGCGATATCTGCGATGGATGGAGCATCCGCGACAAGGAAGGTGCCGCCCGAAAGACGTCGCGCGAAGAGGGCCGCTTCCAACTCACGCAACGCCGCGATGCCGCTGGCCTGAAGCGCTGGCAGGTCGCCGTAAAAATGCAGCATCTCGACAAGTCGTGCGCCGCCGAGGGCATGTGTCAGGCGATGAGAAAACGCAAGCCACTGCTGTTGCTGAGCGATATCTACCGGATTTGACCCTGCAAGCCAGCCCGGGCCGTGTTGTCCTGCGATGTAGGCCAACATGGCTGCGCTTTCCGTGAGGATCAGATCACCGTCAACCAGGATCGGAATACTGCCTGCCGGGTTCAAGGCCAGCAGCGCTGCGCTCTTATGCTCGCGGCCAGGGTGAAAATCGACCGGACGGACTTCAAGCGGTACTTCCAACAGCGACGCGAGCAGCCGCACCTTATAGCAGCTTGGGGACAGGATATAATCGTAAAGGATCATTCAGCCACCAGTTGCGCACCAAAAGTATAATTGTGCCGCTTCAACCAACGCCGATAGGCAACCGATGTGAGGTCTGCGCGTGTCGGTGTCTCCATCGCAGGATCGAGGGGGAGCCTCTTGGGGAGCTGATTTTCAAGGATCGATCGGTCCTGCAAGAAGATCAGTTGCTGAAAATGGATCAGGTCCGTCATGGAGCTTTCGTCGTCGAATAGGGCCATCCACGGCCAGACGTCGCATAAGTCCTCTGTCAGCGGCTGCACAAAAAGGGTGATCACATCCCATTCGCCTGGTCTTGGTGGGCAGGTCTTATAAAGCACAGCGCAGGTCGGCGCCGGAACTCGGTACATGTATTCGGTCGTGATCCCGCCACCGGCCGATTTGGCGGCCTGCGGTTGGAAGAATTCAACTTTTGTCGCCCAGACCTCATCAACATCGTCGCGGATTTCGACCTTGTAGTCGCTGACTTCGGGGTGTGACTCTGCCCCAAGAATGTCCGTATGAACAAAAGGGAAATGCGCCACATCCAGGAAATTCTCAACCGCGCGGAGGGGAGAGCATTTCACGCGCACAACACCAACGTCCACCAGCTTACGTTCAGGATGGTCTGCTTCTGGGATCGTAAACAGGTCTTTGTTTGGTGACCCCAAACTTGTCCACAAGTGCCCAAATCGCTCGACAACAGGCAGTGTGCGACCCGCACTTTCGACGCTTGGACGCCCATTCTTTGCCCCGAAAACCGATATGGGTTCACCGAGAAGCTGGCTGTCTTTGCCGTCATCGCTGAGACCCGAAAGAAGGCCAACCGGATACCACGCATCGCGCATCGTATTGGGCATCATGCGGCTCCCTCCACCGCTTCGGCCGATCTGCGCAACGCCTCTAATGCGGACGAGACCGCCAAGCGGTCGGCCAGGTTGAGGTTTGGTCGAGCCAGAACGAGGATGAAGACCTCTTGGGGTCCCTGCGGTGACATCAGCAAGACCGCATCTTGTCCGCCAAGCGTCGTTTGGATCGCACCGTCGATTATCGTGGCATTTGTTGCAGCTGCGATCGCAGCAGGTGTTGAAACTATGACAAGACTTCGCAGCGCCTCATACCCCGGGTAGAATTGAGGCGGCTCTGCGGGCTCTTTGGCAGCAGCCCAGACGACACCGTTCGTTTCGGCGACATGCAAAGGACCACAATTAATAGTCTTCGGCGGTGTGACAGAGGGATGGGCAGGGATCTTTTGACAAGCCCCATCGGTGCCGAACCGCCAGCCATGATAGATACAGGATAGCGTTTCACCGCGGACGAACCCATGAGACAGGCGCATGCCGCGATGCGGGCAGCGGTCTCCGTTTGCGTAGAGGTTACCAGTGGCTGAACGCCAGACGGCTATCGGACCGGTCGGGAGCCGTGCCGGAACCACCGTCCCGGCGAGAATGTCAGCAGACACCGCGACCGGCACCCATTGCGCATCAGTTTTGGCAGCCATCGTCCAGTATGTCCCATCCCCTACCGGATTAACCGGCGTCACGAACCGACCTTGTGTTCAGGTATCTGGTTCAAGCCCTCATCGATCAGATGCGCCAACATTCTCTCTGTACAGTGCAGAGCATTCAGGCAGCGCCTTTCCAGGCGAACCCGCACAACCAAGGCGATTTTTGGCCTACTTTTTCAGCAAAGCGCCAAAAAAGCAATCACTTGCTGGATTGGCTTGGGGTCCGCGAAATCGCCTCGACCCACACGTCGAAGGGACCGAGAAGGCAGCCAACTTCAAAGGCGTCAATTAGTTCAGCCTGTCCTCCGACCTCGAATATCGCCTCGCTGGCGTCTGCGCGCAGGGTTTCGCAGGTCAAACCTAACCGAACGCTGTGTCGTGCAACCCACGGCAAGAACGATGGGCTGTGCAGCTCTCCGCGAATGATCAGCGTTTGGGTTCGGTTTGAGGACATCGGGTGCACCGGTGATTGGCTGCGCAATAATTCGCTTCGGTCCAACACCCTAGGCTCAATAGCAATAAATGAAAGAGCAAAGCCGAAAGCGACTTCGCAAGGTTGCGCTTTCGGAAGATTCCGGTCTTGTTTCCTACGACGCCGGCCCGAAACAGGTCACGCCACATGGGACCAGATTCAGTGTTCCCATTTTCAGGCTTTGATTGCCCATGAGCGAGCTGATGTCGCAGGTGCCCTGTCCGTAGTTAAAGACGAACGTGAGAGGGCCGTTTTTGCGAACGCGCACATCCTCTGGCAGGTCGATCCACGGTACCTTGGCGAGATCGAGCGCGCGCCGGATCTGCTTATCTTGCATCGCGTCATCCCCCCGGCCGGCAAGGTAGATCATGTTCCCTTGCCGAAGCACCGCCGGTTCACCTGTTTCGAGGCGCTCGAGGACGGATACGTCCTCACCTGCGGCAATGTCTTCCCGCCAACCAGCAAACGTGTTGCCATCCTCCAGAGCGAATGGCGCAAAGGGTCGCCGCGTTTCAACACGCCGTAAGGTGATATCGATGAGGTTTCTTAGCGTGCCGGGCGGTAAACCTTCTGGGATTGTGAAATTACTGGACTTTGCGCCGGTCCAGGGTCCCGCAAGAATGACTGCGTCGCTCTCACTCAGGGCTTGTGTAAACGCCTCCGGGCAATGCACCAGCATCGGCATTACAATCAGCTTCCGGCCGGCGATGGCCTCAGCAGTCGGGGGTACGATGTCCACGCTAATCCCCGCCCGTCGCAACGCCGCATAGCTTCGTAGAACGCTATCGAAATGAGAGGCATCAGCGGCCACCGGCATGATCTCGGACATCCATTGGCTGTCGTAGTCAAAGATGATCGCAACATCGGACCTCGTATTTACAGGAGCCGGTTGGAGGGTCTCCAGTTCAGCCGTGATTTCTTTGCATAGTTCGTAGCCTTGGTTCGGTGTGCCATCAGGCAGAAGAAGCCCTTCGTGCATCTGCTCTTGCGCGAAACTGGGCTGACGCCAGCGGAAGAAACTGACGACCTCCGCACCTGCCGCGAAGGCCTCCCAAACCCAAAGACGTCCTGCGCCGGGCTTCGGTTCCGGATTAAAGGCCCCCCAATTCAGTGGACCCGGCGGCTGTTGCTCCATCACCCACCAGCGCCCGTCTTCAAGGCCGTGCCGCATCTGGCCGCAGGTGCGGTATAGGTCATGGTGGAATGCGTCAAAGTCAGGGTGCCCGACACCCATGTAGCGCTGCATTAGGTCAAGATCGCCAATCTCTCGGTCAAGAAAGCCAAGCGGATACGCATCCCATGCCGCGATCTCGAGATCGGCGCTGACGGCGTAGTGATCGAACTCAAAGAACTTGCCCATGAAATTGTGACTGATTGGCCGCCCCGGTGAATGGCGGCGGATGATCTCGGTCTGCAGACGGTTGAAAGCGACAACTTCTTGCGAGGCGAAGCGCCGAAAATCGATCAGGTGAGATGGATTGAGCTGCGCCACTGCCCCCATTGGCAATTCGATCTCGTCAAAATTGCGGTATTCCATCGACCAAAATACATTGCCCCAACTGCGGTTCAGCGCATCGATGCTTTGATATTGCTGCGCGAGCCAATCCCGAAACGCTGAAAGCGCTGCTGGTGTGTAAGATAGCGTTGTGCGGTGGCAGCCATATTCGTTGTCGGTTTGCCACGCAGCTAATGCTGGATGATCGCCATAGCGCTCGGCGAGTGCTTTTGTGATACGTGCGCACTCTGCACGATACCCCTCATGACTGAAACAGTAATGCCGCCGGGAGCCGAAGCCACGCACCTTGCCATCAGGTCCAATCGGCAACATGTCAGGCATGCGATCAACGAGCCATTTTGGCGGCGTGGCTGTCGGCGTGCCAAGGACAATTTTCAAGTTCTCTGAAGCAAGCACCTCAAATGCGCGATCAAGCCATGACCAGTCGAACTCCCCGGGTTCTGGTTCAAGCTGCGACCAGGCAAATTCGCCGATCCGGACAAAGTCGATCCCGGCTTCAGCCATCATGCGCGCGTCTTGTGGCCAGCGGTCCTCTGGCCAATGTTCTGGATAATAGCAGACGCCAAGCGTTTGGCGCGAAAGTGGTTTGAGCGACATGTGGTCAGGCTTTCGGTGAGTGTGATGGGGCAGGGAAAACGGTCACTTGACCGCCCCTGCTGTGATCCCCGTAAGGAAGAAGCGCTGCAAAAAGACGAAGACGAGCAGCATCGGTGCGGTCATTAAGGTGGCGCCGACCATGACGCCTCCCCACGACACGTCCATCAGCCCAAAGAGCGAGCCAAGCGCGACTGGCGCGGTCATCATCGTCTTGTCGTTCGAAATTAGCAGCGGCCAGAGGTAGTTGTTCCACGAATGCAGAAACAGAATGATCGACAGAGCAGCGAGCATCGGTTTGGCCAAGGGCATCGCAACATAGCGAAAGATCTGCCATTCCGTCACGCCTTCGACGCGCGCGGCATCAAAGAGGTCCTTTGGCATCGTCGCAAAGGCCTGTCGCATGAACAGCACGCCCAGCGAATTGAACAGTGGCGGAATAATCAGGGCAAACCATGTGTTCGAGAGGCCGAAATCCCTGGCGACCATGATGAACTGGGGAATGACCACGACGAAGTAGGGCAAGGTTAATGTGCCAAGGATCAGGCCCAGCACGGCCCATTTCCCGCGGAACCGGTAAATGGCAATCGCCCATCCCGCCATGGACGTCAGTACGACAGAAGCGACAGTGTATACCAGCGCGACCACGAAGCTGACAAAGACTGTCCGCACGAAGTCGAGGTCTTCTTGAAGGCGGCGAAAGTTCTCGAAGAACTCTGATCCCGGCAGGAGCCGCACTTGAGGGGAGAAGATGGCGCTGTCGCCCAGTGTCGCGAAGATGAACATCAGCCAGATCGGGATCAGCCATAGCATCGCAAGGGGAACGATGACCGCATGCAGCAAAAGCGAACGGCGCAACATCGCTTTGTTCTTCAGGATCATGCGTCGTCCCCCCTTGAGACCCAGAGGTTCAAAGCGGAAATGATCAGCGCCAGCGCGGCTATGGTGTAAGCGATGGCAGAGGCATAGCCAAAATTTAGGTTCAGAAAAGCCTGCTTATAGAGCAAGAGCCCAAGTGTTTCGGTTGCGCCCCCCGGGCCGCCCACATTCGTGATCAAAAACGGCTCGGCAAAGAGCTGCATGGAGCCAATGGTCGACAGGACCAGACAAAACACGATGACCGGTTTTAAGAGCGGTAGGGTAATATACAGGAATTGCTGGCGGGGTGTCACCGCGTCGAGAATCGCGGCTTCATAAACGTCCTTGGGGATCGACTGTAGGCCAGCGAGGATGATGATGGCGTTGTATCCAACCCAGCGCCAAGTCACCGCCAGAATGATGAGGGCCATTGCGGCAGTCGGGTTTGCAAACCAGTCGATCTTGCCGATGCCGATACTGCCAAGCGCTTTGTTCACGATGCCAAATTCTGCGTTGAACATCAGACGAAAGACGGCAGCGTAGGCGGCTTCACCGATGACAACGGGCGCGAAGAACGCAAACCGCATGATGCCTCGGGCGCGCAAGAGTGACGAGTTGAGCAGCACTGCCAAAATGCAAGCGAGCGCGATCATGATCGGGACCTGAATGGCGAGGATCGTCAGCGTGTTCTTCAATGCATTGTAGAATGCTGGGTCCTGCGTCAGTCGTCCCCATGTCATCGTGGGATTGAAGGACCACGGCGCGCGCCGGGTCGATAGGAACGACAGATAGAAAGAGTAAATGATCGGCCACGCCCAGAAGGCTACAAAGATCAGCAAATAGGGGCCGATAAATCCGTAGGCGGTTTTTGTGTGAAGGCGCATCAGTTGGTCCTCTGACAGGCGCCCGGCGTTTCAGATGCCGCGCGCCTGACCTTGATCGTTTACTCAGCGACCGGGAGACCAGTGGCGAACATGACCTGCTTTGCGGCCTCATCAAGTGCCGCCTGCGCGCTGTCGTACTCGCCGTTAAGGAATGCGGTTTGTGTGGCGATCATAACCTGATCGGCATCGCTGAAATATTCCGTGCCGTTGATCGGGGCGATCCGCTCCAATCGGCCCAAGACAGTTTGCCAGATGGCCTGGTCGCCCCAGAAGGCGCTGGGTTGGCTCACGTATGGATCGTCAAGCGCAGATGTCAGTGACGGGACAAGACCCTGATCCTTCAGCATCGTGATCTGTCCTTCGACAGTGCCAAGCGCGTAGGAGAGGAATGTGTAGGCTGCTTCCTTTTTGTCGCTGTTGCCCGCGACCGCAAGAAGGGAGCCGCCAAAGTTGGCTGCGCGTGCACCATCATCAACCACACTCGGCATTTCATAGATGCCCCATTTCCCTGCCTGATCTTCGGGCGCGTTGTTGCGGATCGGGCCTTCCATCCACGCACCACTCATCTGCGTGGCCACGACACCGGCGGCGTTATTCTGGATTTTCTCGTTGAAATTGGCAGCAGACACGAGGCCAGCCTCATTCAACTTGCCAATAACTTCGAGGGCCGCGACGCAGCCTGACTGGGCCATGGTGATTTCACCGCCATCTTCCGAGAAATAGCCGCACCCTTGTTCTTCTCCGATCATCCGGAAGAACTCAGCGCCGCCATTCAGGTTGTCGTTGATCATCGTGACGCCATCGTTGGCGGCCTGAACTTTTTTGCCGGCCTCGATGAAATCGTCCCAAGTTTCGATATCCTCAAGCGATACGCCGGCATTTTCGTAGAAGTCCCGACGGTAGAACATCATGACGGGGCCGCTATCCCACGGCATCCCTAAAACCTTGTCGCCCTGCTGCAGAGCGAACAGCTTGAATTCCGGAAAGTTGGACTGCGCGCTGTCATCAAACCCCAGCGGCACGAGGTCCGCGGCGCAATCGGGGAATTGTGCAATTATTAATTCCATTTCCACGTTCTGAAACTGAAAGACGTCAGGCAGCCCGGCACCACCTGCCGCACAGGCGGCGAGCACGCGGCTTTTGACATCGGAATAGCCATTCTGTTCAATTGTGACCTTGATATCAGAATGTTGGGCGTTGAAACCGTCGACGGTGGCCTGCAATCCCGGTGCGGCACTTCCCCATGCCCATACCGTGATTTCGGTCTCTGCAGTTGCAGCACTTGCGGTGACAGTCAGTGCAAGTGCTGTCGTTGACATCAGCATTTTCATGATCGTTCCTCCCTGGTCATGCGGCTTGCGTGATGCCGCTGTTTGAATATCATTCAGGCGTGGAGGTGCGGCGTCTTGCACGACAGTCAGGAATATTGCGCAGATAGTAAGATTCTGGGTCGAAAAACCTGGAACCCCGCCGAGTCCCGTGTGGAGTTGGTTCCCAATGAGATCGTGATCGGGCGAGGGCAGGCGGCGATCATGCAGCTTGCGCATTGGCATATGCAGATCGAATTGAACTACGTTTTCGCGGGTGCACTGACCTACGAGATGTCTGGGCGGGAGTTCTCGGTGGAGGCGGGTGAACTTGCGCTGTTCTGGGGCGGACTGCCGCATCGGCTCAGTGATTGCGAAACCGGTACGCTTCTTGAAGCGATCCATCTCCCGCTGTCGATGTATTTCCGACTCAGGCTACCGGAAGAGATCCGTGATGCATTAATGCAGGGCAGTGTTCTGGTCTCAAAGCCGCGCCTGCGGGAAGACCGTGAGGTTTTTCGGCGGATCGGTGAATACTTGCGATCTGACGACGCGAAACGCGTGCAGCACGCTGGCGAGGAGCTTATCCTCAGGATTGAGCGTATCGTGTTTGACGAGTTTGACCTGGTGGGGCCGAATGACGGTACCGCTGTTGCGCCCGATCCATCGGTCAACGAAAAGGTCCGTCGCATGCTCGACTTCCTTGTCGAGAATTTCCAGGACGATCTGACCACCACATTAATCGCGTCCGCAGCCAATCTTCATCCTAAATACGCAATGAGTGTTTTCAAGCGCGCGACCGGCATCACATTGAATGAATACATCCAATTGTTGCGACTGAATTACGCGCAAGCGATGCTACTGCGCGGCGCTGACAATATCCTGCATATCGCAACGGAAAGTGGGTTTGGATCATTGTCGAACTTCAACCGCTGCTTTCGTAAACATACAGGTCTCAGTCCGTCGCAGTTCAGAAGCATGGCGCTCTGACCTTTGAGAATGAGGCGCTATGCGCCAAATGCTGGAGGCGTGATTTCGGCCACGACCGGAAAGTGATCTGAGATCTTCCAATATGCTGTGCCGTCGGCGGTCTCACGTGGGACTTCGGCGGGGGCCACCCAATTAGCTGAACGGCGGGAATAGAGCACATGGTCGATCATGACGCGATGATAGGTGTCGTTGAATATGGGGTCCGCGAAGCGCGTTGTCGTCACGTCGCTGAAATCCAAACGTGCGCGGTCCCGCTCATTCAACGCATCGAAGAGCGCATTGCCAAGGCTCAGGTCCGGCTTCCAGACAGACCCCATCAGCGTCTCCACGCCGCTGGCATTCAGGCGCATCTCTGAGGTGTCAAAACCGGGGCCATCATTGATGTCGCCAGCCACAATCAATGGCAGCGACGCTGGGTCTGCGAGATATGGGTCGAGAAAGGCTTCGCGAATATGCCTGCACTGCGCGAGCAGGCGCATCCGATTGGCATCGGCCATCTGCCACCAACGCGACCATTCGTACGCGGCAAAGACACCCTTTGATTTGAGGTGCAGACCCATCACATTGAAGTCCGACCCGTCGGAAGGGTGGATGGTGACCCATAGCGGGCGACGCTCATACCGGAACCATTCCGGGACTTTGTCAGCGCCGAGATCAAGGAAGAACGGCTCAGTGGCGGTATGGATCAAACCCGCGGCAGGGTCTTCGACATCGCTGATGGTCATAGGTGTATCTGCAAAAACGCCCCGGTCAGTCCGCAACGCGACGCCAACACATTGGGTTGACGTATTCTGGCGCGGGTTGTCGGGACCAGAGGGGTAGCGAGAACGCTGGACGTAAACCGCCCAATCAGCGTCAGAAAGGCTGGCCATGAGGATTTCCAGATCTGTCGTTCTATCCGGCCCCTCAACGACGATCAGGATGTCGGGATCCAAATCTGCAAGGCCTTCCCGGAGCAAGGCAACCCGTTCTGCAACTGTCGGTCCTTCTTTCTTCCAAGGCGCACGAGGCCCGCGCACGTTACGGTCATCCGGCTTTAGAGCGCCAGCCTCGCTATCAACAAGATCGTTCAGCCATTCCATATTCCAGACGACAAGCTTCATCAGGCACACTCTCTTTTTGCTGATAGAACCATCATAGCACGAAACCTCGCACAGGGATGTGACAGAGACGCAAAATCCCAAAGTCTGGCTGACTTCTGCTCCGTTCCGGATCGCTCACGACTATTGCAAGGCGATGCTCAGCGCGTGCCAGTCCGCTCGTGCGATTGCATCCGGACCAGCCAGAACCCAGTAGGTTTCGTGGTGATGCAAGATATCGTCGCTTAATCGAACCAAAGTGCCGTTGCGCAGCGCCGTCGCGCACAATGGCAGGGAGCCCAATAGCACGCCGAGCCCTGCCTCCGCAGCAGCAAGTGCCGAACTGAAGGTATCAAATCGCAGATCCGGCAATGGTGTCGAAGGTATATTGAACCGAGATGTCCAAGTGTTCCACCCCGGGCGCGGACCCGCACAGGTGATGCGTGGCAAGGACGTCCAATGATCGGTGTTCTCGAGTAATTGCGGTGCTGCCAGAGGGGTGATCGCTTCGTCGAATAACCGGACCGCGTGCTTGTGGGGCCAGTTGCCGGAGCCATAGCGGACACGGATCAGATCATCTTGCGCTGCTTCATGGGCGCCAAGAACCATTGTTTGGACGGACAATTTTCCGCCTGAGACGGCTTTGATTTTGTCGAGCCGTGGCAAAAGCCACAATGACACGATGGAATGGCTGGCCGAGATCGTTATCTGTTGCCGCCCATCGCCGAAGAGTGCTTCTGAACTATCTCGCAAGCCGTCGAGCGCGGTGCGTACGTGAGGCAACCACGCCTCCCCTTCAAGCGTCAACGCAATCGTTCGGGCTCGCCTGACAAAAAGTGCGGTTCTTAATTGCCTCTCAAGATGAGTGATGCGTTGGCTGACGGCAGATTGCGTAAGCCCCATCTCAGCCGCTGCTGCAGTGAAACTGCCATTGCGCGCTGCGGATTCAAATGCTCGGATCCATTCCAAGGGCGGCATTCTTGAACCGGGTCTATCCATAAGCTTGGCTAAGCCTTAGATGTCTAATTCCTAATTTGAAGTTATGAAGCAAGTTTTCCAATCTGTCATGACATTGGTCCACGAGAAGGAATTCCCATGTCATCGGTTGTTGTTGATCCCTCCGCGTCTTTCCTTACCCTGTACCACGCCAATAAGGCTTTGCGATTTCACGCGATCTGGTTGCGCGACAATGCGCAGGATGCGGAAACACGCGATCCCGGCAATGGCCAGCGTCTTATCGCGCTGCGGGATATTCCGGCCGAGACTTCAATCGCAGCAGCGCATATCGCGAATGAAGACGCACTGGTTATCACTTTCGCGCCCGACAACAAAATGACCACTTTCGACCTCGTTTGGCTTAAAAACCACGGTTATGACCGAGAGCCGCCTAAGGTGCGGGGGTGGACTGGGCCGAATGTCAGCCTTTGGACCAGCGATTTGAACAATGATGTGCCGAGCGCAACCTTCGATGATCTTCGGTCAGATCCGACGATCCTGCAAAACTGGTTGGGCCATGTCTGCCGTTACGGGTTTGCAAAGGTCACTGGTGCGCCGGTGGAAGCGGGTGCTCTATTTCACTTGGTCGACCTGTTTGGTCACGTCCGAGAGACAAATTACGGTCGCCTTTTTGATGTGCGAACAGAGGTGAACCCGACCAATCTCGCCTATACAGGCGCTGGGCTACAGGCCCACACTGACAATCCCTATCGCGATCCTGCGCCAACGGTTCAGGTGCTCTACTGCCTCGAAAGCTCCGCTGCAGGTGGTGAGAACATGGTGGTTGATGGTTTCGCTGCGGCACGTCGCTTGCAGAAGGAAAATGAGGCTTTCTTCGATGTCCTCGCCGATCATCCTGCCGAATTTGAATTTGCCGGGTCGAGCGGCGTTTGCCTCCGTGCGCGCAAACCCATGATCGAGCTTGGCCCAGACGGGGAACTGATCGCTGTACGATTCAACAATCGCTCCCTGGCTCCAACAACGCGTGTACCGTTCGACAAGATGGAGACATTCTACGCTGCGTATCGTCGGCTTGGTGACATTATCGATGATACCGCAATGGAAGTCAGCTTCCGTCTTGAACCGGGAGAAGCCTTCATCGTGGATAACACGCGTGTCCTGCACGCCAGAAAAAGCTATTCAGGCACCGGCACGCGTTGGTTGCAGGGGTGCTATGCCGATATGGACTCATTGCGATCCACTTTTGCTGCTATGACGCGAAAGAGCACGGCGGAGACTGCCGCATGAAGCCTGATCTTGAGACGTTGAGCCCGGAAACGATTGTTGCCTTCATCGGGTCGATCTTTGATCGACGCGGTGAGGAGGAATACCTCGGAGAACCGGTGAACATGGGTCAGCACATGTTGCAGGGTGCCACGATGGCTGAGCAGAACGGCCAGCCGGATGAGATTATCGTGGGGGCGCTCTTGCACGACATCGGTCATTTCACATCCGAATTCGGGACCTTTTCGATGGACGATACCGAGGACCGGCATCATGAGGATGCGGGCGCTGCCGTCCTCGAGAGGTTCTTTCCAAGTGTGATCACCGATTGCGTCCGGTATCACGTCGCGGCAAAACGCTATCTCTGCGCGACACACCCTGCGTATTTCGCACGACTATCAGAAGCCTCATTGCATTCGCTTAAGCTTCAGGGTGGGCCGATGTCTGAGGAAGAGGTCGACTTATTTGAGCAAAATCCGAACCTGAAGGAGATCATCGCGGTGCGCTACCTCGATGATGCTGGCAAGCGGCCCGATATGGTTACGCCCGATTTTTGGCATTTCGCACCGATGGTTCAGCGCATGGTTGATCAGCATTTGGCATCTCAGAACTAAGTGCCCGCGATTCTGATCGATAAAGTGGTCGGTTTTGCGCCCGAAACAATGGAATCAAAGGCGGCGGCCGGGTTTCGTTGTGACACTATCAGTTAGGGATCGTAGCCAGTTTTCCAATGGAAAAGGATGGATCAGTTCAGTTCGTTTACGTTCCGGCATTTAGGCCAAGCAGACGAATGCACTTTGTCCGATTATTTGTACTTTATTCCTGAAAGTTAATACCTGTCGTACCTGGACCAAACACCTTCCGATTACGCGTTACGTCGGCTCACCAAAGTCCGCGCACATACTCAATATTCGACCGCTAGTCGCAACTTGCTCACTTGCCGGTGAGCGAGTTGGTGTCAGGCAAAAAGAAGCATTTCAAGTTTGAGAACATCAACGCTTTGATTGAAATGGCCGAGTTTAAGCGCGAGCATCTTGCGCGAATGATATCCGTGAGCGAGGAGGGGGCAACACCGTGCTCGATCTTGCCCTTGGCTTTACCCCTGCGGGCAACCCTCACCCTTACAAATTGCTTCACGCGTGACACGGACTTTGCCCAAGAACTCGGTGTCGATCAGGTATGCATCTTCTTCAAGACCGATAAGCGTCCCCTCAACATTCGTCGTGCCGTGTACCAGTACCACCGCGCCACCAAATGCAATCGCCCCAGGTTGGTCCGGGCAACCTGCTCCCTCACAGATGGCTTTCTCCATGTCGATCCGGATCTCGCCGATCTCGGACGCGACGACGTACTGGTTGTCTTCGATGCCAATAAGATTCCCTGCCATCTGAGCAGAGCCATCAAGCGCTGTAAGGACCACCGGTGCTTCCACTTCCTTAAAGCGAATTGAGTCCGGGCACGCCGCGCCGATACAAGAGATGCCGTCGAAAGGGATCGTTACCGCGCCCATGATGGTATCTAAGCGGAGGCTTACATCTGACGCTTCTAGCAATTCACCTGTGATGCCGTCACCGTCGTCGTACTTGATCGTGACTGTGTTCGCTGGCTGCGCAGAGGCGAGTGAACCGGATAGTGTGATGAGCAGGGCAGCAAAGGCCATGCGTCCCAATGAGGATATCCTTGTAAATTTCATTTTAGACACTCCTTTCGAGATGCCTATTTGTGCCTCAAACAGTCCAAAGGACTGCAGTTTTCGCATCTAGTGATGCTGGTATTATTGGGCGAGCGTAGAAAAGGACGCTCGCCACAGTGTTTGTGGCCGCGCCGACCTAAGATTGTGACGCGCGGTGCTCCGTCAGGTGACGGCGCACGGTGTCAAACCAGACGCCTGAGTCCTTGATCTTTGTCAGGCCGCTGTTGAACGTATCGACAAGCTCTTCACTTTCAGGATGGGTTTTCGAAATCAAAGCCCGCAGTGAAGACATATAGGAAAGGGGCTCGTGAAACTTCACGACTGCCGGGTCTTCGAAGGTTTCCAGGATGCCTTCGGCCACGTCTGTCGCCACAAGGGCCACGTCAACGTCGCCGGCGACAACCGCTTTCAGGCAAGCTTCCGGATCGGCGAGACGTGCCAAGGTGATGTCCGGTTCCGCAAGACCAACTTCTTCAAGCATTGCTGTTGAATAACCAGCCGGGCGACAGATCGTCTGGCCGGACAGCTGCGCATGCTCACCGTAATCTGCCATGTCACTCTTAGTGTAGTATGCCACGACCTGCTGATAGAGCGGGTCTGTCCAGTTGAAGTTGTTACAGCGGAATTTCGAGTCATCGTTAAGCTGATCAATCAGATCACAATTTGGCTGTGTCCAACCAATGCTGAAATCGTATGCGTGGTCTGTCAAAAGCGGCGAGAGATGCGCGCCCCAGTCGTTGATGAAGTCGATCTGGTATTCGGGCTTGCCGTCGGCCTGCGCCAAAGCGAGGTTCGCGACTTCCGTCAGAAGGCCGCCTTGTTCCTGATCTTCATTTGTGAAAGGCGCCCAGTCTGTTCCTGTCAGAACGCGGATCGGACGGCTCGAAGATGGACCCGGCAGTGCGGCAGTTGTTTCCGCGCGCCCAACGGTCGAGGTGTCTGCAACTGATGCGCTGAGGTCTGCGTTTTCGCAGGGAATAAACAGCTTCGCGCCGACATTAATCAATGCCGGATTAGGGCCAATCGCTTCCGCGTTTGCTTGGTAGATGAGCGTATAGCTTCCAGCCTGTCCGTAAGCCCGCTTTGCAATCCCGGATAGAAAATCGCCTGCCCGTACTGTGTAGTCCTGACCACATTGAATGTTACTGTTCGTGGCACTCGCCTGTGATGCGAGTGTCGCAACTGCAGAGACTGCAGCCAAAAGCACTGTCTTTTTCATTTGAATGATCCTTCCACGGTAATCTTGCCGAAAGTAGGACCGTTATGGTTGTCAATAATGTGTCGGATAATTGACATTTGTGAGTTTGCGTATGCATTGACGTGCTTTTTCAGCACGATTAAGACCGATCAAAGGTCCGAAAGCGCAAGCGTTACCAGTTGGTTATAGAGCCGTCTTTCCGGCGTAGCATGGGTGTGTTCCAGAACTTGAAGTCCAGGCTTTTTGCATGCTCTTCGTCAACATCGACGCCCAGTCCGACACTATTGGGGACATCAAAAACAGTTCCATTGCGCTTGGGCTGGACGACAAACAGGTCTTCTGCGTCATCGACAACATAGACCCCATCCGACTCAACTTTCACTTCAAGCCAGGCAAAATTTGGGACTGCTGCACCGAAGTGAATACTCGCTGCGGTGCAGATCGGGCCGAGTGGGTTGTGGGGCATCAGGTCCACATAATGCGCCTCACTCATTGAGGCGACTTTCATGGCCTCGCTCAAGCCGCCAACATTGCAGACGTCGACCCGGTTAAACTGATGGATGTCGCGTTCGATGTAGGGACGAAACTCCCATTTGCTGGAAAACTCCTCTCCGATCGCAAAAGGAATATCGGTCATGCGACGCAGCGCTTCATACGCTTCCGGGGTCTCATCCCGGATCGGTTCTTCCAAAAAGTCCAGGGTTCCGGACGGTAGACGCTGACAAAAGGAGGCGGCCTCAGCGACGGACAGCCTGTGGTGCCAATCTATCCCAAGAGTGATACCTTCGCCCAATTCTGCACGGACGTCCCGACACATCGCAGCTGTTGGTGCAATATGATCGCGCGGTTCGAAAGTTTCCGGATCGCTGAAGTCCGGGAAAATCCGAATGCAGTTCCACCCCTGATCCACGAGCCGTTTCGCCTGTGTGATCGTCTGATCGAAGCCAGTTGAAGACGTGCTTGCGAATGTCGGAACATGATCGCGCTGCGAACCGCCGAGGAGGTGATAGACCGGGACGCCTAAGGCTTTTGCTTTGATGTCATGCAAGGCGATGTCGATGGCTGAGATGGCGGCCTGCAAGACGCGTCCACCTTCGAAGTACTGGCTACGGTAAAGACGCTGCCACAAAGCACCAATTTGCATCGGGTTCTCGCCCAAGAGTAATTCCCGAAAGTGATCGATCGCGCCAACGACCGCTTTCTCGCGACCGGAAAGCCCGCTTTCGCCCCACCCATAAATCCCGCTGTCGGTTTCGACTTTGACGATCAGTTGATTGCGGCCACCGACCCAAACAGCATAAGGGCGGATTGCCGTGATACGAGGGTGAGACGCAGTTGTTGCCACCGTGGCCGGATCAGAAGCGAAAGTCGTACTCATTGGATGGATGCTCCTGCGGGCGTGGCGATGATGAGGGTGCGGATCATGTCAGCGCCCCCAAACGGGCGGACATACCGTGATCCGCGATGATTTCAGAACCGGTGAGGGCAGCGGAGGCGTCAGACAAAAGGTAGACGGCGACCTTGCCGATCTCATCGACGCTGGCCGGGGTGCCGGAGGCGTGCCAAGCGTCGAAAGTGTCCGATAATCCGGGCGTCGCATCGGCCGCGCGCTGCACGGTTTCGGTCATGGTCAGGCCGGGGGCGAGTGCATTGACCCGGATACCCTGTGGCCCAAGGCTCCACGCGAGGGCGCGGGTCATGGCGACAATGGCCCCTTTGGTCCCGGCGTAGGCTTCGTATCCGGCGGCGCTGGCCTTGGCATGGTTGGAGGCGACGTTCACGATGGCACCTCCTTCCGCCATCTTTGGCGCCAAGGCTTGGCAAAGAAGCAGAACGGCGCGCTGGTTCACAGCCCACAACAGTTCCATGTCCGCGAGCGTCAAGTGCGAAAGGGGCTTCTGAATGGTGATGCCTGCGTTGTTCACGAGGCCGTCGCATTTGGAAATCTGCTGTGCTGCTGATTGCAAGGCCAGCGGGTCGCCGACGTCCAGTTGGACGAAGTGGCCACCTTCGGCGCCAACGCGCGCTGCATGTTCGGGGTTCACATCAAAGACGGTCACTTCGGCGCCCGCCGCTATGCATTGGCGCAAAATACCAAATCCGATGCCAGCTCCGCCGCCAGTGAGCACGATGGACTTCCCAGTTAGACAACTCATTTCACGGCCCCCGCGGTGACGCCCGAGACGATCCGGCGTTGGAAAAAGATGAAGAGCACCAAGAGTGGGAGTGATCCGAGCACTGCGGCCGGGAAAAGCTGATCGGGTTGGACGTTCAGGTTTCCGAGGAACCGATAGACGCTGATCATCACTGTGAATTTCTCAGGCGATGTGAGCAGCAGAAGAGGATAGGTGAAGTCGTTCCACACCATCAACGTCACAAAAAGCGAGAGCGTTGCCGTTGCGGGGCCCAAAAGTGGGCGGATGATGTGCCAATAGATTTGCCAATCGCTGCAATTGTCGAGCTTCGCGGCTTCTTCAAGCTCTTTAGGGATGGCCCCGATAAAACTGGTGTAGAAGAACACCGCGAGTGGCAAGTTTAGCGCCGTGAATGCGAGTATGACCCCAAGATACGTGTCGAGCAGCCCAAGATTGCGGAAGATGACATAGATCGGTGTAATGGTCACAAACGGTGGGGTCGCAAGGCCCAGCGCCACGAGCATGATGACGATCCGGCTAAAGCGACTGGTACGGCGGGCCAGCGGATAAGCGGCCATGGAACCAAGCAGTGCCACCAGCAGTGTCACCGCAAGGGTGATTGAGATAGAATTGAACACTGATCGCAGGTAGGGCATCTGCGCCAAGGCGTTGGCGTAGTTTCCAAAATAGAGAGTTTCTGGCAGGCCCAGCGGCTTTTCAATAATCTCCGCGGCTGTCCTGAATGACATGGCGATCATGTAGATGACTGGTGTCAGCATCGCGATCACGGTTGAGACCATGGTTGCTTGTGCAGCCCAGGATATGAACTTCTGGAGGGTCATGTGTTGCCCTCTTTCCGGCGAAGATATGAATTCTGGATCATCGCGACGATGACCACGATGAAGAGCATGATGATCGAAAGCGCTGAGGCGAAACCAAACTTGTAGGACCCAAAGAGGTTATTCACGATCTCAAGGCTAAGCGTATTGGTTGCACGGTCCGGACCGCCGCGGGTCATGATGAACGGCAGTTCGAACGTTTTGAGCGTGCCAACCGTCGATAGGATAATGTTGACCGTGAAGCTGGGTGCGAGCATCGGAAGTTCGAGATACCAGAATCGTTGCCACGATTTGGCGCCGTCCAGCCGGCCCGCTTCCTCGATATCTTGCGGGATATTGGCGAAACCGACGAGGAAAATTGCAGTCGTGTAGCCTACAAACATCCAGACATGCGTGACTGCGATGGCATAAAGCGCTGTATCAGGATCGCCGAGCCAGCCGCGGGTCAGGTTGCCCAAACCGATGAGTTCAAGCACGGCATTCAGCCCGCCCGAGCTGGGCGAATAGATGAACTGCCAGACGTAGCCGACAATCACAAAAGACATCATCGCTGGCGTGAACAGGACGGCGCGACAAAAGTTCCTGATTGCAGGCATCCGATGCAGAAGCGCCGCAAAAATCAGGCCAAGCAAGGTTTGCAGCACGACAACGGCGAAAGTGAACTTCAGCGTCACCCACACCGCGTTCATATAGCGGGACCGAGAGACGAAACGATCGTAGTTTTCCCACCCGACATAATTTGCCTCTCCGACACCTTTGAAGTCGGTGAAACTCATCTGAAGTGAAAGCCCAATGGGGTAGATGAAGAAGCACCCCAAAACCAACAGCGCTGGTGCGGTGAACCAGTAGATGGACAGATTGCGTTTCATGAAAGGGCTTTCTGGTCAGGCGTTTGTCGCAGCGCGCCGGATAAGGCGCGCTGCGGATGCCTTATAGAGCGTCTTCGACCGCTTCGTCCCAACGTTCCAGGACAGCTTCGTTCGATTTGCTTGTATCCAGCAGGAAGCCAGTCAAGCTATCCCAAATTTCGCCCTCAAGTGGCTTTGGCCAATCAAGCACAGCAAATGGGTACATGACGACACCACCGTCGATGCGGGACTGATCATAAGGCGCTGCGAGATCGGGTGTGCCGCTCGCCCCACCTTGGAACGGGCTGTAGGCGCTTTCAGCATCCAGCATGATTTGGAGGTTGGACGGATCGGCGAAAAAGTTCACGAAACGGGCTGCTTCTTCTGGGTGCGCGCTTTGCGAACTGATTGACCATCCGATTCCGAAAAGGTCGAGCGCGACACCGCTGTCTTTCCCAGATGGAATTGGCGCAAAGACGTAGTCGAGCCCTTCCACTGTCGAGAAATCGGCAATGTTCCACGCGCCTTGCGGCATCATGGCGTAATTGCCCGCCTTGAATTCTGTGAGCGCCGTCGACCAAGGGTCGAGCCCTGCTTGTGCGTCAGGATCTACACATTTGTTGTTGATCAAGGTGCGTACAAGATCGATGGAGCCATTGAATGCTTCAGATTCAGTGAAGGTTTCTTCGGCCATGCCAAGCTTGGCTGCTGCGTCTGTTGCTTCAAGCCCATTTGCGATCACAAACAGTGGCGCAGAGAAACCGCCGGTGAATATCATTGGGCTGATTCCGGCTGCATCCAATGCCGCGCAGGCGGCATAAAGTTCGTCGAGCGTGCTCGGCGCTGCATCAAGGCCCGCTTGTTTGAGCAGACCCATGTTTACGAAGTTGCCCATCCCGATGACTTCAAGCGGCATAATGTAGACAGCCTCACCCGACGTAACTGACGGGACCAGCGACGGCTCAAGGCGTGCATACCATTCTGAGTCTGTTCCGAGATCGGCCAGCAAACCGGCGTCAGACCAGATCTGCACAAGCGGCATATCCGTCATCATGACATCTGGCGCATCATTTCCCTGCAAACGTGGTGGCAAAACAAGGTCTGTATCCAGTCGGCTGATGTAGGAAAGCTCGACATCAATGTCTGGGTTCGCTTCCTCAAAGGCGGCGACCAATTCTGGTAGACCAGCTGGTTCGGCCTCGTTGCCTTTCCAGGCGGTGACGTCGAGAACGACCTGCTGGGCCGTGACGGATGTTGCAACAAGAGCGGTGGCCAAGGCCGTACCGGCCAGCAAACGCGACGAAAATGCCATGTGATCCTCCCAATGATCAATTTAGTATATTAAATATTATTGTTAGTAATATATTATCCGCGTTGTCAATAATGTTTTGGCTGATTAGGCTGCTAAAGATATCTAAAACGACCGATTTGTAATACGGTTGCCTCAAAAGGTATGCGTAAGCGTATGACGGCAAGGGACACAAAGCATGGCAAAGACATCCGCTGACAGCACATCAATTTATACGCGTGTCCTGACTGATATCGGGAATGGCGTGTTCCCTGGCGGGACCCGGTTGAAAGTGCAGGACCTTGCATCGCGTTACGGCACGTCGATCATCCCCGTGCGAGAGGCACTCCGTCTGTTGCAGGGTGAGGGCATTGTGACAATTGCCCAAAACAAGGGTGCGACGGTGTCTACCTTCGATTCCGATTCGTTGCGGGACATCTTCGAAGTGCTCCAGTTGATGGAGCCGTACTTTGTGGAAACCTTCACGAAGAGCTGCACTGAGGAAGATCTCAAAGCGCTTGAGGCAATCCAGGCAGAGTTGGAGGCCACCCCGGTTGAGGACAAACCAAAGTTTACCGGGCTCGACCTCAAGTTCCACGAACTCATTGCACGCAAGCATTACAATGGACGCGCATTCGGGATCTGGAAACTGCAACGTCGCATTCTGAATGCCCTGGCGATGAGCGTTCCAATCTCGCGCGCACGTCACGCGGAGATACTCAGAGAGCATCGAGAGCTGCTGCAGGCCTTTCGCGATAGTGACACCGAGGCCGCCATTGCCAGCATCAAGAAGCACGTGCGTGGGGCCGGAGATCAGATGTATTTGCAGCTAAAGACCACCCGCAACCATGCGTAAATCTTGAAGAATTAGTCGTCAAAGACGGCTGCCCATCTGAATAATATATTATTTGTTACATTCCATAGATTATATATTGAAACGTGATTGATTATATGCTTACTCTTCTCCACCAGCTGCGATACGGCCGAGGAGGGTCGTGCAGTCTGGCAATCAGGGAGGGTCGCAGCTGCGGCCGAAGTCGGAGCAGGCATGGCGACCGTCAGTCTTAGAAATCTGAAGAAGTCTTATGCGGGAGCAGCCCAACCTGCGCTGAGCGACTTGTCGATTGAGATCGCAGACGGCGAATTTCTTGTGCTGGTTGGTCCGTCTGGGTGCGGTAAGTCGACCGCACTGAAGATGATCGGCGGTCTAGAAGACATCACGAGCGGTGAAGTGCTGATCGGCGACCAGGTTGTGAACGACTTCGCCTCGCGCGATCGCGACATCGCGATGGTGTTCCAAAGCTATGCACTTTACCCGCACATGTCCGTTTTCGACAATATCGCGTTCCCTTTGCAAATCGCGAAAGTGGGCAAGGAAGAAATTGCGCGGCGTGTGCAGGAGGTCGCGAAGACTTTGCAATTGGAACCCTATCTGCAGCGCAGACCTGGCAATCTGTCGGGTGGGCAACGTCAACGTGTCGCGATGGGGCGCGCAATCATCCGGCGCCCGTCTGTCTTTCTGATGGATGAGCCTCTGTCCAATCTCGACGCGAAATTACGTGTGAAGATGCGGGCGGAGGTAGCCCAGATCCAACGCCAGTTGGCGGTCACGACGATCTACGTCACGCATGATCAGGTGGAAGCAATGACGATGGGTGACCGCGTCGCCCTGATGCGAGACGGCGTGCTGCAGCAGGTCGCAAGCCCCGATGAGATTTACCACGATCCGGCCAACACGTTCGTCGCGGCTTTCATTGGATCGCCCGCAATGAACCTGTTCTATGGAACGCTTCTGCGTGACGCAGGTGGCATCAAAGTGAAGCTGGGCGATGCAACGCTAACCGTTCCCGATGCGGCCCTCGCAAAATACAACCTCGTTCGCGATCACGCGATGACGGACATCATCGTTGGCCTGCGGCCAGAAGACCTCGAAGACGCGGCGCTCCAGCCCGACCATCCAGTGGATCAGGTTTTTGAGGCGCAAGTTGCATTGGTGGAATCGCTTGGCTCTGACCACATGGCGCACGTTGCGCTGTCGGCGCCGGCTGTTGCCGTCGAAGACGATGTCGACAACCTCGAAGAAGTCTCCATGACAGGTGACATCCAGGGCCGCTGCATCTGCCGCTTTTCATCCCAATCCAAAGCCCGGAAGGGCGATGTCGCCCGTGTCGCGGTGGCGTGTGAGCGATTGCATTTCTTTGACCCAAAGACCGGTCGTGCCTTGCGCGACACCTAAAACCAAACGCTGCGGATGGGAGGTATCCGCAGCACCAACAGGAGGAGAGACCATGAAATATACCCTGACATCAGCGCTTCTCGCGAGTGCAATGGCCTTTGGTGCCGCCGCACCAGCGTTCGCCGAAGTGACGCTTACCATGTGGCATAACCATCCAGAGTGGAAAGATCGCGCACAAGCCATTCTCGATGCGTTTGAAGAAGCCCACCCCGACATCACGATCGAGTTGGAAGAGATCGCAGGTACAAACTATTCCGCGCGGCTGAATACCGCCCTCGCTGCGGGTGAAGCGCCTGATCTGTTCGGACTGCCCGCTGGACCAGAAACGCTGGCCGCAGCCGAAGCCGGTTACGCATTGGAACTGACCGATAAGCTCGACACCTCAAGCTTGCGCGATGCAGCTGCCGACGCCATTGATCAGAACGGTCAGGTCTGGGGCGTTCCGATCCTTGGTACCTATTCGGTTGGCCTCTATTACCACCGCAACATTTTCGAAGACCTTGGCATGACACCACCTGCTACGCAGGCAGAGTTCCTCGAAATGTGCGCCTCGATGAAAGATCAGGGCGTTACACCACTGATCGTACCTGCATCTGACGGGATCGTACCCTCATTCATGTATATGATGATGACGGCTTCTGTTCTGGGCGTGGATGGGTTTGCTGCGTTGCGCCGCGGTGAACGCAAGTTTACAGACCCTGACCTTCTGGAAGCCGCTCATTTCCTGCAAGACATTGGCGATTGCATGCAGCCAGGTGCTCTGTCGACACCATATGTGGAAGGCAAAGCGCTGGCCGCATTGGGGCAGGGTGCGATGATGCCCGGCGGCTCCGCAGACTACGCTGGTTATCAGGAAATCAACCCGGATGTTGACCTTGGTGTGGTTCCGTTCCCTGCTGTGGGCGACAACAAGCCAGCCACGGTGACGGGGCTTGAATACATCTACCTCGTGAACTCCCAGACCGAGTACCCGGATGCTGCGACGACGTTCCTGCAGTGGATGATGGGTGATCAGGCGCAGCAAATGGTCGTCGATACCATCACCATGACCACGAACAAAAACGTGGTGCCCGCGGAAAATCGCATCCTTGAGGAATTTATCGAGGCCTCACGCAGCAACGATATGCGGGTGTTCTATGAACTTCCTGAAACCGGCAACGTTTGGTCGGTTGCACAACAGAATACTGCCGCCTTGTTCCTCGGTGAAATGACACCAGAAGCCTTTGCCGAAGCTATCCAGGCTGCGGTAGAGCCAAGCGGCAACTAGGGGTCCTCCCAAGGGGCTGCGTCTGTGGCCCCTTCTTTCCAGACAGGTTCTCCGGCATGACACAGGCCACACTTCCCAAACCGCCATCGCAGTTTTCGTTGCGCTATGGGCATTTGTGGTTTGTCTTGCCGGGGTTCCTGTTTTTCCTTGCCGTCATGTTGCTGCCATTGGCCTTTGCCTTTGGCGTCTCAATGACCAATTGGTCGGGCCTTGGGAACGATTTGTCCTTTGTCGGTCTCGCCAACTACGCAGAGATCCTAACGTACTATCCGTTCTATCGCGCCGCGTTTCATAATGCGGTTATCTTCATCGCGATCCTGATCTTTCAGCACACAATCGGGCTTTATCTGGCCGTACTTCTGAACGAGAAACCGCGCTTCATGCAGTTTTATCGGACGGTGCTGTTCCTGCCTGTAATCATGTCACTGGTTGCGACCGGCTTTGTTTGGACCCTTATGCTGTCGCCCAACATTGGCCTTGTGAACCCGATGCTGGAGGCGATTGGGCTTGGGTTCCTGGCCGGGCAATGGCTGTCTCAGCCCGGCACGGCGTTGGCGGTGATCGTGTTTGTGACCGCCTGGAACTCCATGGGCTGGTCGATCATCATTTACCTGTCCGGGTTACAGAACGTACCCGAAGAATTGAAACAAGCCGCCGCGATGGATGGCGCCAACACGCGCCAGATCTTTTGGCGGGTCGTCTTCCCGCAATTGTCCCCGGCCTTCACCGCACTCACGGTTCTGACGTTTATCGGGACATTTCGAACGTTCGACGTGGTCTATGTTTTGACCGGGCCTTTGGGCGCCCCGAACTTTGGGACAGATGTTCTGGGCACACTGATCTATCGCACAGCCTTCGGCGGATCATCGTTTTCGAGCGCTGAGATCCGCTTTGCCTTTGGGGTCGCGATGGCGCTTTTGATGATGGTGGTGATGGCGGCGATCTGTTGGGGTCTGATACGCATCCTGCGCAGCCGGGAGATTGAGGGATGAGCAGCGCACCGCAATTGCAGCGCAGCCAGAGCGACTTTGGCGTCTTCGTGGGCAAGACGGCACGGACGGCGGTTTTGGTTGTTGCATCGCTCTGGGTGCTCGGGCCGCTCTTCTTCATGGTCATCGCCTCATTCAAGTCGGTGCCGGAGTTCTTCATCAACCCGTTTGGCTTGCCGAAAGAATGGAAGATCGAGAACTACAGCCGCGCGTGGACGGATGCGCAGCTGTCGCTGACACTTCCGAATACGATCATTGTGACGACGGTGGCGGTGTTGGTCAGCACGTTCCTGGCGACGATGATTGCCTATGGTCTCAGCCGAAAAGAAAAGAAGTTCGCGATGGGGCTTTATACGCTGTTTGTTGCGGGGCTTTTGGTGCCGGTGCATGCGATCATTCTGCCGCTCTTTATCGTGTTGAAGGCGGTGGGGCTGTTCGGGACGCTTTTGGCGTTGATTGTGCCATACATTGCGATGGGGCTGCCTTTGGGAGTGTTGGTTTTGACGCCGATTGCGGCGGCTTTGCCGCGTGATCTGGTGCATGCGGCGCGGATGGATGGCGCGACGGAGTGGCAGATCTTCATCCGTATCGTGTTGCCGCTGATGAAACCCGGGCTGATCTCTGTCGCGATCCTGAACGGGGTGTGGATGTGGAATGAGTTCTTCATTCCCCTGATCCTCGCCTTCAAGCCTGAGGTGCAGACGATGCCGGTTGGGATCGTGTCTTTCATCGGGTCCTATTCGACGGAATGGGGATTGGTGTTCTCATCCGTGGTCGTTTCAACACTACCGGTGGTGATTGCTTATCTGCTGATGACCCGCCAGTTCCAGTCGGGGCTGACGGCGGGGGCCGTGAAAGGCTAAGCGGTTTCGAGGATCAGATCGGCGCAGCGGGCGCCGAGCATCATGGCAGGGGCGTTGGTGTTGCCCGCGTTGATGTCCGGAACAGCAGACATGTCACAGACCCGCAACCCTTCAATGCCGCGCACGCGCATGCGGCTATCGAGCACAGCGAGCGGGTCATTGTCCGCGCCCATCTTGCAGGTGCCCGCAGGGTGGTAGTTGGTTTTCACGAAGCGTTTGCAATGTGCCATGAGCGTCGCGTCGTCGTCGCGTTCGGGGATGACGATGCTGCCGATGCGGTCGGAGAGGGGGCGGGTTTCGAAGGCTTCGCGGAAGAAGCGCTGGCCGCGGATCATCTCTGCCATGTCGTCAGGGTGTTTGAGCAGGTTGGGTGAGACGCTGGGCATGGCGAAGGGATCGTTTGATCGCAGGCGGACCTTTCCGCGGGACTTGGGTTTGACAACAACTGTGGTGACGGTGAGGCCGTAGTCATCTTCGACTTCGTCCAGTGCGTCGCGGTCAAGGTAGACGATGGGGACGCAGAAGGCTTGGATGGTTGGGTCAGCGGATGGGTCTGCCGGATTGACGAATGCGCCGGCCTCTACCCCTGCAGAGGTGACGGGGCCGCTGCCGAAGAGCTTAAACTGGATGCCGTTGCGCAGCATGCGCCAGCCGTCACCCTGTTTGAAGTAGCCGTAGGGGCCGTTGGCGAAAGCGGTGATCGGGACTTCTGGGTGGTCGATCAGGTTTTGGCCGACCCCTGGCAGGGCGTGCAGGGTATTGACGTTATGCTCGGCGAGGTGGTCTTCGGGGCCGATGCCCGATTGCATGAGGATCTTTGGTGAGACGAGGGCGCCTGCGGCGACGATGATTTCTCCCGTCGCGTTGGCCTGATGGTCGCCTGTTTTGTCACGGTAGGTGACACCTTTTGCGCGATCACCGGTGAGTTGGATTGCAGCGACTTCGGCGTGAAGCTTGATGCTCAGGTTCGGGTCATCCCTGAGCGGCGACAGAAACGCATAGGCGGATGAGCTGCGCCGCCCGTGGCGGTTGGTGAACTGGTAGAAGCCAACGCCGCGTTGCGCTGGGCCGTTGAAATCCGGATTAAACGGTTCGCCCATTTGCTGCACCGCCTGGACAAACCAGCGGGACATTTCATTGATATGGCCGGGGTCGGAGACAAGGACCTCGCCATCGGTGCCGTGCAGATCGTCGGCGAAACGGTTGTTCGCCTCCATCCCACGAAAGTAGGGCAGGACGTCTTTCCAGCCCCATCCCACGCCATCGTTTGCGCCATGCAGGATGTCGTTCCACGCGTCATAGTCGGACGGGCGCCCGCGCATGTAAACCTGGGCGTTGACGGAAGAGCCGCCGCCGAGGACGTTGCCTTGCGGGATGTCATGGACGCGGCCGTCGAGATGCGCTTGCGGCTCGGTCTTGTGATACCGCATGAACTTCGAGCCGTTGATCATCTTGAAGATGCCAGGTGGCATATCGAGGAGGGGGTGACGGTTGGAATGTCCCGCTTCTAGCAGCAGCACGCGGGCGCCTGCCTTGACCAAGCGTGCGGCGCAGGCGGCGCCGGATGATCCACCTCCGATCACGATGTGATCGAAGGTCGCGGTCATTTGTTGGAGTTCCGCCGGTCGCCTTTGGGTGGGGCGATGGAGTCGCGTTCCACCAAAGCGCACTCCAGCTTGGTGACAGGGTGGCGGTCATTGCCCGCTTCGCCGTGGAAGAGCTGATCAATGACCCAGCGGCCCATGGAGCGATCAGCGAGGTTCATGGATGTGAGCGGGGGTGACAGGTGACGGGCGATTTCGTCATCGTCGTAGCCGATGACCGAAATGTCTTCGGGGATCGACAGCCCCATTTCCTTCAGCGCCTCGTAGCAGCCAACCGCCATGCGGTCATTTGCGCAGAAGATGGCGGTGGGTGGGTTTGGCAGCGACATGAGTTTGCGCGTGCCTTCGAAGCCAGAGCTAGGAAGCCAGTTGCCTTCGACCACGAGTTCCTCGGCGAAAGGCAGATCGGCAGAGGCGAGTGCATTGCGATAACCGGTATAGCGCCCACTGGCGCATTCCATGTGTAGCTCACCTGTGATGAGGCCGATCCGCTTGTGACCTGCGTTGATCAAAGCATTTGTCGCCGTGTGGCCACCCGAGATTTCACCCGGAATGACGCCGGGACGGGACAAGTCTTCGCTGTAGCAATTCAGCAGAAAAACCGGAATGTCTGTCTCCTGCAGGACTTGCGGCAGCGTCACTTGGCGCGTGAACACGCAGGCATAAATGATTGCAGAAACCCGTTGATCGATGAAGTACTGCAGCGTTTTTGGCTCAAGCACCGGATCGTTCCTGGTTTCAGCAAGAATAACGATGTTGCCAGTTGCTTTCACCGCTTCCATGACACCGTCGAAGGCATTTACGCCTTCAGGGCTGGTTGCCAGGGTGTCGATCACAAAAGCAATCGGGCCATCAATGTACGGAGTGGTTTTGCCCGCTGCCCTTGCCGGTTGAACCGGCGCTTTGTAGCCAAGCTCTCGCGCAGCATCGAGTACGCGGAGGCGGGTCTGTTCTGAGATTTTGACCGAGTCATTGTCGTTGAGAACGAAAGACACTGTCGGCTGCGAACATCCTGCGACACGCGCAATATCACGCATCGTCACACGTCCGCGGCGCTTTGGCTGAGCTGCGAGTGCTGACCTGCTTTGGTCGTCTTTCATGACGCCTCCTCCATCCCTCATTTGTAGTAGCCGACTTTCGCAAGCGACGCAATTAGTGGAAATTACTAATATTAGTAATTGACATAGGTAATTTATTAACTATCACATTGAGTCTCAATATTGCCGCACTTGTTTGGAGGCAGATGTGGCTTGGGGAGGACGCGCAATGTTCGCTGAAAAGCTGTCTGAGGACGCGCCAATGCTGGGCGCAATGTACCTGGATGGAGCATGGCAATCCGTGGGGGATGCACCGCTGATCGAAGTGGAGAACCCAGCCAATGAACGCCTGATCGGGCATATCGTGGATGGAACTGCGGATGATGCGGACGCAGCCGTGGCAGCGGCGCGGGCAGCATTTCCACTCTGGGCAACCCGTCCGGCAATCGAGCGGGCAGGGTATGTAAGCGCCCTCGCCGATGCGGTTGAAGCAGATGCCGAACGACTGGCAACTCTCGTCACTATGGAGCAAGGCAAGCCTTTATCGCAGGCGCGCGGTGAGATTAGTGCCGCGGTCAC
Organism: Paracoccaceae bacterium; assembly: GCA_020628545.1. GTDB lineage: Bacteria > Pseudomonadota > Alphaproteobacteria > Rhodobacterales > Rhodobacteraceae > Yoonia. The sequence goes on along the minus strand of JAHDEX010000006.1, from coordinate 67,334 downwards.
ATTCTTACGCTACGCTGTTGAGCAAGCTCGTCGGATCCAAGGTGATATCGTCACTTCGGATAATCAGTCTGAAGAAATCCAAATCCGCCGCCATCCCATTGGTGTGGTCGTAGGTCTCACAGCGTGGAACTACCCTGCTGCACTTGCGACGCGAAAATTGGGACCGGCCCTGATCGCGGGCAATACCTTTGTGTTGCTCAGCCACGAGATCACACCGTTTTCAGGTTTGGCCTTGGCAGAGCTGGCGGATAAGGTGGGTCTCCCAAAAGGTGTGTTCAATGTTGTCACTGGACGTGGCGCAGTTGTTGGACAGCGTTTGGTTGAACACCCCGACACAGACCTAATCACCATGACAGGCAGCACCCGCGCAGGGCGCGAGATTTGCAGGTCGGCCGCGGATGAGCTGAAGATTGTGCGCTTGGAACTTGGGGGCAAGGCACCGTTCATTGTTATGGCCGATGCGGACATTGACAGTGCCGTATCGGCGGCAGTGGCCGGGCGCTACACAAACTGCGGACAGATTTGCACCTGCAATGAGCGAATGTATTTGCACGAGGGGATAGCTGACGAGTTTCTTGAGAAATTTGTTGCCGCCAGCAAGGCGCTGACCATCGGTGACCCGATGACCGACGTCGACATGGGGCCGAAGGTCAGTGGTGTCGAAATCGACAAGATTGCTGAAATTGTTGCCCGCGGCACCGACGCCGGGGCCGAGGTCTTGTTGGAAGGCGGTGCGCTTCGGGATGGCCCCTACGAGAAGGGCCACTGGATTGCGCCGACTGTTTTGGAAGTTGCAGATAATGCGTCTCCGCTTCTACAGGAGGAAATTTTTGGTCCGGTTGTCGCTGCCAAACGGGTTAGCGGCTTCGACGAAGCCGTATCCCTTGCCAACGACACCTCGTTCGGGCTGTCGGCATATATGTTCACGCAGAACGCCCGGCAGATCGCACAGACACCTTACGCCCTGAAATTTGGCGAAATCTACATCAATCGCAGCAATGGAGAGGCCGTTCAGGGCTTTCACACCGGGTGGGGACATTCCGGCATTGGTGGCGAGGACGGTCAGTATGGCTTCGACGCCTACCTGAAAAAACAGACGACTTACTTGAATTGGGGGTAACCCCATCAATCGCGCCGGGAGGACACTGGCGTATTAAGTGGAGGAAAGACATGAAACGCAGAAATTTGCTGATGGCCGCGACGGCCCTGAGCCTGGGTATGGGGTCAATGGTAGCGGCCGAACTGCCCCCATTGGAGCAGAAAGAACGGTACCGTGTAGGCTTTGCCCAGATGGAATCAAACAACCCTTGGCGCATCGCTGAAACTAAGTCCTTCATGGATACCGCAGAGTCTTGCAACTGGGATCTGATTGCGACCGATGCAGCAGGCTCTGCCGCAAAACAGGTCGCAGATGTCGACAGCATGATCGCCCAAGGAATTGACATTCTGTTCCTGCCGCCACGCGAAGAAAAGCCACTGATCCCAGCGGTGAAAAAAGCCAAGGCGGCGGGCATTCCAACGTTCCTCGTGGACCGGTCTGTTGATCCGGCAGCGGCACAGCCTGGAACAGACTTCGTCGCATTCCTGGGGTCTGACTTTATCGACCAGGGTCGCCGTGTTGCAGAATGGACGATTGAAAACTTTGAGGGTGAGAAAGGCATTATCGTTCAGCTGGAAGGCACCACAGGGTCTTCGCCAGCGAACGACCGCAAAAGCGGGTTTGATGATGCAATCGCTGCGGATCCACGATTTGAAATTGTGGCATCGCAGACTGGCGATTTTGCTCGCGACCTCGGCCGTCAGGTCATGGAGACACTGCTGCAGGCTCATCCGGAGGTAAACATCGTTTATGCCCACAATGATGAAATGGCGATCGGTGCGATCCAGGCGCTGGAACTGGCTGGCCGCAAGCCAGGTGAAGACGTTCTGGTCGTCTCCATCGACGGTACGCGCGACGCGCTTCAGGCGATTATCGACGGCAAAATGGGTGTGACCGTTGAAAGCTCACCCTTCTTCGGTCCGCTCGCCTGTGAAGTGATGAACCGCTACGCAGCCGGTGAGGAGATCGAGCACTGGGTGCAAGTTCAGGACCGTATCTTCACGCAAGACAACGCAGCTGATCACATCGACGAAGCTTACTAAAGCCTTCCTGTTCGGAGGGGGCGCGGTTCTTGACCGTGCCTCCTTCGGCGTTTCAAACTTTGCCGGGGAGGGTGACATGGCAGAGCTTCTTCAAATGCGCGATATCGACAAGGCTTTCGCGGGGGTGAGCGCTTTGTCAGGCGTCTCTCTCGAGATTACGCCGGGCGAAGTCCATGCTTTGATCGGGCAAAATGGTGCCGGTAAATCGACGTTGATCAAGATCCTGACAGGGGTCTATCGCCGGGACGGTGGTACTGTCGTCTTCAATGGCACAGAAAGCAACATTAGCAGTCCGCGCGAAGCGCAGGACGCTGGTATCGCCACAATCTATCAGGAATTGAACCTCGTGCCGCTGCGGTCTGTCACGGAAAATGTGATGATGGGGTATGAACCGAAGCGCCTCGGTGTTTTTGTCAATTGGAAGGAAGCGCACAAGCGCTCCCGCGAGATCCTAGCCCGGTTTGGCATCGACATTGACGTGCGCGCGCCTTTGGGCAGTTATTCTACCGCGATCCAGCAACTTGTTGCGATCGCGCGCGCGGTGTCGCTGAATGCGCGGTTGGTGATTATGGATGAGCCAACATCGTCCCTTGATGCGTCAGAAGTTGAAGTGCTTTTCGGCGTCGTCAAAGGCCTGCGCGAGGCGGGAGTGTCAGTCCTGTACGTGTCGCACTTCCTGGATGAACTGTTTGAAATTTGCGACCGCGTCACGACGATGCGCGATGGTCGGACAGTGGATTGCCGCCAAATTGCTGAGACGTCCAAGCTCGAACTCATCGCCAGCATGCTCGGACGGGATGCGGCCGATATTGCCCAAGCCGGGATGACCGAATTTGGACGAGATGAGATTTCCGAAGCAAAAGGCGAAATTCTGTTGCAGGCCGACGGCGTTTCGACAGGACCGCGGCTGAACGGATTTGATATGACCCTGCGCCGCGGCGAAATCGTCGGCTTGGGTGGATTGCTTGGGGCTGGCCGGACTGAGGCTGCGCGCGCGATCTTCGGTGTTGATGCTTTGACCGAGGGGCAGATTACCGTCAAAGGGAGCGATACCAAGCTGAAGACACCTGCAGCTGCAATTGCCGCGGGATTTGGGTTTTTGACGGAAGACCGCAAGGCCGAAGGCATCATTCCTGACATGTCGGTGCGTGAAAATCTGACTTTGGCGCTTCTTCCGCGATTGCGGAAAGGCGGCCAGATAGACCGCGCGAAGGAACGCGAGATCGTCGAACACTATATTAAGGCGCTTGGAATCAAGACGGCCAATATGGAGCAGCCGATCAGGGAGCTGTCGGGCGGCAACCAGCAAAAAGTGCTGCTTGCCCGATGGTTGGCCATCGAGCCAGACGTCCTGATCTTGGACGAACCAACGCGGGGTGTGGATGTCGGTGCCAAGCGCGAGATTCAGGCGATCATCCGGGACTCTGTCGCAAATGGTGTCGGCGTCGTGCTGATCAGTTCTGAATTTGAGGAAATCGTCGAAGGCGCTGACCGCATCATCGTTTTGAATGAAGGGCGTATTGTGACGGAGTTGACCAACCCCGGTATCACGGAAGAAGCGCTGGTGCGCGCTTTGGCACATACGGAGGGTCAGGCGGCATGAGCACCCAAGATACTGAAATGCAGCCGGGTGGCACGTCACGCACATTCGCGTGGGGCCCGTTTCTGAGGGCAAACGGTGGCCTTGTTGCTTTGGCCGTGATCCTTCTGTTCAACATCCTTTTCACGCCAAATTTCCTGCAGATGCAAACCTTGTTTGTGAACATCTCCCAAGTTGCGACCATTGCGATCGTCGCAATGGGAATGACACTGGTGATCGCCACAGGCGGGATCGATTTGTCGGTTGGCGCGATCATGGCGCTTGCCGGGGCATTGGCGCCACTGATCTTTCTTTCGGAGTTTGGCCAAACCTATCCGGCACTCGGGGTGACTTTAGCGATCGTCCTGCCTCTTTTCGCGGCGCTGGCCTGCGGTTTGTTCAACGGGATCCTTGTGGCAAACCTGAAGGTGCAGCCGATTATCGCGACCCTAATCCTGTTTATCTCGGGCCGGGGCATCGCGCAGGTTCTAACAAACGGGAATCTGCAGACGTTTTCCAACCCATCGTTCAGCTACCTTGGGACGGGCAAGGTCTTGGGATTGCCGTTTCAGGGTTGGCTCGCGCTTGCGATAGCAGGGGTGCTGTACCTCGTGGTGACCAAGACGACATTTGGCCGCTACGTGCTGGCAATCGGTGGGAATGAACGCGCCGCAGAGCTTTCAGGCGGACCAGTCAAACGGGTCAAGATCGGCGTCTACATGATTTGCGGGGCGCTTTCTGGGCTCGCTGGTTTAATCGTGGTCGCCATCAATTCGGCCTCAGACGCTGCGCGCAACGGGAACCTGATGGAGCTTGATGCAATCGCTGCCGCGGTCGTGGGTGGGGCCCTGCTGCAAGGAGGCCGGGCTCCGATATTCGGCGCGATCCTCGGTGCGGTCATCATCCAACTGGTGAAATACACGCTCCTGGCAAATGGCGTAGAAGACGAGGTCGCGCTGATCGCAAAAGCGTTGATCATTTTGGCGGCTGTCTATGTACAGCAAGCCCGGAAGGAATAAGACGATGTTGGATGCAAACGCCTTTGACCTGCGCCAATATCTGTCCCGCAATCCGCAATCTGTGGCCGTCTGGGTCGCCCTTGTTGCGCTGATCCTGTTCGGACTGCTGCGGTACGATAACTTTGGTAGCGCTTATAACATCACGTCGCTCCTCAACTATAATTCGATGTTCATCATTATTTCGGTTGGGATGTGCTTCGTCATCATGACCGGGGGCATTGATCTGTCCGTGGGGTCAGTCGCCGCGTTTACCTCTGTAATTGCTGCGTACCTGTCGCCATACGGGATTGAAGTTGCACTGCCAGGTGCCATCCTAGCGGGTATCGGTTTTGGAGCAATCAACGCGTTCAGCATTATCGTGCTGCGCATTCCGCCGTTCATTGCCACACTTGCGACGATGCTCGGCGCGAAGGGTGGGGCGCTTGTGATCTCGGGTGCGCAGACAATCTCTGTCGATTGGGGATCGAACTTTACCAAAATGGGGATGGAGAAGGCGTTTAACATTCTCCCTTGGTCCATCGTTTTGGTGGGCTTCGTGGTGATCATGCTGTGGTTTGTGCTGGAGAAGACAACCCTGGGCCGCACGGTCCTGGCGATTGGCGGCGGTCCGGATGCGTCGGTGCTGATGGGGCTGAAAGTCAATCGCGCGACGGCGTTCGTCTATCTGCTGTCTGGCGCGTGTGCTGGTTTGGCAGGTGCCATTCTTGCGTCCGGCTTCGGCGCTGGGCAACCGCTTGAGGGTATCGGATGGGAGTTGTCTGCGATCGCCTCGGTGGTGGTTGGCGGCACGCTGTTGACCGGCGGCTTGGGATCGGTGACCGCAACGGTGGCCGGTGCGCTGCTGCTTGGTCTCGTGTTCAACATCCTGAACTTTGAGAACGGTCGCGGGACGATCAGTTTCAGTGCGTATTGGCAGATGGTGATCCGTGGTGTCTTCCTGTTCGCAGTGATCCTGTTTCAGGCCCGCGTGACGGCAGGACGCTCCGCACGGATCAAAGCCACGAGCTAACTTCGCTTATGGGAAAAACTGGCGTTGCGGCGGAGTGTATTTCAGTCGCAGCGATCTACCTGTGTCGACTAGGATCAGACTACTTAGTCTTTGGGAAAACGCAGATTGTCAGAGTATGCGAGGAGGCGGGTACACAACCAAAGCACCAGCACCATGAGGGAGGCGCCTCCTCGCTTTCTGCTCAGGAACGCTCGAGGAACAGCCGACACGCAAAAAAGTTGCACGCTGTTGGAATTATTTCAAAAAATTTGTCCTTCGTGATTGGCCACACGGAAAATGAGCATACTCAGGATTGCCATGTCGCGAGCGAGGTTGCGGTCAATAATTGGAACATAACAGGCTATTCATGGTTTCTTCAGTAATCAGAGAAAGGAGAAAGCCAATGGAATATGGTATTTTCGGCCTCATCGTTTTGATCGCGAATGTCTACGCGCTCTACCACATCATTACGTCAGCAGCATCGACGGGTAGTAAAGTTCTCTGGACCTTGCTCGTTCTGATCCTGCCGGTCGCAGGCTTTATTGTCTGGCTGATTGCCGGACCACGTGCCGGCGGCACGCTGAACGCCTAAATTGAAGCAAAAAGCCCGAAGCATCGATGCTTCGGGCTTTTTTATGTCTAGGCGTTTTGCGCTTCACCTAAATGGTCCGCTTTTTCAGCGTCTCGTTGTCCCATCGGTTGATCCTGCCCAACGGTTGTGTCGTGACGCGTCTGCGCTTCCATTTCAGCATTTAGTTCTGCCCCAACCAGGATGACGAAAGCTGAGATCCAAAGCCACATGAGCAGGATGATGACACCCGCCAAAGCGCCAAAGCTCTCGTTATAGGATCCAAAGTTGGCCGCATAGAACGCGAACCCGGCTGAACTAATACCCCACAATAAGGTGGCAATGACAGCGCCAGGTGTCACCCAACTGATTTCGGCAGAGTCGCGGGACGGTCCATAGCGGTACATGATCGCCAAACCGACCATCGTGAACAAAGCCAAGACTACCACACTCAGGACGCTCGCGAAGAATTCCGCTGTTTTGCCAAATTCCATGAATTTGAGAACTGACGGCAAACCAATCATCAAGCCGAACGCGAGGATGAGACCAAAGATAAGAAGAAGTGTTAGCCCGAACGTTTCAAGCTTAAGGCGGATGAAGCCCCGCTCCTCTTCTTCATCATATGCTACATTAAGCCCATCCATCAGACTCCCCATGCCTTTCGACGCGGAATAGAGCGCGAGAAGGATGCCGATGATTGCCGCGAGGCCCAAGCCGTTGTCGCTTGAACCGGTCACCTCGGTCGCTTGTGCTGTGATGATTGCCATGGCCTCTTCCGGAATGATCCCGGACAACGATGACAACTCATCGAGTATTTGCGACGGAGCAATGAGCAGCCCTCCGATGGCGAGGACTGCAGTCACCGCTGGGAAGAGCGCGAGTAGTCCGTAGAACGCAACCCCTGCAGCGATCAAACTAACTCGATCTTCGCTGATCTCGTCTTTCACGCGAAAGAGAATATCTTTCCAACCAGACGCGGGAAGTTCGGTCGGCACGCTTGCGTTACGTCCTCTGGACATGCTCGTACTCCTCACTTGCTTGGTTTAAGCAGCGGCTTTGTTGACCCCACCCGTTGCAATCGCGGTCATGCGGCGATCACCATCGTAGGTGTTGTCGAGGCATTCCTGCAGGATTGCGCCGTCTTCATCTTCGCCCAGCCGATTGGCAAACGCGACAAGACAGCCGTAACCAGCTAGTGCGTAATGGACCATGCGCTGATATTGCGTGATGATCATTGCATCGCGCGCGTCGGGGTCACCAAAGTCGGCGTTCAGCACATGTGCTTCAGCTTCCTTCACAAGCCCTTCCATGCCTTTGCAATGTTCACCATTCGGATTGATATCGTGGCGGTTGCAAAGCTCTGTGATCTGGCTGATCCCGTCATTAAGCCCATTAACGCCGTCAATCAGCGCTTTGGACAATTCTTTATCTTCGGCTTCACGCCCAAGCTTGGTCACAATGTCGACGGCCTGCGTATTGGCACTCCAAAGATCTTGAAGCTGGTCAAGATAGATATCCTTCAGCGAATTCATGGGGTTCTCCTAGGTTTGCTATGGGTAGTCATGAGATGTAGAGGCCGAACGCCGTAGTTTGGGGCAGAAGCCTGCCACCAACTTTGCCAACTTGTGCAGTTGGCGGGAGGCAAGGGTTGCCCCGCCTGCCCAGTGCTATTGATCAATCGACCGCGTGGATCGTCGACTCCGGCTTCGCTGTCCGTTTTGACAGCGCTGCTTCTGCTTTGTGTTTCGCGTTGAGCAGCTCTTCTTCCAAAACCGAGCGCGCTTCAGCCATCAGAGCGTCTCGGCGCGCACCGAGTAATTCATCCTCGCGTCGCGTGCTAGGCAGCAGCGCGCCAGCAATGACACCGAAACCAAGTGCAATTGCACCCGCGGTTAGCGGTTGATCTTGCACAAAACCAGATGTCTTGCGTGCTGCACGACGGGCTTGTTTCTCGACTTCTTCCTGGATGCCAATTGCGGCGCGACGCGCTTTGATGACGCGCTGCCGAGCTTTCGGCGGAAGCTTGTCCAAACCACGATCCAGTGCGGCACGCATATGTGCGGCTTGCTGGGTATTTTCCAATTGTCCGTTCATTTGCGACCTCATTTCTGCGTCAGCTTCAGCGACACGCTCATCGAAACCGACAAGCGCATCGTTCGGATTTTTCATAATAGGTTGCGGCCGGCGCCCTGGTCCCGTCCGAGCGGTTTGACCAGAGGCTAAAAGCCCGAGGCCGAGTGAGACAAGAATGCCCCCCGCTGGATTGTCGCGCAGCGTTGACCACGCCTTTTGCGTCAGATCATTGCCAATTGATGAAGCGGCATGGGTTGCTTCGTCGACTAGCCTCTCAGGCCGGATGGAGCTTGCAAGTGCGCCGAGGCTCTGGGCAAAACGTGCCCGCTCTTCATCGACTTCATGCGAGATTTGATCGATCTTAGACATTTGTTGCCTCCTTCATCGCCGCAATATCTTTCTCGACATTCTTGACGGTGCGTTCCGGTGCGAGCGCCTCGGGGCTCAACCGCGACTTGCCTAAAAGCGCAAGTCCGAGTGCCGCTAGTAGAAGGATGCCGCCGACGATAATGGCGGCAGTTCCGACCGACAGGCCGGTTTCGGCGAGGTAAGCGACCAAGGCGGATGCGAGGACATTCAATGCGACAAGCGCCATCAACATAGAAACCGCGATGAATGCGACACCCATACCGGCACGCGACGCGATGTTCGACATTTCGGCCTTGGCCAGTCGCAGCTCGCCTTGAACGAGATTTCCAAATTGGCGGAACGTGTTCACCAGCAGGCTGGGAGTGTCTTCAAGTGGTATCTTAGACATCGTTTGCCCCACCCCAACGCGGTTCCGCGTCCGTTTCCAAATCAGCCCACGGGTCTGCGGCATGCGACTGCAGTCCTCGTTGCGGTTGAGGAGCGCGTGCATTCATGAAGCGCGCCAGTGCGAAACCTGCGATTGCGGCCCCACCGAGAAACAAGACGGGATTACGACGCGCGAATTCCGTCGTGCGTTGTGTCAATTCGTTGATATCAGCACCGCGTAGACGAAGCGCTGCTTCCTCAATCGAGTCCGCAACGCGATGTACTGCTTGTACCTGCGGAGAGTTCGGGTCGAACTCTGCAGCTGCCGCATCGGCGGCTTTCGCGGCATCTTCAATTTGGCTTGCCGCTGCATGCTTGGCCTTTTCAGCCTGTGCCGCGATCTCTCGCTCTGCCGCGGTGCGTGCTTGCGCCCCGAGGTCTGATGCGTGTTCTTTCACGGTCTGTGTAAGGTCGGAAGAATTTGTCATAGACTGTCTCCTTAATGCGGATCGCAGTGTCGATAAGAGCCGAATTCAGTTGGAATTAATCGCTGTAAACACTCCTGCGGCTCATCGGCTTGTCCGCATCCCTTTCAGTGTTCAGCCTGCTGGGACGCGGTTGTTGTTTGACGGCAAAATCTAATCACGCCCGCGCAATGCTACGCCAATCAAGATGCCAACGCCGACGGCACCCAACAAAGATGTCATTGGGTTTTCGCGAACGAACTTTGTACCTGATTCGCCCATGCGTTGCAGTTCTGCGGTTGCGGCTTTAGTGACTTCGTCGGCCGAGACTTTGGCCGTTTCAAGCCCCTCTTCCATAGCTTTGGCGGCGCGGTCCTTCAGGGCTGATGTTGTGCTGTCTTTACCGTTGCTCACAGTGTCGTCTGTTGTTGCTTGCGTCGTCATGATGTGTCCTTTCATGTCTTAGCGCGTGTTCCTTAAGCGCAATTTGGTTGTTGCTGGTCGCGCAAGCAGGGCTTCTTTTGAAACCGTTGCGCGGCAACGACCTATTCAGGCTGAGGAACCACCAACCTGTTCTGAAGTTCCAAAATCGTAAAAAAATGTTGCAGTGCCGCGTCGGCATTGCTGCGCGCGCCAATTGATCAGCAGGCGGAGCGTTTGTTAGACGCGCACTTCCGATTGGACAGGTGGTGTTACGCGCTCAACCTCTGCTGCACGGCGATTGCCAGTCAAAGAACCGCGCACGACCGTGGTCGTCCAGATCAAAAGTGGAATTGCGATGATTCCGCCGATGGGTCCCCAGAGCCAGAGCCAGAACACCAGGGCGAGAAAAACCAAAAGCGGGTTCACCGCGAGACTTTTGCCGACAAGGGTGGGGGTGACAAACTGCGCTTCGGTTGCATTCATCGCAAGATAAAGAGCTGGCGGCAGGAAACTTGCCGCGCCATCAAATACCACGATGCCTGCAACAGTCAGCATGACGACCAGCGCGGCAGGCCCAAGGTACAGAATGAAGTTCAAGACAAATGCAAGCAGACCCCAGATAATTGGTGACGGCATGCCGATAAGGTACATGGCACACGCAACCGCCGCGCCAAAGGACAGATTGATCGCTGAAATCGTCAGGACGTAGCGCGACACCAGTTTTGCCGCGAGCCGCAGGTCCCTTTCGCCAAGCGCCGCCAGGTTGTCGCTCAGCCAATCGTAGACCGTGTCTCTGGCCAACAGGAAGAAGTAGAGACAGCCGGTGAAGATCAGGAACTGTGCAAGAAACTGCGGTGCATAGAACAAAGCATCCGTGAGCGAAGGAATTTTGACCGCCTGTTCTTCTGTATCGGCTGGAGCGCCCGGCTCAATCGCGGCGGCCATTTCGTCGGAAATCTCTTCCAACCCGCGCAGCATCTGACGGACTTCATAAATGGTCTCACGCAATTCGGCACGTATCAACGGGGCCTGGTTAATCGCTTTCGACACATAGGGCTCGACCAGCAAGATGAGCACCAAGAGCGACGACAATGCCAGGAGCACTGAAAGGAATGCAGAGATCGGTTTCGGCAAGCGCAGTTTGTCCCAAAGGTGTGACAATGGCGTCATGACGATGCCCAAAAGCAGGGCCGATAGGATCGGTGCGAGGATATCTTGTGCGTGCGACAGGGCAGCGAGGAGTGCGATAGCCGCCAGAACGGCAACGCTTCCGGTGGCGATTGTCAGGCGCATGTCATCACCATGAGATCTGAACTGCATAGGCTGAAAGCATAGAACGCTTTAAGACTGGCCGACAAAATAAGACAGCGCTGAGGGACGCCGTGTCGTTGATCAGTTGAAGATCATGAAGTTTGGCTTGGTCCATCAGCTTGGCGCCTTTGCGGAATATCGGTATCCGCAAAGGAACTGTCCTCTGGTCACTTTAGTTCCGCGCCAGTGAGAATTCTCGTGCCATGCCAGAGTTGACGCATCTGTCAGGCGCATAGCCACGTTCACTGATAGGCTGAGATCTCGCCTTACGAACGCGAGAGCTGAAGACCGTTAGGAGCGATCCTCTTCACTCTCAAAAAGCGGGATCGTTGAAATCGACATCTTTGCAGAACCATCGTCTATCTGACGCGCATGCGAAAGGTAGATCAGCGTCTGGTTCTCTTCGTCGAAGATCCGTTTGACTGACAATGACTTCCAGATGATCGAACGACGTTCGTTGAAAATACCTTCGCCTTCCTCTGATCGGTCAATATTGCCCAACTTGATCGGGCCGGTTTGGCGGCAGGAAACTGCGGAATTCGACGGATCTTCGAACCAATTCCCTTTCTGAAGCCGATCAATAATCCCGCGCTCAAAATAGGCGACATGACATGTGACGCCCTCAACCTTGGGATCTTCGAATGCTTCGACAATGATATCGTTCCCGAACCAATCGACGTCCACCTCACCAACAACGTCCGCTTGCGCTTGGCTGGCATTGACGAACACCATTGCGATTGCCGCTCGCTTCCAACGTCTCATTCGAAGAAATCCCATTACTTTCACGAGAACAAAATCCTCGCGTTCCGAAAGAGCAACCGGTTCAGCGTCAAACAGTTCCATCGAGGTGAGAAGTGGTGCGGCGCGATGATCGACGGATCGCGCGCGACCGGCGGCAAAATTTCACACGGGGACAGTTAAATCGCGTCTATGAAACCAGTTTGAAAAGCGGCGACGATCATGCTCCTCAATCGGGACACAGAGGATCCCTGTGGGCAAAACAGGGTAAACGCAAGAACGTCGCCGCAAGCAAATCCACTGATCGACTATGGGACAGGTCTCAGTGTCTTTGTTGAGCAACACCCGTCGCAAAGGATGGTTCCCGCGGTCCGCAATTTTTTGCACCAAGAATAGGCGGATGTTGATGGCGATCGCGGACCGCGCGACAGGGTTCATTGATATTTGAAGCAGGCTGAAAGCCGAACTTTTCGCGCCTTTACCAGTTCCTCAGAGCAGCAGGTTCACATGAAGAAGGAGTCACATGATGTCTTTGAAACGAATGGTCACCAAACTTGCCCTTGCTTTCGCAGCAAAAAAAGGTGCCGAAGTATTCCGTAATGCTGGCGGTCTGAAAGGTGTGCAGGACATGCTGGCCGGTCGTCAGTCCGGCACCGGGTCGTCTGTTGGCCACGGTCGTGTCGGCGGGACACGGGCTTCCGATACTGGCGGTCTTGGAAACATCCTGGACTCGCTCGGCTATGCCGGTGCCACAAACGGCCGCGAGGCCGGCGTCAATGGGCAGATATCTCCGCTGAATGCTGGGCTTGGAACATTGTTTGGCGCTTTGGCTGGGATAACTGGTGGGAGCAAGGCGCAAGCAAGCGATGAAGAGGCACTGAGTGAGCAGGTGTCCGAGGACAATATTCAGACCGATCGCGATGCAAAATCGATGTTGCGCGCAATGGTGCATATGGCCCGTGCAGATGGCGGTGTGAGCGATGATGAATACGACAGCTTGATGGATATTCTGCATGACGCGTCAGAAAGCGATCGTGAGGCCATCCACATGGCGATGCGAGAGCCGATCAATGCTGAGGGGATTGCCAAGGACACGTCACCTCAGGCTCGGAAAGAAGTTTACGCAGCTGCTTTGCTTGTCGGTGAGCCCGACAACCCTGCTGAGCAGAACTTCTTAAGCAAGCTGGCCGCACATCTGAACCTTAGTCATGCAGATGTTGAAAAACTACACGGTGCTATGCAGAAGGCACCAGCGTAAGAGAGTCTGGGCATCGTTGGTGTGAAAGCGATGTCCAGCTACGGCTCCGGTTATGACATTGGTGTAGCCGGAAAAAATCATGCGCTCGGAATTTAGATGCCGATGAATTCTTCAGCCGTCGAGGGGTGTATAGGAATGACACGCTCAAGCGCGCTTCTCGTAGCACCAGCCCTTTTCAGACTCGCGAGAAGCCCGATGAGGTCTTCCGCATGATCCGCCACGATCTGCGCACCGGAAAGCCGTTGCGCTGAATCAAATCCGATGCGGTACATGGCCGGCTCTTTGCCATCTGCTGCGGTCAATACGTTCTCGCTAAGCGGCCGCAGCGTCCCTTGCAGATTTGCTTTGTCCACCGATCCGACAAAAGCCGCTGGCGGGTAGACAAATGTCGTAGTGGCAACGTCATTAAGGGAGATAAGCTCTCCGCCCTCACCATGTAGCATTCTGGCCAGGACTGTTCCGTCAGATGTTGCCACCGGGGTGAGAGGCATGCGGTTTGCAGCATCGCCGATGGCGTAAACCCCGACGACATTTGTTCCCAAACGGTCATCGACCTTTACCGCGCCGTTGTCCGCGCATTCAAGAACATCGGACAGTGGGCCGAGAGTGTCGGTGTTCGGCGTGCGACCAACCGCTGAAACGATCTTTTCCGCTGTGCCAGTCTCATCGTGAGATGTCGTGAACGTCAAACACTGCCCATCCGCAGTAACCGATGTCAATTCCGCATTCAGGTACAGGGTGATCCCCGCGTCAATTAATTGCGTCTGAACGTGCCTCGCAATGTCCTCGGGAAACATGTCCAATACGGTCTCGCCGTCATGAATGAGTGTCACCTCTGCGCCGAGGGCGGCGAAAATCGCCGCGAATTCGCAGCCAATATATCCGCCTCCGGTGATCGCCATACTTTTTGGGAGGTGCGTCCAAGACAATACATCTTGGCTGTCACGCAAGTACTCAGAACCTGGGATCTCCAATTTGGTCGGCCGGGCACCAGTGGCGACAATAACGTTCGTCGCCTGATACGTTTCACCATCAACCGTGACAGACCTTCCATCAATCGATGCAGTCCCTCGCAACAACGTCACACCTGCTTGATCAAGGTTTTCCGCAAATTCCTCGCGGAGACCCGTTATATGATCGTCCCGTCGCTCGGCCAGTTTCGTAAAGTGAAGGAGCGGGGCCTCAAGGATGCCCACACCTTGCGCAGCTGCGGCGTCGCGGACTAGTTTGCCTGCCGTCCACATAATCTTCTTTGGCACGCAACCGCGATTGACGCAGGTTCCGCCCAGATGGTTGTGTTCAATCAGCATCACGCGCGCGCCGAGAGCTGCGGCTTCCTGCGCGAATGCGAGACCGCCAGAGCCGCCGCCGACGACAATACTGTCGAACTGATCCATTCGCTCTATGCCACAGGGCGCGCTTCGCCGACCCATGTCCAGGCGGCTTCAACTTCATCCGCGCCGAAAGCTTTGGCTTGCACGGGTATGACCTTGTCCAAGAGGTTGATCATTTTTGCCGCGCGGTCCGGCGCGCCGATCACCGCATATTTGTCGACGTTCGTGAGGGCACGGAAGCGAGAGGCGATGACGTCACCATCGAGAAAACTATCCCAATCGCTGCCCGAAAATGCTGATAGGTCGAGGAGCATGTCGATCTTTTCCTCATGACGATCAAAAACGTCATTCATGAACTTGGCAAGGTCTTCAGACGCGTCGTCATCGATGTGTCCGGTGACAGCGAAAGCATACAACTTCGGTGAATGGGTTTGCATTTGGGTTATCGGGCCGGAAGAGAAGGCGGTCATGCTGTGTCCTTTCCTTAGTGTTCACCCGATGAACCCCCTCGTGCGGTGAATGTTCCGCCAAACTCACGTTCTACGCTGCTTCTGGACTTGGGGAGGAATTGCGCCGTCGGATTCATCCGGCCGCGCGAAGACCTTTAGATTGCATCTCAGACAGTCGTCGCACCCGCTCTTCCGTTGGAGGGTGTGTCGCGAACAAGCGATCCAATTGATGCAGATGAAGCGGGTTGATGATGAACATATGGGCGGTGGCAGGTTGCCGCTCCGCATGGTGGTTATCGATGCGTCCCGCAAGTGCGCCGATCTTCTGCAGTGCAGACGCAAGCCACATGGGTTGGCCACATATCTCCGCACCATCCGCGTCAGCCTCAAACTCTCGCGTGCGGCTGATCGCGCTTTGAATAATGGCTGCCATCAATGGAGATAAGATTGTCATCGCGATAACGCCGAACACGCCAAGGGGGCTATCGCGACGGCCGCCCATCAGGACCGCGAAGTTGGCAATCATGGAAATCGCACCTGCCAAGCTCGCGCTGATTGTCATTACGAGCGTGTCGCGATTTTGAATGTGCGCCAGCTCATGCGCGATGACGCCAGCGATTTCTTCGCGGCTGAGATGCTCGAGAAGTCCGGTCGTCACCGCAACCGCCGCGTTGTTTGGATTGCGACCTGTCGCGAAGGCATTCGGCTGAGGCGTCCGCATAATGTAGAGAGAAGGCATCGGAAGGCCGCTTTGCTGGGCCATTTGTTCTGTCATTCTGTGAAGACCGAAGCGGTCATTTGGGCCAATAGGTTGGGCATCATGCATCTGTAGAATTGCATCGGCAGAGCGATACCAGGTCCACAGATTCATGGCCGCCGCCAATGCGAGCGCGACGAGCGCACCTGATGCGCCGCCGATGAGATAACCTACACCAAGGAATAGTGCAGTCATTGCCGCCAAAAGGACTGCGACTTTCGCATAGGCCCGCATTTTTAAGCTCCTCCGTGGTTTCGCGTTATGCTCTATTTATCATTCCCAGCCACTTCGCGGAGTTTGTCTGCGATTTGTGTTTCGTCGTCGGATCCTGACACCGCATCAACGACAGTGTCGGATGGTGTTGCGTCGCTTTTTGCGTGATCCTCATCGGCTTTCTCACCAGCTTTATTCTTAAGGTCGTGATGCTGTTCGGAACCTTTCAGCTTCGCGAGTTCAGGGTCATATTCGATGTTGGACATAGGATCCTCCGGTTTGTGTGGATTTGATTGCTCAACCGATCACGCTCCAAAATTGTTCCCAGAATGCGCATGCAAGTCGGATTTCACAAACAGCCTCTGACAGGAGATGATAGATACCTCTGAACATCAAAAATGGTGTGCTTGTACGGCAAATTTATTCGTTGGTTTTTGAGTAATATTTGGCCGGAAAATTCGGTCTGAATGGGGGTTCATAGTGATGCATTTGATGGCGGTTTACACCGTGGCTGTAAATCGCCGTGCAGCCGTTGAAATTCCCCGCGTGAGATGAAAAGAAAGACTCGAAATTCCTTCAATCTAGAATTGAAAGATGAATTCAGAATTCAATTAATAATTGTTTTTGAATTGTTGAAGATTCTCTCGGGCAGTCTCAAAAATGAAGTGCGGCTTCTTTCTTTTTCGATTTGCTCACCGAATTGTTTCCAAATCGGATACCAGCACATCTATGGGTTGAAACAACGCCTTTGGTACGGTGTAGCAGCGATTTAAGTCTGCGGTAGAAACAACATACTGAAATATATTAATAATTAGTTAACGCCGTTGAGGCTGCGACGTCGCTTGCCGAAAAATGTGTCCGAAATAGGGCAAAAAATGGCCGAATTGTGTTGATAAATATTTTTCCGGTGGTCAGCGTATACCTTGCGATTTCGGGTATCTGTGGCCCAGTAAATATTTTTGCCGCATCAATTATTTCTGAGCCCGAGCTTGCACGCGACTTATTGCCGAGTGCTTTTTGGGGGGAATTTTTGTGGCTGTTACTGACGATTTTACAGGTAGTGAACTTAATCTAAATGGTGTCGTTTCGATTGGGTCGCCAACGGCTCTTGTCTGGGGTCCTGACGGACGGCTTTACGTCACGCAGCAAGCCGGTGATATCAAAGTTCTAGACGTCGCATTTGGCGATCCAAATCCCGCAGACGGCGACACCACGAATAGCTTCTATGTGACCGCAGCAGAAGACCTCGACCTCGTCCAAGATATTCCGAACCACAACGACGATGGCTCTGACGCCGCGACGAGCGTCCGCCAGGTTACCGGCATCGACGTCGTGCAGCAATTCGACAGCAACGGTGACCCGGTTGAGATCGGCGGCAAGCCCGCAGTCGTCATGTACGTCAGCTCATCAGACAGCCGCATCGGCGCAGGTGGGTCCGGCAACGATGCCAATCTCGACACCAACTCGGGTGTGCTGACCCGCATCACACAAACGGAAACTGGCTGGGACGTTGTGGATATCGTCCGGGGTTTGCCCCGCTCGGAAGAGAACCACGCGACCAATGGTCTTGAGGTGATCCAGGAAGTCGACCCCAACACCGGCGAGCTTTTGTCAGAGCGCTTGATCGTCGCAAGTGGTGGCAACGCCAACACCGGCGCACCGTCCAACAACTTCGCAGGCCAGCAGGAGACCCCTTACTCCGCCGCGCTGCTTGAGGTCGATCTGGACGAGATCCGCGCGATTGAAACTGCCGACGGTTTGAAAATTGATGATGGTCGCGTCTACGTCTACGACATGCCAACACTGGACGATCCCACCCGCGAAGGCTTGGAGGGTGATCCGTTCGGCGGCAACGATGGTCTGAACAGCGCCAAGCTGCTCGCCGACGGGCCGGTGCAGATCTACTCTGCCGGCTACCGGAACCCCTACGACGTCGAGGTGACCGACGACGGCCGGGTATACACCTACGACAATGGCGCGAACAACAACTGGGGCGGTCGCCCTGCTGGTGAGGATGAAGACCTCGATAACAACTCGGTCGAAGCGGAGAGCGGGACGCCAACAGGCTACATCGCGACAAACCTGTTTGTTGAGGACAATGCGGAAATCAACGGGAACTTCGACCCGCAGAACTGGGACAGCTTGCACGAAGCGACCCGGTCGGATGATTTGAATGGTCGGTCTCTGTCTGCCGGTCTTGGCGGTGTGCAAACCTACCAATGGAATCATCCTGACTTTGGACAACCGCTGACACTGGTCTATGGCGGTCATCCCAACCCGACCCGGGCGGAAGGTGCGAAGGCCGGTCTGCTTTACACACCACAGTCCGGTGTCGGCAATGCAAAGCTCATGGTGTCCAACGTTGGCCGCGATGACGGACAGGGTGGCACAACCAGCGACTTTCTCGAAGTTGTCGAGTGGTTGTCATTCATCGGCTACTCAGATGAGTTCATAAACTCTACCGTGGTCGCGCTTGACCCCGGCGTCCTCTATGCCGACACATTTGCTGCAGGCTTTGGCGTCGCCGGCGCTACTGGGCGTCCAACGACGACTGACGTCTTCTCACTTATTCCGGACGCCAACGGCCCAATTGGCTTGCCTGCCGACATTGCCGAGATCGTCGCAAACGTGAACGAAATCGAAGGCAACTATCTCGAAGCTGGCTTCACTGATGGTTCGCTCGATACCGGAAAGGGCTCTGTCAACGGACTGACAGAATACACGTCAACGATCTTTGATGACGCTGGACTGGCGGACATGAAAGGCGCGTTGATTGCAGCGAGCCTAAACCAGGGAGAATACTACATCATTGGTCGCGACGCCGATGGCAACGTGGCCACAACGACCACGACTTCTGGTAACGGCGGCGGTATCGCAAGTGGTGTACCGCGCACGATTGCAGCTGATCGAGAATTCCTGGCGTCCGGTGGGGCACCGCTTGGACTTGCGTCAATCGGCGACGATTTGGAACCCTTCGGTTCTGTTGCTTTCCGCGGGACAATTTGGGCCGCAATCTATAAGCAGAACGGTCCTGTTATTGAGATTTTCCAGCCTGGGACTGCGGACGGCAACGCCCTTTTAGGAGAGAACAACTATGCGGGTGTGACGCCCGTCGACATCACCGATAATGATTTGGACGGCGTTGACCACATCAATGACCCGTTCGATTTTGATGCAGATAACGGCTTGCAGCTTGCAGCAGGCAAGACCCTTGTTCTGAATTTCAGTCAGGTTGATCTCGCAAGCGTGCCGGAGTTTTCCGGAACTATTGGTGATACCGGGCTTCTTGGTGCGGCGCTTGACGGTGTGACACCCAACCGCGACGCTAAGTCCGAGGCAGATGGGTTCCCTGTAGCTGATCAAGAAGCTGGGCTGTTCGACAACGGCGGGAACATCATCCCGGGCGGGAACGCGCCAATCTTGCAGATCAAGTCCGTCCAAGATGGCACAGCCGTCGGTGGCGCAAACACCTTGCGCGATGGCTTGCATACAGGTGTGAAGCTTGATGATGACGTCAAGCGCCTCGTCGCTGAGGTGGAAATCTTCAACTGGTACGCAGACCAACCCGGCGGCGAGCGCGTCAGCGGTCTGACCTTTGGTGACGGCACCCAGGAAAACTTTGTCCGTTTCGTCTTTGGTGACATCGGCGGTGGACAGTTGGGACTCGAAGTGGGTCTTGAAGTTGGTGACAGCTATCAAGTGATCGGCACCTCGACTGATCCTGCCTTTGTCACGGCGCTGACAACAGGTGGGGCGACTACCAACCAGAAAAAGATCACGCTTCAGCTTGAGATTGCGGACATTGGTGGCGGCTACGACCTTGCTGCGAACTACAAGGTCAACGGCGAAACCGACTTCCAGTCAGTCACACTCAGCACCACCTCTCTTCCAGTTGGCGTGCTGCGTGATGTTCTTGATGGCACGCATCAAATCTCGGATGGCGATACAACGCTTTCGTCCGGTGCCGCGGTTGGGATTGTCGCCGAGAAGGCTGACGGCGTCTCCTTCACCTCTGTCGATTTTGACGTCATTCGGATTGAAGGCATCGGGAACGAGGTCGTCGCCACAACTGTCGCTGAAGCGGAAGGGCCAGGGACGGCAGGTGAGGACACCGTCATTTATGACGGTCCCGGAGGCGACATCACGCTCGACCCAAGTGTTGAGAATTTTGACGGCTCGCCCGCTGACACCAACTGGTCCGTGACCGGCAACCAAGCGGATAACCTGATCACCGTTGGCGGTGGTGACAATACCATCACAACAGGAGACGGCGAGGACGTTGTCACAGGAACAAAAGCCGATCTCAATGGTGATGAGATCACCGACTTTTCTGAAGACGATAAAGTCATCATCACTGATGCCACGGCTGCAGACGTAAACAACGTCTCATTCCAGGCAGGGTCGGCCATCGTTAATGTCAACGGCACGTCGATCACCTTTAGTGGGCCTGATTTCGAAGGTTTCGATGCGTCAACGGGCGACCAACGCTTCGCGATTGAAGATGGCGAGAACGGAGTCGAAATTTCTTTGATCCCCGATGAGACAGTGATCTACCGTCTGAATGCTGGCGGCGGCAACGTCACCGCGCTTGATGACGGACCTGATTGGATCAGCGATGGATCATTGGACCCATCTGGCCCAATCACCATCACCGGTACGCTGGGCAGTACGTTCAGCAATGGGCTGACTGATGCGGAAGATGAGATTGACTACACACCCGATGTCGATCCATCCGTCGTACCGTGGGAGCTGTTCGTCAACGAGCGTTCCGAGAACGTACCCGGCGGTGCGGAGCTGACTTACAACTTTGATGTCGAAGTTGGCGCGACCTACAAGATCACGCTTCTTTACGTCGAAAACTGGCAGAACAGTTTTTCTGCACCGCCGCGCATCTTCGACGTCGCGGTCGAAGGAAGCGTCCCTGCTGAATTTGACGACATCCATCCATTGCGCGACGCGACGGACTTCGTTGATGGCACCGGCGCCGACATTCCAACCTTTTCGAATGACACCGACGGGGCGATCAAGCAGCCTTACCTTGGCGTCGTGTCAAAGCGAGAATTTGTCATCACAGCAAGCGATGACAGCCTCAGTTTGGCCTTCCAGCACAATGGCCTGACTGGTTTCCAGAACCCGAAAATCAACGCGATTGAGATTTCTCAACTTGGCGTGGTGCCACCTGTCGTTGACGAAACCGGCCCCGTCGTCACGTCAATCTTGGTCGAAGACAGCTTGTCCGATCAAGACAGCCCGCGTGACCTCACGCTGACACTGACCGATGAGACCGCTCTTGATATTGGAACTTTCACAGGTCTCGACGGCTCCGAATTATCGTTTACAGGGGTGACTCCGTCCACTGTCAGCAGTCCGTCGGTGCAAATTTCCGGCGACGGCAAGACTGCGACATTGGTTTACGAACTCAGCCCGCCTTCCGACACCAGCGCGTGGCCGGATGGCGACTTCTCGGTCTCGGTCGCGGCGAGTGCGTTCAGTGATGCGGCCGGAAATAACTCTGTTGCTGCAAGTTTCCCGTTCACTTTCGCCGCTCCATTGGCACCCGGAGACGTCGTGCTTGCGGTGAACGCAGGCGGCCCCGAAGTTGACGGGGCGGATTATGGTCTGCCTGGCGTGACATTCGAGGCTGACACGGGGGCAAACCCGCATCCAACAGTCGACTTCTCAAACGTGACGACCGGACCTGCGTCGTCTAACGGCAACAACACCAACAACAGCGGTGCAGATGATACGCCGTTTACTGGCGAGCCTGTTCCGGACACAGTTTTTACGTCCGAACGTTGGGGCAACGATCTGTCTTACAATGTCGATGTGCCAAACGGCACTTACACGGTCGACCTCTACTTCGCCGAGACATTCTTCGGTCAGCCAGGTGGCGGGTCCGAAGGCGGCGTTGGGTCCCGTTCATTCGACGCGACGATTGAGGGCCAAACGGTTCTCGACGACTATGATCTTTTTGACGATGGCGATGGTGTGCTGGGCAACGGCGTTGGTGCGCCTGGTGTCAAAATCATCAAGAGCTTTGACGCCGAAGTGACCGATGGTGTCTTGAACATCAACTTCGACACGATCCAAGACGGTGGAGAGATCGCAGTCGATAATGCAAAGATCAGTGCCTTCGTTATTCGCGTACCGGAGGCAACCGGCGCGACCGCTGCCCTGACAGGTGATGCAAATGTCGCAGAAGACGCAGGCACTGCGAGCTATACCGTCACGCTCAGGGAAGCAGTGACAGAGACGACAGTCGTGACGCTCGACATTGCTGGGTCATCGAATGCCAACGTACCGGGCGATGCGGAAGCGACGGGTGGCGGCACGCAGCTGACCGTCACCTTTGAGCCCGGTGGCCCGCTCGCGCAGACGGTTACTGTCGATATTTCAGATGACACCCTGCCAGAGCTTGATGAGAGCTTCACAGTCACAATGTCCGGCATCGCCGTGACAAGCGGCGGTGCGGCGAGCGTGACAACCACCATCCCTGCGAACGATGGCCCGGTTGATAGCGTCGATGGGACGCCAGTCATTGCCGGTGATTTCTCTGACGATGGTGCGGCACCAACTGACCTTGGCACGTTGTCGGCTGGCGAAACGGTCATCGTTGCGAGCCAGCAAGGCGACAGCGCCCCGGGAGGACGCGAGCGCGATTACTTCACCTTCACGGTGGCGGAAGGCGATGAATTGACGGGGATCATCCTCGAAGACTGGCAGACGGCTGAGTCCGGATCGCCACAAGCATTCATCGGGATTCAGGCAGGCAGTGTTATCACGGCCGACCCAGTCACGTTTGAAAACGCAGGCGATCTGCTTGGCGGGTACATCTACAACGAGGGCGACGTCGAAGGCGGGCCGAGCGACGGCAATCTGCTGAGCCCCTCTGCGCTGGGCAACGGAAGCGCCCAAGGCATTCAATTCGGCGATGGATCGGGCTTTAGCGGCCCGCTGCCAGCCGGAACTTATACGATTTGGCTCAACCAGGGCGGTGACATCTCCACCGCGACGTTGCGCCTTGTGACTCAGGAGTTTGTTGAAGTGGTTAATGTTGAAGTGACGGCGGCGGATGCCATCGTCGAGAATGGTGATTTTGGGACAACTGATCTTGGTTACGATCTGACGGCGTCCGATAACTTTACAGGCGATATTGAGATCACGTTCTCACTGGATGATGGCACAGGCGCGGCAGAGCAGACGCAGACGGTGTCCTTCACAAACGGCGCTGGGCGTCTGGAATTCCCAATCGCAAACGACAACGTCGACAACGGCGACGACGCGCTCAGCTTGCTAGCGTTTGTGTCAGGTGCGGTCAGCGGCAGCGACGCGACAGTGACCTTCACTGATCCGGCAGGTGCGGTTGCCTCTGCGACTGATGACGATGGTCCATTGGTCCGTGGTGAGGTTGTTTATGCAATCAACGCCGGCGGTCCTGCTTTGACGCAGGACGGCATCGACTTTGCCGAAGGAACGTCTGGAACAGACGGCAATCCGTTCACAAGTGGTGCTCCTTTCACTGATAGTGGCGGTGGTAACGGCCTCCAGCCTGCATTCGATGGCACGGTATATAAGACCGAAATTAATGATGGCGGCAATGACGGCCAAGCTGGGTTCACATTCTCGGCGGCTGTGCCGGATCCAGACAAAGTTTACTTTGTCGACCTCTATTTTGGTGAAATCTTCACCGACAACACAGGCGCGCGTGTCTTCAGCGTCTTTGCAGAAGGTGGCGATACGCCGGTTATTGCTGACCTCGACGTCGTCGCATTTACCGGCGACCCTGATGTTGGTGCCGTGATCCAGTTGGCTGACCCGATTGCGCCTGGGGCAAACGGTGCGATCGACCTTGAATTCCTCGCTTCACAAGACCGCTCCAAGGTGAGCGCCATTGTGATCCGCGAGGCAGTCGGTCAGCCAGACGTCGCAGTTTCGGTCACGCCAACAGAGGTCGCAGAGGATGGCGGTCAGGCTGAAGTTGTGTTCACACGCCTCGGCAACACTGATGAGCCGTTGACGCTGACGTTCACTCTGACGGATGGCAGCGCTGTTGCAGGTGCAGACTACACCGTTCCTGCGGTGACCAGCGTCACTTTCGCTGCAGGTGATACCGAAGCCAGCGCGTTCGTGGATGTGATCGACAATGGCGACGAATCTGCGACTGGAACGGCTGACTTCAACGTCACAATCACAGGTGCATCCGTCCCATCTGGTGGTGCAGTGGGCGTTGGTGATGGCACCGCCGCCGTCACAATCGCTGATGATGAGTTTGTTCAGCCAACAGACATCGACGGCGACGGCATCGATAACACCGATGATCCATTCGCTTATGACGCGAGCAATGGTCTCGACCGCGTTCTGACAACTGGCAACAGCTTCCGGCAGGACTTCAGCGTTGATACGGCGGACGCCTTCAGCGCCGAGGCTGGCTTCACAGGGATTATGATCAACCCGGCTCAGAATATCGCCAATACTTCGAGAGAAGATCCATACGGCGATCAAACCAATGAGGCGACAACACTTGTCGAAAATGGCGTGTTCAAAACGCAGTCGAGTGCAAACGACTCCTTCTCAACGGGCACCGGCGGAAACAACACGATCAAGGACAACTATCAGTCCGCCGCGGATGTGACCGGTGTCGACACCTTCAAGGTTGAAGCGAAAGCCAATAATGTCTTTGCGGATGTTTTCGACGGTGGGATCCCGACAGCCTTTGCGTCTTACGGGATCACTGTTGGCGCTGGCGGCGTCGATGATTTCGTGAAGTTTGTGGTAGGTGCCACCGGCAACGATGACGCCTCAAAACAGCTTCGCGTGGAACTTGGGCACAACGGAAGCCTTGTCGGCAATGCATCGTCCGTGACCTTGGCAAGCGTCGGTATCGACAAAGCCGCACAGGCCAACATCGCAAGCGTTGAGTTCGAGCTTGTCATCGACAAGAACGGAACGATCCCGGATGTTCTGACTGCGGGGACAATTGTCGGTATCGCGACCTTCCTGGATGATACCGGGGCTATTCTTGGCACGGCCACGACACCGGTCCGCGGAATTGCGCCAGACGGGTCTTTGGCAGCCGCCATCGCGGGTGAGAACCCGCTAACAGGAGGCGCTGGTGGTCTTGCCTACGGCATCTCGATCACACACTTCAACAACAACGCCAACCAGTTCACGGGTGAGTGGGACTACTTGGCACTAACGGCGACCGATCCAATTGATCTCTCTATCGGAGCACCAGCAGATCCTGTCGCTGAAGGTGGTGACGAGGGGGTCACAACCGTTGACTTCTCACTAAGCGCACCGAGCTTCACTGGCACTATGGATATCGACTACGCTGTGAATGGCGCCCCCGCGACTGCGACTGGTGTGACCTTCACTGACGGCGTTGGTGTGCTTTCGGTTGAAGCTGCAAACGACGATATCGCCGACGGCGATGCGGCGCTCAGCGTTGCGCTGACTGGCACGAACAATCCATCCGTCACTATCGACCCGACTGCAGCAGTCGGCACGGTGACGGAAGACGACGCAGCGCCCGTATCTGTTCCAGAAACGATCGTAACGTTCGAAGACGTGCCAATCACGTTTGATCCTGCAGCGAACGATACGGACGCGGATAGCGATCCAGCCGAGCTGACGGTCGTGGCGGTCGGGGCCAGCTCAGACCCAGATGCAACACTGGCACTGGTTGACGGCGAAGTAACCGTTACACCGACGAACGGCTTCCTCGGCGATGTGACCTTCACATACGATGTGGCAGATGCATCCGGGAACACGACGCAGGGCATTGCGACTGTCACCGTAACGGCCGCGACGCTGATTTCGATCAGCAATGCGCCGACAAAGATCGAAACGGGAGACACTGGCAGTGTTACCCTTGTCTTCCCTGTCGCAACGGCACCAGCCGCAGAACAAACGTTGTCCCTGACCTATACGGTCGATGGAGAGACCCGCACATCCGCAGTGTCGCTTGACGCGACTGGCGCAGGTAGCATCAGCGTTGATGTCGCGAACGACGACAAGGTCAGCGTGACGGACCTGACGACTGTTGCGCTGACCGGGGTGACGACCGCAGGCTTCGCGATCAGCACGGCGAATGCTACGGCAACCGGTCGTATCATTGAGGACGACGAAGTCTCACGCGACATCATGGTCGATGAAGACATTCCCGTTGGTGACGAAAGTGATCCTTACGAGCTGTCAGATGGTGTGGAAACAATTGACACTTCTGGCACGACACAACCGACGAATTTGGTTGGCAATGCTGAAGACAACACCTTCACGGTCGGGTTGGGCGAAGACAAGATTGACCTGCAAGACAACGGCGGCGCTGATAAGGTCGTCGGTACACCAGAGGCGCTTGACGGTATCGAAATTGTCAATGCGGAAGATGATGATGAGGTTGTCATCACCGGTGGCGAAAATGCGGTCATCGTAGATGTGGTCGAGGGTTCAACGGAAGTCACCATCGACGCGGATGGCGATACAACTGATGCGAGCGATCAGTTCACGGTCGTCTATGCTGAAAGCAACTTGATCCCGACACTTGAAAACGGCGTCCTGAAAGTTGCGCCCGGAACCGCACAAACCTTCCGTATTCAGGCGGAAGACTTCGACAGCAGCACAACCTATGCAGCCCAAGGGCAAGGTGCTGCGGATGGTGGGCAGGTTGCGTTCCTGCCCGACAATGGCGCCAGCGGTACGGCGACATATGATCTTTCAGGGATCGTCCCTGCCGGAACGTACACGCTTGTGGTCGTTTATTTCGACGAAAATGACGGCGAGAGCACCATTGGCGTATCTGTGACGTCAACTGGCGAGGCTGACTTTGACGCGACCTTCGTCATGGATGAGGCAACGCCGGGGAATGCGGCACAGGCGCAGAACCTCCGCGCGAAGACCTTTGCTGATGTTGTGATTGGAAGCGACGGTCAATTGGTTCTGACAGGCACAACAGAAGGCGGAGAGTTTGCACGTATCGACTACTTTGAGTTTATCGAGCAGCGCGCTGAAGTTGATCCCGAAAACTCCAGCCCATACGCGCCATTCCCGCTGGTTGATCAGACGACAACCGAAGGTGAAGAGTTCAGCTATAACGCTGGCGCCGCATTTGTTGATGATGAGGAAGATATCCTTACCTTTACAGCGACGAGCGATAAGGAGGGCGGTAGTCTGCCAGAAGGCCTGGCCTTCGATCCCGACACCGGCATCTTCAGCGGTACACCAACGGAGTCTGGCGCATTTGTCATCACGGTGACGGCTGATGACGATAACACATCAAGTGAGCCACAGACGTTCAACCTGAACATCGGCGATGTGAATTTCGCACCGGAGGTCACAACGCCAATTGCCGATCAGTTCATCAATCTGAACGATCCAATCAACTTGGATGTCAGTACATCCTTCAACGACCCTGACGGGACAGCTCTGACATTCAGCTTGCTGGAGGACGTGCCCGGACTATCCATCGATGAGACCACCGGGGTGATTACAGGCTCGCCGACAGGTGGAACAGGATCTGTTCAGGTCACGGTTGTCGCAAGCGACGGCGAGTTCGACACGCAAGATACGTTCCTTGTCAACGTTGGCGGCGGCGCGAGCCAGGATCCGATCCGGATTGAGGCCGAAGACGCCGACGCATTGTCCGGATACTTCATCCAAAATAATACCCAAGACCGCATCCGGCTTCTCAACAGCGAATCCACTGGTACGGCCACCTTCAACTTGGCTGATGTTCCTGCCGGACAATACGCAGTGCGCATCGCTTATTACGATGAGGCGGACGGCCAAGGTAACGTTGCTCTGTCATTGATCTCTGACGGTGTTGAGACACCTGTGGACGGCTTCGAATTGAACGAGGACACGGGCACCAATGCTGCAAATGCGACCAGCTTCCGGGTTCGGACGCTCGAGCAAACGGTTCAGATCGGCGACGGCGACCAGCTGAAGCTGTCTGGTGCCGCTGATGGAGGAGAGTTCACACGCATCGACTATCTGGAACTCGTACCGCTTTCGAGCACCAACTTCGCACCGACTGAGACGCCGGACGGCGTCGAGGATGTGACGCTCGTTGGCCTTCTTCCACTCGACATCAACGTTGCTGATGCCTTCATTGATCCAGAAGAAGACCCGCTGAAGTTTGCAGTTGTCGATGGGCCAAGCTGGCTACAGATTGACGAAAACACCGGCGCTCTGACCGGAACACCGGATGTGGGTGGTGTGTTCAGCGTCACCGTTTCTGCAGCGGACGCTGTGAATGCGCAGATCCCTGCGACGTCAACCTTCACTTTGACAGTTGAGATCCCGGACAATGAGCTCCCAACGCTCGATTTCCCGGTCACAGCCTTCACGGTGGAGCAGGGCATATTGCTCGAGGAATCCGTCACCTTCACAGATCCGGAAGATGGCGACATCACCTACAGCCTCTCGGTGGATAAACCAGACTGGTTGTCGATCGATGAATTCGGCACGTTGTCCGGGACACCAGGCGCAGAGGATGTGGTCACTGATCTTCCCGTATCTATCATTGCAACTGATCCGCTGGGTGGCACTTCGTCCGTTGAGGTCCTGATTACAGTCAGCAATACCAACGACGCGCCGGAAGTCGGCACGCCGCTGGAAGATCAATCGGCGACGCTGGGTGAGGCTTTCCTTTATGAGCTGCCTGTCGATGCCTTCACGGATGCTGATATCCCGGCTGGCGATGAGCTGAGCTACAGTGCGGAACTCGTTGGTGGAGGCGATCTGCCAGCTTGGCTGAGCATCGACCCGCTGACGGGTGCGCTCTCTGGTACGCCAGACACAGGCGACGATGTGGCAGTGATCATAACTGCGACCGACCTTGCTGGGCTGTCAGTTTCTGCAGCACCGATCATCATTGATGTGTCCGCATTTGAAGTGCCGTCGGATCCAGTCCAGATCGAAGCAGAAGACTTCACCGGTGTTGGTACTGCGCAAAACTATGTCATCAATAATCTGAGCGCCGCCTCTGGCGACGCAATTCTGCGTCTGCCTGCGGACGCGCTGGGCGTCGTCACGCACGACCTGAGCGCCTATGCGGGTCAAAGTTTTAAGGTTGCGGTGACGTACATCGATGAAACTGACGGTATCAGTAACGGTAAGGTCACCGTGGATGGTGTCGAACTGGGGAGTTGGGTCTTTGACGGCACCGCTGGCACGCAAAACGTTCCCGGTGGTGAAACCGGCAACTTTGTCCAACCAGGTAATTTCCGCACGGTAGAACTCGATACAGTAATCGGGCTGACCGAAACCTCTGTCCTGACATTGGAAGTCCAAGCGCAGGGCGGTGAATTCGGTCGCGTCGACTTTATCACGCTTATTCCGGCAGCACTGCCAGAGACGAATGAACCGCCGATTGCGGTCACCGTCACACCATTGGCTCCAGAGTTGGCCGAGGACACGGATACGACGCTGGCGGTCAAAGTGGGTGATATCACTATCACCGACGACATTCTTGGCACCAACGAACTGAGCCTTGCGGGCGCCGACGCCGACGCATTTGAGATTGTTGGCACAGAGCTCTTCTTGAAAGCGGGCACAGTGCTCGACTTCGAGACGAAGCCAACGTTCGACGTCACTGTTCAGGTCAATGATGCAGAGGTGGGCGTGGAGCCTGTCGATGCCTTCACCGACTTCGCGCTGACCTTGGCTGATGTGAACGAAGCACCGCTTCTGACTGTGGCACCCGTCTTGACAGAACTATCTCAAGACACGGACACAACTGCCGCGACAAAGGTTGCTGACATTATCGTCTCCGACGATGCGCTTGGCAGCTTCGCCTTGACGCTGACAGGTGACGACGCGGCGTTGTTTGAGATCGTCACGGATGAGATCAATGGCACCATCGCGCTGAACCTCATTGCTGGTGCAACGCTTGATGCCATCGGCAACGCCCAACTTGATGTGACGGTGGAGCTTGACGATCCAGAGATTGGAGAGGCCGTCGCCGAAGCAACCGAGGCGGTGGCGATCACGGTCCTCGAAGGTGACGTTGTCGAGGAAGACACCGTGGTGCTGCGGATCAACGCATTTGGCGACACAGTTGCTGCAACAGACGGCGGGCCAGACTGGCAGGCCGACCTGAAAGACGATCTTGGAACACCGGCGAAGGAAAATAATGCCTATCTAACCCTCGAAAGTGCTGACGCAGCACAAGACCGGGGCGATACGCAAGGCTATTCTGGTGATGGTACACTGCTACCGACTTCCTTGCCGCAGGCGGTTGTCGACACTGCGCGGTCGAGCAACGAACCGTTCTCGTATGACATACCTGTGGGTGACCTAGGTGGACCAGGTGACTTTGAAGTAAAGCTCTACTTTGCTGAGCTGTTCACAGGGAACCAAACGCCAGGAAATCGCGTATTCGACATTGAAGTTGAAGGCTCGTCTCCAGGCGTTCTGCAGGACTTCGATCCATCGGCACCAACAGGTGGCGGTGATCTGAGCGCGATCAGCTACGATGTCACTGTCACAGATGGCGAGTTGAACATCCGCTTTGCGCAGGATGCGCCAGTGCCAACCGATAACCCAATCATCAACGCGATTGAGATTGTCCGGAAAGGTGATGTGGTTGTTGGGCCAACGGATGGCGAAGCGCTCTTTACTGCGAATATCGCGGGCGGGGACGTCATCACCTCCAGCACATTCGCTACCAACTCAATGCAGATCACAAACCAGTCGGCGAACGACGTTTCGATCACACGCGTGGTCATCGATCTGGCGGACACCATCATTCCCGACAACGGGTTTGACACGCAGACAATTGCGGAAGGAGGCCCGATTGGTGATGCGACAAACAAGCCGTTCCAGCTCGATGGTGGAACCTCTGGTCTGTCGCTTGCGGATTTCACAATCACGATGGGCGATGAAATCGTCGATCCGCAGACAGGGGGTGAAGGCAACAATGAGCTGATCCTGGAGTTCGAAGACGGTGCCTTCGCCGTCGGAGATTTGCTCTCCTTCTCCATCGATATTGATCCTTTCACGGCGACCGTGGGGCCAATCGGTGGTGCCGTGGCTGGCTTCGAATTGACAGGTGGCACGGTCTCGGTCGAGTTCTCTGATGGGACATCTGCCACCAGTGTGATCACGCCGCCAGACGAAACGATTGCCGGGCGCGCGCTTGTCAAAGCAGGTCAGGAAGATCTTGGCTCTCCAACGTTGACTTTGGGCGACGGAACCACTGCGGCGCGCGTCGTGAACCAAGCGAACCTGCCGATCTCAGTGGATGCGGGGGTTGCGAATGCCGGTGAGACTGCCCGAATCTTCATCTTGGACACCGCGTTTGTGTCGAACGGCGATAGCATCAGCTCAGATCCACCGCCACAGGCACCCAATGGTATTCAGGGCAACAACGCGCAGAAGGTCGCCAACGTGGTCGAGGTGACTCTGGACGAGAATGGTCAGTTTGATGGGACAATCCCTGTCACGCGGTCGACAACGCAATCGGCAAATGCGGGCGACAACCTTGGCTTCAACTACTTCGCCGTTGGTGTGGTTGATGGCAACGGAGAGGTCACGCAAATCTCTGATCCGCTTGTGGTCGAGTACGATCCAAACGCCAACGTACCACCGATTGGTGACCCAACAGGCAATCCGGTCGGCGACGTCTTGCTGCGGATCAATGCCTTTGGTTCGACAGTCGCGGCCCTTGATGACGGTCCGGACTGGCAGGCAGATACAGCGGCGGCGCCAAGCCCGTACTTCACGGGCCCGCAAAACCGTGGCGATGTGGATGCAACGCCAGCAACACCTGGTCTGACAGACGTCCCTGATGCGATCTTTGCGACAGCGCGGTCTGATGACAATTCGTTCTCGTACACAATCCCGGTAATTGACCTGCCGGGGATCACTGCCGGCGATACCGTCACGGTGAACCTCTACTTCGCTGAGGCAGCTTCTAACCCCGACTTCGTGCGCGCCTTCGACGTGCAGCTTGAAGGCGTCACGGCGATTGACGATCTGAACCCAGCAGCATTCTTCGGAAGCGGCAATGGCGGGGTCATCAGCACCGTAGTGGAAGTCACCGGCGGAACGCTCAACATCGATTTCCTGAACAACAACGTGCAAAATGCGATTGTCAGCGGGATCGAAGTGATCGCGGGGGGTGAAAATCCCATCAATGCGGGCGGTGTCATTGACCCACCTGCAGACACTGCCGATGCGCTTGAAGTGCTTGGGGTTGATGATGGAAACTTCGATGGCACCGTCCAAGGCGTCGCGGTTGATAGCCAGAATGACGGCGGCAACAACGGGTCTGTGGTGCTGACCGTGCTCGACGGCAACGATACCGTCGATGCGTCGAACTTTGGCGAGAACGCAATCCAGTTGAAGAACACTGGCAACAAAGAGGTCGCTGCGGTCTTTATCGACATCCGCAACGCTGTCTTCGCTGATCAGGTCTTTGATAACGATGGAACAGGTGGCGACACCGCTGCGAAAGCGTTCCAAATTCAAAGCGATGGCAACACAGGCGCGTTCTTTGTTGGCGCGAATGGCGTGAACGGAAACAACGACGACAACCTGTTCTTCGAAGGGGCCACCCCGGCTGCCGATACATCGGGTTTCGGATCATCGAACATCAGCGGTGGATATCGTGGCTTGCTGGTGCGATTTGACGGCAACGTTGACGGGGGGTTCAACGGAGGCGAAACGGTTGGGTTCTCCGGTGACGGCGACTCCAATTCGATCGCGGGCTTTAGTTCTGGACTCCTGAACCCGAACAACGTGACGTCGACGAATTTTGACACAGGCGGTCAGTCGGGTGCCGAACTTGTTGGGTCTTCCTTCACGGTGCTTTTTGCCGACGGGACGACGGCAACAGGCTACCTCGGCAGTGACACCACGCAAGCGGGTGCGGCCGGTGAGGCAGTTCAGGGTCGCGCGACGAAAGAGGCGGTCCTGTCCGTCAGCACAGGCTCCGGCACTTTCGACTCCGGTCAAACCGGCACCTACGGTGGGACTGT
Organism: Paracoccaceae bacterium; assembly: GCA_020628545.1. Classification (GTDB taxonomy): domain Bacteria; phylum Pseudomonadota; class Alphaproteobacteria; order Rhodobacterales; family Rhodobacteraceae; genus Yoonia. The sequence goes on along the minus strand of JAHDEX010000006.1, from coordinate 34,304 downwards.
TCCGACGATTACGGTCGCAGGCACGCCCGGCGATACCGTGCGGGTTGTCCTGCACAAAGGCTTCCAGCCGACTGACGGAACAGCGGGCGGAAGTCCAGACTCTGTCGAATCCGTGATCCAAGGGCGTCTTGATACGCTGGTTCCAGACTTCGCGGTTAACAACGCCTTCGACGTGCAAACCGTTGATGTGGTGATTGGCAATGATGGCTTGGCGATAGTACCAGCAAGCGCGTTCGACTTCGTCAATACGACGAGCGGAGAAAGCTTTGCAGGGGACGATGTCCAGCCGTTGGCACTGACTGCAGCGGTGGTTGAGCAAGTGTCCGACACAAGCGCGATCGTCGGAAGTGGCGCAAGTGATCTGGTGCCGGTAGGCCCGGTCAGCCAGCCGATCTACCTGACAAACCCAACGGGTATTCCGGTGGATGACAGCGGCGTGGTGAATGAACCGCCGGACGGCTTCTTCGAACTCGAAGGGTCTGGAGACAACAAGTACTTCAAGATCCAGATTGAAGACGAGAACGGAACCGGTGGCACCAATCCCGGCGGTAAATGGGAGTACCTCACGACATCAGACGAACTGGGCAATCAGGACGGCTTCCAGGGAACAGGTTACTACTTGTTCGGGTCGGACGTGTCCAAAGGCATCGACAACGCGAACGGTGGCGATGAGCTTCTGGAATACACAATCTATGTGCCAGAAGAGGAGTTGGGGACATACTCCTTCAGCTTCGTTGTCTCCCGCGACGACCGTATCGATCCAAATCCGAATGAGGAGACTGATCTCGACGGCACCTTCGCGGGCGACCAGCAGAACGACCTGTGGTTGAACTTCAAGCACGCAGAAGATGCCGGAAACGGTGACATCGCGGCATTCCTGACCGGCAACGGGTCAAACAATCCTGAGCCTGAGGTGAATGGCTTCATCAAACTCTTTGGCGGTCCTGCCAATGGTGGCTGGGGCAATGCAAACATGATCGATGGTCTGCCAAACAACTTCGGCGCGCAGATCGAGATCACGGAGGCTGGATTGTACACGATCCAAGTCGATGGTCGTAGCCAAGGTTACCACATCGATTACTTTGAACTTTTCCAGGGCACTAACCCTGGCGCTGGTTCGGCGAACTCCGACTTCGTTCTGGGTGCCCCGGGCGATGGCGGCGACACTGGCGGCGGTGGTAACACCGGCGACCCGGTTCGCATCCAGGCCGAGGACTTTACATCTTCCAATGGCTACGCCGTACAGGGCGCGGGTGCCGCGGATCAGGGAGAGCTTATTGCGGTCTCTGGCGGCGCTGGGTCCACAGGAACAGCCACCTACAACCTGTCTGCAGCAGGGGTCGGTGCGGGCACCTACGACGTGGTCATCGGCTATGTCGACGAAAGCGATGGGGAATCCACTCTGAACGTGAATGTCGGCGACAAGTCTGCTCAGATCATCTTTGACGATGATGCCACGAGCAATAACGCTGTCGGCTCGCAAAACTTCCGCGAGTTCACAATCGCCAACGCGATCATTGATGGCAATGACGTCCTGACGCTGAACGGCATCAACGACGGAGGTGAGTTCACACGGGTCGACTACATCGACTTCTTCCCAAGCGACGGTACTGGCGGCGGCGGTGACACTGGTGGCGGTGATACGGGCGGTGGTGACACAGG
>JAHDEX010000006.1:0-32542 GCA_020628545.1 Paracoccaceae bacterium | reverse complement strand
GACACTGGCGGCGGCGATACTGGTGGTGGTGACACTGGCGGTGGAACTGGCAACACCTTCTCAACTAATGTCGACGGCCTAAGGCTTCGCGGCACCGAGGACGCGGATACGTTCCTATTCTTCGGAGGTGGCACAGCAGATGCGTTGGGCTTTGGCGGTGCAGATGCCTTCAATCTGCAGTCAGAGATGTTTACTGACGGCGTCAGCACAAAGGTCAAGATCAGCGACTACGATCCGACCCAGGACACCGTCAGCATCAGTGGGTTCAGCATCAATAGCGTGACCGAACTGAATAACCGCGTTCAGATCCTGATCGGTCCAGACGACGACTTGCTCGAGTTTGTGAACCTCACAGAATTCGACGACATCGTTTTCAACTAATCCAAAGGTGACCACACCAACGGCCGTTCCGGACATACCGGGGCGGCCTTTTTTGTTGCTCCGGCCAATTTGCACCTGCGACGGTACTGATCGCAGGAACCATTTCTAGCTCACGCTCGTTGCCTATTCGCGACGTGGCGCTTGCGGGTCTGTGGGTGGACAGAGCATGATGAGGCACGATGGCAGTCAAAGGCTTGGAACTACTCGACCGGCTGGGATTTCGCATGGCGTTTTCCCTCGCGGTGATATTGTTGCCGCTCGCCATTGTCTCGATCCTTCGATCCCAAGCCGTGCTCTCACAAACCGAAGCTCGGAACGAGGCGGCACTTTTTGGTGAAACGGTTCAGGTGGCGAGTACAGAACTTGCTTTGATCGACAAAGCAAGAGGTGTCGCCGGCTCCGTCGGGGCGATCATCCTTGAATTGATCCAGGAGCCAGAGGTCTGCAATGACGCGCTCAGCCGCGTCGCCGAACGGTCAAATCTCGCGTTCGTAGGCTTCATGGCACCGAACGGAGAGGTGCTTTGCGCCTCGCAAAACGGCCCTGATGAACTTGCAGCGATTGATGACTTCAGCGCCGCATTGTCGAACCGGCGAGAGATCGTGCGCCGTCGGCCCATCGGCTTTGCCAGTGATGCACCGGTGATTTATGTCCTGTCACCGGTCTTTGATCGACGCGGAAACACCCGAGGCTTTGTAACTGCGTCAATCCCACAGGAAATGGTCCTGAGCGAACGCCAGGTGACGATTGCTGACGCCTTCTTTGTGACTGTGAATACGGAAGGTGATGTCCTGACCTCCTCTTTGCCAGTGGATGACGCACGCGCGATGCTGCCGTCTTATGGCCTACCGCGTCGTTATATCGTCGAAGGCGGCACCTTTACAGCGCAGTCAGACAATGGTGTTGAGACGATCTATGCGGTTTCCCCGGTTGTCGAGAATGAGATTTCGATGGTTGGGATGTGGGCAAGCGAAGAGGCCAACGCGCCTTTGTTCTACCTGGAACGCGCTGCCTTTTTCCCGCTCCTGATGTGGCTGGCTAGTTTGATTGTCGGCTGGTTCGTTGTGGATTTTTTGGTGACGCGGCACGTCGCGTCCCTTGGCGGGGCCATGCGCGGTTTTGCAAAAAACAGGCGCACCGAAATGCCAAAGTCATTCGCCTACGCGCCGACCGAACTGCGCGACGTTGGAGATGCCTATTTAACTTTGACCGATGCGGTCGTTCGAGATGAGGCACGATTGGAAGATGCCCTCTATCAAAAGAACATCCTTCTGCGCGAGGTGCACCACCGCGTAAAGAATAATTTGCAACTTATTGCGTCGATCATGGCGATGCAGATGCGGCGCACAAAATCAGAGGAAGTGAAAGAGGTCATGATGGGGCTACAAGACCGCGTCCTCAGCCTCGCGACAATCCACAAAAGCCTTTATCAGACATCGGGTCTAGCGGCGATCCGGCTTGATGAACTCCTCTCAGACATCGTCGATCAGATGCATAGCCTGTCGCAATCAACGGAACCTGTGGTTGTCGAGGCGGAATATGACCCAGTGAGTTTGCTCCCGGATCAGGCAGTTCCGTTTTCTCTGCTTGTGGCAGAGGCGCTCACGAACTCTCACAAATACATCTCCGCAGATCCGGGAAAGCCGCGTAAGCTGAAGATCACATTGCGGGACCTAGGTGATCATCGCGTCTCCCTCGTGATCGAGAACAGTCGTGGCGGGGCCGACTATGAGCGCAGCGATCCTCACTCTACAGGACTGGGCGCGCAATTGATGACTGCCTTTGCGACGCAATTGGGCACAGAAATGAAAGTGGATGCGACACCCAATTACTATCGTCTGTCGATGGAGTTTGCGGCGGCGCCTTTGCCGGACGAAGACCTGCCGCCCGCCTAGGGCCGCAAGTAACTGACAATCGCTGTCACCAGTGATAGCGCGAGAAACACCATGAACAGCATCGGCGCCACACCAACGGTTCCGCTGGCCAGCCCACCGAACGCGACGGCACCGGCGATCAGCGAAATCGTCAAGAAAAAAAGTGACCAACCGAGCATCTGTGCTTCCTGCGTGGCGTTGTGGATATCTCCTGCAGAGGCAACGACGTACTTGAAGAAAAGTTCCGGCAGATCCTATTTTGGTTCAGCGCTCGCGATCCGGCGCCTTTGGGTCTGAAGCCGGCAGGAGCGTCGCAAGCTCTTCCGTCACGGACGCGGGCAGCGGGCCAAATTCAAGCGCGCCAGCAAGCCCGACAATCTGCTCTGGCGTTCTCGCGCCGGGGATCGGAATGTTCGTCGGGTTTTTCGACCAAAGCCAGCCTAGTGCGCCCTGCGCGGGTGTCCGGCCCTCGACCGTGATCAGATCCCGGATCGCATCCAGAACAGCGACAAAAGCGGGATTTGGTTTGCCGTTCACATAGTAGGAAGCCCATTCAAGCTGCGCGTTTGCACGAATATCATCGGCGGGCATAATCGTATCAGTTCCATATTTGCCGGAGAGCAAACCCATCGCAAGCGGTGACCGTATCAGCGCCGCCAGGCGTTTCTCCTGCAGCAACGCCTGAATGCGTGGCGCATCGACAAACAAGTTCATGGCATGTTCGACCGCCACAAACCCATCACGGTCGGCCAGTGCCGCAGCGCTAGCCGTGAAATCGGTACTCCACCCGAAGCTCCGAATCTTGCCTGCCTGTTGCGCTTTCTCCAACTCATCAAAGAAGGCTTCGGCCTCTTCGACGGGCCTGCTGTTCTGGTGAAAAAGCACCATGTCGATGCAATCGCGGTCCAACCGACGCAAGCACGCATTGATGGCTGGGATCACACTGCTTGACTCGGCATCGGGGCCTGACAGTTGCTTGGTCGTTTCGTCGATTGTGATGCCGATCTTCGTAATGATCATGGCCTCGGGGCGGTTTTTCAGGGCGCGTGCGAGAAGTCGTTCGGAGTGACCGGCGCCATAAGCGGCGGCTGTGTCAAACAGTGTGATCCCGTGATCCAACGCAGCGTGGATTGTTTGAATGGAGGTTTGATCATCTGCACCTGTGTAACCCACCGATTTGTCGCCGGCGTACATCTCTCCACCGATGGGCCAACAGCCCATGCCGAGCGGTGCGATTTCCTGACCAAGAAGTTGCATTGTCGTCTCCAGAACTATTCACCCGCAACTAAGCTCAATTACTCGCCGATTGCGATGAAACGATGTGCAAAGGCCATTCCATGAATGAAAAGGATATTGTGAGGGAGACGTCGTCGTGGTCAGCGCTTTCGCACGGACGGGCCGGTCGTGATGACAGCCATTGTGCTGCGGTCCGTCATATCCAAAGTCTCGTGTTCCTGCATATTCAAAAGCTCAGCAAGACGTGCTCGCGCACGGTTCACGCGACTCTTCATAGTGCCCGTGGCAACGCCACACATTTCGGCAGCCTCATGATAGGCAAAACCGGATGCGCCGACGAGGGTCAGCGCCTCACGTTGCTCATCGCGCAGCTGATTAAACGCTTCCATAAAGTCATCCATGGCGAGCCGTCCATCATGATCAGGTTTGACCGACAAAGTCGCGGCAAAATGACCGTCGCTGTCAGGGACCTCACGTCGGCGCTTCCGGAAATCCGAATAAAACGTATTCCGCAAGATCGTATAGAGCCAAGCGCGCATATTAGTGCCGACTTCGAAAGTGTCGATCTTCCGCCAGGCTTTGACAACGGTGTCTTGAACAAGATCATCGGCAGCGGCGTCATTGCGGGTCAAATTCAGGGCAAAAGCTCGTAATGCCCCAAGATGCGTTACCAACTCTTCTCTGGGGTCCGGCGTGGATTCCGTGATAGGCTCAGTTCGCGCCATTCTCGTCGTCCTGAGCTTTGAGGCGTTCGAGAAGTGCCAACAGTTCTGGGGGAACAGCTTCATTCGCTTTGTCCGCGAAAGCACGTTTGAGATTTTCCTCGATCAGCTGGTCTTTGATCGGCGTGCTCGGTTTCGCTGACATATGGTTGCCCTGACTGACCACTTGATCTTTACTAAAGTAGAACTTGTCTGGAACCAAACAAGCAAAGGCCGCGTTTGGTTCCAAAGAAAAGCAGAAAATGGGGGCCTGGCATGTCTGCCACGGAAGAAAAAAAACCGCTGTCATTGATTGTGGCCGAGATGCTGCCGCTTTTGCGGCGCTACGCCCGTGCCTTGACCGGAACGCAGGCCAGTGGAGATCAGTTAGCAGCCGCAACGCTTGAAGCGCTGCTGCAGGATCGCACAGTCTTTCAAACAGCGTCTTCCGATCGTGTGGCGCTTTACACGACGTTCCACCGCATTTGGATAAGCGTCGGCACGCCCACCGGCGCCTCTCGCGAAGATCTGGAACAGGCAGCACACCGGCATATGAAGGCCCTGACTCCCAATACGCGCGAAGCGCTTCTGTTGCATACGATTGAGGGGTTCTCTGTCGCCCAAGTCGCGGAAATCATGGAAAACGATGTGATGGAGGTGAACCACCTCCTGCGGATCGCGATGGAAGAAATGGCCCAAAGCGGCACCGGCCTTGTGATGATCATCGAAGATGAGCCTATCATCGCAATGCAAATTCAAGCGATCGTGGAAGAGCTGGGTCATACCATCACGGGGATTGCCCGCACCCAGAAAGAAGCCCTCGCACTTGCAGAGCGCCAAACACCCGACCTGATTTTGTCGGACATTCAATTGGCCGATAAGTCTTCGGGTATCGATGCGGTGAACGAAATTCTGGCAGGGTTGTCGAGTTTGCCGGTCATCTTCATCACGGCCTTCCCAGAGAGGCTGCTGACCGGTGAGCGACCAGAGCCGGCATTCCTGATTACAAAACCCTACACCGAGGATGAAGTGCGCTCTGCCGTCAGTCAGGCGATGTTCTTTTCGTCAACCGCGACCTTGGTAGAGTAATCACGCCGCCGCGATATTCTCGGCAATCATCGCGATCATCTCAAACATCACCGCACCGCCGACTAAGGCGGTGATATTGTTGGGGCTGTCCTTCGTGGGCATCATGCAGACGACGTCACCTCCCACGATGTTCATGCCGCGCACGGCGTGTAACAGGCCAATAGCCTCATCAATGTCGAACCCCCGCTCTCCGGCCTCAAGGTTGGACACCGCTGGTGCGGCGCTCGGGTCGAGGCAGTCGAGATCAAAGGTGATGTAGACAGGGCGACCGGCAAGAACGTCCTTAATCTGCGCGATGACGTCTGTGGAGCCCCGTGTTCGATATTCCTTCATCGTGACGACATTGTAGCCGTAGTCGTAGGACGGCTGCAGCCAGTCCAACGTGCGGGGATGGCCGCGCAAACCAATCTGCATCGAATGCGTAGGATCAACCTGTCCCTGATCCGCGAGGTAGGCGCCCCAATGCGCCGCGGATTTCTCAGCACCCAGGAAGTGATCGACCTTGGTAAAGACATCTGTATGGGCATCGAGGTGCAAAAAACACACTGGTTCACCGCCAGCCAATTGACCGCGACCCAGGGCCTGTACGATCCCGCCAGTGATCGAATGATCTCCGCCAATCGAAACGGGCCGTGCTCCCGCTGCGTCGAGCCCCCGATAGAACTCCGTAATCCGCGCGATGCAGTCCTCATTGTCATTTGCGCGCGGAAACGGCACGTCGCCGACATCAACGACTTTCGCCGCAGTCCACGGGTCGATCTGAAACCCGCCATGGGCGCGCCGTTGTACGGCTGAAACGTTCCGCACCGCGCGCGGGCCAAGGTGTTGGTCCCGTTCTGTTGTCCCGTTTCCTGTTGAATGCGGCACGCCGACAAGCGCGATATCCTTGCCTTCGGGCCCATCATGCGGACAGCGAAACAGGGTTGGAACACCCCACCAGTAGAGGTTTTCCATCATGCTGCGGTCGTGTTGTTCGGCCATTTTGCGTCTTTCAGTTCAATTCATCTGCGATGTAGGTTTCGACGATCTGGCAAAAATCGGTTTCTGCCCGAAACCCGAGCGCCGTGGCGCGATCCGCGGTGAAGGCCTCAGGCCAGCCTGAGACAATCTTGAAAATAGCGTCATCTGGCTGAGGCTTGATCAGATCGACTGCAGCTTGCCCCGCCACGCTCCGCAAGGCTTCGATCTGGTCGGCAACCGTGCAGCTCACCCCAGGCAAGTTGAGAGCCCGGTGAATGCCTAATTCTGAAGTGTCGAGGGTTGCCGCATGGGCCAAGAAACCCGCCGCCGCCCGTGGTGATGCAAACCAATGGCGTATGGTATCGGGGACCGGCAAGATCGCCTCCTGTCCATTCAAAGGTTCCCGGATAATCCCTGAATAGAAGGATGACGCCGCAAGGTTTGCTTTGCCGGGCCGCACGCAAATCGTCGGCAACCGGAGAGACATACCATCAATAAACCCTTTGCGACTGTAGTCCTGAACAAGCGTTTCGCAGATCAGCTTTTGCGCGCCATAGCTTGTTTGCGGTGACGTCGTGAAATCATCCGGAATTGCTGCGGGGTAGGGACCACCAAACACTGCAATTGAAGAGGTGAAGATGACCCGAGGAAAATAAGCTCCGCTTGTCGCTTCGTGCTCAGCGCGCAAGGCTTCCAGAAATGCGAACATCGGGTGGACGTTGACGTCATAGCCCTTGGAAAAGTTGATCTCTGCATCACCAGACACGACGGAGGCGAGGTAGTAAACCGTGTCAAACCGCCGTTGGGCGAGGTCTGTCAAAGCCCCGGGCGCTGCAAGATCGCCGACTTCTATAGTTGCGCTTGCGACACCTTCTGGTGGATAGCCCAAGTCAAAAAGCGTCAGGCTGCAGGTCGGATCGTCGGCGCGCAAACGCGCCGCCAGTTTTTGCCCGACCATGCCGCCCCCGCCCAATATCAGGATTTCGGACATGTCGTCAGCCTTTCAACGTTGTTCTTCGGGCGCACCCGTGGTTACGCTAACAGAAACCACTGGCATGCCTAGGCCGGATCTTTGGGGAGGGATCATGGGACGACTGGACGGAAAGCGCGCGCTGATCACCGCGGCGGGTCAAGGAATTGGCCGCGCTTCAGCTTTGGCAATGGCTAACGAAGGCGCGCAGGTGTTTGCGACCGATGTGAACACTGACGCGCTGGCCAGTCTTGATGCGCCGGGGGTCGAGACGTTTGTGATGGACGTGCGCGACAACGCAGCTGTTGCTGACGGCGTGGCACGCGCAAACCCGGATATCCTGTTTAATTGCGCAGGCTTTGTCCATCATGGGTCGATCCTTGAAACAACTGATGAGGACTGGGATTTTTCCTTCGATCTGAATGTCCAGTCGATGTTCCGCACTATCAAAGCCGCGCTGCCCGGCATGCTGGAGCGTGGAAATGGTTCCATCATCAATATGTCATCCGCCCTGTCTTCAATCATGGGGGCACCAAACCGTTTCGTGTATGGCACGACGAAAGCGGCCGTCATCGGGCTGACAAAATCCATCGCCGTGGAATACATTACAAAGGGCATCCGCTGTAACTGCATTTGTCCAGGAACCGTCGAAAGCCCAAGCTGGCACGAGCGCGTCAAAGCGCTGGGAGAGCAATTGGGGAGCTATGACGCCGCACTCAAACAATTCGTCGCCCGGCAGCCGATGGGCCGCGTTGCCAGCCCTGAGGAAATCGCCGCTTTGGTGGTCTATCTGGCCAGCGACGAAAGTGCATTCACGACAGGACAACCACACGTCATTGATGGCGGCTGGTCCGGCTAAGGAAGGAACATCTGATGAAATTGTTGCGCTTTGGAGATGCAGGTGCAGAAAAGCCTGGTATGCTGGATGACGATGGTGTGCTGCGCGACCTGTCCGGTGTCGTTGACGATATCGCGGGCTATGTCCTTTCAGACGCAGGGCTGGCAAAATTGCGTGATCTTGACCCGTCAGGCCTACCTGCTGTTGACGGCGATCCGCGCCTAGGCCCCTGCGTTGGCAATATCGGCAAGTTCTGTTGCATCGGTCTGAACTATTCCGACCACGCGGCCGAGTCTGGTCTCCCGATCCCCGATCATCCAATCCTTTTTATGAAGGCCAACTCCGCGATCGTGGGGCCGTATGATGATGTGGTGATGCCGCGCGGGTCGACACAAACCGACTGGGAGGTCGAGCTTGGCGTCGTTATCGGGACCGAGGCAAAATACGTAAGCAAGGAAGACGCGCTTGATCACGTCGCGGGGTATTGTGTCATCAATGATGTGTCAGAGCGCCACTTTCAGACCGGACTAACGGGTCAATGGACGAAGGGAAAAAGCTGCGACACGTTTGGACCGACCGGCCCGTGGCTTGTGACGCGGGATGAGGTTGGTGATCCGCAAACTTTGGATATGTCGTTGGATGTAAACGGTAAGCGCATGCAAACTGGGAATACCGCGACCATGATTTTCTCGGTGGCAGAGATTATCGAACACCTGAGTAGTTTGTTCACTTTGCATCCAGGCGATGTCATCTCGACCGGAACACCTCCGGGTGTTGGCATGGGGATCAAGCCTGATCCGGTGTACCTCAAGGCAGGTGATGTGATGGAGCTGTCAATTCAGGGGCTTGGTACGCAGCGGCAGCGCGTCGGTGAAGACGCTTAGGCCGCGGCTCGTTCCGAAGAAACTGGGAGAGACATGATGAAGCATCCGCGTAATCCCTTTACCCACGCGATAGCCGCGGGCGAAAAGCAGGTTGGTTTTTGGATCAGCATGGGCAGCAACATCGGCGCGGAAATATGTGCGCACGCGGGGTTCGACTGGGTCGTCATCGATATGGAACACGCGCCCAACAACTATCTGTCGGTTCTGGGGCAGCTACAGGCGTTTGAGGGCGCCAAAACAACGGCGCTTGTTCGCCCTGAATGGAACGACCCGGTTGTCGTGAAACGCATCTTGGATATGGGCGCGCAAGGCTTGCTCTTTCCAATGGTTCAATCAGTTGCGGAGGCTGAAAAAGCGGTCGCTGCGACGCGCTATCCGCCGCGTGGAAACCGCGGCGTGGCAGGATCAACGCGCGCCACGCGCTTTGGTCGGGTCACGGATTATTTTGAGCGTGTGGAAGAGGAAACGACAGTTCTCATCCAGCTTGAGACCGTGTCGGCGATTGAGCAGGCAGAAGATATCGCCGCGGTTGATGGCGTTAACGGTATTTTTTTCGGCCCCGCTGATATCGGTGCGGATATGGGTCATCTTGGTAATCCAATGCACCCCGAAATCTGGGATTTGATCCGCCCAACAGCGGCCAAGCTACGCGATATGGGCATGCCTGTTGGAACGCTTGTGACAGATCGGAACATGGCGGCCGAACTCTTGAACGAGGGGTTCACCTTCGTTGCCTGCGGCCTTGATACAGCGTTACTGTCAAAAGCCGCGGACGAATTGGTCGCCGACGTCAAAAGCAAGTCCACGTAACACCGACGCTGCAGGAGTGCCTGTTTTTCCAGCGAATTGTCTCAAAAATAGTGCCGATTTGCTTCCAAACTGCGGCTTTTCCTTGGGACATCGGCCAGAACGTGATTTGCACACATCAAGTTGAACCTGTCATCAGAAGATATGCCCGAAAAGACACCTTCCCTTAGCCGCGCAATCGCAAAACGGCTGCAAGATATTTATCCAGACTGGGACGCAGATGTCCTGGCGTCTCAGATTATTGAGGCCTTCTGGCCGGATGGCAGTCACCGCAGGAAACGCGCGCGCAAGCCGTCGAACCATCTTTGGTCCCAGCACGACGCGCTCCTGATCACATACGGCAACTCGATCGAAGATGGTGTGCACAAACCTCTCGACCTGCTGCACGACTTTTTGCACTGCTATATGAAAGGCGCGGTCAACGGCGTCCATGTTCTGCCGTTTTTTCCATACACCTCAGACGACGGCTTTGCAGTATCGGACTTTCGCGCCGTGAACCCACAGCTTGGCGACTGGCCTGACATCAATCGGATTGGTGCAGAGTTCAAACTGATGTCTGACCTCGTGCTTAACCACGTGAGCAGCCAGGGCGCTTGGTTCAATGCGTATAGGCAGGGTCAGAATCCTTTTGATCAGTTCTTTTTTGAAGCCTCACCTGACGATGACCTGAGCCAAGTTGTCCGTCCGCGCACGACACCCTTGCTGCAGGAGGTGGAAACATCAAACGGGCCAAAGCACGTCTGGTGCACATTTAGCCACGATCAGATCGACGTTGATTTCCGTAACCCCCAAGTGTTGCTTGAGTTTTTGCGTATCATTCGCTTGCACGTCGACAATGGCGTGGAAATCATCCGTCTCGACGCAGTTGCGTTTCTTTGGAAGATCGTCGGCACCCCCTGCATTCACCTTCAGCAAACACACGACATCATCAAGCTGATGCGCATGCTGTGCGACTACGCCGAAGAGCCTGTCGTCCTGATCACCGAGACGAACGTGCCCAAGGCCGAGAACCTGTCATATTTCGGCAATCGCGATGAAGCTCATGTCATCTACAATTTTCCGCTTCCGCCGCTTATCCTGCATGCGATGATGGCTGGTAACGCGCGGACCCTTGCGAAATGGTCGCGTGGCATGCCGCCGGCACCGCTTGGCTGTGCGTACCTGAACTTCACCGCAAGTCACGATGGTATCGGGATGCGCCCTGCAGAAGGGTTGTTGCCTGAAGATGAGAAAGCCCAGGTTATCGCGACAATCAAAGACATCGGCGGTCTGGTGTCGATGCGTGCGCTGCCCGATGGCGGCGAGGCGCCCTATGAGCTGAACTGTACATACTTCGACGCGATGAGCCGGACGTTCAAGGGTAAGGACTATTGGCATTTTGAACGGTTCCTCTGCTCGCAGACAATTGTCATGTCGCTTGAGGGTATTCCCGCATTCTACATCCATTCCATGCTTGCGACGCCGAATGATCATGCAAGCGTTGAAAAGCGCGGGATGAACCGTGCCATCAACCGGCATCGCTGGGACTATCCGACGCTGCGAGAACACATCTCTGACGCAGGCACGATGCAATCGCGGGTTCTCAAAGCACTCACCGACCGTTTGAAGTTGCGGGGCGAGCAATTAGCCTTTCATCCGAATGCGACCCAGTTCACCGTCAACACCGGGGATGAGCGCGTCTTTGGGGTGTGGAGGCAAAGCCTTGATCGGGTGCAATCTCTTTTTGCGCTTCACAATGTGAGTGATGAAGCGGTGACGCTTTCACGTTCTGCGCTGAATCTGATCGATGATGAGGGGTGGCATGATCTGTTGTCGGGCGACGCGATTGGGACTGACGATCACGAAATCACATTGGCACCATACCAATGTCGTTGGATCACCAATAGCGCCCAGTCCTAGGTCTCGCGTAAACCAGGCATCACAACCGCATAGCATCTTCGAGGCTCGTGTTTCTCCACGGGCACGATACACTCGCGGCAGACCGTGACAGCGAGACTAGAGATGACAGAGAAGACTTATCGGGTTGGCGAGTTGAGTGATGACCAACCCATGCCAACCCAGTTTGAGCCCAAACCTTTCAAAAAGGGACGTCCACCAGAGCCGCTCAGCTTTGAGGTGGTCATGACAGCGGAGGCGACCGAAAAGCAGCGCAAAACTGGGAAGGTTCAGGTCAACATCCCCGGATTCTCACCGGTGAAGTTCTTCTGCGACGAGGATATCCCTGTGGGCGATGACACCGCGCCGCCGCCTCTCGCCTACATGTGTGCAGGCATCGGTTTCTGTTTGATGACCCATCTGACGGATATCTACACGGCGCGTAAAATCGCGATCAAATCCATGAAGATCGAACAAAAGGTTGGCTTCACAACGAACCTGTCGAACATGCGCCAACTAGGGCACACGACAGAAGGCCGGACAGAGCATATCGAGACTCACGTCATCATCGAAAGCGATGAGCCGGAGGAGCGGATCCGCGACCTAATGATCGAAGCCGAAGACGCATGCATGGCTCACTTTGCGCTGCGCAACCCAATCCCTTGGCGGTCGCGACTGCTTCACAACGGCAAGGAATTGATCGACCACGCAGGCTGATGCTGGCGATGAATGTCCCTGTGATTCTCACTCTGTCAGGTGGGAAGTTCAGCAGTGACTGACCGACTATCGGAACTTCGTTCCAAGTAAGTTTCCTCGCAACGCTTTGGCCGCGCACACGAAAAGTGCGACATCCTGCCTGTCAATAGTGTCAATTTGACGCAACAGTTGCTTTTGTCATTTATTGATGACACATTCGGTCTGCGGGTGCGTCAAAATGACGCTATGCAGTGAGGCTAGCGTTGGCCGCAGTCGAGACTGGTCATCCTCGCTTCTCAGGAACAACTAGGAGGAGGACGTCACTGATGTCTGAAGATGAAAACAAGGTTTGGCCAACTGGCTTAACCCTGAAAGAGGCCGAAGAGGTCCATAGCTATTTGATCGATGGCACCCGTGTTTTCGGGGCGATTGCGTTGCTTGCGCATATGCTTGTCGCAATTTCGACGCCGTGGCTCGGGTAAGGAGGTAAGACATGAACAACGCAAAGATGTGGCTTGTCGTTCCACCAGCAGTCGGCGTTCCAGTATTTCTTGGCGCTGTGGCGGTCGGGTCTTTCTCAGTCCACGTTGCTGTCCTCAGCAACACATCTTGGGTCGCAGATTTCCTGTCTGGCCAAGAACTCGGTTCTGGAGATGCTCAGGCGTCGCTGATGCTCAACCCTGAAATGGATACGGCCAAGGCAGCTTATGTCACAGAGACCCCGCAGGGCGGAGAAATGGTGACCATCATCCTGCAGGACGGGACAGTGACCCAAGCGATCCTCCAATCGGATAAAGTACTCGCGTCAGCCTCGGCTGCAGCGCCACCACTTATCATAGAACAATAGTTCTGATGACCATGGATGTTTACTCGGTGCATCCAAACACCCTCAGACCCCCGGTGGCACACCTCTGCACGAGGCTGCCCCGGGACCCAATGCCTTGAGGATTTGAATGATCAATCTGCGTGACATGGCTCTGCGACGTCTGGTGACTTTGGGACCAAGATATCTGCCATTTGCCGATGTCGCCACAGATGAAGTGCCATTGTCGCGTCTTCTCAGATTGTCCCTATTTCAGGTCACAGTCGGTATGGCGCTTGTCGTTCTTGTCGGCACGCTGAACCGCGTCATGATTGTAGAACTTGCGGTGCCTGCAACGCTCGTTTCCGGAATGCTTGCGCTACCGCTGTTATTCGCCCCGTTTCGCACCTTGATCGGCTTCAAATCTGACACCCACCGCTCTGCACTTGGTCTGCGACGTGCGCCATACATCTGGAAGGGCACGCTCTATCAGTTTGGTGGGTTCGCGATTATGCCATTCGCGCTGTTGGTTCTGTCTGGATATGGCGAAGCGATTGACGCACCGCGGTGGATCGGCCTTTCGGCGGCGGCGCTTTCGTTTCTGCTTGTCGGCGCTGGAGTGCATATGGTGCAAACGGTCGGCCTCGCTCTCGCCGCGGACCTTGTGAAAGACGAGGATCACCCGAAAGTGGTTGGCCTAATGTATGTAATGCTTCTGGTCGGCATGGCGTTGAGCGCGGTCATCTATGGCGCACTTCTCAGCAACTACACGCCCGGTCGCCTCATACAAGTGATACAAGGCTCTGCCGTTGTGACAGTCGCGCTGAACCTCTTTGCCCTTTGGAAGCAGGAAGCACGCGACAGAAACCGTGCGCAACAAATGGCGCTTGCCCGCCACGAGACATTTGCCGCGGCGTGGACGTGTTTGACTCAAACGCCTGGAATGAGTTTGCTTCTCGTCTTGATTGGATTTGGTACATTTGGCTTTGGTATGGCTGATGTCCTGCTGGAACCTTATGGCGGTCAGGCACTTGGCTTTTCTGTTGCTCAGACCACGCTTCTCACCGCAATCCTTGCAACAGGAACGCTTCTCGGATTTGGCATCGCCTCTCGCACGCTCGGAAACGGACGCGACCCTATCACCCTGGCGGCGTATGGCGCCCTCATAGGCGTTCCTGGCTTCCTTGCCATCATCCTCTCGTCGCTGATGATCGGCGCGCCGCTCTTCGTTTTTGGGATATTGGCTGTTGGACTGGGTGCCGGGCTTTTTGGGCACGCGACCCTGACTGCCACGATCCGAGCGGCGCCTGAAGGTCGCGTTGGACTGTCTTTAGGTGCCTGGGGCGCAGTTCAGGCTACTTGTGCAGGACTTGGTGTTCTGCTTGCGGGTCTGGTCAGAGATGTATTGGTCGCATTCCCAGGTGATGCGGGACTTCACATGCAAACGCCCTACAATGTCGTCTTCGGGATCGAGATGCTTTTCCTGGTCGCGGCAGTGATCATGGCAACTTCATTGGTTGCCAACCGGGATCGTCGGCGCGATGCCGCACCCAAATCCGTGTCGCAAACCCATTCAGTGGAGGTGTCATGACCCAGATCATCACGCGCTACTTCGACAAAGCAGAGCAGGCCATCAAAGCGCGGGAAGAACTGATCCAGTTCAACCGTTTCTCGCCTCGCATCATAGATGTCTACGACAGCGCCGACGGCCTCGCAACGAACCTTGACGCGAACCATGTCGCGCCCGAAACCGCAAAGGCCTATGAGGCGAAGATGTCGAGCGGCGGTGCGGTGATGCTCGTCCATGCTGGTTACAAACCTTTGCGCGTCGCCCAGATCACCCGGGACGTGACAGCGGCTTTCGGTGCAGTCGATATGGGCGACTTGCAAGAAGAAGTCACGGTCAAGGACCCTCCCAAGCTGGGTGTCTCGATCCTGTCAGACCATCCTCATGTTTTTCTCAAGCGCCACCGCCCGGGACAGACAAATTTTCATATGGCTGACTGGCCCATCCCCTTAATCAGCCGCCGCAAGCCATTTACCGAGACTTGGTTCCCACGACACGCGCACATGGCGAATTTCCCAATACCGCTTATTGATCGCCGCAAGCCCTACACCGGCTCTATCTTTCCGCGTCATGCCCGTATGGCCAATTTTCCGATTCCGCTGATCAGCCGGAGAAAACCATTCACCGGATCGATATTCGCGCCCCACGCGCGCATGGCGAACTTCCCGATCCCGCTGATCTCGCGCCGGAAACCATTCAATCGTTCGATCATTCCGCGTCACGGCCGCATGGCGACAGTCCCGTTCCCCTTATTGATCAATGGCGAAACCGGCAAAAACGCGTTGATCCCGGGCGGTCCGCACATGGCGAACTTTCCCATTTCATTGCTCAGCGACCGAAAACCTTACACCAAATCGATCGTCGGACGCCACGCCCGCATGGCGAATTTTCCGTTGCCTCTTATCAGTCGTCGCAAACCCTTCACAGGATCTGCCTTTCCGCCTCACGCGCGGATGGCTAACATGTTCTTGCCTTTGACAATTCGGCGTCGCGATACTGCCGCGGAAAACGGGGGCACCGGTTTTTCGTTTTCCAAGCTGCTGGGCTTGCCGACGGTAATCCGCAAGTCGCGGGGATAGCGGCTACTTCAGTGGTCTTGTGTAGACGTGCAGGCCATCGAAATCGGCTTTCCCGATGTCTAGCCCCGCGTGCCGGAGGCCTGCATAGGCAATGGACAGATGGAAGATCATGTTCGGCAAGGCAAAGCGCAAGATATAGTCGCCGACCTCTTGCTCCACTTCTGCGTCACCGGCCCTGTGTCGCACTGGTGTTGCCAGATCATCGAGCGAGATTGGGGAGATGAGCGCGCGGATTTGCTGATGATGCGCCTTAAGCGACTCACAGGTAAAATGTGTTGGGATATCTGGCACGGCGATGCCGGCAGGCAGGCAAAGCGCACGCCCCGCAAAACCCGTGGCCACCGCGAGATTGAAACCGGTGTCCAACATGTCCGGGGCAAGCTTCGTGTACCAAAGCCTGTCTCCGTCCGGAGAGGCTTCAACCACATCGATCAATTTTTCAATCTGCAAAAGATAGTGGTGGATTGTTCGCAGGGCCGTTGGGCCAAAGTCGGTCATTACTGCGCCTCAAGCTGATCAACTAGTGTCTGAATACGCGGCATATCCAGTACATTTGCCGCAGCGGCGATCACAGTATCGGTTGATGGGTTCATTGACAGCACCGCGTACCACATTGTGTTCGATCCATTGTGCCAAATCCGCTGATCGGGGTTCACTATCCAGCCAAGCCCGTAGCCGTCTTCAACGACAGTTTGCATTTCGCGGCAGGACGCGGCGCTCAGAAAGTCTGCCAGCTCTCCACGACACGCAGCCAGATGTGTCTCACCCCACGTGATAAGATCGGCGAGGTTGAGGTGCAGCGTTCCCGCAGGCCCCAACCACGGAGGATTGTCCGCTCCTTTCGACGTCGGTGATACGGGTAAAGTGATCACGAACCAATTGCGATGACCCCATGCGGCGCCTGGTTCTGTCGGAGCACCAAACCCGAGTGACGCCAAGCCCAAAGGTTTCGCAATCTCTTGTTGCACAAGGTCTTCCCACGTCATCACAGTGACCGTTTCGACGATATAACCTGCCAAGACATAGCCAATGTTGGAGTAGCGATATTCTCCGGGCTCTACGGGGGAGTCCCAAATCCCCGACAACACACGCTGACGAACGGCATGCAAATCCTCATTGCCTCTTTGCCGCATGGCCATAATGCCAGCATTCGCAGGCAAACCTGAGGTGTGGGACAATAACTGGCGCAGGGTCAACGCTCTAACGCTTGCGTGCATTCCATCCGCATCATTTGGCAAGTAGCTCGCGATCGGCGCATCGAGGCGCAGTAGACCGCGGTCGACTTTCTGCAAAACAAGCGTGGCAGTGAACGACTTTGTGATTGACCCAATATGCCAAGCGGCATGCGCGCTCACTTCGTCTTTGCTGCCTTTGTGGATTGTTCCTGAAACGTGGAATTCTGGAGGTTGGTTTCGCTTGCTAACCGCGACCCCTAGCGCGTAGCCGTCCGCTTGCGCCGCGGCAATCGGGTCGGCGTGCTGAGCGTTGACCGAATAGACACCGAGCGCTGTGGCAAGTGTAGAAAGCTTCAAGAAACGCATCATTGACAATGATCTGGTGACCATCGGCATAAGAACAAGGTTTAGACGAATTCTTCTTCATCGAGCATCGCCGCCTTGTTCATATCGCGCATGAAAGCTGGATCGGCGGCGTGGACACGGCTCCATGTCGGGATGAAGGGCGTCTCGTATGGGTTGTCGAGAAAGAATTGACCCGCGCGCATGATGCTATCTGCAAACATCTCGATTGAGCGTTCTTCCTTGTGCCGATCAATCGCCAAACCGTTCATCTGGGCATCGTTGTAGTAGGCATCCAGCAGATCGAGGGCGGAACGATAATAGGTGGCCTTAAGCGTGCGGAAAACATTGGGCGTGAACACTGTGCCATCCGCGGCCAGCTTGCGAAAGATTGCTTTGCAGATGTCTGTCGACATCCTGTTGAGGCCGGCATCGGCATCTTCGGGCGACAGGTCCTGATGCTTGTGGTCATAGTCGTCCGCAATCTCGACCTGGCAGACAGCCTTGGGCGCGAGATTGCGCCACGCCTCTGATAGAACACCGATTTCTAACCCCCAATCCGATGGAATACGCAGATCTGGTAGGATATTCGTCCGCATCGCAAATTCACCTGACAGCGGATACCGGAAGCTGCGCAGATAATCGAGGTAGTCACGGTCCCCGATCACACGCTTCAGGGCGATCAGTAAAGGACTGACGAGAAGCCGGGTCACGCGGCCGTTCATCTTGTTTTCACCAATGCGCGCATAGAACCCCTTTGCGACCTGATAAGGGAAACCGGGGTTTGCGACGGGGTAGATCAACCGGGCAAGCAACTCATTCGTGTAGGTCAGAATATCGCAGTCGTGAAGCGCCATCACAGCGCTGTCACCGCAGGACATCAAATAGCCGATTGAGGACCAAACGTTTTTGCCCTTGCCCTGCTCTTTCGGCGCAAGACCCTTTTCAGCAAGCCGTGCGCCAAGCGCTGTCATGCGTGGACTGTCGTTCCAGATGACAATGTGGTTCTGCTTGAGATCCTTGAAGAAGGTCTTGGCATGACGAAACTCTTCTTCGTTTGCCCGATCCAGTCCAATGATTATTCTGTGCAGATAAGTGACCTTCGACAGCTCCTCTACGATCTTCGGCATCGCAGGTGTTTGCAGTTCTGAGTAAAGACACGGCAGGATCAGCGACATTCGCCGCGTTTGGGCAAAGGTCTCCAACTCATATGTCATTTCCGACAGGTTTTGGGTGCGCAGGTTGTGTAGGGTCGCAATGTTGCCGTTCTGGTGAAAATCAACCATGGGTGGTATCCGTTTGCGTCAAATTTAGTGATTTCAAGTGGGCAAGAACGGCAGCGTTCCAGCCCTTTGGTCCGGGTGCGGTGGTTCGCGTGATTGTACCATCGTCCTCGCCCGAGAGGCGCGGCAGTGGCGCACGGTGTGGGTTCGCGACGATCACGCCGCAGTCCGCAGCGAGGAGCATCTCAACGTCATTCGGTGCGTCGCCAAGGGCCAGCGTATGACGCGGTTCTAATTTGGTGATGATCACCCCCATCTGATCCGCCTTCGTTTTTCCCTTCGAAAGAGTCAGAAAGCGTCCACCCTCCCGCGCATGAATACCCAACTCTGTAAGCACTGCCAGAAACGGGCCTTTCGACTCATCGGGGCCGGTCCAAATGCCCGGCTCTGAAAACTGACGGTTCTTCGCCAATTCTGCACTCGCAACGGACAGCCCCGTTGCCTCAACCACCTCATCGATTGTCATGTCGCCGAAACCTACGAAGTGATGGTGCTCAGGCGCCTCTGCGAGCGCCGCTCGAATGCCTTGGTAGTCGCGATCATCTCTTTCGTCATCCAAGACACCCGCACCATTCTCAACAATTGCGGGCCAGTCTGTCAGTCCCATCTCCGCCTGAATCTTTCGCATTTCCGCAGCAGTCTTGCTGCTTGCAAGCACGACCCCCGCGCCGATGTCTTTCAGGACCTTTAGCGCGGGGGCAGCGGCGTCCCAACAATAGGACTCGTGGTCCAAGAGCGTGCCATCAAGATCAGAAAAAACGAGTAGGGGAAGAGGCTGTCGCATTACCGGTACTATGGCCCTTCGTGGTCGGGGTTAAAAGCGAAACCAGCTGCGAGAAGCAACGAAGATCTGCGGTCGCCGGTGCGATTACATCCGCCCGACACGCCCCATCGAAAGTCCGCTCGCCAGATAATTGCGCACGAAGTAGACCATCGCCAAGCCCGGGATAATTGTCAGCACGCCCGCGGCACAAAGGATTGGCAAGTGGACGAAGCCCAAGGGTCCGCCTGCACGGAACAGCACCGCGATGATCGGTTTTGCCTCCGTCGTCGTCAGCGCGTTCGCGAGGATCAGTTCCACCCAGGACGCCATGAAGCAAAAGAATGCCGCAACACCAATGCCGGGGGCCGCAACCGGGATCAGCACGTCCCGGGCAAAGGCGACAGGTCCGCGGCCATCAACCCTAGACGTCTCATCAAGTGCGATGGGGATTTGGCGGAAGAACCCTTCCAGAATCCAGATCGCAACCGGTACCGTGAAAAGGCAGTGGGCCAGCGCCACGCCTGCCACCCGGTCCATCAGTCCGATTTCAGAGTACAATTGCACCAGAGGCAGAAAAAGAACAGCTGATGGCGTCATGCGCGACGCGAGAAACCAGAAGAAAAGGTGCTTATCGCCAATGAAGGCATACCGTGAAAACGCGTAGGCTGCGGGCACTGCGACGATCAGCGATAAGGCAACATTCAAGGTCGTGTAAATCGCCGCATTCACAAACCCCATCGTCCACCCTCTGTCCGTCAGGATGTAGAGGTAGTTGTTCAGTGTTGGCTCTTTTGGAAAGAACGACAGCCCCGCGGTCGCTTCTTCCTGCGTCATGAAACTGATGATGAGCAGCCAATAGAGCGGGATCAGGACAAATGCCCCGTACACCAGTGGGACCATGCGGCGCTGCTGATACGGGGTGCCTTCCTCACTCATCGGCAGCGGCCATGATACGGAATAGCGCCCATGACAAAGTCACCATGATCAAAAGGTAGATCAATGCCGTCGCACTTGCTTCGCCAAAGTCGAATTCCTTCATCGCGGTCTGGATCAGGTCTTGCGACAGGAAAGTGGTGGCCACGCCCGGCCCACCTCTCGTGATCATGAAGGGTTCAATGTAGATCATCAGTCCGTCGATCACGCGCAACAAGAGCGCTATCACGAGGACGCGCTTCAGCCGGGGCAGCTCAACATACCGAAACACCGCCGCGCGCGAGGCTCCATCGATCTGCGCCGCTTGATAATGTGCATGCGGGATCGCAACGAGCGCCGCGTAGCTGAGAAGCACCACTAACCCCGTCCAGTGCCAAACATCGGCAAGGATAATGACAGACCAAGCGATGACTGGATTGTTGAGATCATAAAACTCACCAACGGCAGATAGTGATACTCCCAAGGGCCCGATCGCGGGATCGGATATGATCTTCCACATCAACCCGACGATGAACCACGGGATCAGTAAAGGTACGGCGGCCAGCATAATATAGAGGGTGGTGTATCGCCCCGCGCGAGGCAGGTTGAGGGCAATCCAGACTCCCAACGGGATCTCAATCGCGATGACGAGGGCTGCATATAGCACCGTCCGTCCGAGCGTCTGCCAGAAGTCGCCGGAGGTAAGAACCTGCTCATACCAGTAGCTGCCAGCCCAGAAAAAATTGTTCCCGGAAAAGACGTCCTGAACAGAATAGTTAATTACCGTCAGCAGCGGCACGACAAAGCTGAACGCCAAAACCGAAAGGGCCGGCACGACAAGCCAGATTGCTTTGTTCTGCGCGCGTTTCGCCATTCTGCCCCACTGTCTTGAAATCGCATCCCCATCGGACCATTCGCTCGGTACATCTGTCAACGTTGGCAGCAAATTTGACCCTGCCAGACTGTCGGCTTTTTTCCGCCCCTTTGCGCGCTAGTACAATCAGTGATTGCAATTGGTGCGGGCTCGTCCCAGCGTGATTTTGGGGGCTCTGTGAGGAAAAAACGATGTCACAGGCGCATTTGGCTCATTGGCCAGCCACCACATGGGATGATGCATTTGCCAGCTTGGCGCACATTCCAGGGTCCGAGACCTTACTGCAAAGAATTGCCGAAGAAGCGCGCGCGTACAGGGCAGGGACCGCGCGCATGGAGATCGGCAAGCCCTACGGCGACGACCCGCGCGAGACACTGGACCTCGTTTTTCCTGATAGTGGCTCGCCCAAAGGGTTGGCGATTTTTGTGCATGGCGGCTTTTGGCGAGAGTTGGGGCCCGCCTACTGGACGCACTACGCTGAAGGCGCCCGCGCGCGGGGGTGGGTCGTTTGTTTCCCCGGATACGCGCTGGCGCCGGAATTGCGGATTAGCGAGATCACACAACAAGTCGGACGTGCAATCTCGGCTGCTGCAGAACACGCGCCGGGGCCGATCCGTCTTGCGGGGCATTCTGCAGGCGGACATCTTGTCACGCGCATGTGCTGTGAAGACGGACCGCTCAAGGATGCGGTGTGGCAACGGGTGGAACATGTTCTGTCCATCAGTGGCCTGCATGATCTGCGTCCACTCATCCTGACCGAAATGAACGAAGACCTAGACCTCGATCCACCAGAAGCTGAGGCAGAAAGCCCTGTTCTCCACGCCCCGCGTAGCGGTACTCAGTTCACCGCATGGGTCGGTGGCGGCGAAACGCCAGAGTTTCTACGGCAATCGGCCCTACTGCCTTTGCTGTGGAAGGGCCTCTCAGTGCCGACTTCACATGTGGTTGACGGTGACCATAACCATTTCTCGGTTCTCGATGGCTTGCGCGACCCTGACAGCGCGATTACCCAAGCCTTTGTTGGGTAAACACAAGGCGTGGCCATGCTGCCAATCAAGGACAAGTTTCACCTGCCTGAAGGGCTGATCTATCTCGACGGCAATTCCCTCGGGCCCCTTCCTGTGGGCGTGGATCAGGTCATTGCAGCGATGGCACGTGACCAATGGGGCGCTAACCTGATCAAGGGCTGGAATGTGGATGGCTGGATGGATCAGCCGACACGCGTCGGCAATCAGATCGCTTGTCTGATTGGGGCCCCAAGTGGCTCGGTGACGATGGGTGACACCCTGTCGGTGAAGGTCTATCAGGCGCTGTCTGCCGGGGTGCGCATGCGACCGGATCGCAAGTTTATTCTTTCCGACAGCGGAAACTTTCCATCGGATCTCTACATGGCCCAAGGGCTGATCCAACAACTCGGGCAAGGGCATGAGTTGCGCATCGTTGCCCCCGAAGATGTTTCCGATGCAATCGATGACGACGTTGCGGTCGTGATGATCACACAAGTCGACTATCGCACCGGACGCATGCATGATTTGGTAACTCTGACAGCAAAGGCGCATGCGGCAGGCGCTGTGATGCTGTGGGACTTGGCCCATAGTGCAGGGGCCATCCCGGTCGCTTTGGAAGAGACCGGCTGCGAATTCGCGGTTGGATGTACCTATAAATACCTCAATGGGGGCCCCGGCGCGCCGGCGTTCATTTATGTGCGCTCCGACCTTGCGGATCAGATTGATCCGGCGCTGGCCGGATGGCTGGGCCACGAGGCGCCCTTCGCATTTGAGCCAACCTATCGCCCCGCTCCCGGCATTAGCCGAATGCGTGTCGGGACCCCGCCCGTCATTCAAATGACCGCGCTCGAAGAGGCGCTCAAAATTTGGGACGATGTCGACATGCAAGACCTGCGTGCCGCCTCGGTCGCGCTTTGCGAGCTCTTCATCAACGAGGTAGAGGCGCGATGTCCGGACCTGACACTTGTCAGTCCGCGGGATGCTGCAATGCGTGGCAGTCAGGTTTCTTTCGCGTTTGAGCAGGGCTACGCCGCAATGCAGGCGCTTATTGCGCACAACGTCATCGGCGATTTTCGTGCGCCGAATGTCATGCGGTTCGGTTTTACCCCGCTCTATATCGGCGCCGATGATGTATTACGGGCCGTAGACGTGCTTGAAATGGTTATGTCCAAAAAGCTTTGGGCGGATCCGAAATATCAAACCCGCGCAAAGGTGACCTGACAGCGGGTTGATTCGTTAACCAATAGTTCAACAATTCGCCCCTTTGACCGTCTTTGGCGTGATTTGCGGGAGAGTTCGCCCAATCGTGATCGTGCAGAAAGACAAGGATTTCAAAGGAGTCCTATCTCAAAGGCATGCCAGGTCGCGTTTTCGGCTTGTCAGATAATGTGGCGAAAGCAAGACTTTCTTTGGCTTTATGTGTGATGTGGGTGCATGTGTTTGATCAAAAGATCATAGGTCGCGTTGGTTCGACGCCGCGCAAAAGGCAATTTCAGACTGGTTTTGTGCCGCGTTGGCCGTTGGCCTACCGGGCTTACAATCTGATGCTTGGGCTTATGGTATTGGTTGCTCTTGCGCCGCTGATGGCCGGGTTTGCACTTGTATTGCGCCTCACTCAAGGCCCCGATGTGCTATTACGCGCCCAACGGGTGGGGCAAGGGCAGCGGCCGTTTACCCTATATCGTTTTGCAACTGTTGAGGTTGATCAGTCCAACAAACGGTTGCGGCCGACGGCATTGGGGCTCTACCTCAATCAAACCGGATTTGTAGCACTGCCGCAGCTTCTCAACGTCATCAAAGGCGATATGAACATAATCGGTCCGCTTCCGGTCCGTGCCGCAATCGCACAGATCGAAACGGCCCGTGACCCACATTATGCCTGCCGGTTCGCGGTGAAGCCCGGACTGATCAGTCACACGGATGTGGTCATGTCGCCCACGACAGGGCAGCGCGTGAAGGCAAAGCTGACGTATCAGTTGTGCCATACTGCCGTGAACCTGCCGGTCGAATTTGCATTGATGCTGCGGATCGCGGGGGCGTATTTGCGCGAAACGATCCGCGTTATGCGTCCGGGCGTCACGCCGAGCGGGTATTTGGCCGAAGCAAGACGCCGCGCACAGGACCTGCATCTCGAACTCGAAACGCCGCAGGGTCGTTACCCGGTCTATGCCCTCGCAAAGGGCTTGCTGATGACGCCGCATGTTGTCACTGGTGGTCCCGGGCACCTTACGTTTGCCGTGGGACCTGGCAATCGAAAAGCGAAAATCTTGCTCTCAAGGCTGAGCTATCTGCAGGGCCAAACGGTATTCCAGTACGACGCCGTGGACGATAACAGCGCCCATCTGGTCAGCCGCTACTTACGAAATGAGACGCTTTTGAAGCCTGGACGCCCCACGTGGCGGCGTCCGCGCTTGTCAGACCTGCAGTATGAAATTGCGCTGCACGAGGCAGAGCATTTGGTTCCAGTCGATCGCGAGAGACGCTAAGTCCCGCAATAGCAGAACGTTGCTCATTCCATCCGGATCACGTCCTTATCAATTGCCAGCATGTAGCCTTTTCGGGCGATGTTCTTGACCAGCAGTTCGCTGATCATCTGGTTGCCCAACGTATCCCGCAAACGTTTGATCCGCGTCGCCCCTGCGGCCTCATCACAATCAGCGGCACTGCGACCCGAGATGACGCTCTCAATCTCGGCGCCAGAGAGCACCTCATCATCCATCCGGGCTTCGGCAAGAACCGATAACGTCTCAATCGCGGCATCGGTCAACTTGAACTCAAAGTCATTTAGGTACACGGCCTTCTGATCGCGATGGATCGCGAGTGAGTTGACCTCAATCCCCTTCCGCTCAATCCGGCCCATACGGCGGTTCAATGCAATAAGAAGGACAAGAAACGCGACGGCCGCAATCAACAGGGCAGTCGCAAAGACCAGCAACACGAAGATCACAAAGCGATAAGACGACAGTGTATCGGAAAATGCGGTGCCGGACTGCGCAAGGATTTCTAACAGCTTGATCTCTGCGTTGCCTGTCAGATCGTCATTTTCAACGAATAACCGCTCCACCCGCATATTGAATGCGTTGGCATCCGGCAAATTGATGAACAACAGGATGGCGGCAGCGGCAAGGATAACCACGATCCCGACAATCCCGGCCACGATCAACCTGCTGCTGATCTCGCGGGTTTCAGAAGCGGAGGAAGTATTCACCGGCGCTGTCCTTCTTGTCATCCAACTGTCCATCATCAAACACGCTGACGATGTTCAAAAGTTCCCAACCGGCGGACGAAAGCCGATCAGCAAGCTGCGATTGCGCGTTTCTGGACGTGCACTCACCGCGCACCTCTGCCACGCCGTAATGCAGCCGCAAGGGATTATCCTGTTTGGCCTTGTAATCGGCATAACAGGCCGCGTGCGCTGCACTCGCCATGATGCACAAGGCACCGAAGGAAGAAAGAAGGGTTTTCATGACCTTGAGAGATGCCATCGTGCCGCCTGCTATACAATATCTTTCCAGAATACCGCGCGGCGTATCCGATAACCATCCCCGGATATTGAGCGACACATAGGGCCGAACCCAACATTGGATCAGACCGTATTCAACCTCTGGAGCATCGCCATGATGAAGACACTGACCGCCGGCCTTACCGCCTTGTCCCTGATCCTTGTGCCAGCTGCACCTGTGCACGCACAAACCAATAACACCGAGATGCAGCGCACGATCCTCGGGTTGCTCGCTGTGGGCGGCATCGCGCTCGCGATCAAGAACCAG
Source organism: Paracoccaceae bacterium (assembly GCA_020628545.1). Taxonomy (GTDB): domain Bacteria; phylum Pseudomonadota; class Alphaproteobacteria; order Rhodobacterales; family Rhodobacteraceae; genus Yoonia. The sequence goes on along the minus strand of JAHDEX010000006.1, from coordinate 6,657 downwards.
CAAGACCAAGAACGCAAAGCTAGATCCTCGCGTGAAAACAGAGGTCAATCGCATGATCGCAATACCCGCCAGGTCCACGGTGGACAGTCGCATGGGCGGATCCAGCAAGGTTGGGGCCAATCCAACCGCCGCCATGTCGATCTCGTTCCGGGCCGATGCTTCCGCCGGGTTGAATTGTCCAACGGGCGCCACCAAGGCGTCTTTGGCGCCCGCTGCCTCGAGCGCCGCTACCGCGATGCGCATACGCTGCCGCGCCAGTGCCAGGTCCGCATCGGTGGACGCGATGGGAGCCGTCGCGGCTACGACGCTGCGTGCCTGCGGGACTTCGGCTACCAGTCCGACCGCCGCTGGAACTGATTTTCTGGCGCTCTGTAGGTTTGATCCAGCGGAGCGCCCTTCGGGCGCACACCACTTTTTTTTCGTCCCGCAGATGGTGCGCGTGCGGAGAATGCGGGACGCCTTCGGCGACGAGGTATTTGAAGCAAGAAGAAACCAGGGTTGGCGCATCAACAGGTGACGGTCATGGCACCAGATGCGTCGCAGGGGGCAAGCGGCGGGAGTTGCGCTTGCCCCCGACATTTTGGGTTGAACGCCCGCCTCCGCGATGGTTTCAAACCCTATGACCAAGACGTTTCCGACTTTTGACTTTGAAGTGGACGCACAAGCGAACGGCTACACCCGCATCGCTGGTGTCGACGAAGTCGGGCGCGGGCCACTTGCAGGTCCGGTTGTCGCCGCAGCCGTCGTCCTCGACCCGGGCAATATTCCTGACGGTCTGAATGACAGCAAACAGATGAGCGTGAAGCGGCGCGAAGGGCTGTATGATATTCTGCAAGAAGTTGCGGATGTCTCGATCGGGGAGGCAAGCGTGCGCGAAATCGAAGAGGTGAATATTCTGCAGGCCTCCTATCTTGCGATGGTGCGCGCAGTCAGTGGTTTGAATACGCCGGCTGATTTCGTCCTGGTTGATGGCAGCAAGGTGCCGCGCGGCCTCAATGTTCCCGCATCGGCAATAATCAAAGGCGATACGCGGTCATTGTCTATCGCTGCCGCCTCAATTGTGGCGAAAGTGTGGCGCGACCGGCTGATGTTGTCGCTGGCGCAACAGCACCCCGGGTACGGCTGGGACCGCAATATGGGCTATCCCACGAAAGAACATAAAGCGGGACTAAAAAGCCACGGTGTTACTCAACATCATCGACGTACCTTCGCTCCAGTACACAAGATGTTGTGGCAAGAAGAAAACTAAGACCGCCCAGAATTAAAGAATATTTACAGCGAATCGTCTCTGACTCATGCTGTCTTCAACCAAAGAGCGGACCTAAGTTCGCCGGGACAGAGGCAGACGATGACGACGACACAAAAAGGGGCCAAACGGCCTTCGGAGGCGAGTGCGCTTCCTCTAAATACGATCCTGGAAGGGGACTGCATTGCACGCATGAATGCAATGCCTGCGGGGTCTATCGATCTAATCTTCGCCGATCCGCCGTATAACCTGCAGCTCAAGGGCGACTTGCACCGTCCCGACAACTCCAAGGTTGACGCTGTTGACGATGCCTGGGACCAGTTCGACAGCTTCAAGATCTATGACAACTTCACCCGCGAATGGCTTGCCGCCGCCCGCCGCTTGTTGAAGCCAAACGGCGCCATCTGGGTAATCGGCTCCTATCACAATGTGTTCCGTATGGGCGCAGAGTTGCAGAACCAAGGATTCTGGATTCTCAATGACGTTGTCTGGCGCAAGTCAAACCCCATGCCGAACTTCCGTGGCAAGCGACTGACAAACGCCCATGAGACGCTGATCTGGGCGTCCAAGGAAGAAGGCAGCAAATACACTTTCAACTATGAAGCGCTGAAAGCGCTGAACGAAGGCGTGCAGATGCGGTCTGATTGGGTGCTTCCGATCTGCACGGGGCATGAGCGACTGAAGGACGACAAAGGCGACAAAGCGCATCCGACGCAAAAGCCACAGTCGTTGTTGCATCGTGTCCTTGTGGCGACGACAAACCCTGGCGATGTTGTACTTGATCCGTTCTTTGGCACCGGGACAACCGGCGCCGTGGCTAAGATGCTCGGCCGCGATTTCATCGGGATTGAGCGTGAAGAAAGCTATCGCAAGGTCGCAGAAAAGCGGATCGCAAACACCCGGAAGTTCGACAAAGAGGCATTGGAGGTCTCTACGTCGAAACGTGCCGAACCGCGCGTCGCCTTTGGTGTGCTCGTCGAACGCGGGCTGCTGCGCCCGGGCGAAGACCTTTGGTCCATGAACGGCCGTCACAAGGCGAAGGTCCGTGCTGATGGCACGGTCATCGGAGACGATATCAAGGGCTCAATCCACCAAGTTGGTGCGCATCTAGAGGGGGCCCCCTCCTGTAATGGCTGGACCTATTGGCAGTTTAAGCGCGACGGGCAGAAAGTGCCGATTGACCTGCTTCGCCAGCAAATTCGCGCGGAAATGGCCAAGAACGGCTGACGCACAATGAAATACCGCCGGTGCCTGTGGCCCCTTCTTGGCAGCAAGGAGACCACAAGCACAAACTTACCCCCCGCCCTTGTGGCGGGGGTTTTTTCTTGCCTGCGCACAATGTGTTTTGCCTTGTAAAAATAGGGCTCTTGCAGTTGCTGCGGCAAAAAATAAAAAAAACGCTTGCCGAAACCGGTTTCGGCCCCGACCGTTGACGCAAGGGGAGGAATGCAATGAGTCGTCCGTCAGTGATGGTCAGGGGAAATACTGCGCCGCGCGTCACGATCAGTGACGTCGCTGCGGCGCTTGATATGACCAAGTCGACGGTGTCGCGCGCCCTCAACGGATACCCGGATATTGCCGACGCAACACGGGTTCGGGTGGAACGGATGGCGAAGAAGCTGAACTATCAGCCGCTGAGTTCGGCGCAGGCGATCCGTACTGGCAAAACGCGCTCGCTCGGGTTTGTTCTGCAGCTTGCCGATCACGATGCGATGCGCCCGTTTTTGGCCGAATTCCTTGCTGGTTTGTCGGCTGGAGCGAGCACCGATGGATACACTCTCACCGTGGCCTCGGCCGACAGCGGAATGCATCTGACGGAAACGTTTAATACGCTTAACCGGGATGGCAAGGCGGATGGCTTTATCCTGCCCCGGGCCCTCGTGAACGACAATCGGGTGGCGCAACTGACCGAGGCCAACGTTCCCTTCGTTCTTTACGGCAGACCCGAGAACCCTACCAATTGCGCGTGGTTTGATATTCGCGGCGAAGACTCGATGCGCGAGTCGGTGCAGCGCCTCGTTGCCCTTGGTCACGAGCGGATCGCGTTCGTAAATGGTGGCCTGATCTATGAGTACGCACGTTTGCGTCGCGAAGGCTATTTGGCCGGCTTGGCCGATGCAGGTTTGCAAATTGATCCGGAGCTTATCATCGAAGATGCCGTACGCACCGACGAGGGCGAAGCCGCGGCTGATCGGCTTTTTGACCTGAAAGAGCCACCGACCGCCATCGTGTGTGCCGTCGACCATGCCGCCTTGGGCGTTTACCGCGCTGCGGCCCGTCGCGGTTTTGCAGTTGGTAAAGACATCTCTGTGACCGGGTATGATGGCATTCCCGAAGGTAGCCATGCAGTTCCACCACTATCGACGTTCATCGTTGACAATCGCGACGCAGGTATGCGGCTGGCTTCTTTGCTTATCCGCCGCATTCGCGGTGAAGCGTCCGAAAACTTGCGCGAAACAACAGCGGCGACATTTGTCGACCGCGGTTCAATTGGTCCGGCCAGACAGGCCGTACCGTCCTAAAGACGTTTTTTCGAAAGGGAGGAAAACGATGAAACTGTCACTTAACTCGATCTTGCGCTCAGGCGCTGCGATGGTTCTGGCCGTCGCCGCAACGGGCGTGCAGGCCGAAGATCTGCGCTTCTGGACAACGGAAGAGCAGCCAGAGCGTCTTGCACGGCAAGAGGCGATGGCCGCAGACTTCGCGGCAGCAACCGGTCACACGGTTGAGGTCATTCCAGTGTCCGAGAACGATCTGGGCACACGCGCCACAGCGGCTTTCGCTGCGGGCGATCTGCCAGACGTGATCTACCACACACTGCAGTACGCAGCGCCTTGGGCCGAAGCCGGCATCTTGGATACTGACGCTGCAACCGACGTGATCGAAGCGCTGGGCGCAGACACTTTTGCACCGGGTGCACTTGGCATGGCGGCGACCGCAGACGGCTACGCTTCTGTCCCAGTGGACGGTTGGACGCAGATGCTCGTCTACCGCGCGGATCTCTTTGCTGAGAAAGGCCTGGAGCCACCAAACTCCTACGCGAACGTGCTCGCCGCTGTTGAAGCACTGCATAACCCACCTGAAATGTACGGCTTCGTTGCTGCAACCAAGGTCGACGAAAACTTCATGAGCCAGGTGCTGGAGCATGTCTTCCTCGCCAACGGCGTGTCCCCTGTGGGCCCAGACGGTGTCCAAGCACTCGACGAAGCAGCGACGATCGAAGTGCTGGAGTTCTACAAGGCAATCGCAGAAGCGTCCCCTCCAGGTGACCTGTTCTGGGATCAGTCCCGCACACTCTACTTCTCTGGCAATGCGGCAATGATCATCTGGTCTCCGTTCATCCTCGATGAACTGGCCGGTCTGCGTGACAGCGCCCCGCCAACCATCAACGATGATCCAACATCGCGTGATCTGGCAGCAGCCACTGGCGTTGTGACCAACTTCGCAGGTCCATCAAACCCAGACGGGGCAGCTTGGGGTGACGTCCGTTACTTCGGCATCACATCCGACGCATCCACCGATGCGGCGATGGAGTTCGTTCAGTACTCCATGAACGAAGGCTACGGGTCCACACTCGCCATCGCGCCAGAGGGCAAGTTTCCGGTACGTCGTGGCACCGCCGAGAACCCAAGCGAATTCTCTGATCTTTGGGCGACGCTCGACGTCGGCGTAGATCGTAAAGCGCCACTCGGCGATCTTTATGAAGCCAGCATGATCGAAGAAATCGTGGGTGGTCTGGATGTGGCACAGCGTTGGGGTGTCGGTGATGGTCAGCTGTCCGCAGCATCCAAGATCATCAACAGCCAGGTGATCAACCGTCTCGTGCGCGAGTTCATTGATGGCGAGCGCGATGCAGCCGCAACCGTGGCTGAACTGAACACAGCAATCGCTGGCGTACAGTAAGCCGCACGCAAATCTGGGGCGCCTATGCGGGGCGCCCCACCTTAACCTTTGAAATTCACACTCCGGGAGTGGTGACATGGCAGAGCTTGGGCCGCCAGTCGGCAGAGGACCTTTGGCCAAACGCGAAGCGCAATTGGCTTGGGGCTTGTTGTTCCCCACGATTTCAGCAGTGGCATTGGTTGTTGTTCTCCCATTGCTTGCGATTTTCTGGATCTCAGTCAAACCAGTTCAACTGGCAGACCTACGCGCCCCAGAAGTTGTGCTACGTGAAGACATCCGTGGCGATGCAGAGGCCGTGGGCGATGAAGCCACGATCCGCTACCGGTTGCGAAACTCTTCGCAGGACCAACCGATCACCGGAGTCACCTTTGCCGATACGATCCCGGAGGGGCTTGTTGTCGGCGACCTGGACGTTCGATGTGAACTGACAGGGCGCGATCTGCTTTGCGACCTTGGCGATTGGGAGCCTGGTACACGCGATACGTTGACAATCCCGGTGACCATCGAACAGGCCTACCTCGACAACGGACTGCGGCCCCAGGACAGCGACGCGACGACAACCGGCGCATCATCCAACGTGCTCACCAACAGCACCTTCACCCTCGAAAACTTCGCCCGGATCTTCAACGGCGATGAGTTCTTTGAAGTCTTGTGGGTCACGCTCTTCTACACGGTCTTCGGTACCATCGGTGCCTTGCTCGTCGGCCTCTTTGCGGCGCTCCTACTCAACAAATCATTCAGAGGGCAGGGCATCCTGCGGGGCCTGTACCTCTTCCCTTACGTTGCCCCCATCATCGCGGTGGCCTTTGCCTGGTTGATCCTGTTCGACCCATTCTCGGGCTCGGCGAACGCTTTGCTGATCCAGATGGGTGTGACGGAGGAGGCGATCAACTTCTTCGGCGAACGCCCCCTCGCACTGATCATGGTGACGGTGTTTGAGATCTGGCGCTACTTCCCGCTCTCGTTCCTGTTCATCCTCGCCAGGATGCAAAGCATCGACACCGACATGTATGAGGCCGCAGATATGGACGGCGCTTCACCCTTCCAGCAGTTCTGGTACCTAAGTGTGCCGCAGCTTCTGGGGATCCTGTCCGTTCTCTTCCTGCTCCGCTTCATTTGGACGTTCAACAAGTTTGACGACATCTTCCTGCTCACCGGCGGTAATGCTGGGACGCGCACCCTAACAGTGAACGTTTACGAACAGGCCTTTGCGATTTCGAACATCGGGGCGGGTGCTGCTGTGGCGGTGGTCATCTTTGGCTGCTTGCTCACGTTCTCGCTCTTCTTCTTGAAGTACATCAGCCAAGAGGAGGGCTTGTGATGCGCCAAGGGTATTTCACAGGCCCCGCACTTGGGGCGCTCTGGATGGTCGTTCTGTCCGTCACCGTCGCCGTCGCGATGTCCTTCGCCACCGGTGACCCGTTCCGGCCAAGCATCCTGCTGTCGCTTCTTTGGGGCGCACTCGCTGGTGGTGCAATGGTGTTTGCCGGCCGCAATCGCACCGTGCA
>JAHDEX010000056.1 GCA_020628545.1 Paracoccaceae bacterium | reverse complement strand
TGGGCTCAAAGCCGACAATTCTCCAATTTGCAGGTCGAAACAATTTCAGGCCATCTCGATTTAACCAACCCACCGCACGCTCCATCCGCACGGTATTAACCCAAACCATCTACACCCTTCACCAAGGATCCCCGGATCGGCCCGCAAGGTCGGTCTTTCGATAGGTTTTTACTGGCTCCAGGACCGTCCAATTGTGACGGAGCGGAGCTATCCCACGGGCGCAGAGGCTGACCGCTTCTGTGTACGCAAAAACCGTTTGCTGGCGGCCGCCATGCTCTTATCGGCTCCACCTTTAATGCGCACCCTGACAGCCTCCCAACGGCTGCTCAGGACGTTCGTGCTGGCGCGGCACAGACCGCCACGAAGAAGCGCGCCGCAGTTTCCCGCAGCGCGCCCAATGTACGTTCAGCCTTGGCGGCTTACTTCATCGTGATACGGCCATCCGTGTAAGGCGCGTATGGTGCGTTTGCGGCCAGGAACTCTGCCGTGACATCGGCGAGGTCCGGACCAAAGTCGTAGGCGTTCGCCGCATCCTCAAACATGCCATAGCCGTCACCGCCGTTGCGGACGTAGTTGTTGGACACAACCGCATAGACTTTCGCCAGATCAATTGGCGCACCGCCCACCATCACGTCGCTGATGCGGCTGCCAGGTTCTGCGGCAGCATCAACAGTGAAGGACATGCCAGCCACCTGCGGGAAGCGCCCAGCGCCCTCCTCGATCTCGGAGACGCCATTTTCCAGCGCTGCCACGATAGTTTCACCAGACACTTCGAAGGTGGAAAGCGTGTTCTGGAACGGCAGCACGGTGATGACCTCACCCATGGTGACCTCGCCTGCGTCAATCGACGCCCGCAGACCACCACCGTTCTGGATTGCGATTTCAACGCCCTGATCCTTCACGCGGTCGAGCATTGCATCGGCCACAAGGTTCCCCATCGGGCATTCCATCGCGCGGCAGACGGTGCGGTCGCCCTCAATGGCCTCGGCACTTTCCGCCACGACACGCTGCTGCATCTCGTTGATGGGCTCAGCCAGTTCCGCGATCCGCGCGGCCACGTCCGGATCAGGCGTGACGCTGGCGTCCATCAGGATCGGCGCGCCGGACGAGGCAGTCACATTGCCTGCATCATCAAAGGTCAGCTGCAGGTGGCCAAGGTACTTCGAATAGGCATAGGCCTGCACCACGGGAACATCACCCACCATGGTCGGGTAGGCCTCACCTTCTTCACCGAAAAGCGTGTGAGAGTGGCCACCGATCACAGCGTCGATCCCTTCAACCTCTGCCGCAATGCGCTGATCAGCGGCAAAGCCCACATGGGTCAGCGCAAGGATCATCTCTACACCCTGCTCCTGCAAGGCGGCGACGTCCTGCTGCAGCGCCTCGATCTCATCCATAAAGACAACATCATCACCCGGCGACGACGTTTCCGCGGTGTCCGTGGCGAGGGCAGAGACGATGCCGATCTGCATGCCGTTCACATCCAGGATCACAGTGTCTTGCACCAGATCACCCAGCTCAGCAGAGGCGGAAAGGTCCAGGCTGCCGGACACGACGGTCGTGTCGAGCGTTTCGATGATGCCAGCAAGTGCAGCAGGCCCTTTGTTGAACTCGTGGTTGCCCAGCGACATCACGTCTGGGGCAAGGACGTTGATCATTTCAGCCTCAGCCGCACCATCGTGGGCCAAGAACATCAGCGAGCCCTGCAGCCAGTCACCGGCATCCAGGAAAATAACGTTCTCACCTTCGAGTTCGGCGCGCTTCGCGTCGATAGCGGTTTTCAAGCGGGCGACGCCGCCAAAGCATTCACCAGCCGCGTCGTCTTCGGCATTACATGTTGAATCGAACCGGTTGATCGGCTGGATCCGGCTGTGCACATCGTTGATGTGAAGAATGTTGAGCGTGAACTCGGCGGTGGCGGTCGTTGCCGTCAGCGCCATCGCGCAAGTTGTTGCGGCCAAAGTGCGAAGTAGCATCTGGTTCCCCCTGTGTTGGACATTGCCGTCAGCTTGGCGACACCCATGGGGAGAGTCAAACCCGATCAGCCGCGACCTAGGGTCAATTTGTAAATTGCCTATGATCCACGCAGGGCACAGCCCGCTTGACCTTTGAATACGAAGTCGCCAAACCGCGCCCATGCTGATCTACAAGATTTTTCGCGCGGACGAGATGGCTGCGTTCCTGGCCACAGGTGAAACGCTTGGCGCACCCATCGACCTTGCCGATGGCTATGTGCATCTGTCCAAGGGGGATCAACTGGACGGCACCCTGTCGAAGCACTTTGCAGGCGAAACGGATTTGACGCTTTTGGCCATCGAAGCCGACAACTTGAGCGACAAGTTGCGGTGGGAGGTCTCGCGCGGCGGATCCCACTTTCCGCACCTCTACCGTCCGCTCAAGATCACCGATGTTATGTGGCACAAGGCGCTGACCGCGGACGACCACCCCTCAGGCTTCACCCCGATCTGGACATGAAGGCGCTTGAAACTATTGGCCTGCGCGCTCTGCGCAGTTTTGACCCCGAGACAGCCCATGGTCTGGCGCTCAAAGCGCTCAACACAGGTCTCGGCCCCAAAACCGGCCCGGTGACATCGGCGCGCCTGCAAACAATGCTCGCGGGTCTCACACTCCCCAACCCGATCGGCCTCGCTGCGGGATTTGACAAAAACGCCACCGCGCTGCACGCCCTCAGCCAAACCGGCTTTGGTTTTCTGGAGGTCGGCGCCGCCACGCCACGTCCCCAACCCGGCAACCCGAAACCACGCCTGTTTCGACTGACCGAGGATCAGGCCGCCATCAACCGCTTCGGCTTCAACAACGATGGCATGGACGCCATCGCAGAGCGCCTCGCCCGCCGCCCCAGCGGAGTGATCGGCCTCAACCTTGGGGCCAACAAGGACAGCGACGACCGCGCTGCGGATTTTGCCAAGGTGGTCGCCCGTTGCGGGGAGCACATTGACTTTGCGACTGTGAATGTCTCTTCACCCAACACCGAAAAGCTGCGCGATCTGCAAGGCAAGGCAGCCCTCTCCGCACTTCTTGCGGGCGTGATGGACGCGAACGCAGCGCTTGCCAAACCGATCCCGATCTTCCTCAAAATCGCACCTGACCTGACCGCAACGGACCTAGAGGATGTCGCATCAGTCGCGAATCGCTCCGGGATCTCTGCGGTCATCGCAACGAACACCACGCTGGATCGCAGCGGCCTCCGCAGCAGCCACAGGGATGAGACAGGTGGCCTGTCGGGGCAGCCCTTGTTTGAGAAATCGACCCGCATCCTCGCACGGCTCCATCGTATGACAGACTTGCCCCTGATCGGTGTGGGCGGTGTCAGCAATGCCGCGCAGGCCTATGAGAAAATCCGCGCAGGTGCTGCGGCGGTCCAACTCTATACGGCGCTCGTCTACGGCGGCATCTCTCTCGCGTCAGAGATCGCATCGGGCCTTGATGCCTTGCTGGAACGCGACGGTTTTGCCTCTGTTGCAGATGCCACTGGCACCGGAACCACCGACTGGATCGGCGCGGCCTAGGCGAGCCAGGCTGGCAGATCCATAATGCTGGGCAGGATAACGTCCGCCACTGGCGCAAGCTCGGCCTCGGGCGCGGGCCCCGTCAGCACCCCCACCGTTCGCATTCCCGCAGCACGCCCCGCGTGCAGGTCATGCAGACTGTCCCCCACCATCAGGCATTCCGCGGGACGCAGGCCTGTGTGATCGCAAAACCCGTGCAATTGGCCAGCCTCTGGTTTGCTGCCAAAGCCGGAATCCATCCCGGCGATGAACGTGAAATACCCTTGCAAATCAAACTGGCTCAGGTTTGCCATTGCTGGCGCCTCCGCATCATTGGTGGCGATCCCGAGCGCCAGTTCGCGCCCACGCAATCCCTGAAACAACCCGTGCAAATCCCCGACTGGCACTTGCGGCACCGCGCTCGTCGCCGCCCGCATCCGGGCCCGCAGGGCTGCGGCATCCTGATCCTGGGTGAACGGCAGCACCGCCGCCTCGACCACATCCGCCGTCGATGCGATCACAAGACTGCCCGGAAAAAACCGATCGCGCGCAAGATCAAACCCCAGCAGATCAGCAAGTGCCGCTTGCTGGTGCGGATCACCGGCCGTTTCATCGCGGATCAACTGACCGGTCACAGGCCCCCATGTGCGGTCGAAGTCAAAGAGCGTGCCGTCTTTGTCGAACACAATCCCTCGAATGGCCGACGTCATGTCCAATGGACCTGCTCTGCGCCGGGCAAGGCATGCATCGCACGCAACGGCAGATCATAGGCCAAACCGACAGAGTCGCAGAATGCGACGACCCAGGCGTCGTCCATCGTCACGAATTGCAGCACCGACGCCTGAAAGTCGGCGTCCCCAGCGCGCGCCCGCAACTCATCCGTCGACGTGCCTGTCGCCCCAAGAAACATGGGGCAAATCTCATCATTGCTGACCAGCCAACCAAGCGCTTGCAGCGCGATTGTCTCTGCCTGTTCTGGCCCCATTTCTCGTCCTTTTTGGCAACCGAATTTTAACCAATTCTCCGCATCTTAGCCTGAGGTGGACTACTGGTGGAACAGTAATTGGCTAAGGAACCAACGATGTCAGGCAGAATATTGATTATCGACTCGGTCGCAACGAACCGGGTCATTCTCAAGGTCAAACTCCTTTCAGCGCAATACGACGTCTCAGCAGTCCCATCAATCCAGCAAGCCGACGCAGTGATGGCGCGCGAACGGCCTGATCTGATCGTCATAAATCTGGGCGATACTTCCGAAGACCGGCATGGATTTTGTAAGGCGCTGCGCGATGACTACAACACCGGGGACATCGCCATCTTGGGCGTCGGGACAGGGAACACACCCACAGCACGCCTTGCGGCCCTCGACGTCGGCGTGAAAGACATTCTGCCCCATCCAATTGATGAAACCTTCCTGCTGGCCCGTGTGCGCAGCATGTTGCGGCAAAAGAACCTGCATTCCGAAATCTGGGTCCGCGACTCTGCCGGGCGGGCGCTGGGCTTTGAAGAAGACAAGGCGACCTATGATGCCCCTGTCCGCGCCCATGTCCTGACATCCAACACAACCATTTACCCAACTTTCGTGCGCAGCGTCGCGCGCCTTTATGCGCCCAACACGCAAATCCTGCCGCTTGATCGTCACGTCCCGCTCAATGAACAGGGCATCGCACCCGATATCTTTGTCATTGATGCCACCTCGCTCAGTGACCCCCATGAAACGCTGTTCCGGCTCGCCGCTGATCTGCGATCCCGCAGTTACACGCGATTGGCCACGCAATTGGTCGTCGTGGCACCGGGCGCGCGGGACGTCGCTGCCATTGCGCTTGATGTGGGCGCGGATGATGTGGTGATGGCGAACGCCAGCGAGCAGGAGTTGCAGATGCGGTGCAAGCAGCTCCATGAACAAAAGCGCAAGCAAGACAGGTTCCACACCCAGGTCAAAGATGGTCTGCAGGCCGCCGTGAAAGACCCGCTGACCGGGCTTTTCAACCGGCGATATGCCGACCCGTATCTCAAGGCGCTGGCAGAAAAGACCCACCAATCCCAACAGGAATTCGCCGTCATGATGATCGACATCGATCACTTTAAATCGGTCAACGACACCCACGGTCACCCGGTGGGCGACGCGATCCTTGTGGGCATCGCGGAACGCTTGAAAGAGAACGTGCGCGGGATCGACCTGATCGCCCGCATCGGCGGGGAAGAGTTTCTGGTGGCCTTGCCCAACACCACGCGCGAGATGGCAGAAGTGACAGCCGACCGGCTGCGATCAGTTGTCAATGAAAGCCCGTTTCTGGTGGCGGGCCTGGCCGATCCATTGTCGATCAGCGTCTCTATCGGTGTCGCCATTGGCGGTGAGAAACACGGCACCGCGCTGCCTGACATGGAAGATATGTGTCTGATGGCAGATACCGCGCTTTATGCCGCGAAATCAGCCGGTCGCAATCAAGTGGCCGTCGCTGCCTGAGGCGGCATCAAGCCTCAGGCTGACAACACGCGCCGCAGAACGGATCGACATGGACCGCACCACTTGATGCGTTCCAGACCCCGGCGCGCAATCGCCACTATGCTCAAAGGTGCCATCCTGCGACGTCGCAGACCGTCGGTCTCCTTCAGGCGGACCAATCCAACCCGCTTTAATCAGGACAACTCGCACAGGCGGGTCACTCTCCCTCGCTGCCACGATCTTTCGGACCACCCTTGCGAAACCCTCGCTCGGCCAGGTTGCGCGCCACCATGCGGCGTTCCTCAACAGACATCTCGTTGAAGTAGTCACTGATCGTCGCCAGCGCGATGGTCCGCAGCCCGTCAAGGTTCGCGTATTGATCATTCATCACCGCCGTGAAGGCCGCCGCGTCGAACGTCTCCGCCTCGAGAATCCCCACAACAGACCTCACCAAATCGTTCCGCTCTGGACGGCCAAGACCTGCATTGCGGATTGCGCGGCGCAGATCACGCCCCACTTCCGCCCTTTGTTCTTTCGTTAACACCTGCCCCAGCGGGCCGAACTGCGGCACAAAGGACCGCGGCGGCCCGGCCCGGCCAGAGACAACGGACCCGATCATCACACCGGCCAAGAGCACGTTGAGCGCCAGCGAAGCGACGAGGACAAACCGCCCCAATCGGCGGGGTTTGGCGGGTGTCGTCATCACAAGCCCTCCCCAATCTCAAAACTCGACAGAACGTCAGTCCCCCACAAATCAATCGCTTCGGTCTCACCCAGCAAACTCGCGGCCGCACTTTCAAGCCCAACAGGTGGCGCCGCCCCCAGCCAGACACCCGCCACACCAGCCGCCGCAAGCCCGCCGACCGCGGGCCATCCGCCGATCAGATCCAAGAACGTGTCCCACAGGCTCTGACGTGGCATGGCCGCTGCAACACGCGGCTGCAAGCGCGCGGCATCCATCATCACGGCGTTCATGAGATGGTCTGGCACCTCAGGCCGCACCATGCTCGCCTCGTCCAACGCGGCATCCACCGCTTTTGCATCAGGGTCAGTCATTGTCATATCCCAACGCGGCTTTCTGACCTGCCAAAATGGCGGCCAAAGCCCGCTTTCCGCGTGCCGTCAAACTTTCCACGGACCGCACGCTAATGTCCATGATCCGCGCAATTTCAGGGTTCGCGTGTCCCTCAAGATGGCGCAAAGCCACCGCTTGCGCCTGCCGTTCTGGCAATTGCGCCAAGGCGTCAGCCAAGGCTTGATGCCGTGCCGATTGCTGCATGCGCACTTCAACGCCTGGTGTCGGATCCGGCGGCTCTGCCACGTCGTCAAGCGAGTGGCCAGCCGCGCGTTTACGCTTCCGCAGCCGGTCCGTGCACAGGTTCGCCGTCACGCGATAAAGCCAGGTCGACACCTGCGCCTCACCCTCACGCCAATCCGGCGCAACTTTCCACAGCCGGATCATCGCCTCCTGCGCCACGTCTTCCGCCTCAGCCTGATCCGCGAGCATGCGCGTGGCCTGCCCCAGAACGCCCGGCAACAGACGCGCAGCCAGCAATTGTGCCGCATCACCATCGCCCGCGGCATATGCCGCGAGCAATTCTGCGTCCGAAAGGGGTGTGCCTTGCCCGCCTGTCATGCTTGCAAAAGCCACATGATTTTTCGCACAGGCACAACCCCCGTCCACCGTTAGCCGCGATCACCACGAGGCCCTTTACCACCGCCGTGGCCGCGATGCTTTCCGCCGCGCGCGCTGCGGGCTTCCTCGAACTCCTCAGCACTGATCGCGCCATCGTCGTTTGCGTCCGCCCTCTCAAAGCGACGCACCATGCGGTCATTCTCACGCTCAGGCAGTTCGCTTTGCTGGATCAAGCCGTCTTCGTTGGCATCCAGCCGGTCCAGCATGCGGGCAATCATCCGCGTCGCCCGCTCATCCGCACGTTCTTCTGCGCGGGCCAGCAATTCCTCTTCCGATAGCGCACCATCGCCATTTGCATCCGCAGCCGCAAAGCGCGCGGCTTGTTGGCCTTCCAGTTCTTCAAGGGTCACCTGCCCATCGTTGTTCAGGTCCAACTCTTCAAAGATCATCCCGCCCCGCTCTTGCGCGCTTGCCGGAGAGGTTGCCAGTGCCGCGCCGCTTGCGATGGCCAGGATCAAAAGTGTCGTTTTCATTGTCTTGCCTTTCTGAAGTCGGGGTCATCCGCCCCGGTATGCAGGTCAAACGCGGCCGCGGACATTTTCCGTCGCGTGGCGCAAATTTTTTTCGAAATCACGCAAATGGACGTGCGGATCGGTGTCTGATCCCCTACATGCAAGGCAGACATGAAGGAGCTGACCATGGCCGCTGAGCAAATTGGCACTGCAGTCGAGGATGATCGTCCAACGAAACCCGCAATGTGGCGCGGCTTTCGGCAACGTTGCCCAAACTGCGGAGAAGGGCATCTTTTTCGCGCCTTCCTGAAAGTACACGACACCTGCCCCTCCTGCGGAGAGGAATTGCACCATCACCGCGCAGATGACGGTCCGGCCTATCTGACCATTCTGGTTGTCGGCCACCTTCTCGCGCCAATCATGCATGTGACCTGGACGCACTTTCGGCCAGAGCCTTGGGTCATGGCGACCGTCTTCACCACCGGATGCGTGGCTTTGGCGCTGTTCCTGCTGCCGCGCATGAAGGGGCTTGTTGTGGCAATCCAATGGTCGCGCCGTATGCACGGGTTTGGGAAAGTACCTGCCAGTGCATGACGACGTGCCGATCCGCGATGCGGCGACGGTGATACTCGTGCGCGACGGCACATCTGTTCTGATGGGCCAACGCGGATCAAAGGCCGTGTTCATGCCCGGCAAATTCGTCTTTCCCGGCGGCGCTGTTGACCCGTTGGATGCCGACATTGATGTCGGGCTTATGGGCGGCGCCTGTGACGCGCGTCTCAGCGATGAAAGCGCCACAGCCTCAAACGCGCTGCTGGCTGCCGCGATCCGTGAGCTTTGGGAAGAAACCGGCCAGATCCTCGGCGCCCCGGGTGACTGGCCCGACGCACCCGAAGGTTGGTCTGGCTTCGCCGCCAGTGGGCATCGCCCCACCGCCACGCCATTGTCGTTTTTCTTCCGCGCGGTCACACCCAAAGGCCGCCCCCGCCGCTTTGACGCGCGCTTCTTCCTTGCTGATGCGGCTGATCTGCGCACCGATCCCGATGATTTTTCGGAGGCCGAGGACGAGTTGTCTCACCTCCAGTGGGTGCCGCTCGATCGCGCGCGCACCTTTGACCTGCCTTTTATCACGCAGGTGGTGTTGGGCGAATTGATGGGGCACCTCAAAAGCGGCGGGCCGGTCCGGGACGTCCCGTTTTTCCGCAACGACGATGAAGCGCATCTTGTTGCACGCCTTGGCGGTGCCAGCCCGCTTTAGGCGATGAGCACAAGAGCCACGATGCTGATCGTCAGCAAGGTCAGGCCCTGCCACTCGCGTTTATTCACGGTCTCGCCAAAGACTACGGCGCCGATCACAATTGAAAACAGCAACTCCACTTGCCCAACCGCGTTGACGTAGCCGGCCGATTGCAGCGTAAAGGCGGAGAACCAGCACATCGTGCCAATCATTGATGTCAGCCCGACAAGCGCCACTTTGCGCCATGCCCGCAGGACAGCGGTGAACTGCCCGGTTTCGCGCAGGCGCAACCAGATGGCCAGAACCACCACCTGAAAGATGACAACAAACGCCATCGCAATCATCGCGCGATAGAACGTGTCACCCGCCCCGAGCGAGAGAGACGCGCCGCGATAGCTGACCCCGGAAAAGCCAAAGAACAGGCCGGATAGCAGCCCAAGGGCCACGGCACGATTGAGGATCCGTTGCCGCCACGGCCCCTCCGCTTCTGGCGGATCAGCCAGCAGCAAGACGCCCCCAATCCCCAGAAGGATGGCGAGGAGGCCAAACCACGTCACGGTGTCGCCAAGGATGAGAAACCCAACGAGGACGCTTTGCAGCACCTCTGTCTTCTTGAGCGTGATCCCAACAGCAAAATTGCGATGGGCGAAAATCGCGACCACACAAACCGTCGCGAGGATTTGCGACAGGCCACCCACGACGATGTAACCCCAAAAGGCTGCAGGAATATCAGGCGCACCCTGCCCCGACAGCGTCGCATAACTGAATGCAATCAGCACAACGACAGGGGCCGCGAAAACAAACCGCGCGAAGGTCGTGGCTGTGGGACTTAACCCCGCAGAAACAAGTTGCTTCTGGAACATGAACCGCAGCGCCTGCGCAAAAGCAGCGCCGAAGGTGATCCAGACCCAGGCTGGGATCATTCCGTGCTGACCTGCGTCACGATCAGCAGGCGATCGAGATCATAGCCATTGAAATCAAGCACTTCGCGCGCGGCGTTCAGGCGGTCATCGGGGATTGTCGGTTCTCGGTTCAAGATCCACCCGGATCGCCCATTGGGTGCACCCACGACCGCCGTGCGATAGTCGGCATCCGTCCACAGCACCCAATAGTCCGCAGCACCGAAGGGCACGCTAGGAAAGCTCACTTTCAAGCGCCCCGGCCCCACCACCGCCGCTGTGCCGCTAATCGTGCTGCGCACAGCCCCGTCGAGCGTGCGACAGGTGTTGAGTACTGAGATCTTGCCATCAGGCAATGCCCCGTATTCCGCCGTAACCCCCGCACACCCCGCCTCAAACGGCACCGGATAGCGCGCGACCTCAAACCATGTGCCAAGATACCGCTCCGGCTCAAAAAGCGCTTTTGATGCGATGGGCACGTCAGTGTCGCGGTAAACCTCAAGCAGGCCCCCCACGTCTTCGTCCGGCAATCCCCGGCTACACGCCCCCAAAAATACCAGCGGGATCAGAAACTTCGCAGCGTTCCGCATCCTAGTACGGCATCGGGTTGGCGCGATGCGCGGCTGAGATGTCATCAATCACCTCTTGCGAAAGTTCCAAGTCTTTGCCTTGCAGAAGGTGCGCCAATTGGTCAGACGTCGTGGCCCCGAAGATCGCAGAGATCGGGAACGGCCGCGACCGCTGCCAGGCCATCGCCATATGCGCCGGGTCAAGGCCATGCTTCTCCGCCAGATCAATATAGACCTGCGTGACTGGCAAGGTCCGCGGCGTCATCCGCCCGCCCATTTCTGGCCCGATGGACATACGGCTGCCCTCCGGCACTTTGCCGCCCTGGTACTTGCCCGTAAGTAGGCCACAGGCCAAAGGCGAGAAGGACAGCAGTGTGATGTCTTCGTTCACCGCTACTTCTGCCATGTCGGTATCGTAAAGGCGGCACATCAGAGAGTATTCGTTCTGAACCGAGGCCATGCGCGGCAGGCCGTTCTCTTCCGCGAGCCGAGTCCATTGCGTCATGCCCCAGGCGCTTTCGTTCGACATGCCAATCGCACGCAATTTGCCCTCTTTCACCAGATCACCCAGCGACGTGAGCACATCCATCATGTGATCCATCGTTTCTGCCCGGTTCTGTTTGGACGGGTCATACGTCCAGTTCTGGCGGAACATGTAAGAGCCGCGCATCGGCCAGTGCATCTGATAGAGGTCGATCACGTCCGACTGCAGGCGCTTTAGTGATCCTTCAACCGCCTCTTTGATCACCGCACCATCGTAGCCTTTGCCGCCCCGTACCCAGCCCGGATTATCGCCCGAAACCTTCGTGGCAATGACATAGTTGTCTCGCTTGCCAGAGGCTTTGACCCAATTGCCAATCACCTCTTCCGAGCGACCCACAGTCTCGGCGCTGACGGGGTTCACCGGATACATTTCAGCGGTATCGAGAAAATTCAGCCCTGCGTCCAACGCCATATCCAACTGGCGATGGGCATCCTCTTGCGGGGTCTGGTTGCCGAATGTCATGGTACCAAGGCACCAATCACTCACGGTGATGTCAGTGCGACCAAGGGTAAGATTACGCATAAGATGGGGGATCCTGTCTTGTTCACGCGCACTTTACTGCCTCACCTGAAACCAACAACCCCCGACCGCCGTGGCTTTGCGCAGACACATCACAAACCGGAGCCACTTATGCAAAACCACCTGTCACGTCGCCGCTTTTTCGCATTTGCCGCTGCAACTGCGGTGCTGCCAGCTCTGCCTGCCGTCGCAGCGCCCATTGCCTACCGCCTTGATGCGGCACGGTCATCCGTGGGCTTTGGGGTGCAATTGGGCAATGATGAGTTGGTCGGGACCATGCCAGTGCGGGCCGCCGACCTGAACCTTGATTTCAATGATGTCGCGCGCAGCAGCGTTGCTGTGACGCTTGACGCCGCCCAGACGAAAATGGGTGTCTTCTTTGCGACTGATGCGGTGCGCAGTGCTGATTTGCTGGATGTGAGCCGCCATCCGACGATCGCCTTCCGCAGCCGCAGCGTGCGCCCCGGCCCAACCCCAGCCGAAGCCGTCGTAACCGGAGATGTCACTATCAAAGGTGTCACGCGACCTGTCACCCTCAATACGCTGCTGACGCAAGAGCGGTCGACGGTTGGACAGGACAATCCACCGATCACACTGAACTTGAAAGGCAGCGTCAATCGGCTGGACTTTGGTTTGACAGCTTTTCAGCAGTTCGTCGGGCCGCGCGTCACGCTCGACATTCGGGCCCGCATTCAGCGTGCGTGATCAGAACTTGAAGTAAACGCCCAGACGGCTGGTTGTCACGTTCGTGCCGAAGTCGTCGTCATTGAAATCGCGCATGATTTCCAGACGACCATCGATCCGCTCTGACAGTTCCATCTGGGCACCAATCCCGACGGTATCCCCATCGAAGGTGCGGTTGCCCTCTTCGTATTGGACCATGCCGAGTGATGCGATGCCGGTCACAGGACCGAAGTCATAAGTGAACAGGCCACGCAGACGCGATGTTTCGCGATTGGAATCGCCACCAAGCGGTTCACCAACCTCGCCCTCAATCCCAAGACCCATGTTTTCCCACAGATCAAATGTTGCACCCGCAACAAAGGACCCAAAGGCCTGATCCTCACCGGAATGCGGCACAGCATAATCGCCGCCGACACCCAGATACACAGACTGTTCGGCAGAAACCGCCGTGGCAGACACCACGAAAAGGCTGGCAGCCAGTACAGTACGCAAGGACATGGAATTCTCCATTGGATTGATTGCCCGATTCTCTGCGTTCAACTTACGCGGTGGTTTTCTGTCAAGAAAGCAAACTTGTTGTTATCGCACATCTGGTGTCCCGGGCGTTGCATCGTTAGAACACCTGCAACATTCTCCTGAAGGACACCCGTCGCCGATGGCCCGTCACCTGATCACATCAGCCATTCCATATATCAATGGAATCAAACACTTAGGAAACTTGGTTGGCAGCCAGCTTCCCGCCGATCTTTACGCCCGCTACCTGCGGGATCGCGGGCATGACGTGCTGTTTTTATGCGCAACCGACGAACACGGGACGCCTGCGGAATTGGCAGCCGCAAAAGCCGGGCAGGATGTTGCAGCTTACTGTGCCGAAATGCATGAGGTGCAGGCGAAGATTGCAGAGGGTTTCGGCCTCTCGTTTGATCACTTCGGTCGCTCATCTTCTGAGCAAAATCATAGACTTACCCAAGCCTTCGCCGGGCGGTTGGCCGACATGGGGCTGATCCGCGAAGTGACCGAGGATCAGGTCTATTCAAACGCCGATGGCCGCTTCCTGCCCGACCGCTACATCGAAGGGACATGTCCAAATTGTGGCTTTGACAGCGCCAGAGGCGATCAATGCGACAATTGCACGAAACAATTAGACCCCACGGACCTGATTGATCCCAGATCGACGATTTCCGGTTCCACGGATCTGGAGGTGCGCACGACCAAACACCTCTACCTGCGGCAGTCAGAGCTGAAGGGAAAGCTGGCCGATTGGATCGACAGCAAGACCGATTGGCCGGTGCTGACCACCTCAATTGCCAAGAAATGGCTCAATGACGGCGACGGCCTTCAGGACCGCGGCATCACCCGTGATCTGGACTGGGGCATCCCGGTGAAGAAAGGCGACGAGGACTGGCCCGGCATGGACGGCAAGGTCTTCTACGTCTGGTTCGACGCGCCCATCGAATACATCGCCTGCGCGCAGGAATGGGTGGATGCGGGCAAAGGCACCGACTGGGAAAGCTGGTGGCGCACCGACAAAGGCGCGGATGACGTGACCTACACCCAGTTCATGGGCAAAGATAACGTGCCCTTCCACACCCTGTCCTTCCCCGCCACGATCATGGGAACCGAAGAGCCGTGGAAGCTCGTCGATTACATTAAGTCTTTCAATTACCTCAACTATGACGGCGGCCAGTTCAGCACTTCGCGCGGACGCGGTGTGTTCATGGATCAGGCGCTGGAGATCCTGCCCGCCGACTATTGGCGCTGGTGGCTTTTGTCCCACGCGCCAGAGAGTTCCGATGCGGAGTTCACGTGGGAGCAGTTCCAGACCGATGTGAACAAAGACCTCGCCGATGTGCTCGGCAACTTCGTCAGCCGCATCACGAAATTCTGCCGCTCGAAATTCAGTGAAGCCGTGCCAGAGGGCGGGTCACCGGGGGCCGAGGAAGAAGCGCTGATCGCCAACCTCACAACCCGCATCCGCGCTTACGAAGGGTTCATGGACAAGATCGAAGTGCGCAAAGCGGCTTCCGAACTGCGCGCAATTTGGGTGATCGGGAACGAATACCTGCAAACGCAAGCCCCGTGGACAACCTTCAAAGAAGACCCGGAGAAAGCAGCGATGCAGGTGCGCACCGGGCTGAACCTGATCCGCCTCTACGCGGTCCTCTCCGCACCGTTCATCCCGGCGGCCAGCAAGGCAATGCTTGACGCGATGCAGACGGACGACTCCAGTTGGCCAGACGACGTCGCAGCCGCAATGACCGCCCTGCCCGCTGGGCATGCTTTCACGGTGCCGGATAATCTTTTCCGCAAGATCACGGATGAGGAACAGGCCGCATGGGCTGAAAAGTTCGCAGGCACGCGAGACTGATGCCCGCGCCCGTTGTTCACATCAACGGGCATCCCGGCAGTGGTAAATTGACGATTGCGCGGGCGCTTCAAACTCGTATGCCCGGCGCGCGGCTTCTGGACAATCATACGCTGCTTGATCCCGCTCTGGCGTTGTTCGACCGCGGGACAGAAGACCTTGTCGCGTTGCGGGAAGCGGTAAGGGCCTGCACGTTCCGAGCCGCCCGCCGCCTTGATCCGGATGCACCTCTGATCCTGACCGATGCGCTTGATGACAGCGACTATGCCGAAGCGCTTTTCTCCAACCATGTCGGGGCCTTGGTCAAAGACACATCCCGCCCCTTGCACCGTTTCATCCTCGACATCGAGGAAGCGGAAAACGTGCGCCGCCTGCAAAACCCTGACCGCGCGGCCCGGCGCAAACTGATGGACGCAGAAATACTGCGCGAGGGGCGCGAGACCCATCGCATCTTGGATGCGGGCGCGCCTTGGGTGACCCACCTTGATGTCACGCATCTAACCGCGGCGGCTGCTGCAGATATGATTTTGTCCAAGATTTCCGATGGCTAGGCGACCCCTTTCCGACGCACCCGAGGTTGAGGTCACCTCTGTCTCCGCTCTGCGCGATTGGTTGGCAGCGCATCACGCACAACCAGATGGCGTCTGGCTCGTCACCTACAAAAAGGCCGACCCCGACCGCCATGTGCCTGTCAGCGAAATCGTGGACCAATGCTTGTGTTTTGGTTGGGTCGACAGCCTGCCGCGCGCCAAAGACGACGCGCGGTCGATGCTCTACATCTCGCCCCGCAAGCCCGGCAGCAACTGGAGCCGTGTGAACAAGGAAAAGGTCGCGCGGCTTCTGGAGGCCGCGCAAATGCAGCCATCAGGTCTTGCTGTGGTGGAACGGGCGAAGGTAGATGGGTCTTGGGATGCGCTGATTGACGTTGAAAACCTGATCATTCCAAATGACTTACAGGCCGCTTTTGATGCGTCGCCAGGAGCGGAAGACACTTGGCACGCCTTTCCAAGATCCGTCAAACGCGGCGCGTTAGAGATCTTGCTGAACGCAAAACGTCCCGCCACCCGCGCTGCGAAGATCGCCACGATTGTGCAGGATAGCGCGGAAGGCCGCCGTCCGTTCCAGTGGCGCAAGCGCTGACTTGGCCTGACGGGAAGACCTGATAGAGTCCGGTAAAATTGAACATGTTCGGGAACCTTAGATGATCAAAGCATTTGTCACCGCCGCCGCCATCACTGCAACCGCCACGGGGGCCTTCGCCGCCCAATGCGGCAACGACGCGGGCGGGTTTGCGGCCTGGAAACAAGCCTTTGCGGCAGAGGCACAGGCCGCAGGCGTTGGACAAGCTGGTTTGCAAGCGCTGGCGAACGCGCAGTATTCGACTTCAACCATCGCGGCGGATCGCAACCAGCGCGGCGTCAAATACGCGTTGAACGACTTTATTCGCATCCGCCTCGGCTCTTTGGACAACTTCGCAGCGACAGCACGGCGCGAGAAAGCGAAATACGCGGACTTCTATGCCTCGCTGGAGCAAGCCTACGGCGTGCCCGCCGGGATTATCCTCGCGATCCACGGGATGGAGACAGGGTTCGGGCGGACATTGGGCAACACGCCGGTCATCGATTCAATCACAACAGTCGCTTATGATTGCCGCCGGTCGGCGTTCTTTACGCCACACGCGATTGCAGCCCTGAAACTGGTTGATCGCGGCGGCCTCTCCCCCAGCCAGCGCGGTGCGGCGCATGGAGAGATGGGACACACGCAATTCCTGCCCGGCAACGCACTGACCTATGGCGTGGATGCGGATCGCAACGGCAAAGTTGATCTCTACAGCATTGCAGACTCGCTGGCCTCCACCGCCAATTTCCTGCGTCAAAAAGGCTGGCAGCCGGGGCAACCGTATCAGGAAGGCACGGTGAACTTCCGTGTCCTGAACGAGTGGAACGCCGCAACGGTCTATCAGCAGGCGATTGCGCTCTCGGCAGTGCGGATCGACAGTTAACGCCAAGCAGATTTCCAACAAGAAAGGGCGGCGCATCGCGGCACCGCCCTCTTTTCTTGAACATTTCGAACCTTCTTACAGGCGTTGCTTCGAATTCTTCTGGTAGTTCGTCACAACGTTGTTCATGCGGCCTTCCATACCCAGGAAGGCGAGGAACAATTCGGCGCGCGCGTCTTTTGTCAGCTCACCACCGGCGATGAAAGTGTCCAGAATAGGCAGGATCTCTTCCCATTCCTCAGCCACTTTCGTCAGGCCGTTTGCGATGCCTTCTGTCGGTGGTGGACGCAGGCCAACGCTTGGCAAGCCATTCTGCAGTGCGTTCAGGGACGTCTGGAACAACGCCATCGTGTCCTGCAGTTCTGTCATCGCAGCGGTATCGTTGATGTCGGATGCAACAAGGCACACGTTCTTTGACATCCGGTTCGCGAGCATGCGCTGGCGACCCGCAATTTCAATGAGCAGCGCATCCGCGTGCTGCATGATCGCCGGATCTGCGTACTGACCTGTGATCTCAGAGACCAAAATCTTGGCTTCGTCCTGCACCGGGTTACTCTGATCAGCAAGGCTCTCAACGTAAGTGGAATCATTCGCACTTGCCTGCGTCGCGTTCGCCATCTCCTGAAGCGGCTCCCACTTGGCATTCAGCTCTTCGATGGCTTGCAACGTCCGTGGTCGTTTTTCTTCGCCCAGAATGCCAAGCCCGCGATTGCCAACCAACAGCGCTTTGTTGATGCGTGTAAAGCGGTTCGTCGAAATCTTGAGAACTGCTTGTGCTTCAACGATGGCCACACCTGCGCTCAGGTTGCAGGCCGCAGCGGTGATCCGTTCGCTCAGCGTACCAAGCTGACCGGACAGGTTAACCCGCTCACTGGAGCCAACATCTTCGGTAAAGCCATTTGCCATTGCAGGGGACGCGGCGGCAATTGCGACGGCCGCGACCATGCCAGTGACGGTCTGACCGATGGGTCCGCGCACAGCACGTTGCGGCATCCCATTTTCAAAGTTCTTCCTTATGAACATCTGTTTTCCTCTGTCTGAAGTCATCCTGTGGCCATCTGCACAACGCCACAGGATGATAAATTGGTCTGGGACTGGTCCGGCTTATCCGGCAGCCTTGATCCAAACTTCAACGCGACGGTTGATGCGACGACCTTCTTCAGAGACGTTGCAGCCCGAAGGTGCAATCTCGCCGTATCCCATTGATTCCATCGACAACCCGTTCAGACGCGAGCCTGCAAAGGCCTGCAGTTCAGCAAGAACCTGGGACGAACGGCCTTCGGACAGAACCTTGTTGCTGTCGAATGCACCAACAGAGTCTGTGAAGCCAACGAAGAGAACTTCGGTGCCTTCCGGCTGGCCTTCGAGGTAGTCAGCCAGACGCTCCATGTCGACACGGCCACGTTCGTCCAACGACGAAGAACCGGTGCGGAAGCGGAATGTTGTGGACAGACGGTCATACTCAACCATCTGAGACAGCATATCGCGCATGAACGCAGCTTCGTACTGGTCAACAGCAGGCTCAAGCAGCATGCGTGCGCGGTCGCTGTCGAGTGTCTGCAGCTGGCGGTCGATGCCGAGGCCAATAAAGCCGGACTTTGCGATCACCGAGTCAGCCGCCGGAGAAGACGCATATGTCAGGAAGTCAGTGACAGCATCCGTAGCCGCATCTTCACGTGTGTAAAGATACATACGGCGCTGCAGCGCGTATTCTTCTGTACGTGCCGAGAACGCGTTTGGTGTCATTGGCTGACCGCATTCATTGATCATTGTGATCGGCTTTGCGCCACGCTGGAAGGCGTAACCCACAAAACCAATTGCGTTTTCGAATTCGTTCACCAGCGCTGCAACTTGTGCGTTATCGTTTGCGATCCGCACTTCAAGCGGCGCAACTGTCGCAACAGCGGAGGCCTTGAACAGGTCAGCGAACACTTCACGTGTGCCAGAGCCTTCAGGACGGTCAACAACAAGGATCTTCTGATCCGGGCCGCCAACTTCGCTCCAGTTCTTGATCGTACCGGAGTAGATACCACCCAGCTGTTCCAGCGTCAGAGAGTTTACTGGGTTGGACGGGTGCGTGATCACGACAAGGCTGTCGACCGCGATAATGTGCTCTTGTGCAGGGCTGACCATGTTACCAGCACCAGAGTCACGCAGGCTGCGTGCTTCTTCCGGGCGGATACGGCGCGATGACATGCCGATCTGCGCGTCGCCGGACAGCAGCGAAGTAAAGGCGTCTGTCGAGCCCGCGGATTCAACCAGATAAGAGCCGATTTCGTCGCCAAAACCGCCGTCTGCGACCAGTTCGGCCACCAGCGTGTTGCCGTCACCTGTGTTGCTGATGGTGGCTGCAGCGTCAAACGAGCCTGCAAAACCTTCCAGCAGCAATGGCATCAGGCCAAGGCCAACGGTGTCGGACCCAACGATTTCAACATCAGCGCCAGCCACTTCAAAGACCGGGCATGCGTCACCTGTACAGGTCACACGGGATGCTGCGATCCGCAGGTCACCCAGTGGCGTGCGCACCATGTAGCTGTTGTCTTCGAATGCCAGAAACTCACCGGTCAGGTTCACTGTACCGTCTGCGGACTTCAGTGTGACTTCGTCTGCCATGACATTCGTCGGGATCGCTGCAGCAGCAGCGATAGAAAGCATGCAAAGGGCGCCTGCTTTGATCGAAAAACCTTTGTTTTTCATGTCTTGTCTCCTCACAATGGTTTTCCCAACACGTAAACAAGGCCTTTTGCTCACTTACGGCCAACTGGGTAACTGCCGGCGTCTCCGGCGGGATGCCGTCGAGATTGCGTGGAATTGTGTAGGAATTGAGACCGATTCACGTCAGTCTTCGTGCATTATTAACCAGAATGGGGTGAATTGAAGACTGCGATTTTGCGGATTTTTAGGGGCTCCGCGATAAATTTCCAAATGAAATGAAGCGCTTGGTACCCGCGGCCGGACTCGAACCGGCACGGCCTTTCGGCCAAGAGATTTTAAGTCTCCGATGTCTACCATTCCACCACGCGGGCAGACCAAGCGTGGGGATATCTATGACGGCTGTGGCGCGGCGGCAAGCGCTTGCGTCAGATGTCCTGACCTGCAGGTTCTTCCAAAAGCGCACGTTCGGACAGCCAGGGGTTCAAGGCCACAGCGATGCGCAGCACGACCTGCGCCTCATCATCGCGCCCCAGCCGCAAAAGCGTCAGCGCCTTGCCGGTCAGTGCACCAGTATGCTCAGGCGACAAGGCCAGAGCCTGATCAAGATCAACCAGCGCTCCCTCGTAATTTGCATCAAGGAAGTTGGCAAAAGCACGCTGGTTATACCCTTCCGCATACTCCGGACAGTAGTCCACCAGCTTGTCGAGCGCTTCACGTGCGCCCAGAAGGTTATACCGTTCCCGCGCCGCCATGCCCTCATCCAAGAGCGCCTGCGCCGCCTCATCAGGGGCGTCCGTCCATAGCTCCCATAACGCACCGGATAATTCGCGGGCGCCCACCGGATTCGGCAGC
Organism: Paracoccaceae bacterium; assembly: GCA_020628545.1. Classification (GTDB taxonomy): domain Bacteria; phylum Pseudomonadota; class Alphaproteobacteria; order Rhodobacterales; family Rhodobacteraceae; genus Yoonia. The sequence goes on along the minus strand of JAHDEX010000056.1, from coordinate 6,558 downwards.
GCCTGAAGCTGTGCATAAAGTTCCGCCTGCCGCACAGAATGATCGGGGGCGGCAGGGCAGACGTCGGAAAGCGCTGGCGTGGCGAGAAGACAGAGAAGGGAAATCATACGCATGAGCAAATGATGGCCCGTGGCGTCTGTGGGTCAAGTCACAATTGCCGCGGTCCCAAGGCTTGACCCTCCCGCCCACATCACCCAACGTCGCGCGCATGTTTCCGATCCGCGATCACAACCCATCCGAGCGCACGCCTTACGTGACCTTTGCCTTGATCGCGATCAACATCGCGATCTATCTCTACGGGTTGGCGGTGCTGAATTCTGACGCGGCGCTCAATCGGTTCTACTATGATTATGCAATGATCCCGGCCCGGATTGCTGCCGGCGAAAACTACGGCTCCTTTGTCAGCTCGATTTTCCTGCATGCGGGTTTCATGCATCTGGCGGGCAATATGCTGTTCCTCTGGATCTTCGGCGACAACATGGAAGAGGAAATGGGCCATATCCCCTTTCTCATCTTCTATCTGGTCTGCGGCATCGGCGCGAGCTGGGCACAGATGATTGCCGATCCCGCCTCCCCTGTCCCCACCGTCGGGGCCTCTGGCGCGATCGCGGGCGTGATGGGGGGATACCTTTTGATGTTCCCCAAGGCGAAGGTCGATATCTTGATTATCCTGATCATCATCTTCCGTATCATCCCCATTCCGGCGTTCATTATGCTGGGGCTCTGGTTCGCGCTGCAGCTATTCCAAAGCTTTGGATCAGACACCACGGGTGGCGGCGTCGCCTATTGGGCGCATTCGGGTGGCTTTATCTTTGGCGCGCTGCTGACCATCCCGCTCTGGCTGCGTCGCGGTGCCTTCAACTTCTGGCACCGCACCGACATGCACCCACCACACCCAGAGGCGCAGTATAAATACGTCAAAAGCAGCGTCCCCGTTGTCCGCCGTCGCTAGCCAGCCCGGACCTGTTTTCTTCTTGCCAAAAATACCTTCCCGCCGAAGGCGTCCCGCAGTCTCCACCCGCGCAACACCCGCGTGACCAAACCAAAACATGGTGCACGCGCGGCAGCGCGTTCCTTTGGATCAGGCCTGGCCGCTCAGGCCTTACGGATGACTTTCGCGAAGCTGTTGAAGATCGCCTCGTTCGCGCAGATCAGCGCACCGCTGGTGACCGGGTTCTCTGCCGGATCCAGCGCTTCAAGCAAGCCGCCTGCCTCTTTCACGATCACGATCCCCGCCGCGACGTCCCAAGCATTCAGGCCCCGTTCCCAGAAGCCTTCGTAGCGGCCCGCCGCCACATAGGCCAAGTCAAGTGAGGCGGCACCAAAGCGGCGCACGCCTGCGGTTGCAGGCAAAAGGCGTGCCAAGTCTTGGAGTGTCTCTGGCAGATCAGGCCGCCCGGCCCAGGGCAGACCGGTTGCAAAGATCGCCTCAATCATCCGGTGCCGGGCAGACACACGGATCCGGCTTTCGTTGACAAACGCCCCATTACCCTTCTCGGCATGAAACATCTCGTCCTTCACCGGATCATAGATCACACCCGCCACGATCTGACCCTTGTGTTCCAGCGCAATCGACACCGCCCAATGCGGCAGGCCGTGCAGAAAGTTCGTTGTCCCATCCAGCGGATCCACGATCCAGCGGCGGGTCGGGTCTTCGCCTTCGATGACAGAGCCTTCTTCGCCAAGAAAACCATACGACGGACGCGCCGCCATCAGGTCGTCGCGAATGATCTCTTCGGCGCGCTTGTCCGCACGGCTCACAAAATCGCCGGGGCCTTTGGCCGAGACCTGCAGCTGTTCGACCTCACCAAAGTCTTTCAACAGGCTCCGCCCCGCTTTGCGCGCGGTTTGCATCATCACGTTGAGATTGGCACTACCAGCCATCGAAGCCTCCGGATTTGGGATCAGGTGGCGCTATAGGCCTGCCGGCCGTGGGTCACAAGGGGTTATCCCACCTGTGCGGGGCTGCGTTGCAACTTCACGGCTTCCTGTTTGGCCAGACGGATCAGGTTCGCCATGAAAGGCAGGTTTGTATCATCCTCACGCGTGGCGGCGTATAGCCTGCGGGTGATGCCGTCTTTGGTCAGCGGTTTCGTGACATAGTCCGAGTTGTAGCGCACCTGCCGTACCACCCAATCCGGCAGAACCGCGATCCCCCGGTTTGATGCCACCAGAAGCAGGATCACCGCGGTCAGTTCCACCTGCCGCACGCTGCCCGGTTCGACCTTCGCGGGCGTCAGAAGCTGGCTGAAGATATCCAGCCGCGCGCGATCCACCGGATATGTGATCAGCGTCTCGCCGCGAAAATCCTCTGCCTCGATGAAGTCCTTCTGCGCCAGAGGGTGGCTTGCGGCGGCGACGAAAACCGGCTCGTAGTCGAACAAAGGTGTGAAATCGGTGCCAGGCAAGTCTTCCGGATCTGACGACACAACGAGATCCACCTCTTCCTTGCGCAGCGCGGGCAAAGCATCGAAGGCAAGTCCCGGGCGGATATCGACATCGACATCGGGCCAGTTCTTTCGGAAGGCTTCCAGCACCGGGAACAGCCATTCAAAACAGGCGTGGCATTCAATGGCGATATGTAGTCGACCTGATTTGCCTGCGACGAGCCCATCAAATTCCGCTTCCAGGGCAGCGACTTGCGGCAGGATGGATTCCGCTGCTTTCAAGAGCCGCATCCCTGCAGCGGAGAGTTTCAACGGTTTCGACCGCCGCACAAACAGCTCCACCCCCGCCTGATCCTCGATCCCCTTGATCTGATGCGACAGGGCCGATTGCGTGATGTTGAGCTGATCCGCCGCGCGGGCCAGACCGCCCGTATCATGGATCGCCTTGATCGTGCGGAGGTGCCGGAATTCGATGTGCATGTTGAGGAACCTTCAACATCTTCGTGAAAGTAATGAATTTGTCTCATGTACGCCGAAGTGGGACAAGGCTGCAACCAGCGAAGGATCATTCCATGCCCAGCCCCGCCGTTTCCTTTGAGTTTTTCCCGCCTAAGTCGCTCTCCGGCTCGTTCCGGCTGTGGGACTGCGTCAACACCCTTGCCCCCCTTGATCCACGCTTCGTTTCCGTCACCTATGGCGCTGGCGGCACAACGCGGCAGTTGACGCATGAGGCGGTGACGACGATCCACGACACCTCTGGTCTGACGGTCGCCGCGCATCTGACATGCGTGGATGCAACCAAAGCCGAGACACTTGCGATTGCTGCCGACTACGCCAAAGGCGGTGTGACAGAAATCGTGGCCCTGCGCGGCGATGCGCCCAAAGGGGCCACGAACTTTGAAGCGCAACCGGACGGATTTGCATCGTCGGTGGATCTGATCGCTGCCTTGGCCGAGACCGGCCAATTCAACATCCGCGTCGGCGCCTACCCCGAAAAGCACCCCGAGGCCGCAAGTCAGGCGGATGATATCGCGTTTCTCAAGCGCAAGATTGATGCGGGGGCGACCTCTGCCATTACCCAGTTCTTCTTTGAAGCGGACACCTTCTTCCGCTTCCGCGATGCCTGTGTGAAAGCCGGGATCGACGCACCAATCATTCCGGGCATCCTGCCGATTGAGAACTGGACGGGCGCGCAAAAGTTCGCCGCGCGCTGCGGGACATCTATTCCGCAGGTTGTGGTGGATGCCTTTACCAATGCCACGCGCGACGGCACGACGGATCTGCTGGCGACTGCCCTCGCAACCGAGCTTTGCGATGATCTGATCGCAGGTGGCGTTGAACATTTGCACTTCTATACCCTGAACCGTCCGGAATTGACGCGCGACATTTGCCATGCGCTGGGGCTGGCCCCGAAGGCGCAATTGCAAAACGTGGCGTAAGCGACGAATGTGCGGGCCAGACCACCGAAAGGCCCCGCATGTTTTCTGCCACCTCCCCTGATCAACTCCCGTCCCGCGACGAACTTCTGTCGATGTCGGGACTGGAATTCATGCAGCGGATTCTGGATGGAAAAATCGCGCGGCCGCCGATTTCGGCGGGGTTGAATTACACGCTCGATGCGGTGGAAACCGGCAAGGTCGTCTTTCGCGGCACGCCAGAGTTTGCGCATACAAACCCGATGGGCACGGTCCATGGCGGTTGGTATGGGACTCTTCTCGATAGTTGCATGGCCTGTGCGGTGATGACGACGGTGCCGCAAGGGTCGATCTATACTACGCTGGAATACAAGGTGAACCTCACCCGCAACCTGCCGCTGGGTATGGAAATCATTGCGACCGGTTGGGTGGACCACGCAGGCCGCACGACAGGCGTGGCGCATGGGGAGATCCGGGGTGCGGAGGATGGCAAACTTTACGCCACAGGAAATACCACCTGTTTGATCATGAAGATCGTGGATGAGAGCGGCGCTTAGGGGTCACAACGCCACGCCACCCTCAAAAAGTTCACAGCTGTGAACTGATTGATTTTAAATCAAATTACTCGAAAATGACGCGTAATATCACGCGCATCTTTCGCTCAAACCGCAAACCCGACACAGGCGGTGAATGTGTCGATCTGGGCTTGGGACGCATCGCCCGCAGACGTCAATTTCCCAAAGCGTTCTGGCCGGTAGACCTTGTACAGGTCACCTTCCAGCCCGGCTTGCTGCCAACAGGCGGCCACCTGAGCCGGAGACGCCGTGGGCGACGGTGGGTTTGAAGAGGCGCATCCGGCGAGAACGCCAAGCGCCGCCGCGGTCAATAGAAATCTCATCTCGTGGATCCAGTCTCTGGTTCGGTTGACCGAGGTGTGTCGCTGAAAATTGGCGAGACGATGTCTTCAATCGCGCCTCCCAAGGACGCAGCTTCCGCGTTCGGGTCAGGTATGAAAAGTGATTTGGTCGAATGACGGGAATGAGCCCATACTTCATGATTTCTGCAACGCGGCCAAGGTCGGCTTTGTCGATACTGGCTTCGATCTCAGCGCGTATTGACCAACGAACACGCTCAAGAGGACGACAATCATTCCAATGCTTTGCGAAAAACTCAGCGTTTCATTGAGAAAGTACCAACCGAGCAAAGCCGCACTCATTGGACTTAGAAGGCCCAGTATCGACGCCGCTGTTGGTTGGATGATACGGATACCGCGCAACCAAATAATATAGGTCAGTGCAGCCCCTATCAGCCCCAGATAGGCGAGCCCCAAGACGTTCGTTCCGCTGATCGTTGACCAATCCGTTGGCGCAAAAGGAGCAAAGGGCACCAAAAGCAAGCCGCCAGCCGTCAATTGCCAGCTCGTGAAGGTCAGAGCGCTGACAGGCGGTTGCCATTTTCGGCTCAACACTGTGCCGAAGGCCATTGAGGCAGACCCGGCAATACCGGCAACAACGCCCCACATATCCAGCTGAGCTTTAGGCGTTAGGACGAGGAGTGCGATTCCAACAGCGCCTGCCGCGACTGCGAATAGTGATAGCACTTTGATTGGTGACCCAAGCAAATAACGTGATGCGAAGATGACGACAAACGGCTGCAATGCCCCCATAACGGCAGCAACGCCGCCGGGCAAACGATATGCAGCAAAGAAGAGCAGCGACCAGAATATGGCGAAATTCAATGCGCCCAAGACGAACATCTTCCAGACCCAGTGGCCATGGGGGAACTGACGAACCAAACACAATAAAAGCAGGCCTGCAGGCAGAGCGCGCAGAACAGCCACGGTTAGCGGATCAAGGTTGGGTAAGAACTGTGTGGTGACAATGTAACTGCTCCCCCACACAAGTGGGGCCAATGCCGTTATGGCAAGGTCATGAGGGCGGGACATGGCGATCTCCGAGTTATCTTGATGTAGAGATAAATGCGTTTAACTTGACGTCAAGATAAAAATCTATTCTGTGTCTCAGCATGTTCGATATTGAAGACATCAGAGCGCAGTGGGCCAAGCAGCGGCCAGACATTGACACCGGGCCAATGGGCGTGATTGGCAGGGTGGTTCGACTGTCGGCCCTCTACAGCGAAGAGATGGGCAAGACCTTTGCGAAACACGGGCTGAGCGCGGCGAGTTTTGATGTGCTGGCCACGCTTCTGAGGTCGGGACCGCCCCATGCGCTGTCCCCTAACCAACTTCTTGCGACGATGATGGTGACGTCAGGCACAATGACCAACCGCATCGACCAGCTTGAAAAGGATGGCCTTGTAGCGCGCATCCCGAACCCGGAGGACAAGCGCAGTGTCCATGTGAAGCTCACAGCGAGCGGGATCAGGAAGATCGATGCCGCCGTGTCAGATCACGTTGTTGTTCAGAAACGATTGGTCGAAGGGCTTTCCGAAATGGACCGGACTGAGTTGAACGCCATTATGGACAAATGCCTTTCGTCCTTCGCGGATAGGTAAAAAGCAGACATTAAGAGCTCTTCATCGAACGGTAGCAAAGTCCCGCAAAGCTGCCCTCGCCAAACATCTTCCAAGACGACTTATCCTCACACAAGGGCCGGCGGCGGACCGTGGGCTGACGAGGGCACGCTCTCAGCGTGGCACTTTATCCATCCACACATAGGCACACCTCACAAGCCGGTGCACCGGTGGCGTCATCGTCGGCCCGACGGGGCGGTCCGCCGATGGCCCGGCGGCTGCGC
>JAHDEX010000055.1 GCA_020628545.1 Paracoccaceae bacterium | reverse complement strand
CTGCAACCTGCCCCTTAGGAGGGGGCTGCTCTATCCAGTTGAGCCACGGGGCCACAATCTGCTGATGCCGGGCTTTTCTGGGCCGGTCAACGCCCCTTGCCTGTTTCGCTTGCACATGGCTGACGCAACGGCCTATCAAGGCCGCAACGCAACTGGGCAGGATACGAACGTTGACACCTCCACCGCGCCGTCCACTGACCCTTCGTGACGTGTCTGAGGCGTCGGGCGTCAGTGAAATGACTGTCAGCCGGGTTCTGCGCAACAAGGGCGATGTGAGTGCCGCAACGCGTCAGCGTGTACAGGATGCGGCGAAGCAGCTGGGGTACGTGCCCAACAAGATTGCCGGCTCGCTGGCGTCAAGCCGTGTTAACCTTGTCGCGGTCATCATTCCGTCGCTGAAGAACATGGTCTTCCCCGAGGTATTGGCCGGGGTATCGGAAGCGTTAGAAGATACCGACCTGCAGCCTGTCGTCGGCGTCACCGACTACCTGCTGGAGAAGGAAGAAACGGTCCTATTCGAGATGCTGTCCTGGCGGCCCTCAGGGGTGATCATCGCCGGACTGGAGCATTCTGATGCCGCGAAGGCGATGCTAACGCAGGCGGGCATCCCAGTCGTGGAAATCATGGATGTGGACGGTGAGCCGATCGACTGTTGCGTGGGGATTTCCCACCGCCGCGCTGGACGCTTGATGGCCGAAAGTATCATCGAAGCGGGCTATCGCCGGGTCGGCTTCATGGGCACCAAGATGCCGCGCGATCATCGTGCACGAAAGCGATTTGAAGGGTTCACCCGGACGCTCGCCAAGGCCGGTATCGAAATTGCAGATCAGGAGTTCTATCTCGGGGGGTCAGCACTGGCCAAAGGCCGCGAGATGACGCAAGCAATGCTAGCGCGGACGCCTGATCTGGATTTCCTCTACTATTCCAACGACATGATTGGTGCCGGGGGCCTGCTTTACGCGATGGAGAAGGGGTATGACATCCCCGGTGACATCGGCTTGGCCGGGTTCAATGGTGTCGAGCTTTTGGAAGGTTTGCCGCGCCGACTGGCGACAATGGACGCCTGCCGAAAGGAAATTGGTGTCACGGCCGCGCAAATGATCGCGCAACATTATGCAGATGGGCCGGGAAGCTACGAGACGCGGGTCGAATTGACGCCAACGCTCAATCCCGGTGACACCTTGCTCCGCGATCGGGGCTAAGCGCCATTGTTACTGAATTCTTCCAAAGAAATCATTCGTCACGCCATATCAGCCAGAGGCTAGTGCGCAGCAAGCGTGTCTGTTGAAGCAAAGAACATCGCCTGCGACACGGCAGACGCGACTTGTTCGTTCCGATAGGGCTTTGTAATCAGAAAAGCAGGCTCCGGGCGCTGCCCTGTCAAAAGCCTTTCTGGAAACGCCGTCACAAAGATAATCGGCATCTGGCCAAACTCTGTCAGGATGTGACGGACCGCATCAATGCCGGAGGATCCGTCCGCAAGCTGGACATCCGCCAGGATCAATTCAGGCGGTTCGCTCTCGGCAACCTTGATTGCTTCGTCGAGCGTGCGCGCCACGGCAAGGACCTCATGACCTTGACGCTCAAGGATTTTCTTCAGATCGGTCGCGATAATTGCGTCGTCTTCGACGATCAGCACCTTCCCGGTGCCGCCTGACTGCATGTCTTGCGCCGCCTGCCGCAGCAGATTGGCGGCGTCTTCGGGGCTGACACCCAGAACGAAACCAATTTCGCCGCGGTCGAACCCTTCCAGCGTCGCCAGAAGCAGCGTTTCACGCGTATTGGGTTTGAGCGCTGACACAGCAGGCGGCGTCGCAAATTCAACGCTGCGCATATCGTCCGCGTCATCCGTCCGCGTCCATTCCTCATGAAAGGCACGGTAAAGCGACAGCCGGATCGGATGGTCGGTCGCAATCTTTGAACGATCTAATTGGATCGCTTTCAGCGCGCGAAATGCGAGATTATCTGCAAGCGTTTGCTCACCTGTCAAAGCGCGTGCATAGCGGCGCAAATAGGGAACCAAAGCCTCAAGTTCGTCTGCCAGCATCACTTTGCGCCAAAAGGAATGAACGGATTTCGTTGTTAAATTCTCGCAAATATGGAACAATATGGCAAGGCATTGCGTTTTTATTAATGTATACGACCGCGCTTTTGTTACTACAATCAGGAAGGTCGCAGCCAAATGTCTCGCAATGATCAATCAAATGGCTTCCGGGCCAGCGACGCTTTGATTGATCGCAATGTGCGACTTCTCTACGACGGCCTCATTGAAGAGGGGCTACCTGATCGCTTCAAAGAACTGATAGATTTGATCCGTGCGGAGGATCACCAGCAGGATACGAAAACCGATGATGACGCCTGAAGACAGGGAGGAGTTAATTAGCCATCTTCCGGCGCTCCGGGCGTATGCCATCAGCTTGACCCGCAGTCGGGCCAGGGCAGAAGATGCTGTCCAGGAGGCAGTGCTCAAAGCGTTGAGTAATCCCGAAAAGTTTGAGCATGGCACGAATATGCGGGCCTGGCTTTTTACAATTCTGCGAAATGGGTATTATTCTTCTCGGCGTCGTCACACTCGCGAAGTAGGATTTGCGGAAGGGATTTGGTCGGCAAGGCTGGCCGTGAAACCGGATCATGACGGGCATTTGCAAATGCGTGATTTTATTCGTGCGTTTGAAAGATTGCCCGACGAACAACGCGAAATTCTTATTCTGGTTGGTGCGGGTGGATTGTCTTATGAAAAGGCTGCAGAGGTCACGGGTGTCCCAATGGGCACCGTAAAAAGCCGCATTAATCGGGCGCGTGCGCGATTGGCATCTGACCTTGGGCTTTACGACGGACCAATGGAAATTACCGACCCAATCAACCTGGCTGTTTTGAGCCAGGTCTAAAGACGGTCGCGCAGACCATACCACATCATTGCGGCGACAAGCAGTGGCCAGCGTAGCCGAGCGCCACCCGGGAATGTCGGCGTTTTCACCTTTGCCATGATGTCAAAGCGTTCGGCCTGCCCCGCGATGGCTTCTGCTACCAGTTTGCCGCCCAAAGTGGCCATCGCGACGCCGTGGCCCGAATAGCCGCTCGCGGATAAGATATTCCCCGAACGTCGCGCAAAATGGGGCATGCGGTTCATTGTGATCCCCAACGTACCACCCCAAGCGTAGTCGATGCGCGTGTGCCGAAGTTGCGGGTAAATCTGTAGCATCGGCTTGCGCACCGTTGCAGCGATGTCTTTTGGAAAACGGTAGCCATAGGACTCACCGCCGCCAAAAAGCAGTCGGTTGTCGTCGCTCAGGCGGTAATAGTTGATCACGAATTTGCTGTCTGCGACAGCATGGTTGTCACGGATGAGGTTTCTGGCAGTGACGTCGTCTAACGGCTCTGTTGCTGCGATGAAGTTGTTGATCGGCATGACCTTGGTCGCGACATGGCTGTCGAGTTCACCAAGATAGCCGTTGCAGGCCAGGACGACGTAATCTGCGGTGACTCTGCCGGAGGTCGTGGTCACGGTGGATGGCGCGCCGTGGCTAACATGTGTGACTTTGCTGTTCTCAAAGATTCGAACGCCCTGTGATACTGCGGCGCGCCCAAGGCCCAGTGCATACCGCAGCGGATGAATATGCCCGCCGCCCAAATCAAGTACGCCGCCGTAGTACGCTTTGGTGCCGAGCTGTTCTCTGATCCCCGCGAGATCAAGTGGTTGCATTTGATCGTAGTCGAACCGCTTTTCGAGGAAGGCAGCATACTCATGATATTCCGGCACCATGCGGGGCTTGTGCGCCGCTTCGATGATGCCGGGGTGGAAGGTCACATCTGGCGCATGTACCGCAATCAAATCGCGGACCAGTTGGACTGACTCGAGCGACAAGTCCCAAAGAGCTTTGGCAACGGTCGTTCCCACCATGCTTTCAAGCGCATCCATGTCAACGCGCTGCCCGGTGCCCACTTGCCCGCCGTTGCGGCCGGACGCCCCAAACCCAACGCGCTGCGCATCCAGCAGGACGACATCATAGCCACGCTCGGCCAGATGCAGCGCGGCAGATAACCCGGTATAACCCCCGCCAACGATGCACACGTCACAGCGCGCATCCCCCTCAAGCGACGGGAAAGGCGCTAACAATTGTGCCGTGGCCGCATAGTAAGAGGCGGGGTACTGACCTTGCCGGTCGTTGGCGGTCAGCAGATCAAGCGTCACGCCTGCATGTGCCCTTCGGACTTTGCCCAAGCGTAAGTTTCATCCAAAGACGTCACCGCCCGTTCAATCAGCAGGTCAATCTCGTCCTTGGTGATGACTAGCGGTGGCGAGATAATCATCCGATCACCCACATGCCGCATGATCAAACCGTTTGAGAAGCTACGGGTCCGTCCGTAGAACCCAACGGTCCCTTTCGGTGCCTTGAAAGGTGCGCGGCTTTCCTTGTGCGGGGTCAGCGCGAGCGATCCCATCATGCCCTTGATCTTCGCCTCACCCACAAGCGGATGATCAACGAGCGCCTCCCACTTCTCTTTCAGGTAGGGCGCTGTCTCTTCCCGCACGCGGTCCACGATCTTTTCTTCTTCAAGGATCCGCAGGTTTTCGAGGGCCACTGCCGCCGATACCGGGTGACCTGAATAGGTGTAGCCGTGGTTGAACTCGCCGGCGTGGTTGATCACATGTGCAACCTCATCGCAGATCAGCGACCCGCCGATGGGGGCGTAACCAGACGACAACCCCTTCGCGATCGTCATGATGTGTGGCTTGATGTTGTATGTGGTGGAGCCGAACCACTCGCCGGTACGTCCAAACCCGCAGATCACCTCATCCGCGATCAGCAGGATGCCGTAGTGATCGCAGATGCGTTGGATCTCGGGCCAGTAGTTGTCTGGCGGGACGATCACGCCACCTGCGCCCTGCACCGGTTCCCCAATGAACGCAGCAACCTTCTCAGGTCCGATCTCAAGAATGGCTTTCTCAAGCTGCTGCGCACGCTCCAATCCGAACTCTTCCTCGGACATTTGGCCGCCTTCAGCCCACCAGTTCGGCTGATCGATGTGGTGGATATTCGGGATCGGCAGGTCACCCTGTTCGTGCATGTAAGTCATACCACCAAGCGAAGCTGACCCAACAGAAGACCCGTGATAGCCGTTCTTGCGGCTGATGATCACCTTGCGCTCAGGCTGTCCCTTCGCGGCCCAGTAATGACGTACAAGGCGAATATTGGTGTCGTTGGCTTCAGACCCCGATCCAGCGAAAAAGACGTTGTTGAACCCCTCCGGCGCCAGCTCTGCCAGCTTCTGCGACAGTGCAATCGCCGGCACGTGGGTCGTCATGAAGAAGGTGTTGTAGTAGGGCAGTTCCTTCATCTGGCGATAAGCGGCGTCTGCCAGTTCGTCCCGGCCATAACCGATGTTCACGCACCAAAGCCCGGCCATCGCATCCAGGATCTCAACCCCTTCGCTATCGGTCAGCATCACACCCTTTGCGCTTTTCATCACCCGCGCGCCGACCTCTGCCAGTTCCGCGCCGGATGAAAACGGATGCATGTGATGTGCGGCATCAAGCGCCTGCAGCTCTGCCGTAGGCATATGATTGGTGATTTTGTTCATTTTGCTCATCCTTTGGGCAGGGTGATACCACCGCAGATTGAAGACCTGTGCCGGTGCTGACATCACGCGCAGTTTGCTTGCAAAGCCTTGTGGAAATTGATCATATCGCCTGTGGGAGAGCAAGAGACTCTCCATCGTACTCACGGGAGAGACTGATGAAAAAGTTTGCATGTTTGCTGGCGACCACCGCCATGGCAACCGCTGCGACAGCGGAGGAAGTGCGTGTCTACAACTGGTCCGATTACATCGACGAAGCCTTGCTGGAAAAGTTCGAGGCAGAGACCGGAATTGAACTGATTTATGACGTATTCGACAGCAACGAAGTGCTGGAAACGAAGATGCTCGCAGGCTCTTCCGGATACGATGTTGTGGTGCCGTCTGGCACCTTCCTGCAGCGCCAGATTGCAGCAGGGGCATTCCAGGAACTGGATATGTCAAAACTGCCAAACGCCGGGAATCTCTGGGACGTGATTCAGGCGCGGACCGAAAAGTATGACCCCGATAACGCCTATTCCATCAACTACATGTGGGGCACGACGGGCCTTGGCGTGAACGTTGGCAAAGTGCAGGAAATCCTGGGGCCAGACGCGCCCATCGGCTCTCTCGATCTCGTGTTCAATCCGGAGAACATGGAAAAGCTGGCGGACTGCGGCGTGCATTTCCTTGACGCCCCGTCTGAGATCATTCCTGCCGCCCTCGCGTATCTCGGTGAAGACCCCGATAGCCAAGACCCTGACGTGATCGCAAAGGCAGAAGACGTCCTCATGCCCGTGCGTCCATACATCCAGAAGTTCCACTCGTCAGAGTACATCAACGCCCTCGCGAACGGTGACATCTGCGTCGCGATTGGCTGGTCCGGCGATGTCCTTCAGGCTCGCGACCGTGCGGCTGAAGCCGACAATGGGGTTGAGATTGCATACAACGCTCCATCCGAAGGTGCGCTGATGTGGTTTGACCAGATGGCGATCCCGGCGGATGCACCAAACCCCGAGGCGGCGCACACCTTCCTGAACTTCATCATGGACCCAGAAAACATGGCGCAGGCGTCAAACTACGTCTACTACGCCAACGGCAATGCGGCCTCGAAAGAGTTCCTCGTGGAAGACGTAATCGGCGACACGGCGATCTACCCGGATGAGGCGACGCTTGAGAACCTCTACACCACAACGCCCTACGACGCGCGGGTGCAGCGGACGGTCACGCGCCTCTGGACGAAAATCAAATCCGGCACTTAAACGCGCGGATTGAGCTGTGCACCACGCGTGCACAGCCGATACACAGCGCGTGCACCGGTTCGGCCCGGTGCGCGCATCCCCCGGTTCAAAGGACATGTGATGGCGTCATCGGCTGATAAGGTTTTTGCCCCATGGGAGGACGCCTACGAACAACCGCTGATCCGGTTCAAAAACGTCACGAAGCGTTTCGGCGACTTCACCGCCATCGACGACATCACCCTCGACATTTACACCCGCGAATTCTTCGCCCTTCTGGGGCCATCCGGCTGCGGCAAAACCACACTGATGCGAATGCTTGCGGGGTTTGAAAAACCGACGACCGGCAGCACCACACTCGACAACAAAGACCTCGCCAATGTGCCGGCGAACCGGCGGCCTGTGAACATGATGTTCCAGTCCTACGCGCTGTTCCCGCACCTGAGCGTCTACGACAACATCGCTTTTGGCCTGAAACGCTCAAAGATGCCGAAGGGCGAAATCCCGGATCGCGTCGAGGAAATGTTGCGCCTCACCCGGCTGCAGAAGTTCGCGAAGCGCAAGCCGCACCAGATTTCCGGTGGTCAGCGGCAGCGTGTCGCCTTGGCCAGGTCGCTTGCCAAAGCGCCAAAACTGCTGCTGCTGGATGAACCGCTTGGCGCGCTCGACAAGAAGCTGCGGCAGGACACGCAGTTCGAATTGATGGATATTCAGGAAAAGACGGGTACGACCTTTGTGATTGTGACCCACGATCAGGAAGAGGCGATGACTGTTGCCAGCCGCGTCGCAGTCATGGACGCGGGCGTCATCGTGCAGGTGGCGACACCGGGGGCGATCTATGAGACGCCAAACTCGGTCTACGTTGCTGACTTCATCGGTGATGTGAACCTGATGCCGGGTTACGCGAAAATCTCGGGCAGCCGCGCTGTGATCACATGGGCTGAAGGGCAACCGCCGATCTATTCAAAGACTGACCTGACCGCAGGAACAAAATGCACTTTTGCGATCCGGCCAGAGAAAGTCAGCATTTCGGAAGAAGAACCGGGAGAGGACGTTAATAAGGTGCAGGGCAAGGTCCTCGATATCGCGTATCTCGGGAACCTTTCGACTTACCATGTTGAGCTGCCCGACGGGAAAGTCATCAAGGCACAGGTCGCCAACGAACGCCGCATCGCCAACCGCCGTTTCACTTGGGAAGACCCGGTTTGGCTGTCTTGGACCGACACCGCCGGTGTCGTGCTGACAAAGTAGATGCGGCGCCTATTCCTCATCGCGGTTCCGTACCTTTGGCTGCTGGCGCTGTTTCTGGTGCCCTTTGCCATCGTGCTGCGGATCAGCTTTTCCGACATTGCACTGGCAATTCCGCCTTACACGCCAACGCTGGACACAAGCGAAGGCGTATGGGCCGGGATACGAGACCTTGTCAGTCAGTTCGACTTTGAAAACTATGAGTTCCTGACGGGCGATGACCTCTATTGGAAGGCCTATCTCTCAAGCCTGCAAATCGCCGCGCTCTCCACCTTTTTCACACTTCTCGTCGGCTTCCCCATTGCCTACGGCATGGCCCGCGCCCCGCAGGAATGGCGCGCGACGCTGATGATGCTGATCATCCTGCCGTTCTGGACGTCTTTCCTGATCCGCGTTTATGCCTGGATCGGCATCCTCGGAACCGAAGGCTATCTCAACCAACTGCTGCTCTCACTCGGCCTGATTGACGCGGCGCTCACCATCCTGAACACGCAGATCGCGGTCTACATCGGCATCGTCTACACTTATCTGCCCTTCATGGTCCTCCCGATCTATGCGGCGCTTGAGCGGATGGACGAAAGCCTGCTCGAAGCGGCCGAAGACCTTGGCTGCTCCCGCACATCTGCCTTCTGGCTCGTCACTGTCCCCCTCGCCAAGAACGGGGTTATCGCGGGCTGTTTCCTCGTCTTCATCCCCGCACTGGGCGAGTTTGTGATCCCCTCGCTGCTGGGTGGCTCTGACACGCTGATGATCGGCAAGGTGCTTTGGGAAGAATTCTTCTCGAACCGTGACTGGCCCGTCGCCTCCACCGTTGCGGTGATCCTGCTCTTGATCCTGATCATCCCGATCATCCTGTTCCAGCGCAACGAACAGCGCTTGCGAGAGGAGGAAGACGCATGAGGCGCTTTAGCTGGTTCAACGCCACGTCCCTGACGCTTGGGTTCGCTTTCCTCTATCTGCCGATGATCATTCTTGTGATCTACAGTTTTAACGAAAGCCGCTTGGTCACCGTTTGGGCGGGCTTCTCGACCAAATGGTATGGCGAACTGGCGCAAAACGACGCCTTCCTCGACGCAGCTTGGGTGACCATCCAGGTGGCGTTCTGGTCATCGACGATTGCAACCGTGCTGGGGACCATGGCCGCCTACGTGCTGGTCCGCGGCGGACGGTTCTTCGGGCGGACGTTGTTCTCCGGCATGGTCTACGCACCGCTTGTGATGCCCGAAGTGATCACCGGGCTGTCGTTGCTCCTCTTCTTCATCGCCGTGAACCTCGACCGGGGGATCGTCACCATCGTCTTAGCGCATACGACATTTTCGATGTGCTACGTCTCGGTCGTCGTGTCTTCCCGCCTGGTCAGCTTCGACAAGTCTCTGGAAGAGGCCGCGCTGGACCTCGGCTGTTCACCATTCGACGCATTCCGGTCCGTGACCTTGCCCATCATCGCCCCATCGGTCATCGCGGGATGGCTCTTGGCCTTCACATTGTCGCTCGACGATCTGGTGATCGCATCCTTTGCGTCAGGGCCGTCATCGACCACGTTGCCGATCAAGATCTTCTCCGCCGTCCGCTTAGGTGTCACGCCAGAGATCAATGCGCTCTCAACGATCATGATCGGCTTGGTAACGGTGGGCGTCGTGACCGCATCCCTCGTGATCAAACGCAACGTCGCCCGCGCCGAAGCAGAAGCGAGGGCTGCGGCCGGGTAGGATTTTCCTGCGGAAAATTTGGAGGCGCTGCCTCCAAACCTCCGAGGTATTTTCAGCAAGAAGAAAGGGGGGCGTCAGACCCCGGAGACGGCCTTCACTTCCATGAACTCCTCAAGCCCCCAGGTGGAGCCTTCGCGCCCATTCCCTGATTGCTTGTAACCGCCAAAGGGGGTTCGCTCACCGAGGCCGGTCCCGTTCACCTGCACCATACCCGACCGCAATTGACGCGACAGCCGCTTCGCCCGCTCCGGGTCCTGCGTCTGGACGTAGTTCGTCAGGCCGTAAGCGGTATCATTGGCAATCGCGACGGCCTCTGCCTCATCCTTGAACGGGATCATGGCGAGGACCGGACCAAAGATCTCTTCCCGCGCAATCTTCATGTCGTTCGTGACATCGGCAAAGATCGTGGGTTTCACGAAGTACCCGGCGTTCATCCCGTCCGGCTTACCGGTGCCCCCCGCCACAAGCCGCGCGCCCTCATCGATCCCGTCCTGAATGAGGCCCTGGATCTTGTTCCAATGCACCTCGCTTACCACCGGGCCAATGTGCCGGCCATCTTCGGATGCAGGCCCGACACTGGTCTGCTCCGCCGTTGCAATCGCAGTCTCAACAGCCTGATCGTAGATCGACGCCTCAACAAGCATCCGGGTCGGCGCATTGCAAGATTGGCCCGTGTTCTGGAAGCAATGCCGCACGCCGCGCACCACCGCCTTCTCATCCGCATCGGCAAAGACAAGGTTGGCACCCTTGCCGCCCAATTCGAGGCTCACGCGCTTGATACTATCCGCCGCGTTCTTGGTGATCAGGGATCCTGCACGAGTCGACCCGGTAAAGCTCACCATATCCACGTCCGGATGCACCGACAGCTGCGTGCCCACGCCCACCCCATCGCCGTTCACCATGTTGAACACGCCGGGCGGGAAGCCCGCCTCATCAATCATCTCCGCAAAGACGACGGACGACAGCGGCGCGATCTCGGATGGTTTCAGCACAACCGTGCACCCCACCGCGAGCGCAGGCATCACCTTCAGTGTCACCTGGTTCATTGGCCAGTTCCATGGCGTGATCAGGGCGCAGACGCCAATGGGTTCGTGATAGATCAGGTCATCCCCGCTTTCGTGTTCGAACGCAAAGGCGCGCGCGGCCCGCACGGCTTCTTTCATGTGCCACAGCCCGGCACCGAACTGAGACCCTTCTGACAACTGCTTCGGCGCGCCCATTTCCATGGTCATCGCGGCCGACATCTTGTCCTTGCCCGCCTTGTAGGCGGCGATGAGGCGTTCCAGTGGAGCCAGACGCTCTTCCAGGCTCAATGCCGACCATGCCGGAAACGCGGCTTTGGCAGCAGCGACCGCGGCGTCGGTGTCGGCTTGGGAGCCGAGCGAAACGACCGCGACTTCTTGTTCGGTCGAGGGGTCGATGACGGGCAGGTCGTTGGCGGCAGTGGGGGCCACCCAGGCGCCGTTGATGTAAAATTTGCGTTTGTCGATCATTGCGGCCTCCCGTGCCTGTGTTGGAGGGAGCCAATCATTGGTTTGGGGGGGATGCAAGGTGGGAAGGCGCGGTGCCGGGTTTGAAGTCGGCTTTGCGGGACATAGCTGCCGTTCACGACGCTCGTCATTCACTCAATTGCGCGGAACGAGTCCGACAGCTACTACAGCAAAATGAAGATGCAAATCACGTCACGTCGAGCCCCAATCCCAAAAGGACGTATCGTAGATGTTTGGTATTTTGGTTCATCCAAGAATGGCAATGTTTTGTGGACGTTTGGCGCCGACGATGGTGAAAACACGTTTCAGGTAACTCTTGACGACGCAAAGGTAATTGACGGTGATCTGACAGACATGGTGTTCAAGCAGACCGATTGGCCTGACAGTTCATTCGTACTTCATTCGGTTTTGGCCGATGATCCAAAGCTCTATGAAGGGATCGTTGAGTTTGATGCTGAAGCATATGCTGAATTTCATAGGCGGCGAAAGCTGTTGTATCAGAGCTAAATGCGTTCAAACAAAATGTAAGATGGGCTCAAAGCCACCATTCATTAGATCCACCATCCGGTCCGGATCAAGCCGCAGGCGCCGGGCCATCGCAGGTCTGGCCGCATGGGCCGCCGATCATGCCACCAGCGCACCGGCTTGCGAGTTTTCCGCATGTGTGGATGGATGATATCCCATGCTGAGAGCGGGCTCTTGTCGCCCCACGATACGCCGATGGCCCTTGTGGCAAAGATCGTCGGTTGGGAGATGTTCATCTTTTCACACGCATAGGGTGTGTGAAGATCTCCAAATCTTCGCAAATTGCGTAAAGGCAACGTTACTGCAAGCACCCGTCACCATTCTTTGCTGCGTTAAGAGTTAACGATTTCCACCGCTGGTTCCAAATATCGTGGTTAACGCCCAGCATGTGAAACCTTCCCCGCGGGGAAGGTTTGCGGTCACGGGGCTCGAAGGGGAGTCGGAGAAAATCCCCGAACTACCAAGGCACGGTAGGTCGGGGGTCACCCCCGACTCACGGCCCAAAAACTAGAAATCGAGGTTCTCGACACTCAACGCATTGGTTTGAATGAACTCCCGCCGTGGCTCGACAACGTCGCCCATCAGCTTCGTAAACAGGTCGTCCGCCTCCGCCACATCGTCGATCTTTACCTGCAACAGCGTCCGTGCATCCGGATCGAGCGTCGTTTCCCACAGCTGATCTGGGTTCATCTCGCCCAAGCCCTTGTAGCGCTGCAGCGACAGGCCCTTCTCGCCTTCCTCAAGAATCGCATCCAGCAGTCCCAAAGGCCCGTAGATCGCCTGAGACCGGTCCTTGCGCACCAACGTCGCGGGCGTGCCGTAGACGTTCTGCAATTCTTGCGTGAACGTCCCCGTCCGGCGTGCTTCGCCCGACCGCAGCATCACTCCGTCGAGCGTGCGCACCTCTTCCACGCCGCGCAGGATGCGGGCGAGGCGGATGCCTTTATCTTGCGTGATGCGGCCTTGCCAGCCGCGTTCCCATTCTAGCGCGATCAAGTCGAGGCGCTGGGCGACCTTGTCCGCAGTACCCTGCAAGTCGCTGTCGACGACACCCGGCACAAAGGCTCCGGCGATGGCAGCCTGTTCGAGGATGTGGCGCGGGTAATGGGTCGGGAAGGCATCCAGCACGCGCTTGAGCGACCGCGCATCATCCACGACACGCTTGAGGTCCGCACCGGAGATTTCCTCACCATTGCCCTGCCGCAGCACGGCCCCATCAATACCCTGGTCGATCAGGTAGCTTTCCATCTCGGCTTGGTCTTTCAGATAGACCTCTGACTTCCCGCGCGAGACTTTATAAAGCGGCGGTTGGGCGACGTAGAGGTAACCACCCTCGATGAGTTCCGGCATTTGGCGGAAGAAGAACGTCAGCAGCAACGTGCGGATGTGCGCGCCGTCCACGTCCGCGTCGGTCAT
Source organism: Paracoccaceae bacterium (assembly GCA_020628545.1). GTDB lineage: Bacteria > Pseudomonadota > Alphaproteobacteria > Rhodobacterales > Rhodobacteraceae > Yoonia. The sequence goes on along the minus strand of JAHDEX010000055.1, from coordinate 14,363 downwards.
GATGACGACCTTGTGGTAGCGCAGTTTTTCGATGTTGAACTCATCCCGGCCAATCCCGGTGCCGAGGGCCATCACGAGGTTGCCGATCTCCTGACTGCCAAGCATCCGATCAAAGCGCGCGCGTTCCACGTTTAGGATTTTCCCGCGCAAAGGCAGGATCGCTTGTGTCTGCCGGTCCCGGCCTGTTTGGGCGGAGCCACCGGCGCTGTCACCCTCGACGAGGAAAACTTCAGTTTTTGACGGATCTTTCTCGGAGCAGTCTTTCAATTTCCCCGCGAGGAAGTTCACGTCCATCGGGTTCTTGCGGCGTGTCAGCTCACGCGCTTTGCGCGCTGCCTCCCGGGCGAGGGCGGCTTCGACGATCTTGCCGACAATCTGCTTGGCTTCGTTCGGGTTTTCTTCAAACCACTCTGCCAATTTTTCGTTCATCAGGCTTTCGACCGCCGGTCGCACCTCTGACGAGACCAACTTGTCTTTGGTCTGAGAGGAGAATTTCGGGTCCGGCACCTTGACCGACAGCACGCAGGTCAGCCCCTCACGCGCATCATCGCCTGTGAAGCTGACCTTTTCCTTCTTCGCGATGCCCGATGATTGCGCATAAGCGTTAATTGTTCGTGTCAGCGCCGCACGGAAGCCCGCCATGTGAGTCCCGCCATCGCGCTGCGGGATGTTGTTGGTGAAGGGCAGTACCATTTCATTGTAGCTGTCGTTCCACCACATCGCGACTTCAACGCCGATGTCGTCCTTTTCGCCCTGCACGTAGATCGGCTCTTCCATCACGGCTGTTTTGGAGCGGTCGAGGTACTTCACAAACTCCTTCACGCCGCCCTCGTAGTAGAGGTTCGCTTCCAGTGGCTCAGCCGGGCGTTCGTCCCGCAGGATGATGCGGACGCCGGAGTTCAGGAAGGCGAGTTCGCGGAGGCGCTTTTCGAGCGTGTCGAACGAGTAGTCGAGGTTCGAGAATGTCTGGTCCGACGACAGGAACGTCACCTGCGTACCCTTGCGGCCATTTGCGGGGCCGACGACGGTGAGCGACTGGGTCGTCTCGGAATTTTCAAACCGGCAGTAGTGTTCCTTATCGTCCCGCCATATCCGGAGCTCCAACCAGTCAGACAGCGCGTTCACTACCGAAATCCCCACGCCGTGCAGACCGCCAGAGACCTTGTAGGAGTTGCTGTCGAATTTCCCGCCCGCGTGCAGCTGGGTCATGATGACCTCTGCGGCAGAGATGCCTTCTTCCTTGTGCATGTCGACCGGAATGCCGCGCCCGTTGTCACCGACCGAGACGGAGTTATCAGCGTGAATTGTCACGCTGACATGGTCGGCGTGACCGGCCAAAGCCTCATCAATGCCGTTATCGACAGCCTCATACACCATGTGGTGCAAACCAGAGCCATCGTCGGTGTCGCCGATGTACATGCCTGGGCGCTTGCGCACCGCATCTAAGCCTTTGAGAACTTTGATGGAATCGGCGCCGTATTCAGGGTTGTCCTGCTGCTCGTCAGACATTTATTGTTCCTTGGTCCCGCTTGAGCAAAATATAGGCGTTTTCAAGGGGGTTGTCACGCGATTGACGCTATATTTGGTGCTTTCGGCGCCGTGATTTCTGCAAGCGCCGAAACCAGCCTCAGGCCGCTGCGACACCCAGCTTCTGAACTTGACCGACCCACCGGTCCACGGTGGTGTCATCTGCGTCAGATGCCCCCGAAAACCAGATGGCTTTTCGTGGTTTGATACCGATGAATTTGAGGATCTGATGGTTCACCGCAAAGAGGAGTGCGCGATGATACATCAGCCGCATCGCCCAGAGGGGCGTGTCCGAGGTGACGATGATGCGCCCAGTGCGGCCCTCGAGAAGGGGTGCGGGCATGCCGAACTTTCTGACCCGCGGATCAAAGGCAAGACCGGGGACAAGCGCGCGGTCAAACAGGCCCTTCAGACGTGCAGGTAATCCGCCCCACCACATCGGTGTCGTGACGATAAAGTGGTCGGCCCATTTGAGGTCGTCCATGAAGCTTTCAAGATCGGGTTCAAGTGCTTTGAAGGACGTGTAACTGCCCTGGCCAAAGTCCATGTCAAAGTTGAGATCGGACAGATGGATGACCTTGACAGCGTGTCCTGCGTCGCGCGCTGCTTCGGCGTAGGTCTCTGAAAATAATTGGGAAAGCGACCGCGGTGCTGGGTGGCCGTCGAGGACGAGTATCTTGCGGGGGGACATATTGATTCTCCTTAAAATGACCGTGGTCACTTTATGAGATTAAAAACTGACCGTGGTCAATTATAAATTTTGACCACGGTCATATTTCTTGCTATTGAGGGGAATGTCCCGTGCCCCTCAACAGCGTCGCCTTGCGACGAACGCTCGGCTTTTGGATGCGGCGCGCGCCATCGTCGCGGCCAGCAGTTATGCAGATATGCGGGTGGAAGAGGTCGTGCTGAAAGCGGGAGTCGCCAAAGGCACGTTTTTTTCCCATTTCAAGGACAAAGACGCGATCATGGTCGCGCTCATTGGCGAAGACCTAGAGCGTGCGATGCGGGAGATGCACGCGAAACCAGCACCGGAAAGCGTCGCTGACCTGGTCGACGCGCTTGCCCCGCTCATTGCGATCATGGCGGCGGATCGGGTCGCCTTTGATGTTGTTGTACGAAACTCGGGCGCGATGGCGGTTGAGGCGTTGGGCCCGATTGCGCAGAACTTCGTCGATCAAGTCGCGCTCTTTGTGGCCTGGATCATGCCGTTGCAGGGCCGCGTTTTTCGCGCGGATGTGGATGCGGCTTTGCTCGGCGAAGGCATTCAGGCCTTCCTGATCCAATGTATCGCAATGAACTTCTGCTTGGTGGAAAATCAGACCCCCCTCGAAGATCGTCTGACTGCCTACCTCACACCGTGGCTGATTGCGCCACAGGTTTAAGTGAGCGGGATAATCACGCCGACCGCAATCAACAGACTGCCTGAGATGATGTTGGTCCGATAAAGCGCGGTCGGCGAGGTCAGGAGCGCGCGGGCTTTGCCGATGAAGAGCGCCAGAACGAGATTTCCGATGAGAGGGACGAGGAAGGACAGCGTACAAATCATCGCAATGTCGATCCACGTGAGCGCACGCAGGTCAAAGAAGCCCGGTAGCATTCCCATATAAAACAGGATCGCCTTCGGGTTGCCGAGGATCACGGCGAGGCCCGCAAGGAACCCCGCCCACATGCCGGGGCGCGTGAGGCGGCTATCGGTATTGATCGCTTTGCCCGCGTGACGGATTACAGCGACCCCCATGCCGATAAAGGTTGCGCAGGCGACCCAGCGCAGGACGGTCATAAAGTCGGCGTAGACCGAGACGATCCACGACACGCCGAGAATGGCGAGGAACGGCCAAAGGACGTCACCCACGACCACGCCCAAGGCGAGCGGCCAGGCGCCGTTGAATCCGCTCGACAAGGTGCGCGCTATGAGGGCCACCCAGACCGGGCCGGGTGTAAGGAACAATACAAGCAATGCGCCCGCGTAAAGGATCAAATCAGAGGTCGCGAGAGTCATTCAGAACGCGAATCCGATGAAGTCGATCAATGCGTTATCGTCCCATGTAATATCGCGCAGGGGCAGCACCATCAGCTTGTCCCCAGCGCGGTTTTCTTGGGGGCCACTGCGTTGGTTGTGCATTGAGATGGTCAGCGTGCGGTTCGTCTTGGCCTGAAAACCGACGCCTGCATAAAGCTTCTCATCTCCAAACAGGATACAGACATCGGCAATGGTGGCGCGGGCGGCAGTCAACGCCTCTTCCATCAGTGCACTGGCGATCCCCTTGCCCCGATGATCGGGGTGCGTTGCGACCTCGGCGATGCCGACGGAATCCAGCAAGGTATCACCCATACGGATCGCACGGATGGACAAGGCGATGTGCCCGATAATGGCGTCGCCGTCGCGCGCGATAACCCGCAGATGGTGGCGGTTCTGGAAGTAGGACCGTCCGTTGAACTCTGCCGTGCTGAAGGCCGCGTTCAGAAGCTGACCGATGGCACGGTCGTCCGCTGTGGTGAGGTCCATTTCGGCGATCTGTTCAATCTGCATCGGGAGTTGCCTTTTGTATGACGGTGGAGGCTCCATCGGTTTCCTGCACATCGATATATTGCGCCCGGTCGCCCAACTCGCAGAAAAGGTCGGGGCCGGTGCCTGTCATCCAGGCCTGTGCACCGAGCGCGCAGATTTCGTCATAAAGCGCTGCGCGGCGGGTGGCGTCGAGGTGTGCTGCAACCTCATCAAGAAGCAGGATCGGCGGGGCGCCGATTTGAGACGCGAGCGCGCGCCCGTTGGCGAGGATCAATGAGATCAGGAGCGCCTTTTGTTCACCGGTTGAACAGTCCTTTGCGAGAACACCTTTGTCGGCATAGCTCGCACCGAGGTCCGACCGGTGGGGGCCATTGAGGGTGCGTCCGGCGGCGAGGTCGCGGGGGCGACCCTCGGCCAAAATATCCGCCAGATCTTGAGGCGTGTCTGGCGTTGGGGCGCAGCCGTCCGGGTGTGTCAGGGAAAGCTGGGCCACAGGAAAGGCGGTAGTGGCCTCGGCCTGCGCGATGTTGAGGGTGTCGATGGTGCGAAGGCGATTTTGATGCAAGGCTGTGCCGGCTTCCGCCATTTGCCGTTCAAGGGCGACGTACCAATGTGGATCGCGCACCATGTCTTTTAAGAGCCGGTTGCGCTCGCGCATCGCCTTTTCATAGGTCAGCGCGACCTCGGCATGAGTAGGATCAAAGCTCAGTGCCGCGCGGTCAAGGAAGCGGCGGCGGCCTTCGGCGCCTTCGATCCACAGACGGTCCATCGCGGGGATCAACCACAGCACGCGGGCGATGCGGCCAAGGGCGACCTGAGCTGCGCCTTTTTCGTCGATCCGCACCTGTCGCGTGCCGCCGGGTTCGGCGAAGGTTTCGATCTCATGCGCAGCGCTGCCGGATGTGACGGCTTTGACCTTCCAACCGAGCGCTTCGGGTCTGCGGATCAGGTCATCGGTTTGGGCCCGGCGCAACCCGCGACCTGGGGACAGGAAGGAGACCGCTTCGATCAGGTTCGTTTTGCCAGCACCATTGCGACCGTAGATGGCGATAGGGCGTGCATCGACATCGAGCACAGCGCGCTGGTGCGAACGGAAGTGCGAGAGTGTGAGGGAGGCCACGTGCGCCATCGGTCAGCCCCGAGACTTTTGCAGACAAAGTCTTGTCCAAAATCTTTGGTAAGATTTCGCGCCCTTTGCTGGTGTCACACGCGCATTGGCATGACGACGTAGATGGCAGAGGTGTCATTGCCCTCCCGCATCAGGGTCGGATCGCCGGATGAGTTGAACATGAAGACGGCATTTTCGCGGTCCACCTGGCTTGCTATTTCCAGCAAGTATTTGGCGTTAAAGCCAATTTCCAGCCGCTCGTCACCGTAGGCCACGGCAAGCTCCTCTTCCGCGGCGCCGCTGTCTGGTGCGTTCACAGACAGGGTGAGGCTGTCTTCATCAAGCGCCAGTTTCACCGCGCGAGAGCGTTCAGAAGATACGGTTGCCACGCGGTCAACGGCCTTGGCGAACTCGGCTGCGTCGACTTCCAGCTTGCGGGTGTTACCCGTCGGGATCACGCGCGAGTAGTCGGGGAAAGTGCCGTCGATGACCTTTGAGGTGAGGGTGATGTCCGGGGTCGCGAAGCGGATTTTCGTCTCGGACACCGATACGGCGATCTGCATTTCATCGTCGTCGAGCAGCTTGCGCAATTCACCCACGGTTTTGCGCGGGACAATCACCCCTGCCATATCTGCTGCGCCTTCGGGCAAGTCCGCGTCGATGCGGGCGAGGCGGTGACCGTCAGTGGCGACGCAGCGCAGGACCTTGCCGCCATCGGAGTCGGCGACGTGCATGTAGACACCGTTCAGGTAGTAGCGGGTTTCCTCGGTGGAGATCGCGAACTTTGACTTGTCGAACAGGCGGCGCAGCACGGGTGCCGGTGCAGAGAAGTTCGCGGCGTATTCCGAGGACGCCATGACCGGGAAGTCTTCCTTGGGCAGTGTCGCCAGTTGGAAGTTGGACCGGCCTGCTTCGATCGTCATGCGGCCTGTTGTGCCGTCTTCGGTGAGCGTGACAAGTGCGCCGTCGGGCAGCTTGCGGACGATTTCATTCAGCGTGACGGCAGAGACTGTCGTCGCCCCGGCGCGTTCGACTTTCGCGGGGGCCTTGTCCACGATCTCAATATCAAGGTCGGTGGCGCGGAAGGTGACGTCATCGCCGCTGGCTTCCATCAGCACGTTCGCGAGGATCGGGATGGTGTTGCGCCGTTCTACGACCGATTGCGCTTGTGCGACGGCCTTTAGCAGGGCTGCGCGTTCGATACTGAATTTCATGTCCCATGCTCCGCAAAGTGGCGTGCGTCTGCCGCCGGGACGTGAAAGCTACTGCATTTCCCGGCGGGTTCAATCCCTATTTACTGGAGGGCAAATCGCTGTGGCGCAAGCGTTAACCGCCGGTCAGCGCGCGCTTGAGCAGTTCGACGTTGTTGGCGAGTTCCTCATCCGTCTCGATCAGTTCCTCGATCTTCCGGATTCCGTGCATGACGGTTGTGTGGTCCCGCCCGCCAAAGCTGCGCCCGATTTCGGGCAGCGACCGGCTTGTCAGTTGTTTGGCGAGATACATCGCGATCTGACGGGGCCGGGCGTAAGTGCGCATGCGGCGGGGCCCGAGCAGGTCCGACAGGCGGATCGTAAAATGTTCAGAGACCTTGCGCTGAATTTCATCAACGGTGACCTTGCGTTCCTGCTGGCTGAGAACGTCCGCGAGACAGTCTTGCGCGAGTTCCAGGTTCACGTCGCGGCCAACAAGTGACGCGAAAGCGAAGAGGCGGGTGAGCGCGCCTTCGAGAACGCGTACGTTGGAGGTGATCCGATGTGCGAGGAATTCCATGACACCAGCCGCCACGTGAATGTCCGGGTACATCGGCTTGAAGGCTTCCCCCTTGGCCTGCAGGATGCCGAGGCGGAGTTCGTAGTCTGTTGGGTGGAGGTCCACCACAAGGCCGCACTGCAGGCGTGACTTGATACGCTCTTCCAGCTCTCGGATCTGACCCGGTGCTTGGTCGGCAGAAATGATAATTTGCTTTCCGGCATCCACAAGCGCGTTAAATGTGTGGAAAAACTCTTCCTGCGTGCTGTCCTTGCCAGCAATGAACTGTACGTCGTCGACCATCAGAACGTCGACGGACCGAAACAGCGATTTGAAGTCCATGATCTTGCGGTCGCGCAGTGCGGTGATGAAACGGTACATGAACTGTTCGGCTGACACATAAAGCACGTTCAGCTCAGGCGAGCGGTTTTGCAGCTCATGGGCGATGGCGTGCATCAGGTGGGTCTTACCAAGACCGACGCCACCATGCAGGAAGAGGGGGTTGAACCCGACAGGGCCACCTTCGGCAACGCGACGGGCCGCCGCGTGAGCAAGTTCGTTGGGTTTGCCCACCACAAATGTGTCGAAGGTGAAACGGGCGTCGAGGCCTTGTTGGTTGGCTTGTGACTTTGGAGCAGTACTTGGTGCCTTCATGCCATTCGTCCGTTCTGATTTCACAGCAAAGCTGACTCGTTCGACAGCTGAACCCTCTTCACGGAGATTATGAAGGATCAAATCGCCAAAATTTTGTTTGACGTAGTTCGCATTAAAGGAGGTCGATGCAGTCAGCGTCGCAACGCTGTCATCTGCCTGCGCGAACCCAAGCGGTTCGATCCATGTCTTGAAGCTGCTCGGCCCCAGAATGTCTTTTAGATTGCCCCGAACACGTGCCCACGTTTCGTCCGTCATTTAGTACCGTCCCACTTTCTTGCCCTGTTGCCGCGACCCCACATCGCGACACTGCTCCACACTTCATGCCAGCGCGTTCCCCAACGCTGATCGTTCAATGTGCCCCGCGCGCCCTGTCCAAAGCGCAGGAGGCTCAAAGGCCTTAATCCGTGGTCAGGCAACACCAATGGTCACGCTAACACGTAGCGACCGTGGTCTTGCTACAACGATAGGAATTCGTCCGGCGCAGCCGGTTCCAACCCGATTTTCGTTGCATGAGGCTCAGTCTGTCTGCATGAGATTGGCAGTCTCTTTTTTCGCAGATCAGAGGTGAGCGTCTCACATCCCCCGTCTTGTGCGACCCGAGTCGCACCGGCAAATTAGCAATGGCGCAATCGCCATTTCAACCGAACGATTTGCTTGACAGGCGGGGTTTGGAAAAAGAATCCCCCGCGGAAAAAAAGAACTGTTTGAATCAGGAGACTTCGCGCGCGCAAAGAAAAAGCGCGCCGTTTTTGGCGCGCTTTGTCGTCACACTTGAAGGTTGCATTTCGACAACAATCCGCCGCCGAATCCCCTCTACTAAAGGCTAGGCAATCGCTTTGACGCGTGCCGCGAGACGGGACATTTTCCGAGCCGCAGTGTTTTTGTGGTAGACACCTTTGGTGACGCCGCGCATCAGTTCTGGCTGAGCAGCCTTCAGTGCTGCTGCTGCTGCGTCCTTGTCGCCGGAAGCAATTGCTTCTTCGACCTTGCGCAGTTCTGTCCGAATTTTGGAGCGGCGCATTTTGTTGACGGCGTAACGCGCAGCGTTCTGACGGGCGCGTTTTTTGGCCTGTGGTGAGTTTGCCATGATCGTGTCTCTCAACTGGGCCCGAATGTCGGGCGAATGGAATTAGGTGCTGCACAATCGGCCCGACCGGGTTTTATGAACCGGTTGATTCTGGCCTAGCGGGCCTCACGCGCATGTATGCCGGCGGCGTATAGGGGCAAAGCGGCCTGAGGGGAAGCCCCTATTTGTCGCGGAACTGCGCCTCGCGTTTTTCCTGAAACGCAGCCATGCCTTCGCTTTGGTCCTCAGTCGCGAACAGTGAATGGAACACGCGACGCTCAAAGAGCAAGCCTTCGGACAAGGACACTTCGTAGGAACGGTTCACAGCTTCTTTCGCGGCGAGTGTTGCGATCTGCGATTTCTCGGTGATCTTCTCTGCCGCGGCCTTTGCTTCTTCCATCAGCTTCTTGGCAGGCACAACGCGGCTGACCAGCCCCGAGCGCTCAGCTTCCTCAGCGTCCATGAAGCGACCGGTCAGATGCATGTCCATAGACTTCGACTTGCCCACGTATTGGGTCAGGCGCTGTGTGCCGCCCATACCGGCGATCACACCGAGGTTGATCTCTGGTTGGCCGAACTTTGCGGTATCTGCCGCGATGATGAAGTCGCACATCATGGCCAACTCACATCCGCCGCCGAGTGCGTATCCCGCGACGGCTGCGATGATCGGTTTGCGTGTGTTGTTAAACCGCGTGGCTTCGGACGCGAAAAGGTTTTCGTTGAGCACGTCGATGAAGGACTTGTCCGCCATCTCTGAAATATCGGCACCGGCGGCGAAAGCCTTGGCTGATCCCGTGATGATGATGCAGCGCACTTTGTCAGAGTCGTCTGCTGCCTCTAGCGCGGTGCAAAGCTCGTTCAGCAGTTTGTGGTTGAGGGCGTTGAGAGCATCCGGACGGTTGAGTGTTATCGTTGCGATATAGTCTTCGATGTCGACGGTGATGGTCTCATAGGCCATGAAAGACGCCCCAAGTGGTTTCGCTGAGGCCCATTTGTTGACGAAAGGTTGAGACGGGATCAAGTCATCTTTGGCAGGTGGGGCAAAAGAAACTGGAGCGCCCGGACTGCACAATGCGCGCAATTAACCGGTTGCAATCCGGGGTGACGCAAGGTTCGCCTTCGCGGTCGTAAACCTGGAAGCCGTGCTGAAAATATCCAAGGTCTCCATCAGCTTGGCGGTAATCACGCAGCGAGGATCCGCCGGCTGCGATGGCTTCTTCCAAGACGGTGCGAATAATCGGAACAAGCCCTGCGACACGCGTTCCGGCAATCCGCCCCGCTTTGCGTTTTGGATGGATGCCAGCGCGAAAGAGGACCTCGCAGACGTAGATATTGCCCAATCCGGAAACGATTCTTTGATCGAGGAGGGCAGATTTGATCGGCGTATTGCGCCCCTTCAGAGCTGCGACGAGGTAGTCTTCGTTGAAGGCATTCCCAAGGGGTTCTGGCCCCAGGTCCCGGATCAGCCAGTGATCCTCCTGCCCACTGGTGGGCATCAGGTCCATCGCGCCAAAGCGGCGGGCGTCGTTGAATGTGACGCGCGCGCCGCTGTCCATGTGGAACACGACGTGATCGTGTTTGGCCGAGGCGGGGTGGTCGTGGTGAAAGTCACCAACGCGGTGGCCCGAGATCAGCATGCGGCCCGACATGCCGAGGTGGATCAAAAGGCTTTCGCCATTCGCGAGATCGGCGAGGATATACTTTGAACGGCGGCGGAGGCCGAGCACTTTCTGGCCCGTCAACCTATCAGCCATCTGCGCAGGAAATGGCCAGCGCAGGTCGGGGCGGTTGACGTCGGCGCGTGTGATCACCGCGCCCTCCATCACCGGGGCCAGTCCGCGGCGAACCGTCTCGACCTCTGGCAATTCGGGCATGGTGGCTTCCTTCTGGTGTGGGGGCGGTGTAAGTCCGCTGCGGCGCTCTATATTTGAGGTGTCACAGAAAGGACGGCAAGCCCATGACCGACGACAAGACAACGCACTTTGGGTTTGAAGAGGTCGCGGAAGGCGACAAGGCTGGTAAGGTGCAGGGGGTCTTTACCTCCGTCGCCAGCAAATACGACATTATGAATGACGTGATGTCAGGTGGGATCCACCGGATCTGGAAAGATGCGATGATGGATTGGCTGGCGCCACGGCCGGGCCAGAAGCTTTTGGATGTGGCGGGCGGGACTGGCGACATCTCGTTCCGGTTTCTCAAACGCGCAGGGCACGGCCACGCAACGGTCCTTGATCTGACCGAACCGATGCTGATCGAAGGCCGCAAGCGGGCTGAGGCAGAGCGGATGTCAGACAGCCTTGAGTGGGTCGTCGGTGACGCGATGGCGTTGCCGTTCGACGACAATACCTTTGATGTTTACACTATTTCTTTCGGGATCCGGAACGTGACGCGACCGCAGGAGGCCTTGAACGAAGCATACCGTGTGCTGCGCCCGGGTGGCCGATTGATGGTGTTGGAGTTCAGCCAGCTTCCGAACCCGATGATGCAGGCGGCATATGACGCCTATTCGTTCAATGTGATCCCGCGCATGGGGCAGGTGATTGCGGGGGATCGCGAGAGCTATCAGTATTTGGTCGAATCCATCCGGAAGTTCCCAGATCAGGAGACCTTCCTCGGCATGGTTCGCGCCGCTGGCTTTGGTAACGCAAAGTACCGGAACCTGACGATGGGCGTGGCCTGCCTGCATTCGGGGTGGAAGCTCTAACGTGCGTGGACCCCATAATATCCTACGCCTGATCCAGACGGGTGCCACGCTGGAGCGTACGGGCGCGATGAAAGTGATCCTCGACGCGTTGGACGCGCCACCGCTTGTCAAAGGGGTGTTCCGCACGCTGGTCTGGCCTGTGCAGTGGCTGGGCGAGCGGGGTGATCCGAATGCGCCACCTGTACCGCGCGCGCTGACCGCCCTTGGACCGGCCTACATCAAATTTGGCCAGATCCTGTCGACCCGACCAGATGTTGTGGGTGATGATATGGCTGTGCAACTGCGGGTCCTGCAGGACAAGCTGCCGCCCTTCTCGATGCGAGAGGCGAAGGCCGAATTTGCGCGCGAGATTGGTCAGACGGTTGAGCAAGTGTTTTCGTCATTCTCCGAACCGCTGGCAGCGGCGTCGCTGGCGCAGGTTCATAAGGCGCATCTGCAGGACGGTGGCGATGCAGTGGCGGTGAAGATCTTGCGGCCCGGGATTGAGCGTGCATTCCGGAAGGATATCGACGCGTTCTACTTTGCGGCACGGACCATTGAATTCCTGTCACCCTCATCCCGCCGATTGAAACCGATGGATGTGATCACCCACTTTGAAGGTGTGGTGATGGGGGAGTTGGACCTGCGTCTGGAGTCCTCGGCGGCGTCAGAGTTTGCGGCGAATACTGCCAACGATGAAGGTTTCGCGGTGCCCGAGGTGCGGTGGCATTTGTCAGGCCGCCGGGTGATGACGCTTGACTGGGCTGAGGGGATCAGCGCCGGTGACAATGCCGCCATTGATGCAGCTGGGCACAACCGCTCTGAATTGGCGACGCGGGTCTTGCAGCTGTTTCTTAACCACGCCCTGCGCGACGGGTACTTTCACGGGGATATGCATCAGGGGAACCTGAAGATTTCTGCCAACGGCGACATCATCGCGTATGACTTTGGCATCATGGGGCGGATTGATGAATACACCCGCCGCGTCTACGCCGAGATCCTTTTTGGGTTCATTCGGCGTGATTACAAGCGTGTGGCTGAGGTACATTTTGAGGCGGGCTACGTGCCTGCGGATCGCGATGTGGACGAGTTTGCGCGGGCCCTGCGCGCAGTGGGTGAGCCTATCTTTGGAATGGATGCGACCGGGATTTCCATGGGGCGTTTGCTGGCCTACCTCTTTGAGGTGACAGAACGTTTCGGGATGGAGACCCGCACGGAGCTGATTTTGCTGCAGCGGACGATGGTCGTGGTCGAGGGCGTTGCGAGGTCTATGGACCCACATATGAATATTTGGCACGATGCGAAGCCGATCGTTGAGGCGTACATCAAAGACAGTATCGGGCCGCGCGCCTTGGTGAAGGACTTGGTGAAGACGGCGGTCGTTCTGTCGCGCTTTGGGCCACGCCTGCCGCAGCTTGCCGAGGCTGCGTTGATACGCGAAACAAACCCCGCCCCGCCTCCAAAGCCGCAACGGAAACGTGCGCGACTGGCATGGATGGCGCTTGGTGGCGGATTGGTGGCCTTCTGCGGGTGGCTCGTTCAGGCACTTTAGACGCGCTTGCCGTTTGTTGGCGTGTCCGGCGGTTCGTATTCAGCGTAGTTGCTGTTTTTCCTCCTTGGGTGGAAGACTTCACCGGGCTGAAGAGCGCACAAGTCTGAAAGTGCCTCGCTGCACTTACAAGGCGCGGCGCAGCGCGGTGATTGTATTGGTGTCGACCTCAATATTGCCCGGTAGGACCACAACGTTTTCGCCTTGGCCATTTCGGCGAACTTCTTGCACTGGCGCGTATGTCTCTGCCCGGTTTGTTCCAAGAAGGTCGCCTGCGCTGAAGCTTTGCACCTCAAATGTGTATGGCCCCGGTGGGAAGGGGAACCCATCGGTCGTGACACCAGCCCATTCCACCGGGTTACCAGTGGTGTCGATGCGCAGTTCCGTGATCTGGTCACCGGCAGAGTTGCGCACGATGACAGATGCGCTTTCCGCGCCGGATTCGAGTTTTGGATAGAGTGTGACCGGGCTGCCATCCAGTGTCACGGGTGCCGTCGTGCGCACCTCTCGCCCAACCCAATCCGCCATTTGTGCGATCCCCGATGCCCCCATTTGATCTTGTAGCGCGCGCAGCAGGTCGTTCGTTTGGACCTGTTGTTCGACGCTTGAGAATGTCGCGAGTTGCACTGCAAAATCCGTCGAATCCACAGGGTTCAGCGGGTCTTGATTTTCCATTTGCACCGTTAGCATGCGCAGGAACGCTTCAAAGTCAGACGTGATCTGCGTGCGGCTTGTTGTGTCCGGAACAGTGGTATCGGGTGTGGTTGTCGAAATTTCCATTTTGGGTCTTTAAATCCTGAGGTCGAGACGTGTGGTGGCAAGGCTTTGCGGTGGCGACCGGTGGATGTCGGTCGCTTGTTCTGAGGTCTCTTCAGCCGTCATGGTTTGCTCAGGCGCGACCGCTTCAGCTGCGTTTGCGTCTTGGCCCGCAGACCCGGCAAAGCTGAAGTTGAGCGTGTCAAACCCCAGTTGCCGATAAGCCTGCGCCAATTGATCGATGTTTCGGCGGAGCAGATCTGCCGTATCCGGGCGGTCAGCCTGAATAAGGAGGGTCATGGCGCCATCTTGCAGAGTTAGCGTCATGCGGACACGCCCAAGCTCTTCCGGCTGGAGCGTGATTTCGGTGGTGCCGGGCGCGTTGGTTGGCAGGACGGTGATCAGTTGTTGCGTGACCACGCGTGCTTGATCAGGGGTCGCGGTTGTCGTCGCGGCGTTATGCGCGGTGTTGGTCCGCTCGACAATTGCGGAAGCGGTTTCGACACGCGAGAGCGGCTCGATTGTGTCGGTGATCAAAAGTGGGGTGACGTCAGGTGTGGCGACAGACGTGGAAGCGACCGGTTTTGCCGTTGACGCGGTCGCAATCGAGTAGGTCCTGTTGGCCGTCTCGATGGCGGTGCGTATTGGTTGAGAGTTTGGCGGAGGTGGTGCTGCTTGGACCACTTGTGCAACGGGAGGAATGGTCGCGGTGATAGCAGGCGATTGTGCTGCAATCGCGTGAGAGGGATGAGGCGGCGG
>JAHDEX010000129.1 GCA_020628545.1 Paracoccaceae bacterium | reverse complement strand
GCAAAGCCGATGGGGCAGCCGTATTTCAGAACGTCTTCGCCAGCGGGAATCGGGCGCACGGCAATTTTGTGGCCTATTGTCAGATCGGATTTGATGTCAAAACGGGTCTCGCCCCACGTCACGACGCTGCCTGCCGCAGTATCTTGTGCCAGGACGGCGATGTTGTCGCGGACGTGCAAGTGTAGCAGTTTTGCGGTCTCTGGCATCGCTGTTTCTCCCCTTAAATGTATTTCTTGCAAAAAAAACAATTGACGGCAACAGGAAATGTTTTTTACGCATAGTAAGCAGAAGCCGGGGAGGAACATGCGGCCAATGACTTCGCAAGGGGACAGTGCGTCACGGCCAGCAGTGCTGGAAGCGCAAGGAATTTCAAAGCATTATGGTGGTATTGTCGCGCTTGATGACGTGGACCTGTCTTTGCACGAAGGCGAGGTTCTGGCGGTTGTTGGCGACAACGGCGCTGGAAAATCCACGCTGATCAAGGCGCTGACAGGCGCGATTTCCAAGACCTCGGGCGTGGTGAAATTCGACGGCGTTGAAACGCAGATCGACTCTCCCTCGGACGCGAAGGCAGCCGGGATTGAGACGGTCTATCAGGACCTTGCGCTGGTGAATGAAATCTCGATCACCAAGAACGTCTTTCTGGGCCGCGAGATCGTCCGCGACGATTGGCTGGGGCGTTGGTTTGGTGTGCTCGACTTCAAAAAGATGGATACCGAGATCCGCAGCCTGTTCGGCAAGCTGGACGTGCGCATCGCTGATATCTACCGCGAGGCGGAGGCATTTTCGGGCGGTCAGCGACAAGCCGTCGCTTTGTCAAAAACCGTGATGTTCGGAAAGCGCGTGGCCATTTTGGACGAACCGACGGCGGCCCTTGGTGTTCGCGAAAGCAAGATGGCCATGGATTTGGTGCGGTCGCTGAAGGATCACGGCCTTTCCGTCATTATGATCACGCATAACATGCAGCACGTCCTGAACTACTGCGACCGGGTCATGGTGCTGCGACTGGGTAAGCTGGTTGCGGTGCGCAACGTCAAAGACGTGGATGGCGACACGCTGGTCGGCTTGATCACTGGCGCGACCGAGGCAGGGGCCGCGGCATGACGCAGCTTGATAGCTCCACCGCCGTGTCGAACCCGGGCAGCGAGGCCGGGCCTTTTGATGTCCTCAAGCATAACTTCCTGCAGATCTGGCAGGTGCTGGCCGCCCTCGCGTTGATCTACGGCTTCTTTTTCATCATGTCAGAGCCGTTCCGCAGCTTTGATACGCTCCTGTCGATCTTCGGTCAGGCATCGATCCTTGCGATCCTCGCTTGTGGCACGACGATTGTGTTGATCTCGGGCGGTCTGGACCTATCGGTCGGGTCGATCTTTGCCGTCGTCGGCGTGGCGGTCGGGATATTCATGGCCGAATGGGGCTTGCCGCCTTTCATGGCGGTGGGGCTTGGCTTGTTGATGGGGGCGGCCCTCGGCGCGCTAAATGGCACCATTCAGGTGATCACCAAGGTGCCGGCGTTCATCGTGACCCTTGGCGGATTGACCGCATACAAAGGTCTGGCCGAGATCCTTGCAAGCGGTCGTGATTTGTCACGCTTTCCCGACGCTTTCACGTTTCTGGGCACCGGAAACACTACGCCGATGATCATCATGTTCGCGGTGGCGATCCTGACCGGCCTGTTTCTGACCAAAACAAGGCTCGGCAGCAGGGCCTTTGCCATTGGTGGCAATGAGGAGGTCGCCCGCCTTTCCGGCGTGCCCGTTGCGAAAAGCCGCATCTATTACTACATGCTCGGCGGATTGCTTGCAGGCCTTGCTGCTATTGTCGAAGTCGCCAAGCTGAACTTTGCCATGCCCGCGCGCGGTCAAAGTTACGAGCTTTACGCGATTGCGGCGGTCGTCATCGGCGGCACCAGCCTTTTCGGCGGGCGCGGCGGTGTCGGGAAGACCCTGCTGGGCATGTTCATCATGCAAACCATCATCGTCGGCTTGTCCTACATGGGCGTCGGCACATCGTATCAGCGCATAGCCATCGGGGCGATCATTATTGTCGCCGTCTACTGGGATGTCTGGCGAAGATCGACGCGGTGAAGTCAACCGCGCAACCAACGGCCTGGAGGGGCCAATCAAGGATCCAAGGGAGGAACCAATGACATTCAAACTCAAGACAGCGGTCTTTGCGACTGCAACAGCCATCGGTCTGGCAAGTGCGGCATACGCCGAAGATCTGCGGATCGCTTATACGGGCTATTCGACCGACAATACCTTCTGGATCGGCGTCGCAACTGCCGCCGCAGGCGAGGCAGAGTCCCAAGGGATCGAGTTTATCGACATGACCGCATCCTCGCCTGACTCGGCGGCCCAAAAGGATGCCGTAGACCGCGCCATCGACATGGGCGTGGACGGGATCATCATCGGATCGGTGGACAACCGCGCCTTTGATGCCTCACTCGACAATGCGGCGGCCAAGGGCATTCCGGTTGTGGCCGTAGATACCGGCATCGACCACTCGCATATCTCGAGCCTTGTGCAGACTGATAACCTCGCAGCCGCCGGGATTGCCGGTGAATACATCGTTGAGCAGCTAGGTGGTGAGGGTTCTGTCCTGATCCTTGGTGGTTCTGCTGGGCACCAGACGGGGAATGCCCGTCGTGATGGTGTGCTGACAGCCGCTGAAGCCGCAGGTCACGAAGTGATCTTCCAGATCTGCGATTGGCAGGATGCCTGCGCGTTTGAGACAACGACAAACTTCCTGCAGTCCAATCCGGATATCAAAGCGATCTTCTCTGCCTGGGATCCCGGTGCATTGGCGGCAGTGTCAGCGTCCAAGGCCCTTGGCAAGATGGACGACCTTGTGATCGTCGGTTTTGACGGCAACCCTGCCAATCTTGTCGCCATCGAAGAGGGCGAGCAGGACGCGACAATCAAGCAGGACAACACCCGTATGGGGATCGAGTCTGTCCAGAACCTCGTGAACATCATAAACGGGGAAGACGCACCTGCCGTGGTGCCGATTGACGGTATCCTCATCACCGACGCCAACGTGGCTGAGTACAAGTAACGCATCTGCGGCATGGGGGGTCTGCCTGCATGCCGCACATCAATCGGATAATTTTATGCGCGCCCTTGTCATCGACAAAATCGGCCACACTGCATTTCAGGACGTCGCGGAACCGACACCCGGTCCGGGTGAAGTGCTGCTGAAAGTTGCCTTCGTCGGCCTTTGCGGCAGTGACCTGAACACGTTTCAGGGCCTGAACCCGCTGGTCGATCTGCCGCGCATCCCTGGGCACGAAATTTGCGGCACCATTGCCGCTTGCGGATCGGACGTTGGGCCGGAGTATGCCGTTGGACGGTCAGCGATTGTTATTCCCTACACGACTTGCGGAAACTGCGCGGCCTGTCGCAAAGGCCGCGTCAATGCATGTCAGTTCAACAAAACGCTTGGCGTTCAGCAGGACGGTGGACTGCGCCATCAGATCGTGGTCAGAACGGATCGGCTGATCCTGAACGACACGCTCACCCCGCATCAAATGGCGTTGGTGGAGCCGCTGTCGGTTGGTTTTCACGCTGCGTCCCGCGGGCACGTTACGGCAGACGACACTGTGCTGGTGCTTGGCGGCGGCATGATCGGGGTCGGGGCCATTCTTGGCGCGAAAGCACGGGGTGCGCGGGTCATTGTCAGCGAAGTCTCGGCCGACAAAACTGATACCCTGAAGGCACTGGGCGTTGATCTGGTACTGTCCCCGCAATCGCCTGACTTTACCACCCAGATCGCTTCACTCACGGAAGGGGCGGGCCCAGATGTCATCATCGAGGCAGTAGGCTCGCCCGAAACGTTTCGCGCGGCGGTTGACCTCGCCAGCTTCGCAGGGCGCGTCGTGTATGTTGGCTATGCCAAGTCCGAGGTGCGCTATGACACGACGCTATTTAACCTCAAGGAACTCGACATTTTCGGATCGCGCAACGCGACGCGCAGCGACTTTGAGGCTGTCATCAGCTTCCTTGAGGCCAATCCAGAGGTCTCCGACAAATTGATATCGCGCGTGATCCCGTGGAAAGACGCGAACGCCGCCTTCGATGTCTGGCGCGAGAACCGCCAAGCGGTCTTCAAGATAATGATCGACATGGGTGGTGAGACATGAGCCTGCAAGACATCTACGGCCTGCACGGCAAACGCGCACTGGTGACGGGTGGCGGCACCGGGATCGGGAAGGCTATCGGCCGTTGCCTCGCTGAAAGCGGGGCGGATGTTGTCATCGCGGGACGTCGCAAAGACGTCCTTGAGTCTGCCTGCAAAGAGATAGGGCACGGCTGCGCGAGTGCCGTCCTCGACATCACCGAAACAGATGGCACTGCCACATTCGCAGCAGACCTCGGCCCTGTCGACATCCTGATTAACAACGCGGGCAATACACTCAAGAAACCGTTCGAGGACCAGACGCTTGCGGAATTTGATCAGGTCTTCGACGTACATGTGCGTGGTGCGCTTGAACTGAGCCGCCGTGTCATCCAGCGGTCGCTTGCGGACGGCAAACAGTGCAACATCCAATTCCTGTCGTCGATGACCGCCTATATCGGGCAGCCGATGGTGGCGGGCTATACGATCTCAAAAACCGCGATCAACGG
>JAHDEX010000054.1 GCA_020628545.1 Paracoccaceae bacterium | reverse complement strand
CGAAGTGACCTTTGACATCGACGCCAACGGCATCGTGTCTGTGGGCGCCAAGGACAAAGGCACCGGGAAAGAACAGACGATCACGATTCAGGCCTCTGGCGGTCTGTCGGATGAGGACATCGAACAAATGGTGCGTGACGCCGAAGAGAACGCAGAGGCCGATAAGGCACGCCGCGAACTCGTCGATGCCAAGAACCAGGCGGAAAGCATGATCCACTCCACCGAGAAGTCGATGGAAGAGCATGCGGACAAGGTTGATCCAACCACCATCGAAGCCATCGAATTGGCGATTGCTGCGCTGAAAGACGATCTGGAAACTGACGACGCCGACAAGATCAAGTCTGGCATCCAGAACGTGACTGAAGCGGCAATGAAGCTGGGCGAAGCCATCTACAAAGCGTCGCAAGACGAAGAGAATGGCGAGGAAGAGATGAAGGGTGCGGATGAAGGCGACGACGATATCGTCGACGCTGATTTCGAAGATCTGGACGACAACAAGCGTGACTAAGCCTTTGGGCTGACCTGCATCGACCGGCCCGAAAAACCCGGGCCGGTCTTTGCGTTCCCAAAGGGGAGATATCACAATGGCAAAACGCGATTATTACGAAACGCTTGGCGTCGCCAAAGGCGCCAGCGCGGACGAAATCAAGAAAGCCTATCGCCGCAAAGCGAAAGAGCTACACCCGGACCGCAACGCCGACAATCCCAACGCCGAAGCCCAGTTTAAAGAAGCGAATGAGGCTTACGACGTCCTCAAGGACGCCGACAAGAAGGCGGCCTACGATCGTTTTGGACATGCGGCCTTTGAAGGTGGCATGGGCGGCGGCGGCGGTCCACGCGGTGGTCAGGGCGACTTCGCCAGCGCATTCTCTGACGTCTTTGACGACCTCTTCGGCGATATGATGGGTGGTCGCGGTGGCGGTGGGCGCGCCCGCGCCCAGCGCGGCAACGACCTACGCTACAACCTGCGCATCAACCTCGAAGACGCCTACAAAGGTCTGCAGAAGACGGTGAACGTTCCCACGGCTGTCGGTTGTGACAGTTGTAATGGCACGGGCGCGGAAGGCGGCTCCGAGCCGGTGAACTGCCCGACCTGTAACGGGATGGGTAAGGTCCGCGCGCAGCAAGGCTTTTTCACCGTCGAACGCACTTGCCCGACATGTTCGGGGATGGGCCAGACGATCAAGGATCCGTGCAAAACCTGTCACGGTCAGGGTCGGGTCGAAAAAGAAAAGGCGCTGTCCGTCAACATCCCAGCAGGTGTTGAAACCGGTACGCGCATTCGGCTTGCTGGCGAAGGCGAAGCCGGGATGCGGGGTGGTCCGTCTGGCGATCTCTATATCTTTATTGAGGTCAACGATCACAAACTGTTCGAACGTGAGGCGACAAACCTCTTCTGCCGCGTGCCGGTCTCGATCACATCTGCTGCCTTGGGCGGAGAGATTGAGGTGCCCACCATCGACGGTGGTCGCAGCCGGGTAAAGATCCCCGAGGGCTCACAGTCCGGACGCCAGATGCGTTTGCGCGGCAAGGGCATGCCAGCTCTCCGCGGCGGCGGCCAAGGTGACATGTTCATTGAACTGGCGGTCGAGACACCTGTGAACCTGACCGCTCGGCAGAAAGAAATCCTGCGCGAGTTCGATGAAATCGCGGCTGAGAATAACCCCGAAGGGTCCACGTTCTTTAAGTCGGTGAAGTCCTTTTGGGACTCAATGAAAGGCTAATACTGTGGGCGGCGCCTTCGCCGCCCATCAGTTAACGGCGCATTCACCGGAATCGCGCCAAGCTGCACATATGCAGCACACCCCGACATCCCAATCTCATTTTGCATTTGATGAGGCCATTGCGGCCGCCCCGGTGGCCCCGCAACTTCCGTCATATATCAAAGGTCATCGCAAACGCCTGCGCGACAGGTTTCTAACCGGCGGGTCTGAAGCCGTGCCCGACTATGAGGTACTTGAACTGATCCTGTTTCGCGCCATGCCGCGGCAGGATGTGAAGCCAATTGCTTACGCCCTGTTGGCCCAGTTTGGTGATTTCAATCGGGTCATCTCAGCAAGTATTCCACAACTGATGCAGGTTGACGGTGTGGGCGAGGCGGCCGCGGCAGAAATCAAAATCGTTGAAGCCGCCGCGCATCGCCTCGCCCGCTCCAGAATGATGAAGCGCCATGCCGTGGCCAGTTGGGACGCGCTTTTGAATTACTGCCATACCGTCATGTCTCACCGCGAGACCGAACAGTTTCGTATTCTCTTCCTAGATTGCAAGAACACGATCATCGCTGATGAGGCACAGGCGCAAGGGACGGTCAGCCACGTACCTGTCTATCCGCGCGAGGTCGTCAAACGCGCGCTTGAACTCCATGCCAGTGCCTTGATCCTTGTGCACAATCACCCGTCGGGTGACCCATCACCCAGCCAAGCGGACATCGACATGACCCACGCGATTGGCATCGCTGCGAAGGCCCTCAGTATCACGCTGCATGACCACATCATCATCGGGAAATCGACAGAGCTTTCGTTTCGCGGTCAGGGCCTGCTTTAGCGCTGATCGACCCACAACTCGACCCGGTTGTTGCGTTGCCGCCCCCACGGCGTGTCATCACACCCCATTGGCAACGCGGCACCAAAGGCAACAGTGTCGACGGTCACGTCCTCCGGGAGGTCACCTAAGACATTGATCAGGGCTGCTTTCACCGCCTCGGCGCGGAGAAGTGACGGATCAGCACTCACATCGTCACCCTCATCAGCTGCCCCGAAGCCGATGAACATCAACGACTGACCGTCATAGCGCCCGTCCCGGATAGCTTGGCCCAGTGCAAGCAAATTAGATCGCGACGGCGCATCTAGAACTTCTTCTGTTTCAAGAAACCGAAAGCTGATCGACAGACGGGTCATTGGGGTCAGAACTGACACCATCCGCTGCAGATCGTCCAAACCAATATCGCCCTGCGCTTGCGCGATGGCGTTCGCAAACCGCTGCCCTTGCGCATCAAGCGGAATAGGCACGGCACCCTGATCCACAAAGCCCGCACGGCGCACAACAAGTTGCGCTTGCGGACTACGGAGGAACTTCAGAAAGGACCGAATGATCGCAGGATGCCGGCGATCCGGAAGATAGAGAAACAACGGTTCGGTCAGGGCATAATCCTGCGTTTTCATATTGACGGTCTGGGGCACCGCGGTGAACCCGCACGCATCCCGCAGCGCAACAGCCTGACTGTTTGCCGTTTCACCATAGGGGACAAGACCAAGCCCGCCAGTACTGGCGGCCACTGCCGCCGACGTCTCAGAAGCGGAGGCGTGGCGCACCACGGTATCAACCAACTCTCCGTCGCCGAGGTATTGATCCACAAAAAACTGCCACTGCCCATCCGATTGCGGCCCAAGATGCAAGTTCATGTTCAAATCGGGTCCACCGATCTCCTGCCAATTCGTCACCTCTCCACGGAATGCGCGGGTAATATCGCGCAGCGAGAGGTGCCGCAGACCCAGCCCGGGATCAACGATGGGTACCAATGCATCAAACCCGACGATCCTGGCCTGCGATGGATCGGTGATATCTCCCAGCCCGACCAATGCGGCGCGTTCGGCTTCCTCCGCGCGTACCTCGCGTACGGCCATCACGACATCGGCTTCGAAAGCAATCAGATCCGCAAAACCTTCGTCGGTATTCGAAAGCCGCAAGGTAAATTGCGCCTGCATATCATCCGTATCGTCCAGCAAGGCGATGCTAAGGTGATCGGCATCTTCGCGTTCCGACACCGCCGTGAGCCCTTCACCGCGCGCAAAGGCCTCAATCAACGCCGGGATCATGACATCTGCCATGCGGGCCGCACCTGACAACCGCACAAGCGGGACGAAGTTGTCGCGGTCGGGGCAATCCTCTCCGGTGCAAGTCACATCGTCATACCGCAGCGTCAAAAGGCCGTGCGGGCTATCAAGCTGAAGCAGCTCTCCATCGTAGCTGACAATGCGACCGGTAACCGTCAAACCGTTATCAGAGGTTGTGATTGTCACATCCTGCGCGAGAACCGGACCGACCAAAGACAGAAAAACCGCAGCGGCGCACGCTGCAGTTCGGGTGATGATTTTGACAAGGCGTCGGCAGGCTTGCGTCATTCGAGCAAGAGTGTCTGCCCCCCCAATATCTTTTTCAACTCAAGAAACGTGCCAACCTGTTCACACCCGGGAAGTGTGATCTGAAAGTCCTTCGGATCCGCTTCTTCACCCTGAATGGTGTGGAAAGCCTGTCCGCGAAGCGTCTGCCCACAAGTTGCGTCAGAAACTGGCGCCTGAACCGTCAGACCCGCCAAACCGTCGCGCGCACTGAGACTAGCCGGAAAGGTAAAGACCTCCGCAAAGGAAGCCGCGTCGCCAGTGCGGGCACCCAGGCGTTTCACAGTACCCAGCTTCGCGGACTCAATGTCTGCGGGTTGGACCATCTCGGCGAAAACGTCTTTCCACTGCACGACAACGCGATTTACGTTCTCTGCCTCAGGGACGACCGCGGTTGCCGTGGCGCCGCCCCCGTCTTCAAACGAGATGAAGAGAGAGACATTCACGCTGAGTGCTGGCACCGCAATACTCGCTTGACCAAGATCGTCTGTGACAGCCGAAAACGTCATCTCATTGTGCTGCACCTGAAACGGTGCGGTGGTGCGGCACGGTGAAAAGACGGTCAAAACCACAAGCGCGTCTTCTCCAATGGCTGTGCTTAGGTTTATGTCGCACGACGGCGTATTCGTAACTTTCTCTGTCTCGGGGGTCGGGTCAGGGCGTGCTGCTGCGGCCTCAGCCACAAGTGCTGTCAGTTTGACCGATGACGGGTCAACGCGCAGAAGGTCTTCGTCGGTTCCGGTACGGCGCTGCACAATGGGCATGGCCAGCTTCGGGATGTATTCATCAAGCTGTTTGAGCGGGGATTCATCAAGCTGCGCGGGAAGCACAAGACGTGCAGACGACGGGCTTTGACCGGCGACGCGCGCTGCATCGGCGCCGTCATACTGCATGACGTAGCCAATCGCTAATGCGAAGGCGAACGTCCCCGCGGCGGTCGCCATCCTTTTCACTTGTCGCAACTGCGCCATTTACTAGCACCCCGATTCCCGTAACGGAAACAATAGGCGTGTGCACAGTGGCGGCAGCGTGTCAGGCCAAGGGTATTACAATGGCGCAAATATGGCGGATTTTATCCAAGCCGTCCGTGGCAATGCTTGAACTTCTTACCAGAGCCACACGGGCAAGGGTCATTACGACTTGGGTTGCCCCAGGTCGATGGGTCATCTTCGACAAACCCGTCGGCGGGTTCCCCCGGTTTTGTCTCTGAATCGGCAACAGCTGATGACGGCGCAGCCGCAGCAGCCCCACCCGCAGCAGCGGCAGCCGCCGCTTGTTGCTGTGCGCGCATCTGCTCGACCAGACGCTCTTGCTCTTCTTTTGTCATCGGGCGGATCTGGCCCAGTTTTTGGGTCACATCAGTGCGCAGACTGTCAAGAAGACCCTCGAAGAGCTGGAAACCTTCTGTCTTGTATTCGTTCAACGGATCACGTTGCGCGTAACCACGGAAACCAACGACAGAACGCAGGTGTTCTAACGTCAAGAGATGCTCGCGCCATTTGCCATCGATGGTCTGCAGGATGATCTGCTTTTCGATGTTGCGCATCGTCTCAGCGCCGAAGGCTTTCTCCTTCTCGGTCATATGCTCAAGGCTGGCCTTCTCAAGCCGCTCCTGCATGACCTCGTTATCAACGCCTTCTTCTTCAGCCCACGCCATAACCGGGACATCGATCCCAAGGTCCCGGATCACAGCCGCATAAAGGCCCTCCGTATCCCACTGATCAGCATAGGATTTTGGCGGCATGAACTCATCGACCAAGTCTTCGATGACCTGTTCGCGCATGTCCTTCGCCATATCGGACAGGTCGCTGTCTTCCATGATTTCGCGGCGCTGCGAGAAAATGACCTTCCGCTGCTCGTTCATCACGTCATCGAACTTCAAAAGCTGCTTACGCATGTCGAAGTTGCGGCCCTCGACCTTCGCCTGCGCTTTCTCAAGCGACTTGTTCACCCAAGGGTGCTCAATCGCCTCGCCTTCCTTCATGCCGAGCGTGCCGAGCACCTTGTCGAGCCGTTCGGACCCGAAAATGCGCATCAAGTCGTCTTCCAGCGACAACAGGAACAAAGAACGACCGGGGTCACCCTGACGACCGGACCGCCCGCGCAACTGGTTATCAATCCTGCGGCTTTCGTGGCGCTCGGTCGCCAGAACGAACAAACCACCGGCGTCTTTCACAGCCTGCTCTTCGCTCGCATGTTCTGCTTCGATCTTCGCACGCACGGCGTCCGGATCCGCTTCCGGATCAGCGGCAAGCGCTTCGATCACCTTGATCTCGACATTGCCGCCCAGCTTAATGTCTGTCCCGCGACCGGCCATGTTGGTGGCGATGGTCACAGCACCCAGCTTACCCGCATCCGCGATGATCTGCGCTTCCTGCTCATGCTGGCGCGCGTTCAAGACGTTGTGCTTGATCCCAGCAGCGGTCAGCATTTGGCTCAGTGCCTCGGACTTTTCGATCGATGTCGTGCCAACAAGGATCGGCTGTTGTTTAGCATGCGCCGCCTTAATCGCTTCAACCACACCGTCATATTTTTCGCGAGCCGTGCGGTAGACCTGATCGTTCTCATCCAGACGGGCGATAGGCTTGTTCGTCGGAATCTCCACAACGCCAAGGTTGTAGATCTCCTTGAACTCGTCCGCTTCCGTCATCGCCGTACCGGTCATGCCGGCCAGCTTGTCGTACAAACGGAAGTAGTTCTGGAAAGTTACCGAGGCGAGGGTCACGTTCTCTGGCTTTGGCGGCACGCCTTCTTTGGCCTCAATCGCTTGATGCAGACCGTTCGACAAACGACGGCCAGCCATCATACGGCCGGTGAATTCGTCAATCAGGACAACCTCGCCATCACGCACGATGTAATCTTTGTCTTTGACGAACATCTTATGCGCCAAAAGGCCCTGGTTCACATGGTGAACGAGGGTAGCGCTTTCAGGCGCGTAAAGGCTTTGATCTTCGGGCAAATGCCCTGCCAATCGCAGCTTCTCTTCAATGAAGTCATTGCCTTCATCCGTAAAGCTCGCCTGACGGCTCTTTTCGTCGATCTCGTAATGCTCTTCCGCGACTTCCGGAATAAATCGGTCAATCGCGATGTAAAGTTCGCTACGGTCTTGCGCGGGGCCGGAGATGATCAGCGGCGTCCGCGCTTCATCAATTAGGATCGAGTCCACCTCGTCCACAATCGCGAAGTGGTGGTCACGTTGGCTCATCTGGCTCAGCTCTGACTTCATGTTGTCGCGTAGATAATCGAAGCCGAGTTCGTTGTTAGTGGCGTAAGTCACATCACAGCGATACGCCTCAAGCTTTTCCTGTTCAGGCTGCTGGGGATAGATCACCCCGGTTGTCAGGCCAAGGAAGCCATAGACATTCGCCATCCACTCCGCGTCTCGCTTGGCAAGGTAATCGTTGACCGTGACGATGTGCACACCCTTGCCGGTCAGCGCATTCAGGTAGGCCGCAAAAGTCGCTGTGAGCGTCTTACCCTCACCCGTCTTCTGTTCCGAAATATTGCCCTGATGCAAAAAGATGCCACCCAGCAACTGCGTGTCAAATGCCCGCAAACCAAGAGACCGCTTCGCAGCCTCACGGCAGTTCGCAAACGCCTCTGGCAACAGCGCGTCCAAGCTTTCACCACCCATCGCCCGTTTGGCAAGCTCTTCGGTTTTGTCCTTGATCTCAGCGTCGGTCAGCTTTTCAAACTCAGGCTCCAGCGCGTTGATTTTCGCAACGAGCGGGCGGGCTGATTTGACTTTGCGGTCGTTGGCAGTGCCAAAAACCTTCTTCGCGACGGTTCCAAAACCAAGCATAGGCTCTCCGGGGCGGCGCGGGGGCGCCTGTCTAACATCGAATTGAGAGGAGGTCGCTTGTAGCCCCTGACCGGGCCACCTACAAAGGGCCAAGACCAGCCCCCTCAGGGTCTAGAGTGGCATGTAAGGGTGGGCCTATCCCGTGTCAACGTCGCGCACCGGCGTGGCTAATCAAGGAAACGTTTGATGACGAAATATACAACATATCTGGGCTCTGCAGCGCTTGCCCTGTTGATGGCAACGACCGCGGTGGCACAGGATACAACCGCCGACACGGTGGTCGCCACCGTAGGCGGTGTTGACATCACCTTGGGAGAGATGATCATCACCCGTGCGCAGCTGCCCCAACAGTACCAATCGCTGCCGCCTGACGTGCTGTTCACTGGCGTTCTGGACCAGTTGATCCAGCAGCAGCTCTTGGCAAGCGCCGTCGAAGACGTGCCAGAGCGTGTTGAGATGTCTCTGAAGAATGAGCGGCGTTCGCTTTTGGCAGGTGAGACGATCAATGATCTGACCATTGCCGCCACCACGGACGAAGCCATTCAGGCAGCCTATGAAGCGCGCTACGCCAATGCAGAGGCCGAGACAGAGTACAACGCCTCTCACTTGCTGGTCGAAACTGAAGAAGAAGCTATCGCCGCGAAAGAGCGGATCGACGGTGGCGAAGACTTTGCCGAGGTCGCCAAGGAAGTTTCAACCGGTCCAAGCGGTCCAAACGGGGGCAACCTTGGCTGGTTTGGGGCTGGGCAGATGGTGACGGAGTTTGAAGGCGCCGTGATGGAAATGGAGGTTGGCGATGTGGTTGGCCCCGTCGAAACGCAATTCGGTTTCCATGTCATCCTGCTCAATGAAACCCGTGTGAAGGAAGCGCCGGAACTGGAACAGGTGCGCGCGCAATTGCAGGGCGAAGTGCAGGAAGCCGCCATTCAGGAAAAACTGGCCGAACTGACAGCTGAGACAGAGATTACCCGCCCCGAGGAGGGTGCGTTCGACCCCGAAGTCCTGATGAACCTCGATCTTCTGGAAAGATAACCTATGGCCGTCTCACCCTTGGCCCCTGACAGTTTCCCCGATCTGCCACGGATCGAGGGCGTAACCTTCGCGACTGGTGCAGCCGGGATCAAGTACAAGAACCGCGATGACGTAATGCTCGCCCTTTTGAAGCCGGGCACAACGGTCGCGGGGGTGTTCACCACCTCAGCCACTCGGTCAGCGAATGTGCTGGATTGTCAGGCCAAGCTTGGGGGTGACGAACGCGGCCCGGCGGCGATCTTCGTGAATTCAGGCAATTCGAACGCCTTTACCGGCAAACATGGCGATGGGTCGGTGACGGCGATATGCGATGCGATTTCAGCAGTCGCTGGAATTGACCAGTCGCGCATCTTCACCTCATCCACTGGCGTGATCGGCGAACCGCTGCCGTTTGAGAAAATCACCTTCAAGGTCGCGGACCTTCACAAAGACCAATCGCCGGATGGCATCGCTGCCGCCGCAAAAGCGATTATGACAACAGATACCTTCCCCAAGGGTGCCACCACGACGGTCGACATTGACGGTCAGCAAGTGACGATCGCTGGCATCGCCAAAGGCTCCGGCATGATCGCGCCGGACATGGCGACGATGCTGGTCTACATTTTCACCGACGCCAAGATCGGACATGAGGCGCTGCAGTGGCTACTGACAGACCTGACCAACAAGACTTTCAACAACATCACCGTCGATAGCGATACATCGACGTCCGACACGCTTCTGATGGCGGCAACAGGCGCATCCGGCGTGGATGTGACCAGCCAGAACGCCTTTGCGATGGCACTTCATGGCGTCATGGAAGCCCTTGCTCATCAAGTCGTGCGTGACGGCGAAGGCGCGACCAAATTTGTCACCGTCACCTGTAGCGGGGCCGAAACCGACGCCGATGCACGCAAGGTTGCGATGGCAATTGCGAACTCGCCACTGGTGAAGACAGCCATCGCGGGCGAAGATGCAAATTGGGGCCGCATTGTAATGGCTATCGGCAAGGCAGGCGCCAAAGCAGACCGCGACCTGATCAGTATCTCATTCGGGGACATCATGGTCGCAAAGGAAGGCTGGCGCGCGCCCGATTACTCGGAAGAGGCCGCATCTGCCTACATGAAAAACGACGAGATCAAGATCACCGTCGACCTTGGATTAGGTGACGGCACCAGCACCGCATGGACCTGCGACCTGACCCACGGGTATATCTCGATCAACGCTGATTACCGCTCATGAAGGTCATTCTTGTGTCTGCCGTCGCGCTCATCGACGTGGACGGGCGCGTCTTGCTGGCCCAACGCCCCGAAGGGAAGTCGATGGCCGGGCTGTGGGAGTTTCCGGGCGGCAAGGTCGAACTGGATGAAACGCCCGAGGTCGCGCTGATCCGTGAGCTTCAGGAAGAGTTGGGCATCAATACGTGGGAAAGCTGCCTCGCCCCGCTTACTTTCGCCTCGCATACCTATGAAAAATTTCATCTGCTCATGCCGCTCTACGCCTGCCGTAAATGGGAAGGCACGCCGCAAGCGCAGGAAGGGCAAACGCTGAAATGGGTCGCGGCAAAAGAACTGCGCGACTATCCGATGCCACCTGCGGACATCCCACTGATTCCCATCTTGCGCGACTGGCTCTAGCCGGCCTGCGCGCCGGACAAATCGCTCAGGATCGGGCAGTCGGGC
Organism: Paracoccaceae bacterium; assembly: GCA_020628545.1. Classification (GTDB taxonomy): domain Bacteria; phylum Pseudomonadota; class Alphaproteobacteria; order Rhodobacterales; family Rhodobacteraceae; genus Yoonia. The sequence continues at coordinate 17,224 of JAHDEX010000054.1, read as the reverse complement.
CGATCATCCCCGTGACAGGCCGCCACCAGATGCGACAACGTCTGACGCATCGCTTGGAGCTGCGCGATCTTGCTGTCGATCTCGCTCAGATGTTCTTCCGCAACGGCCTTCACCTGTGCGCTTTCGCGGCTTTCGTCTTCATAAAGCCCAAGCAACGTCCGGCAATCCTCAATCGAAAACCCAAGCGCCCGCGCGCGACCCAGAAACGTGAGCTTGTGCAGGTCGGTCTCGCGAAACGCGCGGTAGCCATTTTCACTGCGTTGCGGTCTGACAAGGCCGATATCTTCGTAGTAGCGGATTGTCTTGGGTGGAATACCGGAACGTTCGGCAACTTCACCAATGTTCACGATGCCACCTCCTGCGCCGTCGATACTCTGCGTGGCGATGCGTCTGGAATCGTGGTTGTCGCATCCGACATGACCGGTTTCATGCGCCGCAAACGCAACGCATTCGACAACACCGACACCGACGAAAGCGCCATCGCACCGGCGGCAAAAACGGGCGACAACAGGATTCCGAAGGCCGGGTAAAGTACGCCCGCTGCTACCGGGATCAACGCCACGTTATACCCAAATGCCCAAGCGAGGTTCTGCCGGATATTGGCCATCGTCCGCCGCGACACGTCGACCGCGTTCATCACACCACGCAGATCGCCAGACATCAACACGACGTCCGCCGCTTCAATGGCCACATCCGTCCCGGTGCCAATGGCAACCCCAACATCCGCGTGCGCCAAAGCGGGCGCATCGTTGATCCCATCGCCAACAAATGCGACGTTCCGCCCATCCGCGCGCAGCGCATCTATTGCTGCAACTTTCCCATCGGGAAGAACACCTGCAATCACCTGATCAATCCCGGTCTCACGCGCAATCGCCTCTGCGGTTTCCTGTTTGTCACCGGTGATCATTACGACGGTGATCCCGGCATTTTGCAAAGCTTTGATCGCCGCCGCGCTCGTCGGTTTCACTGGATCAGCGACACCAATGACAGCCGCGAGCCTTCCGTCAATTGCCGCATAGAGCGCAGTCCGGCCCTTCTGCGCGAGAGTCGTTTCGACATCAACCATCTCTGCAAAATCAACGCCCTCAGACCGCATGAAGCGATCAGCGCCGACGAGGATCTGTTGGCCATCAACGCGCGCCGTGACGCCATGGCCAGTCACGGACCGAAAGTCGTCGGCTTGTGGGATCATCAAACCGGCATCTTTGGCGCCGCGTACGATAGCGTCCGCAATCGGATGCTCCGACTGCGCTTCAACTGCTGCGATCAGCGGCAGCACGGTATCCTTATCAAAGCTCTTAGCCACCACCACGTCAGTTAGCGTCGGGTGGCCTTCCGTGACCGTACCGGTCTTATCAACCGCCACCACGTCAACCTCTGACAACGCCTGAAGCGCATCACCTTTGCGGAACAAGACACCCATTTCGGCCGCGCGCCCAGTGCCGACCATGATCGACGTCGGCGTTGCGAGCCCCATGGCACAAGGGCATGCAATAATTAGGACGGACACACCAGCCACCAAAGCAAATGTCAGCGCAGGATCCGGCCCAATGAAAAGCCACACCAAAACCGTGAACGCGGCCAGCCCCATCACCGCAGGCACGAACCAGCGCGTCACGCGGTCAACCAGACCCTGAATAGGGAGTTTCGCCCCCTGCGCCTCTTCCACCATGCGGATGATCTGCGCCAATGTCGTCTCTGCGCCAACGCTGAAAACTTCAGCGGTCAGGCTCCCTGTGCCGTTGACTGTCCCGCCCGTGACGCGCGCGCCGACGGACTTCGCGACCGGCACAGGCTCGCCGGTAATCATGCTTTCATCAACGTTGCTGGACCCGGCGATCACACGCGCATCAACAGGCACCCGTTCACCTGGGCGGATCAGAACCGCATCGCCAACTTGCAGGGCATCAACACCAACCGACAGGGTTTCCCCATCACGCAGCAGTGTGGCCGTCTGCACTTGCAGGCCCAAAAGCGCTTGAATGGCCGCTCCTGTGCGCCCTTTCGCCCGCGCTTCAAGCCAGCGCCCAATGAGGATAAGTACGACAATCACGGCCGCAGCCTCAAAGTAGACTGCGCGAACCCCCTCAGGCAAAACTGCTGGCAAAAACGTGGCGACAACGGAATACCCCCAGGCCGCCCCTGTGCCGACGGCCACAAGGCTGTCCATCGATGGCGCACCCTTAAGCAACGCGGGCACGCCCTTTGCATAGAACTGCCGCCCCGGCCCAAACAGAACGATCGTCGTCAGTAGGAACTGGAGGATCCAGGAGGTCTGTGTGCCAATCGTCCGCTCAATCGCCATATGAAACGCCGGTATCAGATGGGCTCCCATCTCCAACAGGAAAACCGGCAAAGCCAGTGCAGCAGCGAGGATCGCGTGACGACGATGGCGATCCGCTTCATCAGCCTTCCGCTCAGCTTGCGTTGCAGCGGCATCGTCTTCGGCAAGTTCAGCAGGATAGCCTGCTTTTGTTAGCACCGCAGCGATGTCCTGCACCGATTTGTCCGTCTCCAACACCGTCACCTTGGCCGTCTCAGACGCAAGGTTCACTGTCGCTGAAACCACAGTCGGGATAGCGGTCAGGGTTGCTTCGACCCGCCCGACACATGATGCGCACGACATCGACTGAACAGACAGCCGCACATCACGGGTCCGGGCTGGGTAACCAAGGTCTGACAAGGCCGCGACGACGGCAGGCAAACGACCATTGTCGTCCAACGAAAGTGTCACCTTTTCGGTCGCAAGGTTCACAGCGATGTCTGTGACACCGTCAAGCTCTGCCAATCCTCGCTCAACCCGTCCGACGCAGGACGCGCAAGACATGCCGTCGATTGCAAATGTGATCCGGTTTTTCTGTATCATCGCCGCAGACCCCAATGTGTTGAGATACACATATAGGGGTTCCAGTCACTGGAAGCTCAAGGGGACTCACAAAAAAGGCGGCCGAAAGACCGCCTTTTCGTTCATTTCTTTGTCTAAGACGTCAGAGGTTCCGTTCAACCTCTTCCCGCTCAAAGATCTCGATCACGTCATCCGGGCGGATATCGTCGTAGTTTTCAAACGCCATCCCGCATTCCTGACCGGACTGCACCTCTGGCACTTCGTCTTTGAAGCGCTTGAGCGTTTTCAGCGTCCCTTCGTGAATCACCACGTTGTCACGCAGCAAACGTACACCAGCAGACCTGCGAGCGACGCCTTCGGTAACGATACAACCCGCAACTTTCCCAACGTTAGAGACTTTGAAGACCTCTTTGATGCTCGCATAGCCGATGAAGTTCTCACGAATTTCAGCGGAAAGCAGACCAGACGCCGCTTGTTTCACATCATCAACAAGGTCGTAGATGACAGAGTAGTAGCGAATCTCAACACCCTTCTGGTTGGCTACGTTCCGTGCGGTCGCATTCGCACGGACGTTAAAACCAAACACGGGCGCGCCCGAGGCTTCCGCCAGGCCGATGTCCGTCTCCGTAATCGCACCAACGCCAGAGTGTAGGACGCGCACGCGGACCTCATCGTTGCCGATCTTCTCCATCGCTTGAACGATCGCTTCGGCAGAGCCTTGCACGTCAGCTTTGACAAGAATTGGCAACTCGGACACGTTCTCATCCGCCTTGGCATTCGCCATAAGCTGTTCGAGCGTTGTGGCCGCACCAGCCGCCGCACGTTTGTCTTTCGCGACTTTCTCGCGATATTCCGCGATCTCCCGCGCCTGCGCTTCCGTCTCGGTCACGTTCAGAACGTCACCGGCTTCTGGCGTACCATTCAAGCCAAGCACCTCTACAGGCACTGATGGTCCGGCTTCTTTCACGCGGTCGCCTTTGTCGTCGATCAGCGCGCGGACTTTACCCCACTGCTCACCCACAACGAAGATATCGCCCTGCTTCAACGTCCCGGTTTGCACCAGCACAGTCGCAACTGGACCACGACCCACATCAAGCTGGGCTTCGATTACGGCGCCTTCGGCTGCACGAGTTGGGTTCGCTTTCAACTCAAGCAGTTCGGCCTGCAAAGCGATCGCTTCAAGCAATTCGTCAAGGCCCTGACCGGTGATGGCAGACACCTCGACGTCCTGCACCTCACCTGACATTTTCTCAACGATCACTTCGTGCTGCAGCAAGTCGGTCCGGACCTTGTCCGGGTTTGCAGCTTCACGGTCGATCTTGTTGATCGCAACGATCATCGGCACACCCGCAGCTTTCGCGTGGTTAATCGCCTCGACGGTCTGCGGCATCACCGCATCGTCTGCAGCCACCACAAGCACCACGATATCCGTCACCTGCGCGCCACGAGAGCGCATGGAGGTGAAGGCCGCGTGGCCTGGTGTATCAAGGAAAGACAGAACCTGTCCGCTTTCCGTGGTGACCTGATAGGCACCAATGTGCTGCGTGATCCCGCCAGCTTCACCCGCAACAACCCGCGTCTTGCGGATCGCGTCAAGCAGCGATGTTTTCCCGTGGTCAACGTGACCCATGATGGTGATGATCGGAGCACGTGGTTTCAGGTCTTCCGGCTTGTCATCCTCTTGCTGGATGACATCCTCAACGTCTGCGTCAGATACGCGGACAACCTTGTGTCCAAACTCATCAATGATCAGTTCAGCGGTATCCGCATCAATTGTCTGCGTCTGTGTCGCCATGATGCCGTTGGTCATCAAGGCCTTCACAACGTCTGCCACCTTCTCGGACATCCGGTTGGCCAGCTCTGACACGGTGATCGCTTCGGGCAGTTGCACGTCGCGAACAACCTTCTCACGCTCAACCTGACCACCCATCGCCTTCTGACGTGCGCGGTCTTGCTTACGCTTCATCGCAGCCATTGAACGTTGACGTCCGCCTTCGCCCCCGCGCATCGCGTCGCTGATCGTCAGCTTGCCGGACCGGCGACCGTCGTTACCGCCACGTCCTGGCTTATTGCCACGATTGTCGCGCTCACGTTCTGGTGCCGCCTTGCGCGACGCAGAGTTACGCGCGCCGCCACCGGCAGGCGTTTCCTCGGCAGGAGCCGCGGGCGCAGGTTCTGCCTTACGGCGCTTGGCTTCTTCAGCCGCAGCCTTCTTGGCTTCTTCCTCTTCCGCCTTCTGCTTGGCGCGTTCTTCGCGTTCGCGGTCCTCAGCCTCTTTGGCCTCTTGTTCCGCACGGCGCTGTTCACGCTCTTCCTGACGTGCCTTCTCTTCAGCTTCGCGCTTGGCTTCTTCTTCCGCTTCGCGTGCCTTGGCCATCGCGAGCGCCTTCATCCGGCGTTCCAGCTCGGCATCAGAGATACCTGCAGGCCGCTTGGACGGATCTCCACCCGCAGGACGACCACCCCCAGCTGACGCTGTTGGCTTCGCCGCACCAGGTTTTGGCACCACGACACGCTTCCGCTTCGTCTCAACCACAACGTTTTTCGTGCGTCCGTGGCTGAAACTTTGCTTTACGTTGCTTGGCCGGGACCCGCCCAAACCAAGTGTCTTTTTGCCGTCGTTTTCGCTCATTTAGCTTCTATTTCCTTCCCGATGGCCGCTTTGCCATCGTTCACTTTCAATCCGTCAATTCCGCGTAAGCCTGCCAGCTTTGTGGCTTCCTCTACTACACGATTGCTGAGTCCACCAGCCGCAAGCGCGCAATGGACAACACTTCCCCGGCCAAAGGCCAAACCCAGTTCTTCCGCGGTCAGGCAACCAAAGTAGCGGGCACCTTCAGGCGTCCACAGTTTTGTCTTACCTCGGGCGGACCCGTCGCTGGCCTGCATCAGGACGCGGACGTTCTCACCTCCGGCCAGCCAGCCTTTCACTTTCTCAAACCCGCAAACGGCACGACCCGACTTGCGTGTTAGGGCCACCAGGTCGACAACGTGTTTCGCCAAAAGGCGGCCCACTTCCTCAACCAGATTGTCTGGCACTGTCACGGCCTGTTTCGCGCTACGCGAAAACTGGCCTTTGCGAGCATCTTCCAAAACGGCGCGATCCGCAGTGACATACATACCACGCCCTGGCAGTTTCCCCAAGATATCTGGAAACACCATTGCGTCAGGCCCCACCACAAACCGGATCAATCCCGGTTTCGGTTGGGCCTCTCCGGTGACGATGCAGGTCCTTTCGGGATCGTCACCAGGATGCTTATGTTTGCCGCCGCGCGCCATTTTCAAGTGTCAGGGCCTGAAAATCAGGCCTCAGCCTCCTCTGCGACGGCACCCTCTTCGCCTTCGGCCTCTGCAGCTTCAGCAGCGGCCAGCTCTTCAGGATCAACCCAGCCAAGCATGACACGGGCGGTCATGACCATGTTCTGCGCCTCTTCAAGCGACACATCAAATGGTTCCAGCACGCCGTCATCCTTTACGCGCTGCCCATCGACGAGGGTCCAGCCGCCGGCCAGTTCCCAGTCCGCGCAGGTCGCGAAGTCTTCGAGCGTTTTCACGCCGTCGTTGCCCAGCGCCTCAAGCATCTGTGGCGTCAGGCCCTCAAAATCGATCAGGGATTGCTCAACACCGGCTGCGATTGCGGCGTCCATCGCCTTCTTCGCCTGCGCATCGAGGTAGTCGCGCGCACGCGCCTGGAGTTCGCCAGCAGTATCTTCGTCGACACCTTCAATGACCAGCAGTTCGTCAATCTCGACGTAAGCGACCTCTTCCAGGCTGGTAAACCCTTCGGATACCAGCAACTGCGCAAAGAATTCGTCGAGGTCGAGCGTTTCCATGAACATCTTCGTCCGTGTTTCAAACTCCGCCTGACGACGCTGCGATTCTTCCTCTTCAGTCATGATGTCGATGTCGAGACCGGTCAGCTGAGAGGCCAGACGCACGTTCTGCCCGCGACGACCAATCGCCAGCGACAGTTGCTCTTCTGGCACAACCACTTCGATCTTGCCGGCTTCTTCGTCCAGAACAACCTTCGACACTTCCGCAGGCTGCAACGCGTTCACAAGGAACGTCGGCATGTCTTCATTCCAGGGAATGATGTCGATCTTCTCACCCTGCAGTTCGTTGACCACTGCCTGCACGCGCGAACCGCGCATACCAACACAAGCACCCACAGGGTCAATCGAGCCATCATAGGAAATCACAGCAATCTTCGCGCGCGAACCGGGGTCGCGTGCTACCGCCTTGATGTCGATTACACCTTCATAGATCTCTGGCACTTCCATCTTGAACAGCTCGGCCATGAACTCGGGCGCGGTGCGGCTCAGGAAGATCTGCGGCCCGCGCTGTTCGCGGCGCACTTCCTTGATGTAGCAGCGGATCCGGTCATTCGGGCGATAGGCCTCACGACCGATCTTTTCGTTCCGGCGCAGGATCGCCTCACCAGCACCCACGTCGACGATAACGTTGCCATACTCCTCGCGCTTGACCAGCGCGTTGATGATCGTGCCCGCCTTGTCCTTGAACTCTTCGTACTGCTTGTCACGCTCAGCTTCGCGGACCTTCTGCAGGATCACCTGCTTAGCAGACTGCGCCGCGATCCGGCCCAGCTCAACCGGTGGCACCTCTTCCGAGAAGACATCGCCGATTTCCGGATTTTCCATGTACTGTTTGGCTTGATCAACCGTGAACTCTGCTTGGTAGTTCTCAAGCAACTCTTCCTCAACGACCGTCCGAACCCGCGTGAACGTTGCGCGACCCGTCTTGCGGTCGATGGACACGCGAATGTCCATCTCGGCGCCATAGCGCGACTTCGCCGCACGGGCGAGGGATTCTTCCATCGCCTCGATCACCAACGACGGGTCGATGTTCTTTTCGCGGGCCACAGCCTCTGCAGTTTGCAAAAGCTCCAGCTGGTTGGCTGAGGTAATCGCCATCAGTTTTTCTCCTTCGTCGCGCGACTTGGGCGCTTCTTCGATTTGCCCGTCTTCGACGGTGCAACATTTTCTTCACTATCAATGATCGTTTCGATCTCGTCGAATTGGCTTTCGTCGATCTGGCCCGCATCCTTGCGGCCCTTCAGAACGTCACGGATCAACTCATCTGTCAGGACCAGCTTCGCATCCGAGAGCCATTCAAACTTCAGACCAATGGTGCCCTCTTCGATGGTGATCAAAACCTCGTCGCCCTCGGTTCCGGCCAGTTCGCCTTTGAACCGGCGACGCCCGTCGATCAGCTGTTCGGTCTCAACCTTCGCCTCGAAACCCTTCCACTGATCAAAGTCTTTGAGCCGCGTCAGCGGCCGGTCGATCCCGGGGCTGGACACCTCAAGGTTATACTCATCCATGATCGGGTCTTCGACGTCGAGCACGGCAGACAATGCCGTTGAGACATCGGCACATTGGTTCACCTCAATGGTGCCGTCGGGCTGTTGCACCATTACTTGCAGGATATGATCCTTGCCGCTCATCAAGCGCACGCGCACCACTTCAAACCCCATGTCTTCGACAACAGGGGTGACAATCTCGGCGATGCGGCGGTCGATGGCCGCCTTGGCAATCAGATCGTTCATATGTCTCGCCTTCTTCAGGCACAAAAAAACGGGCGCGCGGCCCGTGGATGATTCTCGGTGGTGCAGGGGGTGGAGGCCTGCGCCGCTGTTGTCGTGTAGATAGCCGTCCCCAACTGAGTCTGCAAGGGGGTTGTGCCGGTGGATCATCCCACCGGCACATCATCGCTTTTAGTTCAGGGACAGCAGCGCCATCAGCTCTGCCATGGCAGCGTCAGAGATCTGCCGTCCACCCGTCAGTGCGTCAAGCGCCGAAGCCCTTTCGGCCTCCGCACCAGCCGATGCTGATTTCAGGGCGTCGAGGTTAGCCAAGGAGGCCGCCAGTGCTTCTGCGTAATTCAGATCAGGGTTCAGTTCTGCAAAGCGTTCCTCGGTCATCTGCAACAAGGCGTCATAGGTCGCCTGCGAGTCAGCGATTTGGGCGTCGTAGTCGCGCTCTGCCAATGTTGCATCCCGGAACTCACGCAGCTTGCCGGGCATGCTATTCGGCGAGGCATTGGCCAGCGCGTTGGGACTCGCATGTGCCGCGTTCAAGCCTTTCAGCTCACGCGCGATTGCGCCACGACCGTTGATTCCGGCGTTCCCTGCAGACGCGCTTCGATTGCCACGCTCCGCCCGGTCCTGGTTGCCATTGCCACGTTCCGCGCGATTCCCATTTCCGTTGCCATTCCCATTGCCGCCTTTTTGCGCAGCGGCATCTGTTGGGATCATGGTCAGCGTCACTGTGGCCGGAGCCATCAAAAGGGCTGTCACCGCAAATGGTTTGACAAGCTGGTTGATCAGTTTTGCCATCGAACTCTCCATCAAATTGCATTTGCCCAAGCCGCAAACCAGCTCAGACGTTGGTGCGAAGCCTATCTGACCTTGGATGAACTCAACGTGAACGACCTCATAGACCCATGAAAGATGTGGCTTAACCGCGAAGTATCTGGGCCTGGGATTGCATCTCGGCAACGCCGGTCAGGTGTCATCCCGCCACTTCGCATCGCGATGGGACCCATCGCAGAACGGCTTGTTCCCTGACAACCCGCACCGGCACAGTACGTATTTCTCGTCCGTTCCGCCCACAGCGTCCATTGGCACCGGTGGGGCAATGTTTTGAACCCAGTATGGACCGTGTTCTTGCACTCTGATCTCAACCTTATCGGTTACGATATGCGTCACATCATCTTCCGACAGCGCTAGCGAAAGCGCGCCAGACGGACATGCCGCAACAACCGCTTTCACCTCTTCCACGGTGCCTTCATCCGGTTGGATCCATGGCCGCTTTGAGCTGTCGAAGATATGGCCTGCCAGCCTGCCACACTCGGCTGCGTGCGCACAAAGCATAGGGTTGAAATTCACGGTGACCTCTTTGCCCTCAAACGGCATGACCCTGTCACGTCCCGCCGGTTTGCCGCCGCGGCTTTCGAAACCCGCATCGTTGTGCGACCCATCGCAAAATGGCTTCTTCTTGGACGCACCGCAGCGGCAAAGGGCCATGACCTGCTTTGTCTCCATCTCACCGTCGGGGCCACGCAAATTCGGAATGTTGCTCACAACTAGGGGTCCATTCTCGCGTTCTTCGATCTTTGGCGTGTCGGTCATTGTGGCGTCCTTTGGTTGTCTCAAACGAAAATGCCCCACCGTTTCCGGCGGGGCATCTCAATACTTAGCGCGTGATGCGGCTTACGCCACGGACCACCGCTCTGCCATGCGGGCGTTGTCCATCTGCCAAAGGTTACCGACCGTGTCAGGCGACACGATGCGGTTGTTCACTGCCTGGACGTAGTTGGCGAACATCGGAATGATGGTACCGCCTTCGTCGCGCATAATCTGCTGCATTTCTGTGTACTGCTCGCGACGCTTGTCGGTGTCGAGCTCCGCGCGCGCGCTCAGCAGCAACTCCTGGAAGCGATCCTGAACCCAGAAGCTGTCGTTCCATGGCACGCCAGTTTCGTATGCGGTCGAGAACATCCAGTCTTCCGTTGCACGGCCAGACCAGTAGCAAGCACAGAATGGCTTTTTAAGCCAAACGTTGGACCAGTAGCCATCTGCAGGTTCTTGCACCACGTTGATGTTGATGCCAGCAGCACCAGCGGACGCCTGGTACAGCTGCGCTGCGTCAACTGCACCTTCAAACGCGGCAGAAGACGCGGACAGATCGATGTCGATGCTGTCGAGACCGGCTTCTTTCATGTAGAAGGCGGCCTTGTCTGGATCGTATTCCAGCTGCTCCATATCGGCGGCGTAGAACTGGTTTGCAGGGCCGATTGGCGTGTCGTTGGCGACCGCACCGTGACCCAGCAGGATCTTGTCGACCATTTCCTGACGGTTGATGCCGTACTTCAGTGCCTTACGGACATTCATGTCGTCGAATGGCGCGGTATTGGTGTGCATTGGGAAGGTGTAGTGCTGGTTACACGCCACTTCCTGGATGCGGACCTGTGGGTTCGCTTTCAGCAAACCTTCGGTCTTGAAGTCGATCCGGTTGATCGCGTCAACCTGACCGGTCATCAGCGCGTTCATCCGAGCTGTGTTGTCGTTGATCGCAACGTACTCGACCTCATCAAAGAAGCCAGCGCTGTCACCCTTGTAATGGTCTGGATAACGGGTTGCGACCATGCGCACACCTGGGTCGAACGACTGCACCTGATACAGGCCTGTGCCGATACCGTTCTGGATCGCTTCTTCGATCTGACCGGCTGGGAACATGCAGATGTGGTAGTCGGACAGCAGGTAAGGCAGATCCGCGTTACCAGCGGCCAGCGTCAGCTCAACCTCGTGGTCGTTGACCTTCTTCATCTCAGTGATGGCAGACACAATCGGCTTCGCGGCCGACTTGGAGTCTTCACCTACGTGCATTTGAAGCGACTCAATCACATCGTCTGCGCCAAATGGCTTGCCATTGTGGAAGGTCACGCCCTGACGCAGCTTGAACGTCCAAACCTTCGCGTCAGCGGAAGCGTCCCAGCTTTCAGCAAGCTCACCGGTGATCGACCCGTCAGCTGCCACTTCGGTCAAACAGTCAAAGACCGTGCCGTGACCGGATGCGATCATGAAGATGTCAGAGTGGGTGCGGCTGTCCCAGCTGTCAGAGGTGTTCGCGCCACCCAAGCCAGCGGTGAACTTGCCACCCTTGGTTTGCGCGCGCAGGGGCATCCCTGTCAAACCCAGAACACCGGCGGCTGCGCCGGTCTTCAAAAGGCTGCGTCTGCTAATTCCATGCATACTCATTTCTCCCTAGTTGAGTTTTGGTGCGCCGTTCTGGGCGCTGTTCGTGCCGGCCTGCGCCGGGTATTTTGATCAGATTTTCTCCGATGCTGCATCGCCAATGTTATCAACACCCCGCTCCGCGAGCAAATTTGACAGCCAATCTGGGTCCATTTCAGGAACAGATGAAAGTAACAAATCGGTGTACGGATGATGCGGAGGCTGGAACATTTCCTGTTTAGGTCCTTGTTCGACCACACGCCCATCCTTCATCACGACAACCTCGTCAGCAATCGCGCGTACCGTGGCAAGGTCGTGGGTGATGAACATATAAGAAAGCGACAGCTCATCCTGCAAACGCGCCAACAAGCGCAGGATGCCCTCAGCCACAAGTTGATCAAGGGCTGACGTCACCTCGTCACAGATGATGAACTTGGGATCAGCGGCCAGCGCACGCGCGATCCCAATTCGCTGTTTCTGCCCACCGGAAAGTTCAGAAGGCAGGCGGTTATAGTATTGATCCGCTGGCAATTCGATCTGATCCATCAGGTGATCGACGCGCTTGCGCAGCTCCTTCCCGGACAGCCCGCTGTAGAACTGCACGGGTCGCGCAATGATATTGCCGACAGACACGCGCGGGTTCAGCGCTGTGTCGGCCATCTGGTAAATCATCTGCGCCTGCCGCAACTGATCCTTGTTGCGCTTGCGATAGTCTGAAGGCAAGGGCTGCCCATCAAACAGGATCTCACCCGACGTAGGTGGCAATAGCCCAGTGATACACCGTGCTGTCGTGGACTTGCCCGACCCGGATTCACCCACGACCGCAACGGTCCGGCCTTCATGCATGTCAAAACTGACATCATGCAAAACCGGTACTTTGCCATAAGCCGCATCGACATTGCGGATCGAAACGACCGGCGTGGCACCAGCCACAACGGGGGCCTTCAAAGGCCGCTCAAAACTCCGTACCGCCCAGAGTGATTTGGTGTAGTCTTCCTTCGGGGCCGACAGCATTGACCGAGTGTCAGAGGTTTCAACCTCATCCCCCTTCAGCAACACTTTGATCTGGTCGGCCATCTGCGCCACCACGGCAAGGTCATGTGTGATGTAGATTGCCGCCGTGTTGAACTCCTCAACGATCTCTCGGATCGCGGCGAGGACCTCAATCTGCGTCGTCACATCAAGCGCAGTCGTTGGTTCGTCAAAGATGATCAGATCAGGACGACACGCCATCGCCATTGCGGTCATTGCCCGCTGTAACTGACCTCCCGACACTTGGTGCGGATAGCGGAAGCCAATCTCATCGGGGTTCGGCAGACGCAGCTTGCGATAAAGCTCAATCCCGTCTTCCGCACTTTCGGACTTTCCACGTACACCGTGCTGCACCGGTGCTTCCACGTGCTGTTCGATCAACTGGTGGGCCGGATTGAAACTCGCCGCAGCGGACTGCGCCACATAGGCAATCCGTTTGCCCAGCAGGTCGCGCTTCACAGCAGCGGACGCTTTGATGAGGTCGATCCCGTCGAACTCCACCGTTCCTTCCGAGATTCGCACACCGTCACGACAGAACCCCATTGCAGCAAGACCAAGCGTCGATTTACCCGCGCCCGATTCACCGATTAGGCCCAGCACCTCACCCTTGTGCAGATCAAGATCGACACCATTGATAATCGGGTTCCAAGTCTCATCGGACCGGCCTTCCAGCTTCAGACCGCGGATTTTGACAAGGAGATCGCTCATTCTTTCAGCCCCGAAGATTTATGCAGCATCCAGTCCACGACGAAGTTCACCGCAACGGTCAGCAGGGCAATTGCCCCTGCCGCCAGAAGCGGTGTCACCGCAGCGCTTGGCGCAAATTGTGCGTAGTTGATGAAGCCAGCAAGGTCGCGCACCATGGTGCCCCAGTCGGCCAACGGCGGCTGGATCCCCACACCGAGGAACGACAACGCAGCAATTGTCAGGAAGACGAAGCAGAAGCGCAGACCGAATTCCGCCAGCAATGGTGCCGTTGCATTCGGCAAGATTTCCTTGAACATCAGATAGACAAGGCCCTCGCCACGTAGCTTCGCCGCTTCGATGTAGTCCATCACAACGATGTTCTGCCCCACTGCACGGGCCAATCGATAAACACGTGTGCTGTCGATCACCGCGATGATGACGATCATGAAGTAGGTCAGCGGGATGCCCCACTGGTTTGCCCAAACCGATGCGATCGTCATCAGCAGCAGCGCAAAGATCAGCGATGGAATCGCCATCAGCACGTCCACCATCCGCGACAAGACCTGATCAAGCCAGCCGCCCAACACAGCGGCAAGGAAGCCGAATGTGCCGCCCAGGAAAAAAGCAAGAAGCGTCGTCACAAACGCAATACCCACCGTATTCTGCGCGCCATAGATCAAGCGGCTGAGAATATCCCGCCCGATCTGGTCGGTCCCAAGCGGGTAATTCGGATCACCACCTAGCGCGGGGTCACCACCAGCGACCACGTTCGCCGCGACACCTTGCAGGATTTCATCCTGCCCATAGGGCGCAATCACACCAGCAAAGATCGCGACGATGATGTAGACAAGGATCGTCAGCAGACCGAAAGACGCAGTTAGCGGCATGGAGCGGAACAGCTTTCGGCTGCCATCCGTGCCAACGTATTGGCCGAACATCTTGAAAGCGAAAGCTGCGATTGCGAAGATGATGAACCACTCGATCGCTGCCTTCAAAAAGAAGAACTTGTTCGCGACAGCGGGATCATCCGATAGCGCCTGTGTATATGCCCATGCCAGCCAGACTAAAATGACGATCCCAAGGACATAACCAAAGGCGACACCAAAGGACATGTCGCGGAACATTGGCGCATTGCCGGATGCCAATTGGCCCGCGTAGCGCAGACACCAGGCCAGCCCGGCCATCACGATGAGGGCAAAAATAAACCAGATCATTTTGGATGCCTCAGACGTGGGTTCGACAGGATCGACATGATGTCAGCCGTCAAGTTGAGAAGAATGTAAGCCGCCGCAAAGATCAGGCAGCAGGCCTGCACCACCGGAATGTCGCGGATCTTCACCGAGTCGACGAAGAGCTGGCCAATACCGGGATAGACAAAGACCACCTCAACCACGACCACACCGGTGATCAAATAGGCGAGGTTCAATGCAATCACGTTGATGATGGGCGCGAGCGCATTCGGCAGCGCATGCCGCACAATCACCCGCATCGGCGAAATGCCTTTCAGCCGGGCCATCTCGATGTATGGGCTCGCCAACAAGTTGATGATCGATGCCCGCGTCATCCGCATCATATGCGCTGTCACGACCAAGGTCAGCGTCAGTGCAGGCAGCATCGTCTTTTCCAAACGCTCCCCGAACGGCATGCCGTCGTAGATGTTGGAAAGCGATGGCAACAACGGATTGATCACGGCAAGGATCAGGATCAACACATATGCCATGAAGAACTCTGGCGAGGAGATCGAGCTGAGCGTCGCAATGTTCGCCGCCCGGTCAAACACCGTATTCCGATACAGCGCCGCCAGAACCCCCAGCGTCACTGCAATCGGCACCGCGATCATCGCCGTCACGCCGGCAAGGAACATCGTATTGCTCAGACGCGGCAGGATCTGGTCCAGAACAGTGACGTTATTTACCCCTCCCAGACCTGTCGTGAAGTTCAGTTGCGCAAAACTTGTGCCCAGATCCCCGGTGATCATCCCGCCAAGCCAATCGAAGTACCTGACAAACAGCGGCTGATCCAATCCCAGATCGCGGCGAATCGAATTGACCGATTCCTCAGTGGCCCCTTGGCCCAGAATCAGTTGGGCGAAATCACCCGGTAAAAGGTTAACTGCGACAAAAATGACCACCGAAACGATCAAAAGCGTCACAAGACCCAGCAGCAGTCGCTGGATAATGATCCCTAAGACGTTGTTCAAAAGATGAATTCCCCCGTAGCTGGGGGTAGGTTAGCGGCTCACTGCCTTCTGTAAACCCTAGAGGTCCAAGAATTTGCGCTTCTGGGCAAAGGTATCCATCGTATGCACAAGTTCTCGGCTAATCCCCGGCTCTGAAAGCGCATGGCCCGCTTTCCCAACCATGGTCAGCCGCCCTTTTGGCCAGGACTGCGACAAAGCGTATGCGGACACGGGCGGACAGATCATGTCATACCGGCCCTGGACGATCACACCCGGGATGTCCTCTATCCGATACATGTTGTCGAGGATCTGCTGATCCTCATTGAGAAACCCACCATTGTAGAAATAGTGGTTTTCAAGGCGGGCAAATGCCCGCGCATAGTCAGAGGGGCTTTCGCCACCGGCACCATTCGACTCGATCGACGCCAGCGCGTTTTCCCATCCCGCCCAGGCTCGCGCAAATCGCGCCTCTTGCACCAGGTCGCCGCTGAAAAGGCGACGATGATAGGCAGCGATCAGGTCTTCATGTTCATCTTCCGCAATGACACCAATGAACTTCGCCCACAAATCCGGCCAGAACTTTCCGGCGCCGCCACCATAAAACCAATCCAACTCCGGTTTGGTCATCAGGAAGACACCGCGCAGCGCAAGGGCCGCAACATGCTCAGGATGCGCCTGCGCATAGATCAAAGACAGGGTCGCGCCCCAGCTGCCGCCGAACACCATCCAACGGTCGATGCCCAGCGCCTTGCGGATCATCTCAATGTCAGCGACCAGATGCCACGTTGTGTTATAAAGCACGCTTGCATGTGGCCGTGACCGTCCGCAGCCACGCTGATCGAACAAGACAATTCTGTAAATTGACGGATCAAAATAGCGCCGCATCGCTGGGCTGCAGCCGCCACCAGGACCACCGTGCAGAACAACGACAGGGATCCCGTCGGGGTTTCCACATTGCTCCATATAGACGCTATGGCCATCACCTGTCTCCATCATCCGCTGATCGTACGGGTCGATGGGCGGATAAAGATGATAGCTCGCGCGTTTTTGTCCTAAGGCCTTGTCCATATCCGCTCTATATAGCCTCATGCGGGCGGAAACCATGCACGCGCAGCGTAAAAATTGAGACTAACCGGAAACAGACGATGACAGAGACCGCCACAAACACAGTCGACGACGCCGAAATCGCCAAGTTTGAGGCGATGGCTGCCGAATGGTGGGACTTGGAGGGCAAGTTCAAACCGCTCCACATGCTCAATCCCTGCCGGTTGGACTATATCACCTCCCAGATCGCGGCAGAATACGGCCGCGACCTGAGTCAGCCCGAGCCATTCAAGGGCCTCAGCATTTTTGACATTGGTTGCGGCGGTGGCCTGTTGTGTGAACCGATGGCCCGTCTTGGCGCAGATGTCGTGGGCGTTGATGCGGCAGAGCGGAACATTCCCGTCGCGAAAATCCATGCCGAACAATCCGGCCTTCAGATCGACTACCGCCACAGCACAGCCGAAGCCGTCGCCGCCGCGGGCGAACAATACGATGTCGTCCTGAACATGGAAGTCGTCGAACACGTCGCCGACCCGCAAGGCTTCCTGACGGCCTGCCAGCAGCTTCTGAAGCCGGGCGGCCTCCACATCTGCTCCACCATCAACCGCAACCCCAAAAGCTACCTGATGGCGATCATCGGCGCGGAACACGTGATGCGCTGGCTGCCAAAGGGGACGCACGA
>JAHDEX010000128.1 GCA_020628545.1 Paracoccaceae bacterium | reverse complement strand
CGATCACCCGATAGGCACCTGCTATCCGCTTGATTGCGATTTGGTAAGCGGCGTCACGCAGGGACAACTTTTCCGATGTTGCAGCGAGTGCGGAAACCTCCGCGAAGCTGCGATGCATCATCTCTTCCAGACCAGAGCGAACGAGGTTGATCTCGCTTCTCTTACTCAAAAACGCGGAACGGTCGTCTTCAGCTATGGGCTTGCCCGTCATCCTTTCAAGCGAACGCGCGAGGATCATATGATCGCGTTCTGACGTGCGGCGCTCCATCAAACCAAATGGGATATGGGTGAGGTTTTTCACCCATTCAAAGTAGCTGACAACAACTCCGCCCGCATTGGCGAGCATATCGGGGATCACTTCGATCCCGCGTTCTCTTAGCATTTTGTCAGCTTGAAACGTTACGGGACCATTCGCGGCTTCAACGAGGAGACGGCTATTGATCCGGTCCGCATTGCAGGCATGAACAGCGCCTTCCAGCGCAGCCGGGATGAGAATGTCGCACCTGTCTTCGAGCGCTTTTGCCCCGTCTGGGTCAAACACGCCGCCTGCGAAGCCGCGCAGGCCACCGGTGTTCACTAGATGCATCTTTAAAGCTTCAATATTGAGGCCCTCCGGATTGCGGCAGACGCCATCTCGTTCGATCACGGCTGTGATCTTGCAGCCGTCATCTTCGCTCAGAAATTTTGCAGCGTGATAGCCGACATTCCCCAACCCCTGGACAATGACGGTTCGATCTTTGAGCCGACCCCTGTCAAACCCCGCGCGTACCCTGTCCTGGGGTGACTTGAAAAACGCATGGATGGCGTATTGAACACCGCGTCCAGTAGCCTCTGTGCGGCCTTCAATGCCACCGCCTTCAACGGGCTTGCCTGTGACGCATCCCATTCCATTGATGTCTTCAGGTTTGTAACGCCGGTATTCGTCGGCAATCCACATCATCATTTGCTGGTTTGTCCCAACGTCTGGTGCGGGGATATTGGTCGCAGACGCCAGGAACCCGTGGCGCATGAGTTCCTGAGCAAACCGACGCGTGATTTTCTCCAACTCATGAGGTTCCCATTGAGACGGGTCAATCTCCAGAGCGCCCTTTGAGCCACCGAATGGAAGGTCCAACAAGGCGCATTTGTAGGTCATCAAGGCGGCAAGGGCCTCGACCTCATCCTGGTCTACATTTGGTGCGTATCTGATCCCACCTTTGCCCGGACCGGCATGGGTTGAATGCGTCGCACGCCACCCCCGAAACGTGAACATGCGACCGCGCAGACGCACACCAAAGCGTGTGACATAGGTTGTGTTACAGAGCTTGATCTTCTCTGCGACGCCTTCGGGCATGTCGATATTGGACGTCGCCTGATCAAACATTGCATCCACTTCAGCAAGGAAACTTGCGCTCATGCTTTTGTCGCTCCAAAGCCAGCACCGCCCGGGGTCTTCATGATGAAAATATCTCCAGAGGCCATGTGGACCTCGTCATTGCCCTGCAGAAGCTCGATTGTGCCATTTCCGCGCATTACAGAGTTTTCCCCTGTTTCGCCTGGCGCACCGCCCAGTGCCCCTTGTGGCGGGACAATTCGATGGGAACTCAGCGTTGTCACGGTCATAGCTTCAAGGAATTTCAGCCTTCTAACAATGCCATTGCCTCCGACGTACTGGCCCAGCCCACCCGAGCCTTGGCGGATGGAGAACTCTTCCACTCGCACCGGAAAACGCGTTTCCAGAACTTCCGGATCTGTCATCCGGGTGTTCGTCATATGGCTGTGGACCGCGCTGGTGCCATTAAAGCCGTCCCCGGCGCCGGTGCCGCCGCAAATCGTTTCATAATTCTGGTAGGCATCGTTGCCGTAGACAAAGTTGTTCATCGTCCCCTGACTGCCCGCAATCACGCCAATCGCACCGTAAAGCGCATCGGCAATGGATTGGCTGACCTCGGTATTGCCGGAGATCACCGCCGCAGGGGCATTGGGGTTGATCATGGACCCTTCGGGTACGATCAATTCGAGCGGTTTCAGACATCCCTCGTTCATTGGAATGTCGCGGCCCACAAGCGTCCGGAACACATAGAGAACCACGGCCCGGCAGATCGACAAGGGCGCGTTATAGTTGAGGGCGCTTTGCTTTGAGGTGCCGGTGAAATCAATCGTGGCCGCGCGGTTTTTGCGATCCACGCGAATGGCTACGTCGATCTTGGCCCCATCATCCATCGCGTAGCTGAAGGTGCTGTCCTTCAGGACATCAAGGACCCGCCGCACGCTTTCTTCGGCGTTGTCCTGCACATGGCCCATATAGGCATGCACCGCTTCCTGGCCGAATTGCGCTGTGACCTTTTCCAGCTCCGCGACACCGGTCGCGTTAGCAGCAATCTGAGCGGCCAGATCGGCCATGTTCTGATCGACATTGCGGCAGGGGTATTTTCCAGATGCCAGCAAGGCGCGTGTCTCGGCTTCCTGAAGACTGCCTTGGTTGACCAGCTTAAAATTGTCGATGACGACACCTTCTTCTTCGATTGTACGGCTGTCGGGCGGCGCGGAGCCTGGGGTTTTGCCACCAATATCCGCGTGATGACCACGGGAAGCGACGGTGTAGATGATCTCTTTCCCAGCCGTGTCAAAGACCGGCGTGATCACCGTGACATCGGGCAGATGAGTGCCGCCATTGTAGGGGTTGTTCATCATGAACACGTCGCCTGGGCGGATGTTCCCAGCGTTTTCCCTCAGGATCACACGCACGCTCTCGGACATGGAACCCAGATGCACCGGCACATGCGGTGCGTTGGCGACCAAATCGCCATGTTGGTCAAAGATCGCACAAGAGAAATCGAGCCGCTCTTTGATGTTCACCGAGTAAGCCGTGTTGGCCAGCGTCGCACCCATCTGCTCGGCGATGGACATGAACAGGTTGTTGAACACCTCCAGCATGACAGGATCCACAGACGTGCCGATGGCCTCCGCGCGTTCAATCGGGACAACGCGCTCAAGGATCAGGTTGCCGCCTGCAGCAACGGTCGCCCGCCAGCCGGGTTCAATGACATTCGTGCCGGTGGGCTCAGACAGAATGGCCGGGCCATCGACACAGGCCCCCACGACAAGGGTTGTCCGGTCCACCAGAGAAACGTCCTGCCATTCGCCTTCAAAACAAACGGGAATGTCGACCGCTTTTGCTTTAACCTCGTTTGGATCGGGCAGGCTGACCGCTTCACCGGTCTCGCCAATCGCCTCGACAACAAGCACGTCAATGATCAGGTCGCTCGTATCCGGCACAAAGCCAAAGCGCTGCTTGTGGGCGCGGGTAAAGGCGGCCTCCATGTCGGATGCAGTGCCGAAATCAACCTCAAGGCTTTGTTGCGCATCGCGTGGGCGGATCTGCACGCGTCTCAGCATCTTGATGCAATCGGAGGCGATGCCTTGATCAAGGACTTCGTTGGCCGCCGCCTGTGCCATCTTGTTCAAGGCATCTTCGGCGGCTGCATCGTCCAAGGGCTTTTCAAACTGCTGCTCACGCATCGCACGGACATCCGCCAGTCCCATGCCAAAGGCGGACAGCACGCCTGCAAAGGGGTGGATAAAGATCCGCTCCATTCCCAGCGCGTCGGCCACCAGGCACGCGTGCTGACCACCCGCACCTCCAAAGCAGTTCATCGTATACTTGGTGACATCATAGCCGCGCTGGACGCTGATCTTCTTGATCGCATTGGCCATGTTTTCGACTGCGATGCGCAAGAAGCCGATCGCGAGGTCTTCAGGGGTCTTGCCGTCACCAATCTCTGCCGCCAAGTCTTCAAATTTCTGGCGCACAACGTCCTTATCCAGCGGCTGATCCGCATTCGGGCCAAAGACGCGCGGGAAATGGTCGGGGTTCAACTTGCCGAGCAGCACGTTGCAATCGGTCACGGTGAGCGGCCCACCCCGACGGTAGGCCGCAGGACCTGGGTTGGCACCGGCACTTTCGGGTCCCACCTGCATCCGGCCGTCACGATAAGACAGGATCGAGCCACCGCCCGCTGCGACGGTATGAATAGACATCATCGGGGCGCGCATCCGCACACCTGCGACCTCGGTCTCAAACGAGCGTTCAAACTCACCAGCGTAGTGGCAAACATCGGTGGACGTGCCACCCATGTCAAAGCCGATCAGTTTGTCGTACCCAAGTTCACCGGCAGAGCGCACCATGCCAACCACGCCGCCAGCCGGACCCGACAGGATAGCATCGCGGCCCTGAAACAGTTTGGCATCCGTCAGCCCGCCATTGGATTGCATGAACATCAAACGCTCACACCCGCCCGAATGCGCCCCAAGCGCATCCGAAACCTGGGTCACATAGCGGCGCAAGATCGGGGACAGATAGGCATCCACCACGGCTGTATCACCCCGCCCAACCAGCTTGATCAGCGGGCTGACCTCGTGGCTGAGGGAGATTTGCGTAAAGCCCGATTGCGCGGCCATCTCGCCCAGCCGTTTTTCGTGATCCGGGAAGCGATAGGAATGCATCAAGGCAATCGCGACGGACCTGTAGCCCTTTCCATAAGCACGGCTCAGGGCATCCCGCGCGGCTTTGCAATCAAGGGGGGCGATAATGTTGCCGGTCGCGTCCAAACGCTCCTCAACCTCGACAACGTCTTCGTACAGCAGTTCGGGCAATTGAGTGTTCAGATCGAACAGTTTGGGCCGGTTCTGATAGCCGATGCGCAGCAGGTCGCGCA
>JAHDEX010000127.1 GCA_020628545.1 Paracoccaceae bacterium | reverse complement strand
CGGCCTCTACCAGCCCAACGGCAACCCCGCGCCGGGGCCGAAATACGACTACAAACTCGCGGGGATGGACCGGCTCTACGCCCGCGCCCAAGACCTCATGGCCGATGAAATGCCCGCACTCATGGCCGGTGACTACAACATCATCCCGCAGCCCGAAGACGCCAAACGGCCAGAGGCCTGGACCGAAGACGCGCTTTTCCGGCCCGAGTCCCGCACCGCATGGCGCAAGATCGTGAACCTCGGCTTCACCGAGGCGTTCCGCAGCCGTACCCTCGGCCCCGGTCACTATTCCTTCTGGGACTATCAGGCGGGTGCCTGGGACCGCGACGACGGCATCCGCATTGACCACTTCCTGCTGACCCCGCAATGCGCAGACCTCCTGCAAGACTGCTGGATCGAGAAAGAGCTGCGCGGGAGGGAGAAGCCTTCTGATCACACTCCCGTTTGGGTGGACCTCAAGGCGTGACTTTTTAACGCTTTCGTGCCAAAACCAGTCCGGGTTGAGGCACAGACATGCGATTTTTAACGGTCATATCAGCATTACTCACGGCTGCGATCTTGCCATCGCAGGCTGACGCCTGCCGCCTCAATGTCGGCGGCAGCAAGTGCGTCGTGGCCGGCCCACCCGCACCGGAATACCAGTCCCGCATCATCCGCATGCGCGAGGCGCAACCGCGCGGCGCCCCCAT
Organism: Paracoccaceae bacterium; assembly: GCA_020628545.1. GTDB lineage: Bacteria > Pseudomonadota > Alphaproteobacteria > Rhodobacterales > Rhodobacteraceae > Yoonia. The sequence goes on along the minus strand of JAHDEX010000127.1, from coordinate 4,016 downwards.
CCCACGCGGCACAATCCTGCCGCGCAACAAATACAACATCCTGCTCATGGCCGACTACTACGGGCTGCCAGCAGTTGAGGACGGGTGGGTCTACATCGAGGTCGAACGCAACGTCTACCGCGTCGACTTCCTGACCTACGAAGTGCTTGAGATGGTGACGGATCAGACAGCAGCGAACTGGTAGTTCGGCGCAGTCACGTCGTGGTCGTAGAGCCATGAGAGCCGGTTGAGGAAAACATTCGGTGCCAGGGCGCTGATTGTCCGCAATCCCGCATGAGCGAACGTCGCCCGCACGCCCCCCAGATGATAATTCCGCGCATTTGCGTTCGCTGCATTGATCGCCCGTGTCACCCGCGCCAAACGCGCCTTTTGGTAGGCGGCCAAGCCGTGCCGAAGGCTTTCATTCTGCGCCAGACACGCCGCCAGCACAAAGCCATCTTCAAGCGCGAGGTTCGCCCCCTGTGCGAGGAAAGGGAGTGTCGGATGAGCCGCATCGCCGACCAGCACAACGTTGTTCTTTGACAAACGCTGCACCACAGGATGCCGAAAGAGCCCCCAAAGATGCACCTTTTCAATACGGTGCAGAATGCTCTTCAACTCACCGCAACAGTCTGCAAAGGCCGCGCGAACCGCTGATGGATCGTCTTCATGCGCCCAGCCCTCTGCGGCCCATGCCGACCGTTCTTGCACGGCAACGATATTCAAGGCACCGCCAGAAAGCGGATAGGTCACAACGTGCTTCCCCGGTGCCATCCAGATCCGCGCGACCGGATCGGAGCCCGTGTCTGGCACAATCGCGCGCCAGGCGACCTGGCCTGTGAAAAAGGGATCCGTTTTGCGTCCCGTGACCTCAGACCGAAGGGTAGATCGCAAACCATCGGCCCCGACGATGACCTCCGCATCCAGCTGGGACGGATCATCAATCCGAGACCCAAGCGATGCCCTGACCCCAAGATCCGCACAAGCGTCGGCAAGCAAAACGATGAGGGCGTGCCGATGGAAGAAACGATAAGGCGGCTTTTGATCCAAGAGATTGAACCGCGCCAAGGTGCGACCTGTGAGACCAGCCATCGGTTGCACCGCCTCTGCCGACAGCCCCACACTATCCGCGTCCAGCCCAAGCGCATCCAAGACGCGCGCACCATTTGGAGAGATCTGCAGCCCGGCGCCGACCTCAGTCAAGGCGCTGGCTTGCTCATAAACCGTGACGCGGGCCCCCTGCTGCGCAAGGGCCAGCGCCGATGTCAAACCGCCGATCCCACCGCCGACAACGGCAACGGTGCGATCTGCGATGAAGCTCACTTAATCGTCCCGGTGGACTTTTTCGCGCCGTTCATGACGTTCCTGCGCTTCGAGACTCATGGTCGCGATGGGACGGGCGTCCAGGCGCTTGAGGCTGATCGGTTCACCGGTCATTTCGCAATAGCCGTATTCACCTTCGTCAATCCGGCGCAAGGCCGCGTCGATCTTGGCGACAAGTTTGCGTTCCCGGTCACGCGTCCGCAGTTCCAACGCACGATCCGTTTCCTCAGACGCGCGGTCTGCGACGTCCGGGATGTTGCGGGTCTGGTCCTTCATTCCGGCGACCGTGTCGCTGGAGTTCTCAAGGATGTCCGCTTTCCAATCTAACAATTTACGACGAAAGTATTCCAACTGCCGCTCATTCATGAACGGTTCGCTTTCTACCGGCGTGTAATCATCTGGCAAAAAGGATTCTGCTTTCATGGTACTCCCCATAATGTGGTCCTCTCCCCGGCGTGGCTGGCTACCGGTGGTCACAATGCCCACTTAACTGGCGCGACGTGTACTCCGCTTGGACAGGCCTGTCACCCCCTATTCCAGGCGATTGATGAGCAGTTGAAGACAATGTGAGAGTTGTTAGTGTGCGCGGGCACTAACGGGATACAAACACATGCAATTTAAAGGCACGGACGCCTATATCGCGACGGATGACTTGAAGATGGCGGTGAACGCCGCGGTCACTTTGGAACGTCCTTTGCTCGTCAAAGGGGAACCGGGGACGGGTAAAACCGAACTCGCCAAGCAGGTCAGTGCAGCCCTCGATCTCCCGATGATTGAATGGCATGTGAAGTCAACGACCAAGGCCCAGCAGGGCCTTTATGAGTATGACGCCGTAAGCCGGCTGCGCGACAGCCAACTGGGTGACGGACGCGTCCACGACGTCGGCAACTATATTCGAAAAGGGAAATTGTGGGAGGCCTTTGCCGCCGATCAAAAAACCGTCCTGCTGATCGACGAAATCGACAAGGCCGACATCGAGTTTCCCAACGATCTTCTGCAGGAACTCGATAAGATGGAGTTCCATGTCTACGAAACCGGCGAGACCATCCGCGCCATCCACCGCCCCGTGGTGATCATCACATCGAACAACGAAAAAGAACTCCCCGACGCCTTCCTACGCCGCTGCTTTTTCCACTACATCCGCTTTCCCGAGATGGAGACCTTGCGCAAGATCGTCGAAGTCCACCACCCGGGTATCAAGGAGAGCCTGCTGACGACGGCGCTGACGCAATTCTACGAAATCCGCGAAACCGATGGTTTGAAGAAGAAGCCCTCAACATCAGAAGTCATCGACTGGCTGAAGCTTCTGCTCGCCGAAGACCTCACCCCCGAAGACCTCCGCCGCGACGGCGCGAACGCGTTGCCCAAACTGCATGGAGCGCTGTTGAAGAACGAACAGGACGTGCATCTGTTTGAACGCCTTGCCTTTATGGCGCGGGCGGGCCGCTGATCGGCCTCTTTGCCAAACAACCAGCCCGGCAAGACCGCAGGAGCCAATGGCATTGTGTGCGACAAGGTCAGCTTTGCGGGACTAAAGAGACTTTCGCTGCGACATCAACAATGGCTGCTTGTCGCTTCGCGCAGGGCGAAATTGGGCATCTCCCCGTTTCGAAAAGCGGGACGCAGAGTCGGTCTAGCGCCGCTCAGAGGCTGTAGGTCAGCGCGTGATGCGGTCTTCAGAAGTCGAAAACATCACCACCGTCTTACCCACTACCTGTCTCAACCCGCAGCTTTCGAGCATGGCTCGCGAGGCTGCATTTTCTTGCGCAACAAACTCCATCGTGGACGCTGCCTCAAGCTCAGTCACAGCGGCGAGATTGCAAATCGCGTCCACCAGTTTCCCCAAGCCTAAACCGCGAAGATCAGGATCAACAGCAATCAGGCCGACCCAAGCCGACTTGTAAAACGGGCTATGGCGGTTGTGGGTCATGGCTGCGAAGCCAGCAGCGACGATCCTGTCGTCTAAATTTTCCAATGCAATCAGTCTTGCCGGGAATAACTTACCTAACAGCGCATCTGTCGAGAAGGGCGAGACACCCTGTTCCGTCAGAAACGCCTGAACTTCCTGAGCTTTCTGTGGGGTCATAGCGCTGTCAGGTACACGTTTCACGCCATCCGGAAGACCGCCATGGACTATTCTCCCGCAAACGTCGCGGATGATACCTGCATCCGCCATGAAGAGGTCCCAGACGTGCAGCTTTGGGTCGAAATCGTTGAGTTCTTTTTTGCCAATTTCAACAGTTGCGTCGTCGGCTCCACGGAGTGTCACCATGCCTTCTTCTGACATGATCCGTTTCAGATGGCACCAGCCGAGTTTGGCGGGATCGTCGCTTGAGAATGTGCGGGCATGGACGACGGCACCGGGCAGGTCAGCGAGTGCAGCGACCTGTTCATCGCGGGCCTTTTGCAGGGCCTTGACTTTATCAGTCCCTAAGTAAGGTGAGAAATCTTTAGTCATAGCTGCTTCCCTTGGCCTTATCTTGGAGCTAGTGGCGGACATGATTAACCCGCAATCGTTGCCGAAATATATGCCAAATTCTGAAATTCCCAATTCACTAAGTCTCAGGAAAGACGATTAGCAGACATTCGTACAAAGTGCAGCATTCGGCACTTTGGGCCCAAAGCAGACCTTCTCCGCAATTTGGGCGAAGGATGGCTCCGGTCAGACTTGCTTCCCGATACCTCTGGAACCCGATAGCAAACAGGTCTGGCTC
>JAHDEX010000053.1:23244-28203 GCA_020628545.1 Paracoccaceae bacterium | reverse complement strand
AACGTGTCGTAACGCCGGTCATCGAGGTCGAGACCACCGACATAGGCGACATCGCTATCGAAGACGGCAACTTTATGGTGGTGGGTTGTGGGCACCAGGCTTGGCAGTGAACGCAGGGCAGGGCGTAGCTGGGGGTGCTCGCCCGCGAGGTATTTCCGGAGTTCTGGCATCAATTGCAGGTCGCTGGCGGCTTCACGCGCGGGCAGGCTGTTCAGGCGACGGGCCTCTTTCCGTATCGCCGCATAAGTCTTTGGCCAAAGCATCAGGCGGCTGAGCGGGCCGATCCGTGCAGGGTGCATGGCTATTGTGAGATCAAGCAGGTCGGGACGACCAGAGGCTTCTGCCGCGGCGTAGAAGTGGCGCGCAGATCGCCAGGACATGCGATGGCTGGCGGGCCGGGCGACCGGGTCGAAGTCGGTGAGGATCATCTTGACGCGCACGCCACGTTGCAGCGTGTGCACCAGAAGGTCGAACCAATCCGTGCCGATTTCCAACCCTGGCTCGCTACACAGCTGCGTTTTTAGGTCGAAAACGCGAAAGCCCGCCACGATTTCTCGGCGGGCTTTCAAGCATGCACGCTCAAATGCCGGGAAGGCCTCTTCAGCCGTCAGGAAAATGTCCACCGCTACGCGCGCGCTTCCGCTGCGCGTGGGCCGACAAGCAACCAGGCGATGAAACCAATCAGAGGCAAGACGAGGACGAAGATCGTCCAAAGCACTTTCTTACCCGTGGACGCCTGCGAACTCAGGATAGAAACGATTGCCCAAACATTCAGGACGAGAAGGATAAACCCGCCAATACCTGCATATTCCATTGTGCTGTCCTTTCGTGACGTACGACACAGAAACCCGCAACCCGCGCGAAAGTTCCGCGATTTTTCCGAATTACATGAGTGGGCGCGTCGGTAGGTGGTCACTCTCCAGCATCGCCATATCGGTCAATTCGTGCCAGTCGCTGATGTTGAGTACTTTATCCTGCCAGCTTGCGATCTGACGATCTCTTAGCTCTTTCAGTACCCGGTTGAGGTGAACCGTGGTGATCCCGAGCGCATCCGCGAGATCCTGTTGCACGTAAGGCAATTTCATCCGGCCGCCGGCGGCGAGCCCCAGAGCTTCGCCCTTTTGATAGAGCTTCGCAAAGGCCCAAGCCAGCGATTGCAACGCTGTGCGTTGCCCGACGGTTGCCAATGCATCGCCAAGAAAGCTTTCTTCGTTGGCGGCGATCCACGTCAGAGAATAGGCGCGTTTGGGGTTTTCACGAATGAAATTCCACATCTCGCTTCGGTTGAAGACGCAGAGCGTCATATCTGTGGTTGCTTCCACAGAGTGACCCATCTCCGACATCAGGGCTGCCTGCAGGCCGACGAAGTCGCCTGGAAGGACAAGGTTAACCACTTGCCTGCGGCCGTTCGGCAGCACCTTGCTGCGCAGTCCCATGCCTTCTAAGGCGGTATAGAGCTGAGGGCTATTCGACCCCTGCATCAGTAGCGGGGTTCCGGCATCGACTTGCATCTCACCAACTTTAAAGCGCGACATGGCCGCTACTTCAGTTTTTGTTAAGTCGGTGAACAGCCTCCGGTCTCTAAGAGGGCAATTTTCGCATTTCGTCGTCATAATTCTCGCTTCGCGTAACCTATGTTAGTGCAGTGGTTTGCAATTTGCGTAAGAAGGAACTTATTCCTGCGGGAAATGTTTCATGGAAAGCAGAGTTTTCATCTGCGTCGAAGACGCATTGATCGCCCTTGATGTTTTCGAGGCGATCACGATGTCTTTTCCCGAACTTGCTGTGATGCGAGATGTCCGGCTTATGGATATTGATCAGATCGTTGCGCGCGCGGTCGGTCCCATCTGTGTCATTACACAGACTGAAGGCGCTGCAAGAATGTTCCAAGCGCCGCTACCGATGATGTCGTCGCACATCCATCTTGGGGGGCACGTGCCACCGACCGCGACCCATCATGTGGCGATGCCATTCACAAGCGAAACTCTTGTAGATGCAGTGAAGGCCGCATTGTCACGGTGGCGTCAAATCTAATCTTTTTTTGGAACATCATTAGTCCTTCTCGGTTCGTTGACCAAGCGAATGGTCTAACGACCGTAACGATTGGAAGGATTAACATGCTTTACTATTCGATAGCTTTTCTCGTCATCGCGCTGATTGCTGCGTTCTTTGGATTTGGCGGGGTTGCTGCCGCGTCAGCTGGAATCGCGCAAATTCTGTTTTTCGTGTTTTTGGCGCTCTTCGTGTTGTCGCTGATTGTTCGCGTCGTGCGGTGATATGATGGCAACCCACTGCAACATTTGAAGGAAGGACCATGACACAAGCACTTAACGTTGTATCAACTGAGCAAGATATCAGCACTGGCGTGCGCGAGGCATCGACGCTCGCATCGGCGCTGACAGATGTCCTGGCGGATACCTATCGCCTGACATTCAAGACCCACGCCTATCATTGGAATGTGGAAGGGCCACTGTTCTATTCGGTCCATAACCTGACAGAAGAACAGTACGAAGATATGTTCGCTGCCGCTGACGAACTGGCCGAGCGTATTCGTGCCATCGGTAAGCTGGCGCCGTCGCGTATGGCAGAAATCATGCAGGCGTCTGTCATTGAAGACGCCAGCGACGATCTGTCGGCCGGTGATATGTGTAAGGATCTTGCGAAAGACCATGAGCGTGTGGCCCATCGCCTGCACGCCTTAGTGAAGGTAGCGGGAGATCACAATGATCCAGTGACCGAAGATCTGGCGACTGAACGCTCAGCGTTTCACGAGAAAGCTGCGTGGATGTTGCGGGCGTTGACGTCCGAATAAACGAAAAGCCCTGCCGCGGCGCGGCAGGGCCCTTTTCTTACGACGCGCGCAGCGTCTCAGTCGAGGCAAAGAACATCGCCTGGCTAACCGCCGACCTGACCTGCGCCACACTAAATGGTTTGGAGATCAAGAAAGCCGGTTCCGGCTTGTCCCCCGTCAGCAGACGTTCGGGGAATGCCGTAATGAAGACAACTGGGGCATCGTGCATGCCCAGCAAATCGTTCACCGCATCAATGCCTGAGGAGTTATCTGCAAGTTGAATATCAGCCAGTATCAGATCAGCCTCCTCGGCCTTGCCAAGCTCGACTGCCTCCGCGCGCGTCCGCGCGATTCCGACGACGCGGTGGCCAAGGTCGGTCACGATGTCCTGGATGTCTTCCGCGATAATCGGTTCGTCCTCGATGATCAGAACCCGACCACTTGCGCTCTCCGCGATTTCGGTCAACGCGGCATCCAGCAGCACTTCGACCTCCTCGACAGAGGTGTTGATGATGCGCGCGATTTGCGACAGATCAAATTCCTCAATCGTGTTCAGAAGAAGCACCTCGCGCGAGTTTTCAGTCAACTTTGCGAGGTGTTTGTAGGCTTGGATCGCCGCATTGTCCGCCTCTTCAACGGACATGTTCCGACCCGAGGACGACCAGATCGCGTGAAAGCATTGGAACACCCCCTCGCGAATTGTCGGCGCGTCCTCAGCGATAGATCTGTCTTTCAAAAGAGCTTCAAGCGTGGCCATCGTGTACTGGTCGCCACGTGCTTGAGACCCGGTCAAAGCGCGCGCATAGCGCCGCAGATATGGCAGCGCTTGCGCAACATAATCGGAAAAAGAGCCTTCCAACTCAAATTCTGGCATGAACATTCTCCCTGGCATGTACATGTGGACGTACGGTGGATCGTACTACATCCACGTAATTATCTCACCACCAAATGGTGCTCGAATCGATGAAATCAAATCCTAAGACAAAAAATCAGAAGCGCGTGATTCAGGAGCAGATCTTCGCAAACTTGAAAGAAGTTTTCGACGATTACTCTCAGGATGGTCTGCCCCAAGAGATGCAGGACATGGTCCGGTTGCTGCGCGCGCAAGATATTGCAAAGGCTGAGAAAAATAATGACGAATAAGGATCCCGACATGGAAACCGAGGATCCGAAGGAGGTATTGATCGCCTCTATTCCCGACATGCGCGGCTTTGCCCGCAGCCTGACGCGCAATCGTGCGGCGGCCGATGATTTGATGCAGGAAGCACTGCTGAAGGCTTGGAAAAATATTGAAAGCTACAAGCCCGGCACGAACATGAAAGCCTGGTTGTTCACGATTATCCGGAACACTTATTACACACATCACCAAAAGATGAAGCGTGAGGTGCCGGACGTCGAAGGGGCGTTTTCTGACAAGCTGGCGGTGAAGCCGGATCACGACGGGCGTTTGCATCTGCGCGATTTCCGTCAGGCGTTTGAGACGTTGCCGGTTGAGCAACGCGAGGCGCTGGTGCTGGTGGGTGTGCAGGGCTTCTCGTACGAAGAAGCGGCGGAGATGGCGGGCGTCAAGATCGGCACCATCAAAAGTCGGATCAATCGCGCGCGGGATCGATTGGCGGATATGCTAGAACTCTCCGGTGAGACAGCAATGGAGCTGACCGACTCTTCGACGCTTTCCGTTGTGCAGCGCGATCATATCCTGGTTGATAAGTGAGTGCAGACGACACAGAACCTTCGCCCAAGTGGTGGAACAGTCTGCTTGTGCGCATTGTCGCACTGCTGACCATTTCGCTGTTGCCGATTGGTTTGATCGCGGTTGTACAGACAAATCAGGTTGCCCGCACATCGACCGAAATTCTTGATAAGATCAAACTGACCATCACTGAGCAGGCTGCTGAGGCGTTGCGCATCAGGGTCGAGCGTGCCTTCGGTGCCGCCCGTATGCTTGGTGCATTGCACGAGGGCGGGTCCCTTGAGCCTGCGACCTGCACCCGTTTTTTGCAATCCTTTCTGGACGATGAAAGCGACTTCAGCTTCGTGGGTGTTATCCCGCTTGACGGCCTCATGACGTGCTCGTCCACAGGCGAAAGCCGTGATTTTTCCGGCACGGCAGAATTCGAGCGGCGCATGGCGAACCCGGAAAGCGTGGTCAGCGTCAACACAGCAGG
>JAHDEX010000053.1:0-23144 GCA_020628545.1 Paracoccaceae bacterium | reverse complement strand
TCTTTGAAGGAGATGCGCGGGTCTTTCGCGGAACGGCAGGCGACGGCGAAAATTACTCCTACAGCGTGGTGCCAAGTCAGAATGCGCCCATTACCGTGCTGGGCGTTTGGCGCCCGAATACCGCTTTTACGACAACGGCTGCGGTCTCAGTGCCGACATGGGTCTTTCCTGCGTTGATGTGGGCTGCTGCTCTGATTGCGATGTTTGCAGCGCTCTATTCTCTCGTGATCCGACAGGTCGCGACACTCAAAACGGAGATGGACGCTTTCGCTGAGACGCGAAAGATACCGGACGACGTTGGTAGCGAGCGCACGCCGACAGAATTTGTTGACCTCAAAGCGCGGTTTTTGGACATGACGGATCAGATCCTGCGGGAAGAGGCGCGACTGGAATCGCATTTGCGCGAAAAGAATGTACTGCTGAAGGAAATCCATCATCGCGTGAAGAATAACCTGCAGATGATCGCGTCGATCATGAATATGCAGATCAGAAACGCCGAACACGACGAAACCGTCGAGAATTTACAGCGCATTCAGGGGCGGGTCACCGATATGGCCAGCATCCACACCGACCTTTACACGTCGCCTGACGAAGGTCGCGTCAATGTTGGGGAATTGATTGCAAACACGGTGAGCAAGTCGACCTCCTTAAGCGACATCGACCCTGACGACATCGTCGTGACCACCGAGGTCGCGCCGATCCTGCTATACCCTGATCAAACCGTCCCTCTGTCGCTTCTTGCCGCCGAGGTTGTGACAAACGCGGTCAAATATCTGGGCAAGGCGGAGGATGGAAAGGCGTACCTGTCGGTCAAACTGCAAGAGGATGACGGCCAATGTTTGCTTTCGGTCTGCAACTCGGTGCGTCGGGATGCACCGCATGAGGAGCCAGCTGGCGTTGGTAGCAAACTTATCCGCGTCTTTGCTATCAAGCTGGGGGCAGAGGTCGACACCACTGAGGAGGATGACAGCTACACGGTTGCCATCTCCTTCCCGATTGAGACGTTTCAACCGGACGTGGTCGATTTCTGAGCGAGCTTCGGAACCCTTCGCGGCCTCGTCAGTTCCTTTGGCGACAAAATGAAGGAGAACGCGATGACGTCGCCAGACACAAATCTTGAACGCCAAAAGCGTAGACATGTGGGCCCGCTGCTTGGGATCACGATCGGCTTGATTGCAGCGGCTGTCTTCATGATGGTGTTTATGGGCTCGGACGATCCCGCACCAACCGAGACGGTTCTAGACACCGAGGTTGAGACAGAAACGCTCGCCGACTAAAGCCGCGCGGCGCAGGGCAGGGTCCTGCGCCGTATGACCTCATTTATCCAGAACTGATTGCATTCACGTTTTCGCGTAGTCCCGCCGAGACGCGCGGTCATGACTTGTCTTAAGGCGTTGCGCGCCCCACTTTCCCAGCAAAGGGGACGTTATGGCATCTGACACAAGAGGGCTTCGCCACGCGCGCGAGGTGGAAGGGCATCTCGACTGGCTGAACAGCTTTACCTCGGCAGCGCTGGGCGTGCTTGCTGTTGCGTCGGGGATATACACTTATCTTGGCGTGCGGGGGCTGCTCGATGATGGTGGCGCCTTGTCGCTGTTTGCGGCCGTCGCCTACAGCATGGCGGTCTCCACAGGTATTTTCGTCTTTTGGTCGTTCCTGATGCGCCTGCTGCCTGCGATGCGCACGGCAGCTTCCCGGATGTGGCTTGTCCTGTCGATGGTTCTGGGGTCCGCTGCGATTGTTGCGATGTCGTCTTGGCTCAATGCGGCTGCACTTGCCGGGTCTGCGGCGGTGGAACAGCATTTAGCGCAGACAGTGCAGGAGTATCAGGCGTCTTTAGAACGGGCACATGAGACCGCCTTGCAGGCCCAGGCCCTGCGTTTGGACGTCGGGCGCACCCGACAGGGATTTGAGGACCTATCGCAGCAAGAGGCCGGCGGGCAATTGTCGGGGCTTGCAGGGCGGGGTGCTGTGTTCCGCGTTCTGACCCAGAAGTCGAATGAGCTTGCTGCATTAGAAGAGTTGATTGCCGCGCAGGAAGCGCCGGTCGCAGCGGCGTTTGCAGAAGGTAACGCGATCCTGAGTCGGATGCGGGCGCTGACCGTCGCCGCAGGGCCGGTCACAGAGCGGGGTGTGGAATTCTCAGAAGAATCCGTGCGCCTTGCGGGGATCATCACAGAGATGCGCCAACTGTCTGTCGCGCCGCTTGTCGATCGCGCGGCACGCGACCTGGCGCAGTCAGTGGTTTTGCCAACCCTGGATGCGGGCGATTCAGATGGGCAAGCCGCGCAACAAGCCACGATCACATCGCTTCTTGACGTTCTTGCCCAACGCGCTGCCACGCTGCAGTCGGCTGCGGCCAGTGTGCTTGCGCTGCCGCCTGCCGCTGAGGTGGTGTATACCCCCATTTCAACTGCTGATGCTGTGATCCGCTATGCCGAGAACTTTGTGCCGTCCTGGGCTGGCGCGATTGCGATTGATCTGCTGCCCGCGGTTTTGGTTCTCATCATGGCGGTGGCGCAAGGTGCCATTCGCGCCGGACGCGACCCTGTTGAGGCGGAGGATGCGCTGACAGTGGGGGAATTGCGCGCGGCGCTGATTGCGCTGAAGCAGGTGGAGGCGAATGAGGTGAACCTGGCCGAGGTCGTCAAGCCTGATGCGGCCAGCAAAATCCGCACAACCCCGCGAGCCGTCGAATGACGGAGATCCCCGACCCGGCAAAGCATACAACGGGACGCGTGCTAAGGTGGCTTCTGGGATCGCAGATCGCACTTGCCGTTGTGTTGGTTGGCATCGATTTCGCGCCAACGCTTCCGGGGCTGCTGTCGCCCTCGAACGCGCCGGAACTGGACCGCCCAATCGGGCCGGGTGATCAGACGCGCTATTACCGCCCCAATCGGCCAGCGACGCCGGGGCCGGGTGTGGACCCGGATATGCCGCGCCGCTTGGTGGCCGAGACGGTTGAGTTTGATGGGACAGAAGCGCTGCGCCTGCGCGGCGCCGTTGCTCCGGGCGATGGCGACCGTATTGTCGCAGAATTGCGCGAGATCCGTCCCTCTATGGTGCTACTGAACAGTCCGGGCGGCAGCGTGGGTGACGCGCTGGCGATTGGGCAAACGCTGCGCGGGCTTGAGGTGGAAACGCGGCTGGACGACGATGCAGTTTGTTTTTCGGCCTGTCCTTATATCTTTGTGGGAGGCGTCACACGCAGCGTGTCCGACACCGCACGGCTTGGCGTTCATCAGCACAGCTTTGGTGAATCGACGATCCTGCCCGCATTTCTGGCCGTTGAAGACATCCAGCGGGGGCAGGCGGGTGTTCTCAACCATCTGGACGAGATGGGTATTGATCTGCGGATCATGGGACCGGCCATGGCGACGCCTGCGGAGGAAATTTACATCCTGACCGAGGATGAGTTGCTGGATTGGAATGTCGTCACCTCTGACGCTGGTTAAGGTGGACGGTGTCGGATCAAACCTGCGAAGGGGAGATCGGTTTGCTACCGCAATGAAGGCCACTTGACGCCAAAATGGGATTCCCATACCACCCAAGCGTGAAGCGGGCGTTGTGTAGTGGTAAGACCTTAGCCTTCCAAGCTAATGACGCGGGTTCGATTCCCGCCGCCCGCTCCAACAGACCATATCCTGCCAAAACTGACCTGACGCTGCCTTGTCCCTCCGGGAATAGGCCATTATGTCCATCCGGCACGACCCGGAAAGACGACAGATATGGCTGACGCCCCCCAAAATGTTGAAGCAGAGCGCGCGGCGTCAAAACGGGTTGGGGCGCTCGGGGAGCTTTGGCCGTTCGTCAGGCCATACCGTGGCATGTTGGTTCTGGCGATAATCGCCTTGGTTTCGACGGCGGCGATGTCGCTCATCCTGCCGATTGCGGTGCGCCGGGTTATTGACAATTTCAACGTTGCTGGCGGTGACTTTCTGGGGAACTACTCCTTGGGTGCGCTGGCGATTGCGGCCCTCCTCGCGATTGGGACGGCACTGCGGTACTACCTTGTGACCCGTCTGGGCGAGCGTGTTGTGGCCGACATTCGCAAGGCTGTCTTTGATCGCATGATCGGGATGAGCCCGGCGTTCTACGAAAAGATCATGACGGGTGAGGTGCTGAGCCGGATCACCACGGATACCACGCTGATCCTGTCTGTGATTGGCAGTTCGGTTTCGGTGGCACTGCGTAACGTGTTGATTTTCTTTGGTGGCATTGCCTTGATGCTTGTCACTTCCGTCAAGATGACCGCGATGGTGCTGTGGCCGATCCCCGTTATTGTTGTGCCGATCATCGTATTGGGGCGGCGGGTGCGGCGGCTGTCAAAAGAGAACCAGGACTGGATCGCAGCATCATCCGGTGACGCGTCCGAACAGCTTCTGGCGGCGCAAACGGTTCAGGCGTTCACGCATGAGACGCTCAGCCGCCGGAAATTTGCAGATGTCACGGAGCGCAGTTTTGACGCGGCCAAACGGCGGATTCGGACCCGGGCTGTTCTGACGGCCATTGTGATCTTCATGGCTTTCTCGGGCATCGTCGGTTTCTTGTACCTTGGTGCGAATGACATCCAGACCGGTGCGATTTCGGTCGGCGCGCTGGTTCAATTCATGATTTATACGATCATGGTTGCGGGATCTGTCGCCGCGCTAACCGAAATTTGGGGGGAATTGCAGCGCGCTGCTGGTGCGACAGAGCGATTGGTCGAGCTACTGCAAACCGATGACACGGTCATTGATCCGGTACAGGCGGCGACGCTGCCGTCCCCGGTGAAAGGCCTGATTGCGTTTGAAGACGTGCGCTTCAGCTACCCCTCGCGGCCCAAAGTGTCCGCGCTGGATCATGTGTCGTTGACGATCCGTCCGGGTGAGACCGTGGCACTTGTCGGTCCTTCGGGTGCAGGAAAAACCACCATCATCCAGCTTGTGCAGCGGTTTTATGATCCGCAGGCCGGGCGGATCACCCTTGATGGCGTGGACCTGAAGGATCTGGATCGTGATGCGTTCCGAAAGCACATTGCTTTGGTGCCACAAGACCCTGTTATCTTTGCTGATACTGCGCGTGAGAACATCCGGTTTGGGCGTCCTGACGCAAGCGATGAAGAGGTGATTGCCGCCGCAAAGGCAGCCGCGGCGCATGACTTTTTAACGGCATTGCCCGAAGGTTACGACAGCTATGTGGGCGAGCGTGGGGTGATGCTTTCGGGTGGGCAAAAGCAACGGATCGCGATTGCGCGTGCCATTTTGCGGGATGCGCCCATTCTGTTGCTGGACGAGGCGACCTCTGCCCTTGATGCGGAAAGCGAACGCGCCGTGCAGTCGGCTGTTGAGGATCTGTCCAAGGACCGGACCACCCTGATCGTGGCGCACCGGCTGGCCACGGTCAAAAAGGCCGACCGGATCATCGTTTTTAAGGATGGGAAAGTCGTCGCGGAAGGCACGCACAACAATCTTGTGGCCGAAGGCGGGCTTTATGCCCGGCTTGCGCGGCTTCAATTCACCGCGGGTTTGGCTGCAGAATAGCGGTGCAACGCCGCGTCAGGCTTGCGCGGACACGCAACAGGACGCATCTTAATGGTTCGGGAGGCTGCACGCGGATAACGTGTGCAGACAGGATAATTGAGGGAGGGGTCTGCAATGACCTATGCGACAGTTGCCGATCGCAACGCGATTGTGGACGAAATGCCGTGGGAAGATCGGGACGTCCCAGTTACTACATTTGCTCAGATTTCGAAAACAGCCGCATCGTTTCCAAACCGGAATGCGGTGACGTTTCAGATGTTTTCGGATCCGAAGGCACCCTGTGAAACACTGACCTGGTCTGAGTTGCAAGGCAAGACGGCGCAAACGGCCAATATGTTCCGACAGCTGGGCGTTGGGGAAACGGACGTTGTTGCTTACCTTTTGCCCAATGCGACAGAAACCATTCTGACGTTCTTAGGCGGCCAAACCGCCGGGATCGTGAACCCGATTAACCCGCTTCTTGAAGCCGAGCAAATCGGCGCGATCCTGCGTGAGACGGGCGCCAAGGTGCTTGTGACGCTCAAGGCCTTCCCACGCACGGACGTGGCCCAGAAGGCGGCTGAAGCGGTGAAGCTCGCGCCCAATGTGAAGGCTGTCGTGGAAGTTGATCTTCTGCACTACATGACCGGCCTGAAGAAGTTCATCGTGCCGTTGATCCGCCCGAAAGTGCAGGTGCAGCACAACGCAAAGGTTGTGGATTTCCGAAAGGAGATGGCCAAGCAGCCTACCACCTTGTCGTTTGAAGATAGCAAATCCGACCGCGTGGCGGCCTACTTCCACACTGGCGGTACGACGGGCATGCCGAAGGTGGCGCAGCACCGGTTCTCTGGCATCATCTACAACTCTTGGCTCGGGGATCGCCTTCTGTTCACCGAGAATGATGTGCAGATCTGCCCTCTGCCGATGTTCCATGTCTTTGCTGCGATTGTGTCGCTGGGCGCCTCGATCAGTTCTGGCGCGCATGTGGTGTTCCCGACACCGCAGGGGTACCGCGGTGACGGGGTTTTCGACAACTTCTGGAAGCTGGTCGAACGCCACAAGGTCACCTTCATGATCACGGTGCCAACGGCCATGTCGGCGCTGATGCAGCGCAAGGTTGATGCTGACATTTCGACACTGCGGCTTGCGTTCTGCGGGTCCGCGCCGTTGCCGCTTGAGCTTTACAAGCGGTTTGAGGAAGCGGCAGGCGTGACGATCTGTGAAGGCTATGGTCTGACAGAGGCGACCTGCCTTGTGTCCATCAACCCGCCGGACGGGGAAAAGCGTGTCGGCTCCATCGGGATTCCGTTCCCATACACCGATGTGCGGATCGTGTCGGTCGCTGATCAGAAGGACTGCGGTGTCGATGAGATCGGTGAGATCTGTGTCGCAAACCCCGGCGTCTATGACGGGATGACCTACACCGAAGCGGATAAGAACAAGGACCTGTTCTATCCGCCGCTTGGCAACGAAGGGCAGTATCTGCGGACAGGCGACCTTGGTCGTATCGATTCCGATGGCTACCTCTGGATCACGGGCCGCGCGAAGGACCTGATCATCCGGGGCGGGCACAACATTGACCCGGCAGAGATTGAAGAGGCGCTCGCCGGTCATCCGGCCGTCGCCTTCGCAGGCGCCATTGGGCAGCCTGATGCGCATGCTGGCGAAGTGCCCTGCGCCTTTGTCGAACTCACCGATGGTGCCAACGTCACCGTGGAAGAGCTTATGACCTACGCGAAAGAGCGTATCCACGAACGGGCGGCCCATCCAAAGCACCTCGAAATCCTTTCGGAACTGCCGAAAACGGCCGTCGGCAAAGTGTTCAAGCCCGATCTTCGCAAGAGCGCGATTACGCGGGTGCTGAACGCGTCGCTTGAAAAGAGCGGTGTTGACGCCACGGTGGTCGAAGTGTCCGAGGACAAGAAGCGGGGACTGGTCGCTTTTTTGGAGACGGCCGGTGGCAGTTCGCACGACGACATCAAGTCCGCCCTGGGTTCCTTCACGACCCCCTGGGAACTTCGGAAGTAAGCCTTAATGCAATGGCCCGCGCGTGATTGGCGCGGGCCCTTTGATCAGTCGAGCACGTAGCCGAGCTTTTTCAGCGCCTCGCCCGCGCTTTTGCGCTGTTCATCATCGCCGAACATCAATTCGTGGTTCAATTTTGCGATGATCCCACCCAGCTCCAGATTGCGTCGCTTGGCGTTGATGTAGGCCGCGACCTGGGTTTGTGGCATGGTAAGGATTTCGCGCGTCGGTGACGCAGCGGGTGTCGTGACAAGTGCCATTCTCAGATCCCCCGATGTGAGTCCGGGCTAATGAATGAAATCATTAACGATTCTGCAACGTTTTAGATGGGTGACTCCATGAGATGGTCCGGAATCACATGTTGTTCGGAGTGATTTTGATATATTAAATAGTCGTAATGCAATAACTTTTTGAGCCGGTTCTGGATTTCTGTGCAATGCGCTACAATTTGCATCGAAACAAGAAATTGAGGCGGTATGCAGAAACTTCTCTATGTATTTCTCGCTATAGTTGTGTTGGTGGGGTGCAACGACCGCAGGCCGCTTCCGTCCGGCGACGTCTACACCATCCGCAACGATGGGGGCGGGCAGTTGATCTCTGCCGAGACCGACCGCGCAATCTTCAAGCTTTGGGGCGGGCCGATCGAGATTGAAGGCTACTGCAATTCCGCTTGCCTGATTTTCACAACGCTCGAAAACGCCTGCCTCGATCCTGACCTGACACTGGGTTTTCATGGGGCAAATGTGAACGTCGGCTTCGTAGGGAACCCGCAGATCACGAAGTATTTGAGAAACGGCGTGAAGACGAAGTTTGTGGAAGAATGGCAGTTCATCCCCTTCACGGAAATCCACCGTATCTCTGCGGAGGAGTACGTCGCCTTGGACCCGGAAACGCGAATTTGCGAGTGATGGTCTGCGGTCTGACGGCCACAAACCGCTTTCACATCTCTTCGGACGCGCGGTTCGACCCGGAGGACCGCGGCTTTGAGTTTGATCGTCAGCGTAAGCGGATCGTATCGAGCTTCGCGGGAACCCAGATGAACCACGGGATGCGTTACAAGATCGACTGGTTTGTCGATGGTGAATGGCGCGTGCTCCCTGAAAGGTTCGTGGGCACCATCTAGTCGGCAACGGCGACGCCACATGATGGATCAAGAGGGTCCAGATTGAACCGAATTTACGAGAGCCTAACCTTCGTTCGCTAAGTTTGCAGCATTTGTATCAGTCAAGGCGACGTTATGTATTGGCGTTCGATCTGCGTGCTTGGGACGGTTGTTGTTGGCGCGTTCTTCACTTTCCAATATCTGGTTCAACGTGAAGTGGACCGTGTGACGACGGTGCATGTTTTGGACAAGGCAGAACATCTTGTTCATATGCTGGTGGCAGAGGCGCACTCACCGGATCAGATGGAGGCGGTCGCGAGATCGCCCGCATTTGTTGATATGGCCAAGGCCATCAACGTGGCGACGATGCAGATCTTTGCACCAGACGGTTCACCTTTCATGGCGCGCGTGGCAGAGCGCGCAACGCAAGACGAACATGAAAGGCATGAGCATGATGCCGACCACGTACATCATGCCGATGACCACCATACAACTGCGCTGGCGGAGGAAAATGTCCTACACGGTCACAGTCATTCTTTGCAGTTACCGCCTGAGATTTTAAGGCAGTTGGAAGCGCTGTCGCATTTGAATGACGTTCAGCGGTCGCGGCTCGGATCCGGAGAGGCTGAGGCTATCGTTTCGTTTCATGCCCTGGCGCATGGGGATGGGCCTTCCCAGGACTTTGCGCTGGTCACCGTGCCGGTATTTGACGCGTCAAACGAGATCGTTGCTTTTGTGACTTCGAGCTTAAGCACCGCACACATCGGCGCCGCCATGAGGGCAGGAGCGGGGTCATTCGGCCTAGCCTTCACCCTGTTCGGTGCAGTGCTTTTTGGCATCCCGGCTGTGGCCTTTTGGTTTCAAAAAGGCTTGGCGGAACGGCGGGCGCGTCATGTTGGCTACCTTTCGCAGCATGATGCGCTGACGGGCTTACTCAATCGCCAGACCTTTGCGGGTCAGGCGGCCGCATTGCTGCACGACAATCGCGTGAGCCACATCGGCTACATTGATGCGGACCGGTTTAAGACCATCAACGACACCTACGGACATAGTGTTGGTGATGCCTATCTGCGGCACATTGGGAATATTATCGTGCACACGATTGGCTCGTACGGGCTGGTCGCGCGCTTTGGCGGGGATGAGTTTACCTTTGCAATCGGGCGCTTCTCGGGGGCAGAGGCGAAACACAAGCTGGAAAACCTGCGTCGGGAAATCACGGAAGATGTGGAGATCGACGGTTTTACGATTTCGGCCTCGATCAGTATCGGCGTTACCAATTATCGCGCAGGGGACACCTTGGACGATGGCCTCCAGCGGGCGGACACGGCGCTTTACCATGCCAAAGCGGCGGGTCGAAACGTGGTGTCTTTCTATCGAGAGTCGATGGGAGCGGCAGCGCAGCGCCGACGGGACCTGGAAGAGCTTTTGCGGCGTGCCGTTGCACAGCAGGCGTTTTCAATCGTGTATCAGCCATTGGTGGATGCAAAGACGGAGCAAGCCATCGGCTACGAGGCTCTGTTGCGTTTGAAAAATGGGCAAGAAGATGTGCCGCCCTCGGAGTTTATTCCACTTGCTGAAGAGATCGGCTTGATCGAAGAGATCGGGACTTGGGTGCTACGGACGGCAATGGCAGAGATGCAGGCGTTTGATGCGACATCGAAAGTGTCTATCAACCTTTCGGCCGATCAGTTCAAATCCGGTGCACTGGTCGATGTCGTTGCAGCGGCGCTGACGACGACGGGTTTGTCTGCAGACCGGGTCGAGCTTGAAATCACAGAAAGCATTTTACTCAAACAAGAAATGAACGTTGATAGCCAGATAGAAGCCCTGAAGGGTTTGGGTATCCGTATCGTGATGGACGATTTCGGGACCGGCTATTCGAGCCTGTCGACGTTGTGGCGCTATGGTTTTGATCGCATCAAGATCGACAAGTCCTTCTTGCACGCGCTTGATGTCGATTCCGAGAGGTCGCTGCAACTTATCGGTTCGATTATCGGATTGGGGGTGAACATGGGGATGCCGGTGACGGCCGAGGGGATTGAGACGGAAGACCAGCGTCAATTGCTGACGCAGCTTGGTTGTGACGTGCTTCAGGGGTTTCATTTTGGGATGCCCGCGCCGCTAGGATCAAAAGCCGATGGTGCGCGGCTGCGCGCGACGTCTTAGGCGCACGAGCGCCGACGGCCATTTGCAGACGAAACATCGCAATTTGTCGAGAAAGCTGGTGCTGCTGGGGAGGATTGAACTCCCGACCTCACCCTTACCAAGGGTGCGCTCTACCACTGAGCTACAGCAGCATCCGTAGGGCGGTCACGTAGCGGTTCTTGGTGTTCCGCGCAAGCCCTCACTGGACGCTTTTTGCAGGGCTTGGTAACACCGGCGTCATGACACAGGACGCCCCGAAAAAGCCAAGCAAACCCGCCAGCCGCGAGGATCGGCTGAAGGCGGCGCTCAAGGCCAACATGGGCAAACGCAAGGCGCAGGCACGGGCGCGCGCAAGCGGCGATCCAAAAGACAAAAAAGAATAGGGCAGATTTTATGGACTCCATTGTTGTGACAGGCGGCGCGCCGCTGAGCGGGCAAATTCAGATTGCAGGGGCCAAGAACGCCGCATTGGCCTTGATGCCAGCAACGCTGCTGTCGGAAGAGCCGTTGACGCTGACCAACGCGCCGCGTTTGTCGGATATCGCCACGATGACGCAGTTGTTGCAGTCGCTGGGCGCCGAGGTGACCGCATTGCAGGACGGCAAGGTGCAGGTGATGTCCTCTCATGGGGCGATAAACACGACCGCCGAATATGACATCGTGCGCAAGATGCGGGCGTCGAACCTCGTTCTTGGCCCACTTTTGGCGCGGGAAGGGCATGCGGTGGTCTCTTTGCCTGGGGGGTGCGCGATTGGGGCGCGGCCGATGGATATCCACACCGACGGTCTGGAAAAGATGGGCGCGGAGATTGATCTGCGCGATGGGTATTTGCACGCGAAGGCGGCGGGTGGACGGCTCAAAGGCGCGGTGATCGACTTCCCATTTGCCTCGGTTGGGGCCACCGAGAACATCATGATGGCCGCAACACTGGCCAAAGGCACTACGGTAATCAATAACGCAGCGCGCGAGCCGGAGATTGTGGATTTGGCCGATTGCCTGCGGAGCATGGGCGCGCAAATTGACGGCGATGGCACCTCTACGATTACGGTGCAGGGGGTGGACCGATTGGGTGCGGCAACCCATCAGGTCGTGACGGACCGGATCGAGCTGGGGACCTACATGTTGGCCCCTGTCTTCACCGGTGGTGAAGTGGAATGCCTTGGTGGGCGGATTGATCTGGTGGCGTCTTTTGTCGAAAAACTACGCGAGGCAGGGATTGACGTGACTGAGACGGCGAACGGCCTGAAAGTGTCCCGCAATGGCAACCGTCCGAAAGCGGTGAATGTCACGACAGAGCCATTCCCCGGCTTCCCAACCGACTTGCAGGCGCAGATGATGGCGATGCTCTGTCTGGCTGAAGGGACGTCGGTGCTGGAAGAAAAGATCTTTGAGAACCGATTTATGCATGCGCCTGAATTGATGCGCATGGGGGCGCAGATCGACGTGCAGGGTGGGACTGCGACGGTCACGGGTGTTGAGAAACTCAAAGGTGCGCCTGTCATGGCGACAGACTTGCGGGCGTCGGTGTCACTGATCCTCGCCGGGTTGGCGGCTGAAGGGGAGACGGTGGTGAACCGCGTCTATCACCTCGACCGCGGGTATGAGCAGTTGGTGCGCAAGCTCAGCGGAGTGGGCGCGCAAGTGGAAAGGGTGTCGAACTGATGGTCGAAGATGCCCGTTTCGAAGATGCTGGTGATCAGCCACTGCGCTTGAAAGCGTTGGACGCGGAAGACCTAAGTGTCCTTGCGGCGCTGGTGCAGGATGCGGTGTTTCCTGCGTCAGAAATCCGGTGGGATCGCAAAGCGCGGCGGTTTGCTTTGCTCTTGAACCGTTTCCGGTGGGAAGACGCAGAGCGGGCCAAAGCGCGCAAGCGGGACTTTGAAAGGGTGCAGTCGGTTTTGGTGATCGAAGACGTGATGGCGGTGAAAAGCCAAGGCGTCGATCCAAGCGACAAGGACATGGTTTATGCGCTGTTGTCCTTGGCTTTTCAGCCTGGCGAAGACGGAACCGGGCGGTTGGAGCTGACGCTGGCTGGCGATGGTGCGATTGCGGTGGATGTGGAAGCGCTGGAGGTGGTCTTAAAGGACGTCACCCGGCCTTACGTTGCGCCATCGCGCAAGGCGCCTGCGCACGACGTCTAAGGGACGCTTTCGCGCATTGAAGGCTGGCCATGGCCCCTGTAAGACCCATCGGGCAAGGAGCCTGCAATGCCACAGTTTTTGACGACCACCGATCCTGACTTTGAACAGCGTTTTCGGGCGCTTCTGGGTGCAAAGCGGGAAGACAGCCCCGATGTGGATGATGTCGTTGCAGGCATCATCGCTGACGTGCGCACGCGCGGTGATGCGGCGGTGCTGGAGCTGACGGCGAAGTTTGATCGGCTGACGTTGACAGCAGATCAGCTGCGATTCACGCAAAACGAGATCGACGCCGAATGCGCGAAAGTCGCGGCTGAAGACCGTGCGGCGCTTGAGATGGCGGCCGACCGGATCGCGGCTTATCACGCGCGGCAAATGCCAGAGGATGCAAGCTGGACCGATCCAGTGGGCGCAACGCTCGGCTGGCGTTGGACACCGGTATCGGCGGCGGGGCTTTATGTGCCGGGCGGGCTTGCGACCTATCCGTCCTCGGTGCTGATGAACGCGATTCCGGCGAAGGTGGCTGGCGTCGGGCGCTTGGCGATCACCGTGCCGACACCGGATGGGGTGGTGAACCCGATGGTGTTGCTGGCCGCAAAGATCGCTGGCGTGGATGAGGTGTACCGCGTGGGCGGCGCGCAGGCGATTGCGGCCTTGGCCTATGGCACTGAAACCATTGCACCTGTTGATAAAATCACGGGACCGGGGAATGCCTTTGTCGCAGCTGCAAAGCGGCGGGTTTTTGGCAAGGTCGGGATCGACATGATCGCGGGGCCGTCCGAGATTCTGGTGATCGCAGACAAGGACAATGACCCTGACTGGATCGCGCTCGATCTGCTGAGCCAGGCAGAACATGACGAAAGCGCGCAAAGTCTGCTGATCACCGATGACGCGGCGTTTGGGCAGGCGGTGGCTGATGCCGTGGACAAACGGCTGGAGACACTGGAACGGCGCGTGATTGCAGGGGCGTCCTGGCGCGATTTTGGCGCGGTGATCACCGTGTGCGATCTGGATGAAGCTGCCGCACTCTCGGACCGCATCGCGCCGGAACACTTGGAACTCTGCATGGCAGACGCCGAAAACTACGCAAACAAGATCACCCACGCGGGTGCGATCTTCATTGGGGCGTGGACGCCAGAGGCCATCGGTGATTACATCGGCGGGCCGAACCACGTGCTGCCCACCGCGCGGTCAGCCCGGTTCTCAAGCGGATTGTCGGTGATGGATTTTGTGAAGCGCACCACATTGTCACAAATGACGCCAGAGGCGCTGGCGGCGATCGGCCCATCCGCCGAACGTCTGGCCGTGTCCGAAAGCCTAGAGGCGCACGGGTTGTCCGTGTCTGCACGGTTGGCGCGATTGAACAGGGGTGACGCATGAGCAAAATCATCGACATCTCCCTGGACGACCGCAACCTGCCGCCGCCAACGCCCGAGATTGATCAGGAACGCAAGGTCGCGATCTTTGATCTGTTGGAAGACAACACCTTCAAGCTGCCCCTGCGAGAGGACCGCGAGGTGCCACCGGGGCCTTATAAGCTGAACCTCGCGATCCGCGACAGGCGTCTTGTGTTTGCGGTTGCGACTGAGCAGGCGGCTGAAGCCGGTGAATTTCACATGTCCCTCGGCCCGTTCCGGCAGGTTGTGAAAGACTACTTCCAGATCTGCGAAAGCTATTTCGAGGCTGTCAAAACGCTCCCCCCAAGCCAGATTGAGACCATCGACATGGCCCGCCGCGGCATCCACAATGAAGGTGCGCGCGTCCTGCAGGAGCGTCTGGAAGGCAAGGCAGAGGTCGACACCGACACTGCGCGCCGCCTTTTCACCCTCATCTGCGTGCTGCATTTCGGAGGCTGATGGTGGAGGAGGGCAAGACAATCCAAGCGGCCTTGCCCCAGTCCGTTCTTTTCTGCTGCGACCACAATGCGGTTCGGTCCCCGATGGCCGAAGGGATCATGAAGAAACTCTACGGGATGGAGTGTTACATCCAGTCCGTTGGTGTGAAAAACGACCTTGAGATTGATGGCTTCGCGATTGCGGTCTGTTCCGAGATCGGTGTGGAATTGTCCCGCCACCGTTCGCGCAGTTTTGACGAGATGGAGGAGTGGGGCGATGATCTATCGTCCTTCGATCTGGTCCTGGCCCTGTCCCCAGCGAGCCAACGCCGCGCGCTTGATTTGACACGGGTGTTCCATCTGGAGGTGGAATACTGGCCAATTCTGGACCCGACGGGGTTGGGTGATAACCGAGAGACGCAGCTCATGAAGTACCGCGAGGCGCGGGATCAGATTATGGGAAAACTGGTGGAAAGGTGGGGGCCGGGGCGCGAGGGGTAGGTCGCTTG
Organism: Paracoccaceae bacterium; assembly: GCA_020628545.1. Classification (GTDB taxonomy): domain Bacteria; phylum Pseudomonadota; class Alphaproteobacteria; order Rhodobacterales; family Rhodobacteraceae; genus Yoonia. The sequence continues at coordinate 7,890 of JAHDEX010000053.1, read as the reverse complement.
GTTCTTTGGTGGCGATGTTAACATGTTGTTCGAGCCGGCAGCTCAGAAACATAGTCCATAGGTCGTTTTCTTGACATCAAATAGCATACAAAATTATCAAACTATCGGCGTTCGGAGGTGCTCTTGAAGCGACTCTTACTCCTAGTTCCGTTCCTCGCGTCCCAAGTGCTGGCGGATGATAAAGATGATCTCATCCAAGCCATCGAAAGTTCTGGCCGTCATCAATTTGAAGACGAACGGCATGAAGTCGAAGTGGACGGCTGCCAGATGACCACTTTCCGATGGCGCGACGTGCCGGAACACGGATGGACGCTTTGGACGTCTTTCCAGTTTGACATGGTCGATGCGCAACTCGATGAGGACAGGCGCTTTCCGGGCAAAAAATATGCATACGGGAAGCTTGAAGAGGGTCCGCCCGAAGTTGGTTTCACGATCGTCGCATTCACAATGAGGGACGGGAAAACGACGCGGCAGGAACGATCGATATTGAGGGAACCCTCTGGAGACACGATGCCATCGTCAAGAGGCGACGGAACAACGCACTACTATGAATGGCGTGACACCATGTTGATCACTATGGAAGGGCCAGGCGTTGAAGAAAAGGCAATCACTTTCACAACCAGCTATGATCAATATGTCAAAGAATATTGTTTTTTTTCTAGCTGATGAGTTTCAATGACTGCCAGTCTCGCTGCGCAAGGCACGCGGGTTTCACCCACTCTCCATTTGTGACCGAACGGTTTGGTGATCGCCTTCGGCAGCCTTCGCTCGCTCGGGCCGCAGCACCCACCGCATCCACGGCAATACCTGATCCACGCGTAGATACCGCCGCAAAGGCGTCTTCACGATAGCAAAGGACACCGCGATGGCCATGAGGCACCAGATGGCCGGTTGCTCGTGGACGTTGTCGGTTAGGAAGCGCGCCAGCACGGGACCTGAAAGGAGCAGGTAAAGTGCGAATTTCCACGACCCGTACAACGCGGGCATCAGGAAGGCGACGATGGCGTAGCCCGGCATCCCGTGCGGGAAGGGGCGGAAACCCCAGACCTCCCAATGCGCGAGGGGGTTGCCGATGCCGTTCAGCGGCAAGTTCCATGCGAGGTGCCAGTTGCCAGAGAGCGTACACATTTGAGGGCCGCAGAGCGCGCGTCTTGGGTCGCATTCTCCCGCCCATTCAAAGGGATAGGCATTGATCACGAGCGACATCGTCACGAACCCGCAGGCGATCATCACTGGCAGGATGATCCGGGACCTGACTTCTGACGGCACGAAATGCAGCGCCATCAGATTCACAAAGAACGGCTGGAAGGCGATGTGGAGATAGCCCAGATAGGTCAGCGCCTGGTTGCGGGGCAGGTCACATTGGTTCAGCACCGGATAGGAAAACGCCTGAATGATCTCCATCAGCGAGAAATACCCGATGGTCATCCACATCACTGGCGGCTCTTTCTTGTACCAAAGATAGGCCGACGCCGTGACACCGGCAGTTGCCCACGCCACGGACGCTTCCGTACTCCAGCACATTGCGATTCCCCCACGTCAAAATCGGTTGCACCGTGGCGACGAATTCCCCCGATTTCAAAGGGAAATCTGGCTTTGTGCTTGATATTTCCGCGAGTCGAGCGCATATCGCCCCCATCGGACAAGACCGATGCGAAAATAGGAGAGACCATGGCCAAGGAAGAACTGCTCGAATTTCCCGGCGTCGTGAAGGAACTCCTGCCAAACGCGACATTTCGGGTCGAGCTGGAAAACGGCCATGAGATCATCGCGCATACGGCGGGCAAGATGCGCAAGAACCGCATCCGTGTTCTGGCAGGCGACAAGGTGCAGGTGGAAATGACACCGTATGATCTGACAAAAGGTCGGATTAATTATCGCTTTAAGTAGGGCGCGCAAGTGCCTGATTTTGTGTAAGGTCGTGCGATGGTAGTCCATGCGCCCGACCATTCGTTGCGCCTGATCCTCGGCTCAGGCTCCCCCCGCCGGTTAGAGCTGATTGGTCAGCTTGGATTGACCGCTGCTGATATCCGGCCACCTGATATCGACGAAGGCCCGCTGAAAGGCGAGTTGCCGCGCGATTACGTCAACCGGATTGCGCGTCAAAAGGCCGAAGCGGTCGAGATCGCCGACGGTGAAGTCGCGTTGTGTGCTGATACTACGGTAGCCCTGGGCCGCCGCATCATGGGCAAACCGCATGATGCGGGCGAAGCTGCTGAGTTTTTGCATGCGATGTCCGGGCGGCGGCATAAGGTGATCACGTCTGTGGCGGTGAAACGCGGCACCCATGTTTGGGTCAAGGACGTGCAGACAACCGTGGCGATGAAACGCCTCTCCAACGTCGAAGTGAACTGGTATCTCGCGACGGGCGACTGGCAGGGCAAGGCCGGGGGCTACGGCATCCAAGGGCCTGCGTCTGCATTCATTCCATGGATCAACGGGTCCTTTCACGCGGTAATGGGGCTGCCACTGCCTGAGACTGCTGGCCTCTTGACGGCGGCGGGGTTTCCACTCTTTCAGGAGGCATCATGAAAGGCCGCATCATCGCATTGGATAATATTGGCGACCAGGAAGCGGCGGCGTACCTCGTTGACGGGCAGTTGGATGATCTGCTGATAGATGATCCAGACTGGCCTCGCCCGGGTGCTATTTTTCGTGGGATTTGTGACCGGCCGCTCAAAGGGCAGGGCGGTATGATGCTGCGCTTGCCGGATGGGGAGACCGCTTTTCTGCGCCACGGCAAAGGATTGCGTCCGGGGCAGCCGCTGCTGGTGCAGGTAACGGGCTATGCGGATGACGGCAAGGCGGTGCCGGTGACGGACCGTGTGCTGTTCAAGAGCCGCTATGCGATCGTAACGCCCGGCAAACCGGGTCTGAATATTTCACGCCAAATTGCGGATGACGATGAACGCGACCGCTTGCATGGGATCGCCCATGCGACCCATGAGGGGGATCACGGCCTGATCATGCGCTCTGCCTGTGCAGGTGCGGACGCAGATGAGATCGCTGAGGACATCGTCGCTATGCTGGATCTTGCGGATGCGGTTCTCGGCGATGCGAACGGGTCAGAACCCGAGGCGCTGACCGAAGGCGACGGCCCGCACACCGTGGCCTGGCGTGACTGGACCGGCGCCAAAGAAGTGGTCACGGATGCAGGCAGTTTTGAGCATCTGGGCGTGCTGGATCAGATTGACGGTCTATCCTCTGCCAGGGTGTCGATTGCGGACGGATCAATGTTTGTGGAACCCACACGGGCCCTTGTCGCAGTGGACGTGAACACAGGCGGCGACACGTCGCCCGCTGCTGCCTTGAAAGCCAACCTTGCGGCCTGTCGCGCCTTGCCGCGGGCCTTGCGCCTGCGCGGTCTGGGTGGTCAGATCACGGTCGATTTTGCGCCGATGTCAAAAGCGCACCGCAAGCAGGTTGAACAATCACTGCGCGCCTCTTTGAAAGCGGATCCGATTGAGACATCAATGGTCGGCTGGACCCAGATGGGCCTTTTTGAGCTGCAGCGGAAAAGAGAACGGCTGCCGCTGCGGCAAACATTGAAAGGACACATCTGATGGCCTGTCCAATTTGTCAGCGCAAGGCGGACGCCAAGTTCAAGCCGTTCTGTTCAAAACGCTGCGCCGACATTGATCTGGCGAAATGGTTCTCGGGCAGCTACGCGATCCCGTCGGATGATCCTGACGATATCGAGGAAGCGGCTGCGCAAGCGGACGACGCCGCCCGCTTGCGCCCGAATTAAGCCCAGCTTGCAGGCAGGTAGCGGTAGGCGTCGCCGTCCTTCACAATGCGCCCGAAACCTGGGAAATGGATGTGAGAGCCCGCGACAAGGACGTTGTCTGTCGCAACACGGTCAAACAGCTTGATCCGCGATTGGGCGGCCAGGGCCGTGTCCGTATCAAAGCCAAAACCAATTTCGGGCAGTGCGGTATGCAGTGTTACGTTGTGCAGCGTGTCGGCGAGCATGATCAGTTCCCGCTCGCCGCCATCAATATGCACGACTGAATGTGCTGGCGTGTGCCCTGGAGAGAGGGTGATCCGGACGCCTGGGGCAATTTCGGTCTCATCTGCCGTCGGGACGATTTGATCGCCATACATATCCAGCACACCCTGGGTCATCTGAAACAACCCCTTAGCTTCGTCGGGGGCTTGGGCCATCATCGCCGCGTCGCCCCAAAATGCCACTTCGCCTTCGGGGAAGATGACTTGCGCGTTTTTGAATGCCGGTCCGTCTGCGCCCATGAGCCCACCAATGTGGTCCGGGTGCGCGTGGGTCACGATGATCGTGTCGATATCATCGGGTCTGAGACCCATCGCGGCGAGACCGTCGAACATGCGACCAAAGCCGGGGCCCATCATGTCAACACCACCAAAGCCTGCGTCGATCAGGATCGTCCGGTCGTCGGATTGCAAGAGGAAGGCATTGATGGGGGCGGGCAAGGCGTCACCCGAGATCCCGGCGGCGGCGAGTGTAGCATCAACATCTGCCGGGTCAGCGCCGAAAAAGAAGTCCTTGCCGAGAGGGACCATCCCATCAAACAGCGAAACGATTTTGTAGCGTCCGAGGCTTGCCTCAAACAAAACGGGGGCTTGCTTTGCCGCATGGCCGTCCGCGTGGGCAGGGGCGCTTGCGAGACCAATGAGGGCTGGGGCGGACAGGGCGGTGAGGCCAAAGGCACGGCGTGTAAGATGGGGCATCGGTGTTCCTTTCAAATTTAATTCGTGAACGAATAGTTCGCATACGATGTAAAGTTGCGCAACCTCTTTCTTTTGCGACCACGGAGCACTAAGTATTGCTGCCATGTCTGACGACCACGATCTCGGCCCGCTTGAGGCGCATTACTGCTTTACGGCTTACAAGCTGAACCGTGCGTTCGCGCGGTTCTATCAGACGGTCTTTGGCGACACCGGGCTGACGTATCCCAAATATGTTATCCTCAACGTTTTGTCCGAAAGCGGACCGCTCTCCATCTCTCAACTCTCGGAGCGGGCTGGGGTTGAGAACAACACCTTGTCCCCGTTGTTGAAACGGATGGCCTCATTCGGGGTTCTGGCGCGAGAGCGCGACCCCGACGATGAGCGCCGGGTCGTGATTACACTCACGGAGATGGGGCGCACAGCCCTCGATGCGGCGCGTACTGCCGTGGCCAGCGGTTTTGCGGAACTCGGTCTTGACCCGGAAGAGGTGAAGCGGTCGATCACTTATATGGGCCATGCACAGGCTAAGCTTGAAAAGGCCAAACCGGCCAAGTTGACGATGGCGGCATTGATGGGAAAAACTGATTGATCCGAAGTGCTAAAATCGCTCTGGACATGCCCTTGGGCCTCGCCTAAACAGCGCGCACCCAACGCCTTCCGCGTTCCCGTGCCCGGGTAGCTCAGGGGTAGAGCAGTGGATTGAAAATCCTCGTGTCGGTGGTTCGATTCCGCCCCCGGGCACCACTTTAAATAACTGAAAGTATTGACTTAATATCATCTCCGGCCTGAGTTCGTAAAGGCGGTCCGCAGGCCCTTTAGACGTCTGGGCAACCATGGGGCAACTTTTCGCATCGCATGCTGAAGGCACGGAATTTCCATGAACGGGGATGGTGAGCCCAGCTTGATCGAGAATCTTCCACTATGACTTTGCTGCTTGAACAGCAGACATGCCTCGAAGCGCTTTTTATTGCGAGCGCTAGAGAGTGCCTGCGTCCCGATCACCGATGGACTTCTGGATGTAACTTTCGATCTCTTCAGCAACAAAGCGCGAGCCGACGGGCCGAAGTTGGACTTTCTGCGGGAAGTCCTTTCGCTCACGACACCACCTGTCAATGGTCGTGCGATCGCGGCCGAAAATCTCGGCAACTTGTTCAACGGTAAGTAGGCGCAGATTGTCGCGGATGGGCATTGGAGATCTCGTCGTGCAGGTGTCTGGACCGACGACAAAGGTCCCGGGAATCCAGAATTCAAACGCACTTGGAAGGTTTTCCACATGTATCAGGTTTCGTCTCGCCCTTGTCGATCGGACAGAGCAACTCCAGAAGCCTTGACGCTGACAACTCGCGTTCCTTCAGAAGAGCTCGGGCGATCCTGACGATGTCATCCTGATGCTGGTCTGCGATCCGGATCGCGCGATCCTGTTGCTCGTGAAGGATGGTATCAACTTGCCCGAGGGCCGTTAGCCCGACCCGTGCTGAGTTTACGAGATCAATGGGGGTGAAGGCCAGCTGCCGGTCGAGCCCCCATTCATAGAGGACCTTTTCCGCAATCCTGGTTGCGAAGGCGAGGTCCGAACTGGATCCAATTCCAGCACCGTTCATCGCTTCTCCAAGAACGGCGATCTCTGCCGCGCGACCCGCAAGCAAAGCAGCGATGCGGTCTCGGGCGGTTTGTCGGCTTTCGAGTGGGCGGGATGGTACATCCACGAAACCACCGAAGCGCGACATCGTTGCCTTCAAGGGCGCGGGTAGACCGAGGCAGTGCGCCACGACAAGATGTCCGGCTTCATGGATGGCCGTACGCCATTCCGTCTCGCCATCCAAAGGTCGGCGGATGCGGTCGGTGACGGCCACGAGGTGGCGCTTTTCGAGCATAGACCCTTCGCGACGGGCAATCCCCTTGGCCTCCTTGGCGATAGCAACCAGCTGCGCGCCCGAGGAGCCTAGAAGGCTGTCAGCCACACTGCCGATATCAATGGGATTTTCGGTTCTGCCGATGGCATAACGAAGGATCTGCACAATCGCGCTCCTATCCGGATTGGCGATCTCGATATGGACGTCGAAACGTCCGGGCCGGATGACTGCCGGATCGATGCCGTCCAGAAAATTCGTCGCTCCAAGGACGATAACGCCGGGCGTTTCATTCAAGCGGCTCAGGTGTTCCAGCAGGCCGTTGACCACGCCGACGATGTAGTCCGAATTCCGCTTTGGCGCGTTCCTGTGACTGAACGAGTCTAGCTCATCGAGGAAAAACACGGATGGGCGCGTCCGGATTGCTTCCTCGACCTTGTTCGACAACACCCGCAACATGTCCCCTTGGTGGCCGTGTTTCTGGCAATCCGAGTAACTCGTCGCGATGAATGCGGCATTGAGCGACCCGGCCAACGCGGAGGCAAGCAGCGTTTTCCCGTTTCCGGGCGGGCCGAAGAGCAGGATCGATGACGAAACGTCTTTCCAGTCGAGCTCCCCTGACTTCCAAAGCGCAACGTCGTGGACAAGACGATAGACATGTTCATGCACGTCCGCGTTGAGCACGATGTCTTCTAAAGTGGTCCCGGATGGCTTTTGGAGCCGCCCTGCAGAAAGGGCGAGAGCGTGCGCAACAGCAATCGTCGTCTTCTCACGGAATGCACCCTCCAAAACGGCCAAAGGCAGACCGGATAGCTCGGTCGACGTCGGAAGGCGTTTCCGGATCTCATCCTCCGCAAGTTCCCCGGTTGCAGTGTGGGTCGTCCGAAGCAGTTCGATGCAGATATCTGCCGTCAGTGGCGGCAGCTGTACCGTTCGCTCAGACACCGCGAGTTCTACCGAAGAAATCGGCGCCCCGGCAGGTACAATGCAAAGGACTTTCTGACCTTGTCGCACAGCTGACGAGACAGATTTTTCGTAGTCGATGCGCCTCTGGTTCGCCTGCGTTTTAGTGTCCGCGTCGTGTTCACCCCAAGCCGGACTGTCAAAGAACCGCCAAGTGTCTTCGAGAGGGTCCGAAAGCTCCGAGAGCCATGGCAGGATACGTGTCAGCTCATTGTAAAGCACCCGCCCTGTTTCAGCCGATCCGACTTCGATTCGGGTCATTGCGCGGCTGCGGGTCATTTCATCCTTGATCGCCGCAGTCTCAAAAATCGCGGCGAAACTGACCTGCTCCCCTGAAAAGTCCTCGATTTGAGGTTAGCCTGTTCTCCAACCA
>JAHDEX010000126.1 GCA_020628545.1 Paracoccaceae bacterium | reverse complement strand
TTTGGATTTCTTTCATCAAAGCGACATCATTGAAGGTACGTCGGCCAGCGAACATCTTGTAGGAACCAGTGATGCGGATGTGATTGAAGCGAACGCAGGCAATGACACCATTCTTGCAGCTGAAGGTGATGATTTCATCTTTGGTGGCGACGGGAATGATGTGTTGAGCGGCCAAGCCGGGGCCGATACGATGTTTGGCGGCGCGGGCGATGATTGGCTCAATGGCGGCTGGGGTTGGGATGAAATGTCCGGCGATGAAGGGGCTGACAGATTTTACCACCACGGGGTGTTGGATGGGTTTGGTGTGGAACTTGTGGGCGATTATGACAGTACCGAAGGCGATGTCTTGGTCACATCCGCTGCAGGCACGGCGGAGAATTTCTTTCTCAACGTCAATTACCGCAATGATACTGGATCCGATGAAATCGCTGAGGTGTTCGTATCTTACACCGGAAATCAAACCAATAACGGCCACCAAATCATTTGGACATTAGAGGATGCTGCGAATTTGGAGTTCATCACCATCCAAACCGCCAGCGGGACGTTTGATTTGTATTTGTAACCCATGACGCCAGCCTCTGCGCGCGATGACCGCGCGCAGGTTCGTTTTAACATGAGATTGACTCCACGTCGGCCAGCGAACACTTGGCGAAAGGTCGCTTTGTCCGCAGACTGCCAGTTCGTGGCACCCTCAATTTCGCTGGCACGGCGAAGGTCTGCTATGCAGGCTGCGACCGCAGCATATTTCTTAGTAGACGGACGTCGGCTTTGGGCCGCCAACGGCGGCGACCCAACAGGTCAGGTTTGTGATGTCAGGGGGGACAGGCCTCGAACCAACTAGCCTCTGAGCCGGTGGTGCAGAATGATCGGCACGGCAAGGTCTTCTTCATCCGTGAGGTGCCGATGCAAAAACGCCTCAATCGTTTGTGCTTGACCATGCACCGCATCTGCCTCTTCGAAGGCCTGTGTCTCGTCTAAGGCACCAAGTTTGATGACGCGGTTGGCTTGGCGGGTGAAATCGTCCAGAACCACATCAAGATCGGCATGGTCTTTCTCCAGTACTTCCAGCCCCGCATCAAAGCGCGGGTCGGCGGCGGAAAGCTCGGGGAAGTAGCTGTGATCTTCCCAGCCGTGATGGCCGTGCAAGTTACCCACCAATCGACCGCCCAGAAACGACAGCCGGGCGGTGTAGTCGTCCAGCGCCATGTCCTTGTCGAGCACTAGTTCGGTATCGAGGCGCACCCGTTCAGCAAGCGCGCGGAAGTTCTGATGCGCACTCAGCCATTGGCGGGTCTTGTCCTTGAAGCCTGGATGCGCCTCCCACGCCTCGCGCGGGTAGGCGCCAAGAAGAAAGCGCAGTTCTTCAGGCATATCGGTTTCGCGGATGGTGTAGGTGGTGTCGAGCATCGGGTCTCTCCTTTCCCGTCTGATGTGGGGACAGTGTCCCCCCACACCAGAGCACGGGTGGCAGGGCCGTTATGCGGGTCCGGCAAAGCGGATGCCTGCCAGATCAGCCACATCGCGTTTCCAGCTTGTGACGTCGCGCGGGGTGAACCCGGACAAGCTGTCATGGCCGCAGGCGCGCGCCATTACCTGCATCAATTCCACCGACGCCCCAAAATAGCGCGCCAGTTGTTCCGCGCCGCGCTGCACATCGAGCCGTTTGCGAAGCTCCGGTTTCTGGGTCGCGACACCGACGGGGCAATTGTTGGAATTGCACATGCGGGCGGCGATACAGCCGACGGCCTGCATGGCAGAATTGCTGACGGCAATCGCATCCGCGCCAAGGGCCATCGCCTTGACGAAATCTTCGGCAACGCGCAGCCCGCCGGTGATCACCAGCGTCACCTCGCGGCCCGTTTTCGCGTCCAGATGCCGCCGCGCACGGGCCAGCGCTGGAATTGTAGGTACCGAGATATGGTTGCGGAAGATCAGGGGTGCCGCCCCCGTGCCGCCGCCGCGCCCGTCGAGGATGATGTAGTCGGCCGAGGCCTCCAGCGCGAAGTCGATATCGTCTTCGATGTGGTTGGCCGACAGTTTGAACCCGATGGGAATTCCGCCTGAGCGTTCGCGCACTTGATCTGCGATGCGCTTGAAATCGGCATGGGTGTGCAGGTCGGGGAAGGTTGCGGGCGAGATGGCCGCTTGGCCAGGTTCCAACCCGCGCACCTCGGCAATCTTGCCCTGCACCTTGTCGCCAGGCAGATGGCCGCCCGTGCCGGTCTTGGCGCCTTGGCCGCCTTTGAAGTGGAAGGCTTGCACCTTGGCGACGTGATCCAGCGACCAGCCGAACTGCGCCGAGGCCAGTTCATAGAAATAGCGGCTGTTCGCGGTCTGCTCTTCGGGCAACATACCGCCTTCGCCAGAGCAGATGCCGGTGCCTGCCATCTCGGCCCCTTTGGACAGCGCGGTCTTGGCTTCTTCGGACAATGCGCCATAGCTCATGTCGGAGACAAAGAGCGGGATCGACAGCGTCAGAGGCCTGGCCGCGCGCGGGCCGATCACCACCTCGGTTGCCACATCAGCCTCATCGAGCAGCGGCTTGCGCGCCATTTGCGCGGCAAGGATCTGGATATCGTCCCAATGGGGCAGGTCTTTGCGTGGCACGCCCATAGCCCCCATCTCGCCGTGATGGCCGAGTTTGGACAAACCGTCCTTTGCCAGCGCGTGGATGCGGGCCACGGTGGGTTCCTCTGGCGTCGGCGTGGCCTGAGGCGTGTCGTGCTGCGGCTCTGGCGCGGGATCGCCTTCGGACTTGTCACCCAGCCGCGTGTGCGATCCATCACAGAAAGGCGCATTTGCGCTGGCCTTGCACTGGCACAGCGTGGCCGAGCCATCTTTCTCGGCGGTAAACTTCATCGGCTCGATCCCGGTTCCCGCGTGGGAGCCATCGCAAAAGGGCTGCGATTTGGACCGCCCGCAACGGCACCAGAAATAGTCCTTGCCTGCCTCCAAGTCGACTTTGGTAGGGTGCTTTGCGGCAATGATTGGTACGGCTTTTTCGGTCATGGTGGCTCTCCTTGTCTTTTATGCACCGGCCTTAGCCGGTTGTTTATTCAGCCACGCCCTGTCGTGCGGCGCGGTGTAGTCAATGTCGGGACCCATCGGCACGACGCGGGTCGGGTTTACGGAGGTGTGACTGCCGTAATAGTGTTTTTTGATGTAAGGGAGATCGACCGTCGCTGCGATGCCGGGGTGCTGGTAGAGGTCGCGCACATAGCCAAAGAGGTTCGGGTAGTCTGCAATCCGGCGCAGGTTGCATTTGAAATGCCCGACATAGACCGGATCGAACCGCACCAATGTTGTGAAGAGCCGCCAATCCGCCTCTGTCAAAGTATCGCCCATCAGATAGCGTTGGGTCGAAAGGCGGTCTTCCAGCCAATCAAGTGTGTCGAACAGCGGGAGAAGCGCCTCTTCATAAGCCGCTTGTGTCGTCGCAAAGCCCGCCTTGTAGACTCCGTTATTGACCGTGTCGTAGATGCGGGCGTTCAAGGCGTCGATCTCGTCCCGCAGCGGCGCAGGGTAGTAGTCGCCCGGCGCAGCGCCCACACCGTTAAAGGCGCTGTTCATCATGCGGATGATCTCGGCACTTTCGTTCGAGACGATGGTACCTTGGGCCTTGTCCCACAGGACGGGCACCGTCACCCGGCCTGAATAGGTCGGGTCAGCTTTGGTATAGACCTGTTGCAGAAACGCGGAGCCGTGCAAATGGTCAGGTGTCGCGCCATCGCCAGGGGCGAAGGTCCAGCCGTCCTTGCCCATGAACCAATGCACGACCGAGACGTCGATCATCTCTTCGAGCCCCTTGAGCGCCCGGAAGATCAACGTGCGATGCGCCCATGGACAGGCGAGCGAGACGTACAGATGATAGCGACCGGCTTCTGCCTTGAAGCCGCCCGTGCCCGTGGGACCCGGCGCACCATCCGCTGTAATCCAGTTGCGAAAAGCGGAGTCTTTGCGGACAAACCGCCCCCCGCTGGATTTGGTGTCATACCACTGATCGACCCATTGGCCGTCCTGCAAAAGTCCCATGCCTCATCTCCTAGTGGTCTAATGGCTTGATGAATGTGTTGTTGCGCAGCTCTGCGAAGGTTTGGTGCAACTCGGCCTGTGTGTTCATGACGATGGGCCCGTGCCATGCCACAGGCTCTTTGATCGGTGTGCCCGCAACCAAGAGGAAACGAACGCCATCAGGCCCCGCTTGCACCTCGATCTCATCGCCTGTGCCAAAGCGCACTAGCGTTCGGTTGCCGGACATGTCGCGAATATTGAGTTCCTGGCCCAACACTTCCTTTTCCAGAAGGACACCGGAGGGGGCCGAGGCATCGGTAAACCGCGCCTGACCGTCAAAGACATAGGCAAAGGTGTTGCGATAGGTGTCGACTTTGAAGCGTTTCTTCAGGCCGGCGGGCACCCGGATATCAAGATAGAGAGGATCAGCCGCGATCCCGTCTACCGGGCCGCGCTTGCCCCAGAATTCGCCGATCACGATTTTGACCCGCGTGCCGTCATCGTCGATGACCTCGGGGATCTCCTTTGCCGCGACATCCTGATAGCGCGGCGCGGTCATCTTGAGGCTGCCCGGCAGGTTGGCCCACAGTTGAAAGCCATGCATCTGGCCGCGGGCGTTCCCGGTTGGCATTTCCTGATGCAGAATGCCCGACCCAGCGGTCATCCACTGAATGTCGCCAGCCTTCAGGTTGCCGGTGTTTCCAAGGCTGTCGGAATGTTCGACCGCACCTTCCAACACATAGGTGATTGTC
>JAHDEX010000052.1 GCA_020628545.1 Paracoccaceae bacterium | reverse complement strand
GGGGGGTCTGATCCTCTGTGGAAACACGGGCGTAGCCTATCAGGGGCATGAAAACTGACCGTTTGCAATTTAAGATATCGCTAATAAACGACCGTTTCAAAGTTCCATGCAGATCCTAGCGGCAAGTAAGTCAAATCGTTTCTTCGTCGACACCATGACAACTGACGACCCGGCACAAAATCTTATCCTGATCCAGCCGAAGCATGATAGGGGCTTACGCACCCTTTGTGCCCTTGCTGTACGAATGGAAGTTGAGCAAAAGAGTTGCCAAAAAATACTTGAAACATCATTGCTCGATCAATCAATGACGGACTACGATAAGAAGACGGCTCAATATTCTCTAATTTTGGAAGTTTTGCCGCATTTTTTAAACTCCGACCAAACCTATTCGTTCAGTGAAATTTTTACCAAACTGAATAGCTTCTAGTTTGGTCATTCGCACCAACCATCAGGATTTTTTTGAAGAACGCCCATTCTGAGCGGTTTGGCAAAAAAAACTACGAAATTGGTTCGAACAGAACTCCAACGATTGAAAATCGTCTGAAATCGTTGCGCGAGGAACAGGCTTTTGGCAAATCTATGCGTTGTGTTTATGCGCGGCACTGTGGCTGATTTTGTGATGGTTTTGGGACTTGTTGACTAAGCCACTTATCATGCAGGATGAAATCTAGCGCTTTGCAAACGCTTCATTGAGGCGTCGAGAGGTAGTCACCGGATCACCTCGTATTTGGATGATAAGTCCGCATTCGTGGGCAACTGGCTTATCAACGAATGTTTAGGATCGCACCTATTGCGTTCCATTCACCGACTGCTCGAACTGAGCAATCGCAACCGATTTGTCATCTGCGTCATTTTCGAAGAGCTTGCGGGTTTTAACGCCAGGCATACGCGCGAAATCGTCCATGAGACGTTTCGGGAAAAACGTCCTGTTTATGCTCTCAAACCCAGGCAACTTAGCCAGCACAGCAGATGTGCTGGCAGCACAAAAACCGCCAGCTGCGGGGCCGTGCTCCATTGCAAGCCGCAGTGCCTGTTCTGCGACTTCATAGGGCACCACCAATTCTTGGATGACAACGTGGAAGGTTTCGCGCGCGTGCGCGCGTGCATAAAATTCGGCGACGCGTGGTGTTACTCCATATAGTACGTCACCACGTTCGGGGACCGCGTTTAACCGAACGGATCCGGCAGGGTCAAAAATCACGCGTTGCGACGCATTGATCATCACGCTGGTATGCGCTCCGGCTCCGCTTCGGTTGTTGATCATCGTGTACAAGGTCAATTTTGCAGGACCAGCGTGTGTATATGCCGCGTTCTGGATCTCATCTGACGAAGCGTCGGGCACAGTCGGATTGGGAGCGGCGCATCCAGCCAACACCAAGCTTGCTGCAAGCAACAGGCAACGCCAAAACGAAATCATACAAATTCTCCAAAGCTATCTCAGGCCCCTTGATGTTTAAGGGCTCAGAGACCCTGAGGCCTGCACCATTGCGTAGATTACTCAAAGCGTGGCGCAGCAACAGACGAAGAATTGTCAAAAATTGTAACGCGCGTTTCCCAAACGGTGATAGCCGAACACGAGCTCGTCAAAATCGTCTAACTGTGCCGCGCAAAGATCGATGTGGACCCGTCTTTGGCGACAAGCAGCGTTTCGAAAGTGTCGCCAGCACCAGGTCCGGCCATGCCAGGCGAGCTCATAGGCATGCCGGGAACCGTCAAACCAAGCGCATCAGGGCGTTGGTCAAGCAGCCGAGCGATGTCCGAGGCGGGAACGTGACCTTCGACAAAGTAGCCGTCAACAAGCGCCGTGTGACATCCCGAAAGCTCAGGTGTGATACCCAGCCGATCCTTTAATGCATACAAATCGTCTTGATCGACGTTTTGAGCATCGACAGAAAATCCGGCCTCCTGCACGTGTAGGACCCAAGCCGAACAGCAGCCGCAGGTCGCGGTCTTTGCGACCTTGATCGTTGGGCTTCCAGTTGCAAGTGCCGGACCGGCCGCCACGCATGTCGTTCCTAACAAAACGAATTCTCGGCGTTTCATGATTACAGCCTCCCCGTTCAAGATTTAACTTACAGAATAGTCGACGTTTTGCGACTTTTTTTGATTGGGCTTATGGGTCCGGAAGTTGCCGGCCCAAAGGTGAGTCACTTCTTTCGTCCGCTGCCTTCGGCTTCAATTTTTGGCGCAAAAATGCGAACAGCAACGTAGCAAATGTGAATCCGCCCAGTACAGCGGTTGTCCAAGCTGCTGTACGTGCGTCGCCGCGAACGGCGGTCTCGCCAACATGTGCCAGCAAAAAACTGGTTGGAATGATACCGGCCAGCGTGGCCAAGGCAAATCGCCAAAGACGGATTGGGCTAAGACCTGCCGCGTAACTGATCATATCGAAGGACAGAAAAGGTAAAAGCCGGCTCACGAAAACGATAAATGTCAGCGTGTTCTGCGACCCCAGAAAACCGGTTCCAAGCTGTTGGCCTAGGTACCTTTCGACAAAAGGTCGCCCCAGGCCGCGCGCGATCACAAAGGCAGCAACCGCGCCCAATTCTGCGCCGAGGACGACCAGAACAGTTCCGAGTATATGGCCGTAGGCAGCGCCCGCAGCGATTGCGATCGGCGCCGAAGGCAGCGGGCTGGCTACGATCGCCAGGGCCATCAGGCCAACAATCATGAACGGCCCCCAAACGCCCGCAGCGTCAATCCAAAGCTCGAGATTGTCGCGCGTCGGCAGATCAACACCAAAGCGCAGGTAATCGCGCCAAACCCACATTGCGGCGACAGCGACCAGCAGAATTGCTCCAAAAATGCGGGTCAAGACAAGCGGCCTGATTGCAAGAAGGTGACCGGATCTACGCCTAGGCCATACCATAGCAACCGGCGTCCTCGCCTTGTTGCCCTCAGCAGTGTTGTATATTTCTGGCATGCTTTCATGCAGGCCTTTTGAAGTATCCGGTAACTAGAAGGTCAAAGGAAATTTGGGGCTGGTTACATTTCGCGACAAACAAGGCTTAGGTGCTGGCCAGCGGTGAGGTTAACGTTTGCAAAACAGTTGAGCGGTTAGGATTTACATGAAAAATCATCTGCAAGGCAGCCGGAACGCGGCGCCTTGGGTATCGCGCCGCGCTGTGCTGGGCGGGTTGTGCGCAGCAAGTGCTTTTCCGTCGGTATCTCTGGCACACAGAATCGCACTGCCTGAAAAGTTCTCGCCACAATTGGTTAATACAGGCCGCAGAGATTGGGTGCCTGGGTCAGTGCACGTGGTTCCGGACGACTTTTACCTATATTTCATGCTGAAGGGCGGGATGGCGATCCGCTATGGCGTAGGTGTCGGGCGCAAAGGCTTGTACGAGGCGGGCGTGTTCACGGTGGCGCGGAAAGCCAAGTGGCCTTGGTGGCGTCCGACCGACGCCATGATTAAGCGCGAGCCGCACAAATACGCGCGTTATAAGAACGGGCTGAAAGGCGGGCCGAACAACCCGCTAGGCGCGCGTGCGCTGTACCTCTACAATGATTCTGGACATGACACGTACCTGCGCATCCACGGCACCAATGAGCCGCAAACAATTGGTTCGGCTGTCTCCAACGGATGTGCAAGGTTGACCAATGAGCACGTATCGGACCTGTACGACCGTGTTGCAATTGGCGCCAGGGTGCACCTGTACCCGAAAGGTGCATCGGTCTGAGATGAAGGCACAAGCGATGACACGAGCCATTGCCTTCGCTCTGGGCACGTTCGGCATCGCCACGTCCGCAGTCGCCGAAGGCCCAGTCTTTGGGTCGTTCCAGCAACTCACCAGCCCCGCGCAAGGACAGGCGCAAGAACCAAGCCTCGCTGCATCGGGTGAAGTTTTGGTGATGTCATGGATCAGCGAGACTGACACTGATACCGCCGTGAATTTTGCCATGCTTGACGCAGGTGGCTGGACGCAGCCTGCCGGTGTTGCGACGGGACGTGACCTGTTCGTGAACTGGGCCGATTTTCCGTCAGTCGCCTTGTTTGGAGACACCGGTGTTGCGCTGCACTGGTTGCGCAAATCCGGGCGGGGAGGCTTTGACTATAATGTAGAACTGGCAATATCGAATGATCTGGGTGGCACCTGGGCTGACCCGATCGTCCCGCATTCGGACCCGTCATCGGCCCAGCACGGTTTTGTCACGATGAGCGGAGCGTCAGACGGGGCGCTTGACCTTGTGTGGCTGGACGGGCGTTCGTACGACAAACCCGGCGTGCGCGATACGCCCGATGCGATGCAGTTGCGCACGACGCAGATTGCGCCCGATGGGCGACCGGGCACTGATGTTGCCGTGGATCTGCAGACCTGTTCATGCTGTCAGACGTCGTCGGCGCGGCTGGGCGACGGATCGTTGGCCGTGGCCTACCGGGACCGCACAGACGATGAGATCCGTGATATCTCGGTCGTGCGCTTGGCCGAAGGCCAGTGGAGCGCACCTGTCCCTGTGTATGCCGAAGGTTGGGAGATCGACGGCTGCCCGGTCAATGGACCAGCCATCGCCGGACAGGGGGCAGACGTGGCAGTCGCGTGGTTCACCGGCGCGGACGACATAGCCAAAGTTCATGTGGCGTTCTCAAAGGACATGGGTCAGAGCTTTGAACCTCCGTTCCGGATTGACCGGTCCGAGCCGTTGGGGCGTGTAGATGCGTTGATGCTTGAGGACGGTTCGGCTCTGGTCACATGGCTGGAATGGGATGGTGACGACGAAGTCTTGCGCGTATGCCGCGTGAAGCGGGTGGCAGGGTGCGTTGCGCATCAGGAACTGGCGCGCAACGGGGCCGCCGGGTCCATGAATTTTCCGCGCATGGCGCGCCTTGGCGCAGATGTGGTCGTGGCGTGGACCCAGCCAACCAGTGCCAGCCAAAGCACGGTTGTTCTGGCCCGCGGTCAGCTTGCGCCTTTGGAGTAGCGCGCAAGGGTGGTTACATTCTGCGACAAAGCCTCGCGAGCATACCGCACCCGGAACATATATGTGACCCCCATGGAGCAAAAGCCAAACATTCTGGTGGTTGACGACCACTCTGAAATCCGTGCGTCGATCGCGCGATACCTGTCGCGTCACGGGATGGAGGTGAGCACGGCCGAAACTGCCTCTGACATGGATCGCAAGTTGGGCACAAATCCACCCGACCTGATCGTGTTGGATGTGATGATGCCGGGTGAGGACGGACTTGCCGCGTGTGCGCGTCTGCGCAAAACCAGCGGGGTGCCCGTGCTTTTGCTGACCGCATTGGATAGCGATTCCGACCTGCTGAAGGGCTTTGAAACGGGCGCGGACGATTATATGTCCAAACCCTTCAACCCGCCGGAGCTTTTGGCGCGCATTCAGGCGATCTTGCGGCGGACCCAGGGTCACATGCAACGCCCGGCCGGGTCCGAGATTGATCGGCTGGCGGGCAAGAAGGTCAAATTTGGTGGGGTGCTGTACGACGTGGATGCGCGCGTAATCGAACGGGAAGATGGGCGTCTTGAGGTCCTGACCTCAGGCGAAGCAAGCTTGTTGTCGATCATGATAATACACGCCCGCGATACGCTCAGCAGGGACGATTTGCTGATGAAGTCGGCAGGCCGCATTTCTGGCCCGTTCGATCGCACCATCGACAACCAGGTCAGCCGCCTGCGCAAAAAGATCGAGCCGGATGTTTTGCGTCCACGTCTTATCTCGACCATACGCAACGGAGGATACACTCTTTCTTGCGATGTCGAGATTTTGGAATGAAACGGCTCGACGTCTCGCTCAGAACCCAGCTCGTTCTTCTGGTCGGAGCGTCCTTTCTGCTGGGACAATTGCTGAGCCTTATTTTTTTTGCAGACGAGCGCTCGCTCGCCGTACGTGCTGCGCTGGGGGCCGAAACCGCCAGTCGCGCCGCAAATGTCGCGCGGCTCATTGAAAGCGCGCCGCCCGATCTGCATCAGCGCATTGTCGAAGCCGCCAGTTCGCCGCTCGTCCGGTTCGAAATCGCCACCACTGCTGACGTCGTAGATGGCCAGCATCACGAGGACGCTGCCGTTGAGGCCCGCATACGCACCCTGATGGACGACAGCTATAGTCGCGAAATCCGTGTTGAGGTGCATGAAATCGAAGGTTCTGTGCTGCCGGTGCCCAACCTGACCCCGGACATGGCAGAGCTTCACACCGACATGATGCAGGGCACGCTCGCTGCGGTCGAATTGGAAATCTCCATCGCACTTTCGGGTGGGAACTGGCTAAACGTCGGCACCCTCTTTGAACGTCCGCCCTGGCAGGTATCTTCTTCTGGGCTCATCTCGTTCATCCTTTCGGCCGGTCTGGTGGCGATTGCCGTGTTCTGGTTCGTCATTGCCCGCCTGACCCGCCCACTGACGGTCTTGACCCAAGCAACCGAAGCGTTCGGACGCGGCGGCGCAGTCGACCCGCTGACGCCAGCGGGCCCCCCTGAAGTCCAGATGCTGACAGACGCGTTCAACGTAATGCGCGCGCGCCTTCGCCGGTTCGTGACAGATCGGACCATGATGCTCGCAGCGCTGGCGCACGACCTGCGCTCGCCCCTGACGGCAATGCGGGTGCAGACCGAAATGGTCGACGACCCCGACACACGGGCCAGCCTCAAACGTTCAGTAACCGAGATGTCGGACATGGTTGAGGCCACGCTGGCTTACGCCAAGGGCGTCGGACCAGAGGAAAAAGCGCAACGACTGGCGGTAACGGATCTGCTTGAGCGCGCCCAGGCTCACATCGTGGCCGGTCCGGCGGATACCACAATCACGGTGCAAGTGGTCGGCTTGACCCGTGCCTTACGCAACCTGATCGAGAATGCGCGCCGGTACGGCGGGGGTGCAGATGTGTGGTGGAGCGCGGAAGACAGCGATCTGAAGATATACGTGGATGACCAGGGCCCCGGCATTGCCGAGGCTCAGATAGAGCACGTTTTCGAGCCGTATGTCCGGCTTGAGCAAAGCCGGTCCCGTGCGACAGGAGGCACCGGACTGGGCCTGTCCATCGCACGAAGCATTGTTCTGGAGCATGGTGGAACGCTGGACTTGCAAAATCGCGACGGAGGCGGGTTACGGGCCTGCATCACGCTGCCAGACGTGGTGGTCCGGTCGGGCCCCGGCAACACGTCGCCCGCATTACAAAATGATACACCACATCCCCAGACCGGAATGATAGGCCGAGCCAAGGTTTGATTTGAGGTGCTCCATGACCAAAAAGACCCATCTTTTTTCCCGGCGCAGTGCTCTTGCAGGCGCTGCGTCCTTGTTGGCAACACCGTCGCTGCTTCTTGCGCAAGAGCGCGGGCCGGGCGCCGTGCGACGCAACATCTCTTCTTTCGCATTGCACGACTGGCGCGATCACTTTGACAGCATCGGCAGGGGTATCTTGCTGTCAGATACCAATACACGCGTGCTTCAGCACTGGACTGCAGATGGCGAGATGCGGATCTACCCTACGTCGGTCCCGCTGACCGACGAGTTGACCAAACGCGGCTACACGACGGTGATTGAAAAGCGCAAGAACCCAAGCTGGCGTCCAACCCCGGCAATGCGCGAACGCAACCCTGAATGGCCGCTGGTCATCAAAGGCGGTGATCCGGAAAATCCGCTGGGCACCCGCGCGCTTTATCTGTCGTGGACCTACTATCGGATCCACGGCACCCAGGATACTCGCAAAATCGGTCGGCGGTCGTCGAATGGCTGTATCGGTCTGTATAATGACCAGATCGAAGAGGTGTATGACCGTACGCCCGTCGGTACCCAAGTGAAACTCATCTGATGAACAAGGCTGTGGTTTTTGTGGGCCTCGCGCTTGTCGCTGGTCTTGGCGCGTTCGGTTATCAAATGGTCCAGTCAACCGGCGGCGGGCATTCGATGGAAGAGCCCGATCTGAGCGGGATAGAGGAGGGCGCCGCGATCGCCGCAGTGACCGTCCCGGCCAACTTGTCGGCCAACGCTCAGATGGGTGAGCGCATCTTCAACGCCAAGTGCGCGGAATGCCACGGAACCAACGCTGCAGGACAAAAAGGCGTCGCACCTCCGCTTGTGCACAAGATTTACGAACCCTCGCACCACTCGGACATGGCGTTCATCATGGCGGCCCGCAACGGCGTGCGCGCGCATCATTGGAGTTTTGGCAATATGCCTGCGATCGAGGGAGTGACCGATGGCGACGTGAAGATGGTCACGCTCTACATCCGCGAATTGCAGCGTGAGAATGGGATCAACTGACGTGGCGCGCTGTGCGGTATATGTTCGGCTGATGGCAGCGGTGCTTTTTGGCGCCTTGTTCCTTGCCGTGCTCCCGTCCGACGCCGCCGCGCATGCATCGCTTGTTGCCGAGCCTTCCGTGAACTTCTCCTTGGACGAGGCGGAAGACGAGGCGCATTGTCACGGCGCAGTTGAATGCGTCGTGACATTTTTTATGGCGGACCCGGCCCACGACGGCACAGCGCCGCCGCCCAAGCCGCGCCACGTGATCTCGGTGGATGCCGAACAGGGTGGCCTGACCTTTGGGCGCGACCCGCCAATACCGATCCGTGTGGGATGACAGATCACATCTGACCATCAAACACGGAGTACAGGATATGAAAACGACACGGATCTTAATGGCTGCAGCTGTGACGCTGACGGCGGGATTGGCCCTTGCACATGGTGGTGCCACGGGCATCGTGAAGGAACGCATGGACGGCATGGTCGCCCTGCAAAAAGCGGTCAAGGCTGTCACGCCGATCATGCGCGGGCAGGTCGATTATGACGCTAACGCGGTGCGCGCCTTTGCCGCCGCCGTTGCGGCGCATTCCGGCGACGCCATGACCCGCCTTTTTCCTGAGGGGAGCGGTGGCAAACCCTCCGAGGCCAAGGACGCCGTCTGGTCGCAATGGGAGGAGTTCGAAGCCCTCGCGCTGGAGCTTGAAACACTGGGGCACGCGCTTGGCGAAGCGGCTGACAACGGGTTGGCGACGACGGCGGCGGCAACGTCCGGCAGTTCAATGATGGGCACCACTACCATGATGGGCGCCCAGCCCGCGACGTCGGGCATGATGGGCCAGGAGGTCGAGGAAGACCCCGACATGCTCGCCGCGATGCCCGCGGACACCCTGTTCACCAGGATCAGCCAGACCTGCTCGGCCTGCCATACCAAGTACCGGGCGGAGTCGAATTGAGATGAAACGCTGGCTTCTTGGCGCAGGCGCGCTTGCCGGTCTTGCGGTGGCGGGCGCTGCTGGGCTGGCGGCGTGGCCGATCGGGGTCGCGCCGTCCCGGAACCTTGCCGAGCTGACGGGCGATGTCGCGCGCGGCGCGTATCTTGCACGCGCCTCGGGCTGCATCGCCTGCCACACCAACCCCGACGGAGGCGCGCCGTTGGCCGGGGGCGTGGCGCTGGATACCCCGTTCGGAACGCTTTATTCGCCCAACCTGACCACTGATGTGGACGAGGGGATCGGAGGCTGGACCATTGACCAGTTCGCCGTTGCGGTGCGGCAGGGGGTCTCTCCGGATGGAGAACCGTACTACCCCGCTTTCACCTATCCGTTCTACGCGGATTTCACCGATCAGGAGATCGCCGATCTCTGGGCAGCATTCCAGACAGTGCCCGCGGTGGATGCCGCCTCGAAAGTGCCGGACATGGCCTTTCCGTTCAACCAACGCGACACGCTAAAGCTGTGGCGCGCGCTCTATCAGTATGATCCCGCGACGGAACCCGACGCGGGTAAGAGCGACAGCTGGAATCGTGGCAAATGGCTGGTCGAAGGCGCAACCCATTGCGCGGCCTGCCACACCACGCGCAACCTTCTGGGTGGGCGAAAGGTCGCAACGGCAAAGTTTGGCGGTTCAGATATGTTGCCGGGCGGTGGCAAGGCGCCTGCCATTGACACCGCGACGCTGGTAGCGCGTGGATGGGACGCGGGCAACCTCGCCTATGCGCTCAAGACAGGCATCACGCCGTCGGGCGACGCCTTTGGCAACGCGATGGGAGAGGTTGTGCTGCACGGCACCCAATACCTCGCACCTGCCGATCTGGAGGCGATGGCAGACTACCTGATGGATCAACCGGGATGAGAAGGATACGGGCATGACACTTGGCAGAAGAGATGTTTTGTGCGGCATGGCGGCCGGTGCTGCCAGCCTGGCCTTTCCGGCACGGGCCGTGGGCACGACGGAACTGATCGCTGACGTCGGGGAGATGCAGTTGCTCCCCCCGCAATATGCACAAACCCGGTTCTGGGGATTCGGCGGCACGATGCCGGGGCCCGAAATCCGCGTGCGGCAGGGAGAGAGGGTTCAGCGCACCCTTGTCAACGAGTTGCCACAGGCGACCTCGATCCACTGGCACGGCATCCGCATTGACAATGCGATGGATGGCGTCAGCGGCCTGACGCAGGCGGCCACGGCACCCGGGGACCGGTTTTCCTATGACTTCGTTGCGCCGGATGCAGGGACCTATTGGTACCACGCGCACAACCGGTCCATCGAACAGGTCGCGCGCGGCCTTTACGGCGCGCTCATCGTCGAGGAACACACAGCCCCCGACGTCGATGCTGAGGATGTGCTGCTTTTGGATGATTGGCTGATCGACCCCGCGACGGGCCAGATCGATGCCGATTTCGACGCCATGCACGACCGCAGCCATGCAGGCCGCAACGGCAATTTCATCGCCACCAACGCCACCTATGGCCTCACGCGGCCCGCGCGCCGGTACGAGCGTCGGCGCCTGCGCATCATCAACGCCGCAAACGCCCGCGTGTTCGAATTGCGCCTGCAAGGGTTGCAGGGCTGGATCATGGCCTACGACGGGATGCCGCTGACGGCGCCGCGTCCCTTTGGTGATTACCTTCTGCTTGGCCCCGGCCAGCGCGCGGACGTGTTTGTAGATGTGACCGCAGAAGCCGGGGGGCAAGCGCACCTGCTTGCGGTGCTGGACGGCGAAGGCTTGTCGCAGATCAAGTTCGAGGTCGCGGGCAACGCCTCAGGCACGCGGCGCGGTGCGCCGGTCCCGCTTGAAGGAAATGCGCATCAGATGGTGCAATTGGACGGCGCGCGCGTGTTGACGCTTGATATGGAAGGTGGTGCCATGGGCGGCCTGCGTTCGGCCACGCTGGATGGCAAACGCATGAACTTTCGGCAATTGGTGGGGCAAGGCCAGTTCTGGGCCTTCAACGGGGCCATCGGCCGCGCCGAAGACCCACCATTGGCCAATCTAAGCCGCGGAGAGCATGTCTGGCTGAAAATCCGCAACGCCACGGCTTTCCCGCATGCGATGCACCTGCACGGGATGCATTTCCACGAAGTTGAGGCAGACGGCCGGCTCGGCCCCTTGCGGGACACGACGCTGATCTTTGGCGATCAAAGCCGCGAGATCGCGTTTGTCGCAGACAATCCCGGCAACTGGCTTTTGCATTGCCACATGCTGGCCCATGCTGCGTCCGGCATGACCACCCGGATCGAGGTCGCCTGATGCGGATGCCCCTGGCCCTCGGTGCAGCTGCGACGACACTTGCCGCCGCTCTGTTGTGGACCGGCGCAGGCTCTGGCACGGGGCACGCGGCCAGCAAAGCCAGCACGGACATCGCTGCGGGGGCGCAGCTTTACGCCGAATTCTGCGCGGCCTGCCATGGAGCCAACTTGGAAGGCCAAGCCAATTGGCGCAGCCCGGGCGAGGACGGTCTGATGCCAGCCCCGCCCCATGACGAGACTGGCCACACCTGGCACCATTCCGATCAACTATTGTTTGCCTACACCAAGCTGGGCGGCAAGGCCCTGATGGCGCAACGCGGCATGACGTTCGAAAGCGGCATGCCGGGATTCGGGGACCAAATGACTGACGACCACATCCACGACGTTCTGGCGTTTATCAAATCCACCTGGCCCGCCAGGATCCAAGCAACCCAAGCCGAACGCACCAAGGCGGAAACACAACAGGACTGACCATGACATCCCGAATTCTGGCTCTGACAGCCCTCATTCTTTCACTGCTACTTCCCATGAGCGCGGCATCGGACGAATTGTCCGAAGACCGTATGAAACAACTGGTCTACGAGGCGATCCTCGAAAACCCCCAGATCATAATGGACGCGGTGCGCCTTCTGGAAGAGCGCCAGCAGCGAGACCAGAACGCCGCTGCGGCAGTGATGCTGGATACCGAACGCGACCGGCTTGAGCAGGACCCGAACGCCATCGTGCTTGGCAATCCGGAGGGCGATGTTACCGTCGTCGAATTCTTTGACTACAACTGTCCCTATTGCCGACGGGTGATGCCGCAGGTAGATGCGTTGGTCGCACAGGATCCGAACGTGCGTCTGGTCTACCGCGAGTGGCCGATCCTCGGTGAAGGCAGTGTGTTTGCGGCACGCGCCGCATTGGCCGCCCGAAAACAGGACAAATACGAGGAATTCCACGTCGCGATGATGGGAATGGAAGGCCGCGCCGTCGAAGCCAGCGTTCTGCGTATCGCACGGAGCGTCGGGCTTGATATCGACCAGCTGCGCCGGGATATGGACGCCCCCGAGGTGGACGAACATATCCAGACTTCGATGGAACTGACCCGCGCACTTGGATTCAACGGGACCCCCTCATTCGTGATTGGTGATGCGCTGATCCCGGGTTTTGTCGAAGCAGACGTATTGATCCAGCAGGTGGAGGCAGCGCGTAGCGCGGCGGAGTGAGGAATGACCTGGACACGGCGCAGATTTGTCGGAACTGCGCTCGCCGCAAGTGCAGTCGGGCCCGTTTTAACAGAGGCATCCGAACAAAAATACATGCTGCGTCCCGCGCCGGTGCGCGCGCGGATCGCTGGTGTCGAGCAAGAGCTTCTCGGGTTCAACGGGTCTTGGCCCGGTCCAGAATTGCGCGCGCGTCAGGGAGACACGATGCGCATTCGTCTGGAAAACGGTCTGAACGACGGAGCATTGGTTCATTGGCACGGGCTACGCGTCCCGAACCGTATGGACGGTGTGAATGTCCTAACCCAGGATGTTATTCCGCCCGGGCGCGCCTTTGACTACCATTTCGACGTGCCAGATGCCGGCACATATTGGTATCATTCGCATTACATCTCGTATGATCAGGTCAGCCGCGGGCTGTTCGGTCCGCTGATCGTGGACGAACGTGAACTGCCTGATGTGGACCAAGGCATCACAGTTCAGCTTTTTGACATGCTGGTGGATCGGGACGGCGTTTTTGATGAAAACGATTCACCCGGGCAATTCACGGCAGCTGGACGGATCGGCAACTTGGCCATGGTTCTTATGTCTACACAAAGCGTGCGGATTGGAGAGCGAGTGCGCCTGCGCCTGATCAACCCGTCGATCGACCGAGTGTTTGATTTGGATATTCAGGGTTTCGAAGGGGCCGTCGTCGCGTTGGACGGAATGCCGTTGGCCGCGCCGCGCAGTTTCGACCGGATCGTTCTGGCGCCCGGTCAACGCTGTGATGTGATTGGCGATGTCACTGCAGACCTGCGGTTTCAAGGGGCTGACGGGACCGACCTTGGGTCTGTCGCCGCTCGCGGGCAGCGCGCGCGCAGGACGACGCCGATCGCAGCACTGCCGCCCAATACCGCTGCCCGACCCCAAGAGCCCGCGGCGCATGCGACGCTTGTCATGCAGGGCGGTATGGGCGGCCAGCCCCATGGCGGGTTCGGAACGTGGGCGTTGAACGACGTTTCGGGGCTTCCTGCCAAACCGCTGGTAAAGGTGCGCCGGGGGGCAACCGCGAGGATCACGCTGCGAAACCAGACCTCCTTTGATCACGTCATGCATCTGCACGGCCACCATTTTTGGGAGCTGAACGCGTCCGGCCACCGCGGAGACTATCGCGACAGCACGCTCGTTCGAGCCGGAGAGGCGCGTGACATCCTGTGTGTGCTCGATAATCCCGGCAGCTGGATGTTTCATTGCCACATGCTGAGCCACCAGGCCGATGGCATGGCGACATGGCTTCAGGTCACGTAGTGTTGCATCACTCCAGCTCTGACGGCAGAGCGGCCAGAGCATCCGTCATTGACACAACCGGCAGGCCTGCCGCGATCCAGCCCGGACCGCGCGCCGAGCCCAGCATGCCTTCGGCGATGTCCAGAAACCCGGTATACCCTGCTGATCGCAATTCACGCGCAACATAACCTGACCGCCCGCCCGTGGCGCAGATGATCGCGATAGGCCGCTCCTCGGCCAAGGAGCGTGCGGCAAACAACCTTTCGGCAAACCGCGGCTCATGCAGGCTGATGGGCCAGGCGCCTTCCGCAAGGCCCGTCTCTGCCCATTCCTGGCGCAAGCGCACGTCGATCAAACGGATACGATCACCTCGCAGAGCTTTGTTGGCGTCCGGTGCCGACCAGATGCTTGCCTGCTGCGCCAAAAGTTGCGCCGGTACCAACATGGATGCGGCGAGCCCGCCCGCCATCACACGCCTGCGCGGCAAAGCATGGTGGGTCTTATTTCCCTTGTGCGTCATAGATGTCACCCGTCGGCATGGTTTCCTTTCAGTCATCTCGGCATTGGGCGCTAAACGCGCTGTCATCACAGTCACATATATCGACCTACGCTTTTTCGAGCGAGTTGGCGCTGAAAATCGGGTATTAAAATGTATGCCCGAACGGATACAAAATTGTACAAGTTCAAGGTCATACGCCCGGTATTGATTTGGTAGTCTTTCGCTTGCCATAGCGGAGGAAGCGCCAAATGATTCCAGAGATCGGACACTTCGCGCTTGTGCTGGCGCTGGCACTTGCGATCGTTCAGTCCGTGCTGCCAATCTGGGGTGCAGCACGGAATGACGTGGTATGGATGCAAAGCGCTGTGTGGTCCTCGATTGGCCAGGTTGCCTTGACCGGCGTCGCATTTGCCGCGTTGATGACGAGTTTCATTCAAAGCGACTTCACCGTTGTGAATGTCGTTGAAAATTCGCATTCCTTGAAACCAATGCTGTTCAAGATTTCAGGCACCTGGGGAAGTCATGAGGGCTCCCTTTTGCTGTGGGTCTTGATCCTGGCCGTTTTCGGGGCGCTGGTTGCCACGTTTGCAAGCAATGTCGCGGTGCATACAAAAGCGCGGACTCTCTCGGTTCAGGCGTGGATCACCGTCGGCTTTCTGTCGTTCCTGCTGTTGACCTCGAACCCATTTGACCGGGTCTATCCGGCACCGCCGGACGGGCAAGACCTGAACCCGCTGTTGCAGGATGTGGGTTTGGCGATGCATCCGCCACTTCTGTATCTGGGTTATGTCGGGTTTTCGATCGTGTTCTCTTTTGCTGTTGCTGCCCTGATCGAGGGCCGTGTTGATGCTGCATGGGCCCGGTGGGTCCGGCCGTGGACACTGGCCGCGTGGGTGTTCCTGACTGCCGGCATCGCGTTGGGATCATGGTGGGCCTACTACGAGTTGGGTTGGGGTGGCTGGTGGTTTTGGGACCCGGTGGAAAACGTCAGCTTCATGCCGTGGCTCATGGGTACGGCGCTGCTGCATTCGGCCATCGTCACCGAGAAACGCGGCGCCTTCAAAAGCTGGACTATTCTTTTGGCTGTCTTGACCTTTTCGCTGTCGCTCCTGGGCACCTTTATCGTTCGCTCTGGCCTGCTGACATCGGTGCACGCGTTTGCAGTCGACCCCGAGCGGGGGCTTTACATCCTTGCGTTGCTTGCGGTGTCGATTGGGGGATCTTTTGCTCTTTACGCATGGCGCGCTCCCAGCATGGAGGGTGGGGGGCTTTTCAGGCCGGTCAGCCGCGAAGGCGGTTTGTTGGTAAACAATTTGATCCTCGCAGCTGCTACAGGAGTCGTCCTGTTCGGCACGCTTTACCCCCTGATTTACGAGGCACTAAGTGGGGGGCAAAAATTGTCGGTCGGCCCCCCCTTTTTCAACGCGGCCTTCATTCCGATGATGCTGCCTTTGGTCTTTGTGATGGGCCTGGGACCATTTTTGTCATGGAAACGCGCGAGCTCACGCCATGTGGCCCTTCAGGTCAGGTATGTCGGATTGTTGGCAATCGGGTTTGGCTTTGTGCTTTGGTATGCGCTGCGGGGCGGGCCAGTGCTGGGCTATGTTTCTCTCGCTCTTGCGGTTTGGCTATTGGGGGCGACGCTGCGGGAATGGGCGTTTCGGATCCAGCTTTTCAAAGTGCCATTCAGGGACGCCATGCGGCGCGCGCGCAGTCTGCCACGTGCCGCGCATGGTATGGCGCTGGCTCATGCTGGTTTGGCCGTCGCCATTTTCGGCTTTGTTGGATCCAGTGTTTGGAAATCTGAACAGATCCTTTTTGTAACACCTGGCACCGAAATCACGATCGCAGGATTCGATGTGACCTTCACTGGCGCGGAAAAGGTACGAGGGCCGAATTACATCGCGGACCGTGGCGCGCTGGAGGTGAGGCGGGGCGGCGCAGAGGTGACGACGCTTTTCCCCGAGCGGCGCTTTTATCCAGTGGCACAAAGCAACACGACGGAAAGCGCAATACGCTCAACCTTGGCAGGAGACCTTTACGCGTCGCTGGCCGAACCCGCATCAGATCAGGCCGGAGCCAATGGCGCGTGGACTCTTCGCATCCTCTACGAACCGTTGGTGAACTTTATCTGGATTGGATCGGTGCTTCTGGTGATCGGCGGGCTTGTCTCGCTCAGCGACAGGCGCTTGCGGGTTGGCGCACCCGGTCGCCGGATGCAGCGCGCGCCGACAGTACCGGCGGAATAGGACATGGTGCGATTTCTGGCTTTTGCCCCGTTGGTCATTGCGGCGGCGTTTGGTGGGTTCTTTCTGTGGGGTCTCGATGGCGATCGCGATCCAAACGCTATCCCGTCGGTCCTGATATCAAAGCCCGCTCCTGAGTTTGCGCTTGAACCCGTGCCGGGTCTGGACACGCCCGGCCTTGCGCGGGCGGACCTTGCGGGCGCCAAAGGCCCGACAATCGTGAACGTCTTTGCGTCCTGGTGCGTACCGTGCCGTGCTGAACACGCAGTGCTCACCGCGCTGGCTGAGACCGAGGGGCAGACCCTGTTCGGGATCAACTACAAAGACAAACCTGCAGACGCAGTGCGTTGGTTGAACGAGTTGGGCAACCCTTACGAGCGTATCGGGTCAGACCAGACTGGTCGAGCAGGTATTGAATGGGGCATCTCCGGTGTTCCTGAAACCTTCATCATCGCGCCTGATGGCACCGTGCTGTATCGCTATGTAGGCCCGGTTGTTGGGGACAATGCAGTCGCTACGTTTCGCGCGGCTCTCCGCCAGGCAGGTTCTTTGCCCGTGGACGGCGGCTGATGAAACGGCTGGCTCTTTACCTGTTCCTGGTGCCTGGCGCGGCAACCGTCGCCCAAGCCGTTGAGCCTGACGAAATCCTGGCCGATCCGCAGCTGGAGGCGCGCGCCCGGGATATTTCGAGGGGGCTTCGATGTGTCGTTTGTCAAAACCAGGATATCGACAGCTCGAATGCAGGCGTGGCGCGCGATTTGCGTCTTTTGGTGCGCGAACGTCTGGTCGCCGGAGACAGCGACGACGATGTCATCGCCTATGTGCGCGCGCGGTACGGCGATTACGTTCTGATGTCACCCCCGCTCACGCCGGCAACCTTCGCGCTGTGGGGTGCGCCATTTATCTTGAGCGGGATCGGGATGGTGTTTTTCATCGCATTGACGCGGCGCCAAGGCAGCGCGCAGACACGACCTTTGTTGAGCGATGATGAAGAGAAGCAGGTTGACCGGTTTCTCGACCGCGGCAGCGAAGAGGACACATCATGATCTGGGTTTTTGTCGCAGTGCTGTCGATTGCCGCGATGGGCGCGCTCGCTTTGTCCCTTCGCGCTGGCGCGCCCCCTCGTGAAGACGCGGACAGCATGCCGGCGATCTTCAATGATCAACTGGCAGAGATCGACCGTGATGTTGCGCGTGGCGTGCTCCCGGAACGGGACGCGGATGCTGCCCGGGTCGAAATCAGGCGAAACGTGTTGCGTCATCTGCGCATGACCGGGGCAGGGCAGCTTGGACGCCCGCGGTCCAGCAACACGGGTGTTGTCCTGGCGATGGCGTTCGTTCCGCTTTTTGCTGTCAGCTACTATACGCAATTCGGAAGTCCGGGCCTGTCAGGCATGGCAGTCAGCGAGCAGCGCGAGGCGCGACTGGAGCGACAACGTGTCCTGGCGTTGACCTCCCAGCTTGAGGACCGGTTGGAGGCTGACGACGCTGGGGGTGCCTTCGAAGGCTGGATGCTACTGGGCCAGACGCGCATACGTCTTGGTCAGTATTCGGAGGCTGCAACGGCATATGAAATTGCATCCAAACGACCCGAGGCCGATTCCTCCGTCTTTTCAATGTTGGCCGAAGCGCTGATCGCTGGTGAGAATGGCATCGTGACACCGGCAGCAGACAAGGCGATAGATGAGGCAGCTCTGCGCGATCCATCCAACCCAGCGGTCACGTTTTACAAGGCCCTGTCTCTCCAGCAATCCGGACGGTCGGCAGCGGCGCATGATCTGATTGTCGCACGGCTTGATGCCGTGGATGGCTTTTTTCCCTGGATGGAGTCGCTTGTGGCACAGGCCAACCGGATCGGAGAAGGCATTGGCCGCGCCCCACTGTCCTTGCGGGATTTTGCGCCGATGATCGCCGGACCCGATGCAGACGACATCGCCAATGCCGCCGAGATGAGCACGGAGGAGAGATCAGCCTTTATCCGGTCGATGGTGCAAAGACTGGCCGACCGGTTGGAGGAAGAGCCGGACGATCTGGATGGCTGGATGCGGCTTGGGCGGGCCTATGTCGTTCTGGGAGACACCAATGCGGCGCGCCAAGCCTATCAGAAAGCCTCAGCACTGGCGCGTGACCTGTCCGACTCGGATCCGCGCAATGCGCAGATCAACAAGGCGCTCGGCAGCTTGAGGCAATAAAGCTCAGCGCGTGGATAGGTCGATGAGGCGCGCACGCAAGTCAAGCGGTTTGGCCTTGTTCAGGGCGTCCATCACCAGTCCCTGGCGCAGAATTTCGGGCAAGATGATTCCTTCCGGTGCGCCCGGTCCGTAGATCGCATTAAAGGGTATGCCGAACCGGTTGTTGGATTCCAGATACTGCGCGATACGCTCGTCCGGTTTGGTCCAATCGGCTTGCATAGCAAAAACGCCGTCTTCGCGCAGGGCAGGGGCCACCGGATCGCGGTCGATCACGAGAACCTTGTTCGCTTTGCACGTGACGCACCAATCGGCAGTCACATCTACGAAAACGATGTGGCCGCGCGAGACATGGCGCGAGATGCTAGCCGGGTCAAACGCGATCCAGTTGGATGCTTGCGCTTCGGCGATGACCGTTGTCGCGCGTTGATCATCAAGCGTCGGCACCAGCAGAAACGTCAGGACGAGCACAGGAATTGCAGCTGCTATCAGTCCGCGGCTGTAGTGCCGGGCGCAGGCCAGCAGAGCGGTGACCACCAGTGCAGCAACAAGCGTTGCGACCGTGGCGCGCGGTCCGGCAACGCCGACCATGACCCAAGCCAGCCAAGCTACGGTGCCTGCCAGCAAAACACCCAGCACATACCGCACACCAAGCATCCAGCTCCCCGGTTTGGGCAGCCGAGCAGCCCAGCCGGGACGGAAGGCAAGCAAAAGGTAGGGCAAAGCCATACCCAGCCCCAGCGCTGTAAAGACAACGACGATGTCTAACCCGCGCCCCGCCAAAGCAAAGGCTACCGCCGTTCCAAGCAAAGGTGCTGAACAGGGCGTTGCCAACATCGCCGCAAAAAATCCAGAAAACACGTCACCCGCGTGCGAGGCGCCGACGATCTTAGTCTGCATCTGCGACGGCATTGAAATTTCGAAAGCTCCAAATAGGTTACCGATGAACACCACAAGCACTGTTATAACAATGATCAGGAAAACGGGGCTTTGAAACTGGATGCCCCAGCCTACCGTCACACCGAGGTATTTCAGTGCAACCAATGCTGCGGCAAGCATCCACATGAACAGCAGAATACCCAGGGTTGAGGCCAGCAGGCTCATTCTAACCGTTGCTTGATCTGCGCGCCCAGCAGTGACAAGCGTCGAGACCTTGATCCCCAAAACCGGCAGGACACACGGCATGACGTTCAGGATCAGCCCACCAGCAAGAGCGATCATTGCAAACCACAAAAGTGCGCCAGTGCCCCGGTCTGACGTCTCCGGCGCGTAGGGTGGAGCAGGCGGAGCGGAAAGTAGTACTGGAGGAACCGTGAATGCGCCCAGAGTTGCATCGGTCAGCGTCAGTGTCAGCGGTTCGGGCCACGGCCCGACCGAGTTGATCGGGAACCGGGCCCATAGCACCGTGTCCGCAGCACCAAGTCGAATATCTGGGCGGCCAAAGATCGTGCCTTCACCAAGTTCGGGAAAAATATCCACGGTACCAAAGGCCCGCGACGACGTTATTTCCACGATCAGCTCGGTCATGTCCGGATCAACATACGCCGTGACAGCATCTACACTGGGCGGTTCAACGTCAGCAGGGACTGAGGCCAAAGCGTCGGACAAGGCGCGCGCCGCCGCAGGATCAAACACTCCACCAACCGGCAGTGTGCGGGACAGTTCGAGCGTTTCAGGCACGCAGATGTCTGAGCAAACGAGCAGATCGAGCGACAACGCGAGCCTTACCGGCTGACCGGGCTTGTCCAGCGTGAATTGCACGGGAAAGGCAACGCGATCCTCGTAGCCGAAATTCTCGATCCCGAAGGCTCTGAACCGCTTTGGTGCAGGCCATAGATGTTTCGCGTCCTTGAGGTTGCTGGATCCGTCCCAGTTGAAACTGGGGGGAAGACCCACCTCGCCCGGCGACCGCCAATACGTTTTCCAACCTGACTCTAACCGCAATTCCACCGCTCCGGACAGAGTTTCGGTTCCTTGTGGTACGCCATCTTGCGCGAGGATGATCCGCGCGGTGACGGGCGGCGAATCCAGCAGGCCGGTCTGTGCCAGCACCCCGCTTGCCGTTCCCAACAACAAAAGGAGCGCCGCAGAAACCAACTGCATGCTGGCTTTCGCCGCAACACTTTGAAAAACCGGTTCCAAGCCTCGCAATGTCAGTCCCTCGGCAGACCTCTCCTCGAAATCCTGGCCATGGCTGGCAGGATCAATCCAGTCGGGTGGCAGGAATGCGCGTTGGTTCCACTGCAGGTACCTCAGGCTGGGCTTTGTTGGCTTTTTTCGGAGCACCGTGGCAGGAGCGCCCCATGAGGGCAAACATGGCAACATGAACGCCGATACACAGCGCAATGGGTGCAAAAACCCCCAGGTTGCTTGTCAGACCGGCCAAAGTCCCTCCAGCAATGAAAAACCCGGCCACCGGGACCAGCATGACCGCGCAACATACAACCATGCCCGCATGCATGATCCCAAAGCCGCTTTTGCCCGCACCATCGTTTGAACTACTCATCGTTGCCTCCTGCAGAGCTTAGTTCAGATCGACTAAGATATGGCCGCTTCCCGTGCCGGATGGTCAAGATTACATTCAAAGACATTCTCTTCGGGTGTCTACCATTGGGGGCGCGCTCATGCGTAAGGTCGGATCTGACACTGGAGTGCTCGCATGACCAAACTTACACGCCGGCATTTTGTTGCCGGGACTGCTTTTTTG
The DNA here is from genome assembly GCA_020628545.1 of Paracoccaceae bacterium. Classification (GTDB taxonomy): domain Bacteria; phylum Pseudomonadota; class Alphaproteobacteria; order Rhodobacterales; family Rhodobacteraceae; genus Yoonia. The sequence continues at coordinate 7,305 of JAHDEX010000052.1, read as the reverse complement.
TTTTCAGGACCCATCGCCCCTAGCGCGCTGGCAGCACCTGTTTCGGATCGGTCGCAATGGGATGTATGGGACGCACAGGTCCGTCCCGCGGATTATGATCCGACGACGTACAATCCCTGGGGCCTGCATCCGCGATTTCTTCCGGTCCGGGTCGAGGCCAAAGACGGGCTGACGCCCGGCGACATCCATGTCGACGCAGTCGCGCGCTATCTTTACCACGTCGAAGAGGGTGGCACCGCGATGCGCTACGGTGTGGCGATTGCAAAGGGCTCGCTGTATGAGCCGGGCACCTACTCCCTCAGGCGCAAGGCAAAGTGGCCGACCTGGCGCCCAACTGATGCGATGATAAAGCGGGAACCCCACAAATACGCCAAGGATGCCGATGGCGTTGACGGAGGGCCGCGTAACCCGCTGGGGTCGCGCGCATTGTACTTGTATGTGGGCAACCGTGACACGTATCTGCGCATCCACGGTACGCCGCTTCCGCGCTCGATCGGGGGGCGCGCAAGTTCAGGATGCGTGCGAATGATCATGGCGCATATCATTGACCTGTATGACAATACCGAGACAGGCAAAACTGTGTACCTTTACCCACCCGAAGACGCCATCGGTGCCTGATCGGGGGATCAGGTCTCGGCCGCCTGACAGATCGGATTGCCGTTTGCAGTACGAAGCGGCAGCCATGTTCTTTCGACCGGGCCATCGTGCAAGTACCAAAAGCAATTGTCATCGGCGTTGAGCCGCACCCTGTTGAGATTCTGGTAAGGCGCAGCGAGCCCCACAAGGCTTTCAGGAAGTTCAACAAACGTGCCGTCGTCGTTGACCAACGGCTCGGCGGCACATCCAGCAACACCCAGCACAAACAAAAGACTTCTAACAGAACGGGTCCAAGAATTCATTTAGGATCAACCACCTTGATGCATGTACGTCTCGCCCGCCATTTGCCCCGGCGGCAAAAAAGATCTAGCAGGCCCACGAACACATGTTCCGGGGGAGGAGGCAAGGTACAAAGTCCTTTCCCGTTACAAATCATGACAAGGCCATCTCTGGTATCGTGCCTTTCGTTTCGACATACCGCATTCAGACTTTTTGGCGATCAGTGGTATGCAGTTTGCTTCTCATTCCTTCGTTGGTCCCGCGGTACGGTTGGCCCTTGTTGGTGCAATCGGCACATTCTGCGGACCAGCGTTGGCGCATCCGCATGTCTTTGTTGACGGCGGTGCCGATTTCGAGATTTCGGAAGGCGGCTCTTTGGAACGGATACGCGTCACATGGAGGTATGACGCCTTCGAAACACTCTACATCTTGTCGGACTTGAATGTTCTTCCAATGCCAGGGTCTGACTTTTCCGATCAGAGCCGCGTAATTGTGGAAGCGGCGCTGGGTGATTTCCCGCCGGATTTCGACGGATCGGTGCATATACGGATTGATGGCATGGCAGTGCCTTTGGATTGGCCGCGGGACTTGAGTGCACAGATGGTTGGCGACCGTTTGGAAGTGACTTTCCTGCGCGATTTGGCCCAGCCTGTGCTGGTCAGATCAAAGGACATTCACGTCGGATTCTACGAACGCACCTATTTCTTCAAGTTCAGCCTGACTGATGCGCCAGCATTCGGTGCAGCGGGCGATTCTTGCACGAGCGCGATCACCCCTTTCGAGCCTTCGCAGCAGACCGCCGAAATCCGCGCGGCTCTTGCAAGGTTGGGACGCGAGGAAACGCCCGAAGACAGTAATGCAGGCGCGCTTCTTGCGGATCGGATGGTCATTTCGTGCGAGTGAGGCTGACCGTTCTGCTTGGACTTGCACTGGGATCTGGGCTGATCTTCGTGTTGCAATGGGACACGATTCTAGCATGGACGGCACAGGCCCAACGCGGGTTTCAAAATGCAATGGCCACCAGCCTGCGTGCAGCACAAGCGGGCGAACCCTCGGCCATCCTTGCCCTGTGTACCGCAACCTTTCTATACGGCCTTGTCCATGCGGCAGGGCCGGGCCATGGCAAAGTCATTCTGGGTGCGACCGCCATGGGCTCACAATCGAGTGTAAGGCACATGGTGATGCTGTCATTTGCGTCGGCGCTTGCGCAGGCGCTGACGGCGATTTTGCTTGTTGGCATGGTTGTCACAAGCATGAAGTGGATCACCGGGCGCGAAGCTGTGGACCTAACCGAAGACTGGTTGCGTCCGCTCAGTTTCGTCCTTTTTTTGGGGATCGGAGCGCTTTTGGTGATGCGCGGACTTCTCATCCTGACGACAGGACGCGCAAACCAAACATGTTCGCACGCTCACGGGCCGAGTGTCGAACAGGCGAACAAGGTAGGAAACTTGCGCGAGGCAGCGGCTGTTGTCCTGAGCATTGCCGTGCGCCCCTGCACTGGCGCTCTGTTCCTTCTCGTGATCGCTGCGCAGCTTGGTATCTTTGAACTCGGCGCCTTGGCAACTCTGGCTATGGGACTTGGCACCGGTGTGTTCAACGGGGGAGTCGCGGCATCAGGTGTCTGGACCCGTCGTTTAGCAAGCCTTGGCTCCGGCGATGGAATTTGGGCAACGGGTGGCCTGCTTCAGATGCTGGCGGGATTCATCGTGCTAATCATCAGCCTCACGGCGCTTTCGAATTTTTTTCAAACAGGGCCTTGAGCTTCCAGTCACTGGAATCCCTATGTCGAGGCTGACATTGACGCGAGGGCGGCCATCATGGATCCGAAAACATACCTAACCCTGAACATCGAAGGGATGTCCTGCGCAAGTTGCGTCGGACGTGTTGACAAGGCGATCTCTGCGCTCGATGGGATCTCGGACGTGACCGTCAACCTCGCGTCGGAGCAGGCCCGTTTTGCCATCGACTCGCCCGCTCGGTTGACCGACTTGGCGGGCGCGCTCGATGCTTCGGGCTACCCCGCCCGCACATCCAGTGTAACGCTGAACATCGCGTCGATGTCATGTGCATCCTGTGTTGGCCGGGTGGACAAGGCATTGGCGGACGTGCCAGGCGTTTTGTCTGTCAGTGTAAACCTCGCGTCAGAGACGGCCCAGGTCACCTACCTTGAAGGGGCCACAACGCCCGCGCAGTTGATGGCGGCTAGCGCGGCCAGCGGATACCCGGCCGAGCTGTCCCAGGCGGATGCCACCCAGAACCGCGCGGAGCGCAAGGCGGAGGAAGCGGACGCCTTGCGCCGCAACGTCATCCTCGCCGCGGTGCTGACGCTGCCTGTCTTCGTGCTGGAGATGGGTGCACACTTGGTCCCGGCGTTTCACATGACAATCGCGAACACAATCGGCATGCAGGCGTCGTGGATCCTGCAATTCGTGCTGGCCTCGGTGGTGCTGTTTGGTCCGGGTCGGCATTTCTTTACCAAGGGTTTGCCGGCGTTGATGCGTGGCGCGCCAGACATGAACAGCCTTGTGGCGCTCGGCACCGGTGCAGCATGGAGCTATTCGGTGGTGGCGACCTTCCTGCCCGGACTGCTGCCCGATGGCGTGCGCGCGGTCTATTTCGAGGCCGCCGCCGTGATCGTCGTCCTGATCCTTCTGGGCCGCTGGCTTGAAGCCCGCGCCAAGGGGCGTACGGGAGCCGCGATACAGGCTTTGCTGGGCCTGCAGGTGCGTACGGCGCGGGTATTCAGGGGCGATCAGACGGTTGAAGTCGACGTGGATGCTCTGGCCGTCGGGGATACCATCCTCGTGCGTCCGGGTGAGCGGATCCCCGTCGACGGCGAGATCGCCAGTGGCGTCAGCAACGTCGATGAGAGCATGATCACGGGCGAACCTGTGCCGGTTGCCAAGGCTGCAGGTGCGATGGTGACGGGCGGCACGGTGAACGGTACTGGCAGCCTCACGATTCAGGCAACACGCGTCGGGGCGGACACCACGCTGGCGCAGATCATTCGTATGGTTGAAGATGCGCAAGTTGCCAAACTGCCGATCCAGGGGCTTGTGGATCGCGTGACGCTGTGGTTCGTACCGGCGGTCATGGCACTGGCTGCCGTGACGGTACTGGTCTGGCTGCTGGTTGGCCCGGACCCGGCGCTGACTTTCGCGCTGGTAGCGGGCGTATCGGTGCTGATCATCGCATGTCCCTGCGCCATGGGTCTGGCGACGCCCACCTCGATCATGGTGGGCACGGGCCGGGCAGCGGAAATGGGCGTTCTGTTCCGCAAGGGAGACGCGTTGCAAGCGCTGTCCGATGTGCAGGTGATCGCCCTCGACAAAACGGGAACGGTCACTGAAGGCAAGCCCACTCTGACCGACCTTGTGGTCGCAGACGGGTTTGAGCGGGCGCGCATCCTGAGCTTGGTCGCCGCAGTCGAAGCGCAGTCGGAGCATCCCATCGCCGAAGCGATCCTGCGCGGCGCGCGCGAGGAAGGAGCCAACGTGCCACCTGCGTCGGGCTTTCGCTCGATCACAGGGTATGGCGTTGCAGCTATTGTGGACGGGCACGAGGTCATGGTCGGCGCAGACCGTTACATGGTGCGCGAGGGCGTTGACATCGTGGCGCTGGAAAACACCGAGCATGACCTCGCCCGCCGGGGTCGCAGCGCGCTTTTTGCGGCGGTCGATGGCAGGCTGGCAGCGGTGATTGCAGTGGCCGACCCGGTCAAACCTTCCAGTCGCGACGCCATTGCTGCGCTGCGCGAGGCCGGGTTGAAGGTAGCGATGATCACCGGTGACAAAAAGGAAACCGCCGACGCCATCGCGCAAGAGACCGGAATCGACCATGTGGTGGCAGAGGTGCTGCCAGATGGCAAGGTCGCAGCGCTTGACGACCTCAGCGCCGGCGGCGGTGCAGTTGCCTTTGTGGGCGACGGCATCAATGACGCTCCTGCGCTGGCCCATGCTGATGTGGGTATCGCGATTGGCACTGGAACTGATGTTGCCATCGAATCTGCGGATGTGGTGTTGATGTCCGGCGATCTGCGCGGCGTTGTGAACGCGGCGCACGTATCTCGGGCGACGATGGCCAATATCCGCCAGAACCTTGTCTGGGCCTTCGGCTACAACGTCGCGCTGATCCCGGTGGCCGCCGGCGTGCTCTACCCGGCATTCGGGCTGCTCTTGTCGCCGGTCTTCGCCGCTGGCGCGATGGCCTTGTCATCGGTGTCGGTACTGACAAACGCGCTGCGACTGCGCCGCATCATGCCCGCTCTGGCCGAGCGGGCAGCGCCCCCGGCAGCGCCTGTGGCAACACAGGCTCAACCGGCTGAACAGGGGGCATAGGCTCATGAACATCGGAGAAGTTGCCGCACGTTCGGGCCTGCCGCCTAAGACGATCCGCTACTACGAAGACATCGGCTTGGTGCGCCCTCAGCGCAGCGAGAATGGATACCGTGCCTTCCGTGATACCGATCTGCATAAGCTGGCCTTTCTGGGCCGCGCCCGCGCGCTAGGGTTTTCAATTGAGGATTGCCGCACGTTGCTTGGCCTTTACGAGGACGAAAGCCGCGAAAGCGCGCAGGTTAAGGCGGTAGCAGAAGAGCACCTGCGTATGATCGACGATAAGATCGCACAACTGCGCACCATGCGTGACACGCTTGGCCATCTGGTCCAGTCTTGTCACGGCGACGATCGGCCCGACTGCCCCATCCTCGGCGATCTGTCAGGGACAAATCCACTGCGGAGATAAGGCCAAGCGAGAGACGGAAAGTGTTCGCCGGCGTCTAATGGCTTTCCGGCGTGATGGGAAATACCCGTGTGACGGCTCCCAATCCTGACGCAAGGCCGGGCTAGACCTTGGTCAGTGCGAGCAGGTCAAAAGATTTTATCTTGCACCCACATCAGGCCAAACATCAAACTCGTCAGTGAGACCACAAAAATCCCAAAGCAAAACAGAGCAAACCCGAACGGTCCCAGTACAGGATCGAATTTCAAAACAGTGGGTCCCAGTATTTTTGAACGGCGGGATGCCGAAATATACAGCGGGAGCGCGCTGACAAGGCTCGCATAGAGATACACACCCGACAGATTCTGGAATTGCCCCGCGTGGGCGAGCGTTGGGGCCACTACGGATAAGGCTGTCGTGCGGCTGCCCCCGAACGAGCCGAACCAATCGGCGGAAAGCACATAAATCCATGCATGCCCTCCGACGAAACTACAAGTTCGTATCACCATATCGAGAGCGATGAACCATCCCGGGTCAGAGCGTCGCGCGTGCTGGCGGTTTGACCAGGCGTACAGGAAAAAGCCGGAATAATTGACGGCCAAGACGACCGGAACCCCATTCGTCAACACCTGCCTGAGGATCAGTTTGACGTTTGGCGCGCCTTGCGAAAGAGATCGCACCATCCCGGGCGTGACCAGGACATAAACGAGTAATGCCGCACAGATGCCAGCTAGACTAAAAAGCGCCACATTCCGTAAGAACCGAAGTCCCGGCATGTGCATTGAAAAGAAACGCTCCATTGCTTGATCTTTAATGGCGCGGAAGCGATCGTCAATGTAGCCTGGGTGTACCGACAGTCAGGCACAAGACTGCATTACAAATGAATACATTCGTGCCCGTGGCGCATCCGCGATGCTTTCTGTAGGAGGTCGCGATGGTTGAGGGGGTCTTAAGATGAACATGCTGCAAAATCCCAAAAATCTCGTGTTGTTCGCAGCGGCTGGGTCGGCCTTGTTGCTAGGTGCGGCATTTGTGTTTCAGGCGCTTGGCTATGCCCCTTGTGCCATGTGTATTTGGCAAAGATATCCTCACGTGGTGGCAATAGGTGTCGGTGCTTTTGTATTGGTTGGCTTGCCGCTTTTTGCAGCTGCCGTCATTGGCGCTCTATCTGCAGGCACCACGGCGGCTATAGCGCTTTTTCATACGGGCGTCGAAAGAGGATGGTGGGAAGGGCCAAGTTCTTGCACAGGAAATGCACTCGACATCACAAATATGTCGATTGATGATTTGCTGCCTAGCTCTGCAGATCGCACATCCGACCTTGTACTGTGCGATCAGGTTGCTTGGGAATTCCTTACGCTGTCGATGGCGAGTTGGAATGGCGTTTGGAGCGCAATGCTGTTGGTGATCTGGGTACTTGCAGGATTTAGACTTTTACGTAAAGCCTAGAGCTTTCCAAGACTTATCGCCTCACTACTCTGGCGGTTCTTTGCCGTGAATAATTTTACATAAACTTCATTATGCGTCTTTATACTAAGTGTTGCGATAGTATATTTTTGTATATATGCTGATCCCTGGTACAGAGGGTCGTCAGCATGCGTCATCTATTCAAGAAGCTCCTCCCATCGGTCGCATTTGCTTTGACTGTTACAGGCGTTTCGCTGCCGGTACCCGCCCGCGCGCAGACATACCCGATCGATTGCGCGATCC
>JAHDEX010000125.1 GCA_020628545.1 Paracoccaceae bacterium | reverse complement strand
CGGGGGCATTATCCGCACCGGACATCGTGAAAGCGAGACGGTCGTAGTCCATCGACGCGCCAAGGCGTTGATCTTGCGACATGATCGTGCCGCCGGATTGCTTCTTCCAGTCCCAGACTTTGGCCAGGAATGCCTCGCGGCCCATCTCGGTGCGCTTGGGTTCTCCGTTGGCGGCCATCTGCTTTTCGACGACAAGCTGGGTGGCGATACCTGCATGGTCGAGGCCCGGTTGGAACAGCACATCATAGCCCTGCATCCGCTTCCAGCGGGTCAGGATATCCATCAGCGTATGGTTGAACGCATGACCGACGTGTAGAACGCCCGTCACATTCGGTGGCGGCAGTTGGATGCAGAAGGTCTCTTCGCGCGAGGCATTGGCCCCGGCCTTGAACGCCTTCGCCTCTTCCCAGGCCTTGAAAATCCGCGGTTCCGCCGATTTTGCGTCGAATGTTTTATCCATCGCCATAATATGTCCGCCTCGATATCTTAGAGGTCCGTTTAACGAATGCAGGTCAGGGCTGAAAGAGGGGAATATGGGCATCAAGCCGCGTCATACGCTTACGCATCCCGTGTCCTGGATGGACCTTTTCTGGGCCACCAAAGGCTGGCTGGCGATGATCGCCGGTGTGGCCTTGCTGATCTTCACACTTGTCAGCGTCAACAAATACCGGCTTGCGCAGGAGTTTGCGACGACGGGGGTTTGGACAACCGCCGAAATCACAAAAATGCGGACCCGGCGCAGCGACGACGATACAGATTACCTTGTGACTTTCGCTTATCAGGCCGGAACACGGCAATTGAGTCGCGAACGCGATACTGGAGGCAGCTACTACCGCAGGCATGATGTTGGCGATCAGGTTGATGTCAAATACCTTCCACAGCGCCCAACCAAGTTCGAATACAAGGACGGGCAAACCCATTCATCCGCGCAGGTCTTCCAGATCATCGCGGGGATCGCGGGCGTCTTGGGGTGTGGGGTGCTCTGGTGGAGCGGGTCCAAAGCCAACAAAGCTGTTTTGGCGCGCCGCTATGGTGTCCGGTCCGTCGCCACGATCGAACGGTTTGTCGAGCACAAGAATTCGGGCAAACCGACGGGGCGGGGGTATATGATCTTTCGCACGAAAGACGGCCTGCGCGGTGAGAGCCTCAACGGCAACATCCGTGAACTCCGCGCATTGGGGAGCGGGACAGAGATCGTTGTCTTCGTCCGCGGCCGCGATGTCTGGTGGGAAGGCGACGTTGGCCCGCGCGAGGCACGGACAACGCCGATCCCGGATGTGGAGCGCAGTTAAGTGTTTTGCCTCATCACGGGCATAGCTGCGTCACCTTTTCTACTTAACTGACAACTACACTGGACACTGCGTTGCACGGGATTAGGCTCTGATCCAAATGTGCGGAGGAATGCATGGAAAAGTTCGGTAAAAGCCAGCCTGTCAAACGCGTGGAAGACGTGCGGTTTCTTACGGGTGCAGGCCGCTACGTGGACGATATCGCGCCCGAAGGTGCGCTTTACGCCTATTTCATGCGCTCCGCCGTCGCGCACGCCGAAGTCACATCGATGGACGTGTCCGAAGCGCGGGACATGCCCGGTGTTGCGCTCGTCGTCACGGCAGAAGATCTGGCTGAGGCGGGCGTTGTCCTGCCCATCAAGAACTCGATCATCAAGCAGGTCGACGGAACCAAGGCGGCGAACCCCGACCGTCCGCTGCTCGCGCAGGGCCGTGTGCGTTATGTTGGGGAGGCGATGGCGATGATCGTGGCCGACAGCCCGCTGGCCGCGAAAGACGCAGCAGAAGCGATCATGGTGGACTTTGAAGAGCTGCCAGCGCACGTCGCGCTCGCGACCGGCGGTGAAGAAATTCACCCTGAAGCCCCCAACAATCAGGCCATGGTCTGGTCGTTGGGCGACGAAGGCCCAGTACAAGCGGCGATCCAAAACGCAGCTCACGTCGTCACCATCGACGTCCCTGACAATCGCGTCTTTGCAGCCTCCATGGAACCACGCGGTTGCTTCGCCGAGATGGAGGGTGACAGGCTGCACGTCGCGATTAACGGGCAGGGCGTCTGGGGCCCGAAAGGTGATCTGGCCCGTCAATTGAACATGCCCAAAGAGGACATCCGCGTCACCAACCCCGACACCGGCGGTGGCTTTGGGATGAAAGCGATGAATTATCCTGAGATGTTCCTCGTTGCCCATGCGGTTCGCACCCTAAACACGCCCGTCCGATGGATGAGCGAACGGACAGAGGCGCTGCTGACTGACAATGCAGGTCGCGACCTGACATCCAAAGCGACGCTGGCCTTTGATGAGAACTTCAAGATCACCGGTTATCACCTTGATACCGTCTGCAACCTTGGTGCTTACAATTCACAATATGCGCAGTTCATCCAGACGGAGCTTTTCTCCAAAGTTCTCATGGGGACCTACGACGTGCAGGCGGCTTTCATGAAAGTCACCGGCGTGTACACCAACACGACCCCCGTGGATGCCTATCGCGGCGCTGGGCGGCCAGAGGCGATCTTTGTCCTCGAACGTGTGATGGATGAAGCTGCGCGGCAGCTGGGCGTCGACCCGTGGGAGTTGCGGCGCCGCAACTTCATCGCGGCCGATCAGTTCCCCTACACTTCCGCCACCGGCGTCACCTATGACGTTGGCGATTTCGCAAAGGTCCTGACCCGCGTGAGCGGTGAGGCCGACGTGGAGGGCTTCGCCGCCCGCAAAGCTGCGTCCGCGGCACGGGGCAAACTGCGCGGGCAGGGTCTTTGTTACTACATCGAAAGCATCCTCGGTGATCCGTCAGAGACCACGCGCGTTGATTTCGCCGACGACGGCGCGTTGATCTTTGTGGGCACGCAATCCAACGGGCAGGGGCATGAGACGGTGTTTGCCCAGTTCCTCGCCGACCAAACCGGTATTTCAGCCGATAAGATCAAAGTGATACAGGGTGATAGCGACCTGATCGCCAAGGGCGGCGGCACCGGTGGATCACGCTCTGTCACCGTTCAGAACACAGCTACGTTAGCAACGGTTGACGCGATCAAGACCGCCTTCAGCGCCTTTTTGGCAGAGCAAGAAGGCGTGCCCGCCGCCGAGATCACCTTCGACGATGAACGCTTCCGCATTCCCGGATCGAACCTGACGCCGACCATGCTGGACGTGGCCGAAATGGCGCGCGACGCAGGGCGCGATGATCTGCTGAGCCACAGTCAAACCATCACGTTAGAAAGCCGCAGCTTCCCCAATGGCGCTCATGTGGCCGAAGTGGAAATCGACCCCGAAACCGGTGTCCTGACTGTTGACCGCTATACGGTGGTCGATGACTTCGGGAACCTCATCAATCCGATGCTCGTTGAAGGGCAGATACACGGAGGTGTTGCGCAGGGCATCGGACAGGCTGTTACAGAACGGATAGTATTTGATGAGTATGGTCAGCTCCTCACGGCAAGTTTCATGGATTACGGGATGCCAAGGGCGGATGATCTTCCCATGATTAAGTTTCGCACAGAAAACACACCCTCGACCTACAACCCCATGGGGATGAAAGGCTGCGGCGAGGCGGGCACCGTCGGTGCTCTTGCCGCAGTCACCAATGCCGCGATTGATGCGATGTGGGATCTGGGCGTGCGCAACGCGGCGATGCCGTTTACGCCAAACCGGGTTTGGCAGATGATTGAGGAAGCGCAGGACAAAAGTGCCGCTGCGTGATTGGATAACCGGCCTCTTTGGTGCCAAAGGGCGCACCGAAGAAGGGCAGCCCCGGGCACGGGGGCCGGCCACGCATGTCATCATCCTCGACGGCACGATGTCCTCATTGGAAGAGGGCCGCGAAACCCACGCGGGCATGACCTACAAATTGCTGAATGAGGCTGGTCTGAAGGCCAACCTGACCGTCCATTACGAAGCGGGCATTCAATGGCGTGATTGGCGCGGTACCTGGGATGTGATGACCGGAAAAGGCATCAACCGCCAGATCGAACGCGCCTATGGCGTCCTTGCCTCGCGCTACAAGCTCGGCGACAAGATTATGCTGATTGGTTATTCGCGCGGTGCTTATGCTGTGCGCTCGCTTGCAGGTGTGATCGACGTTGTGGGGCTCGTAAAGGCCGAATGCGCGACGCAACGCGTCATCACAACCGCCTACCGCCACTACCGCACCGGTGGGCGCAGCAAGTTCGCTGCCAAGTTCCGTGCAGAGCATTGTCATCCCCGCGCCGAGACCCCGATCGAGGCCGTGGCCGTGTGGGATACCGTCCGCGCGCTGGGCCTGCGACTGCCTGTGATTTGGCGGTGGATGCAGGACGCGCATACGCACCACAACCACTCTTTGGGCATTCACATCCGCAATGGCTTTCATGCGCTGGCCTTGGACGAAACCCGGGAAGCCTACGCACCTGTCCTGTGGACCACCCGGGTCGGGTCACGCAGCCATATCGAACAGGTCTGGTTTCGGGGCACGCACACAGACGTCGGCGGCCAGCTTGGCGACTTCCAGGCCGCAAGGCCCTTGTCGAACATTCCGCTTGTCTGGATGCTCAAACGGCTTGAGATTTGCCAACTGCCGCTACCGGATAATTGGCGCGACCGGTTTGAAGAAGATCCCCATGGGCCATCGGCGGGGTCATGGCGTGGCTGGGGCAAGATCTTCTGGGCTCGCCGACGCCGGCTCGTCGGCATCGACCCGTCCGAGCGGTTGCACCACACCGTCGACCCTAATCGATATCGCCGATCTTTCGTGCGCGGTGGCCAGCCCGCACCTGCGCCAGAGTCCCGCACGGCTGTTTGAACGAGTATGCGCAGGCGTCAGCTCTTGTTCTTCGATCAAGAGCGGGGCGGAAAAGGCTGGAACCAGCGCTGAGCGGACCTAGCTGCCCTTAATTGCGCCTGAACCAATTACTACATGGACAGATAGGGCCAATTCCA
>JAHDEX010000051.1 GCA_020628545.1 Paracoccaceae bacterium | reverse complement strand
GCGGGACAGCGGCCAATTGTTTGGGCCTCGAACGCGTATCTGATGGATCAGACGGGGTTCTCACTTTCAGCTTTGAAGCGTCACGCGCGCCGCTTGGTCCAAATCGGCGTCATTGCGTTCAAAGACAGCCCAAATGGCAAACGTTGGGGTCACCGCGATCCGGCGGGCTACATCATCGAAGCCTACGGTTATGATTTGTCGCCATTGGCGGCAAGGGCAGGGGAGTTCACCAACCTCTTCGAAGATCTTCGCAAAGAGCGTGCGTTGTGCCAGCGATTGAAACGCCAGATCACAATCACCCGTCGCGTGATCAGAGCGCGGCTTGAGGCGGCCCTGAGCAAAGCATGGGCTGGTCCTTGGACAGACCTAGCAAAGTCTTTTGACGGTCTTCTGGAACGCCTGCCACGTCGCAAAACAGCCTCCAATGAACTCTCACAGCTTTTTGAGAGATTCCGAGCACTTCTCGAGCACATCGAACTCGCCTTCGAGAAAGCGGCCGGCGTGGATAAGTCATTGGAAGAAGGCAGAAATATAAATAGTGAAGCACAAAAACTGAACCCCAGGGAGGTCAATAATGACCCTCACATACTAACTACAAAACAACTCTATTCTGTAAACCGTAATTCCTCAGAAAAAGAGGAAACAGCGGGCGTCGCGCAGCCACACGACACCAGGTTGCGTGAAGAAACCTCACACAAAGGAAACAAACCGCGAGGGACATCGCTTGATCTACCCACGGTGATGCAGGCCTGTCCTGAATTTGCCACATGGGCACGCAACACAAGTGGGTATCTTACCGATTGGGGCGACGTGTATCGGGCAGCAGGACAACTCCGGGGTATGATTGGTGTGTCAGAACACGCATGGACTCAGGCGCAAAACAAGCTCGGCCCGCAACTTGCGACCGCAGCCCTTGTTTTGACCTTCGACAAGCACTGTACGGGCGAGGTTTCCTCACCGGGTGGCTATTTGCGGGGTATGATCGACAAGGCCGGGGCAGGGGAGCTGCATCTTGAGCGGAGCTTTTACGGGAGGCTGAATATTCAAGCGGCGTGATTGCAGCGGATTCTGACACTGTTTTTGACCAAAATTCAGTGTCTAATTGGGGGAAATCGCCCCGCCGCATTGGCGGGGCGTCCCGAGTTTACATTAGGCCAGCGGAAGATCCGTCACGAAGACAATCTCGTCGACGCTGGTCAAGTTCACGAACTCCAGCAGATCGTGATCTGGTCCAACGAAGACCTGGACGCGATTGTTGAGCTCTTTGACCTCGCTGATGGCGAAGCCGCTGAGATCAACCGTGTCGTCCGGGTTGTAGTCGCGGATTTGGACCTTGTCAGGCGACCCGTTTTCGAACATCGCGGCCGTCATCACAAAGGTGTCCGCGCCGCCGGCTCCAACAGCGTTTGCGGTGCCGAAGAAGGAGAAGACATCATCGCTTTCGGTGCCGCGGAGTTTCTGGCCGTCGGTCAGCGTTGAGAGCACCAGACCTGTGACGTCGTTGACATCGCCCGGCTGGCCCTCATTGCCGCCACCTGTATCACCTTCATCGTCACTGATCCGGTCATCGACGGGTACTTCGTCCTCATTCGTGTCGTCTGCAGACATGTCCAGATCCGGCAGGTCGATACTTGTAAAGACGATGTCGTCAAAGTCGGTCACGCCGCGCAGGACGACCATGTCGCCTTCACCAGCCAGAACGATCCGCGTTTCTTTGTTGAGTTCCATGACAGAGGCAACAACGGCGCCTGCGAGGTCCAGAAGGTCTTCATCCGGGTTGAAATCGACAATCTTCACACGATCAGTCATGCCGTTGTTGGTGTAGTCGTCCGAAAGCCTGATGATGTCCGATCCAGCGCCGGTGAAGCCTCGGTCGTTCGCGCCACCTTCGAAGACAAGGATGTCGTCGCCCTGGCTCGCGCGCAGACGGTCATTGCCCAGGCCATCGATCAGAAGGTCGTTGCCATCACGACCAAAGAGGCTGTCGTTGCCGTCTTTGCCAATCAGCGCATCAGCCTGGCCCTTGCCGCCACGCAGAACGTCATTTCCGTCAGTCCCCATCTGGACCACGAAGATAGGCTCAACGGGCTCCAATGGAACGGTCAGTCCCACGATCAATGGGTCATGATCGCTGGCGCGGCCTGGAAGCTCTGCAAACTCAGAGTTCACGTGGACGATGTCGAAGGCTGCAACACTCTCCAGACCGCTTGAGACCAGAATATGGTCGAGCGACTGGCTGTTGCCTTGGAAGTTGAAGCTGTAGCGCTCATCTTCGGGTAGGGTGTTTGTTAGGTTGGTGAGCCCCGCTGCCTCTAGTGCAGTGAGAGGCGAAACAAACTCAAACTCGTTGAAGTCGCCCACAACAACCACATTGGCGTCTGGGTCGGCCGCCAGTTGGGCCTCGACAAACTCTGCAACGGCTGCTGCTTGCGCCTGTCGCTCATCAAGTGACCCATTGACCGTGACGTCCTCCTGACGGGCCTCAAAGGGCTGCTCAACGCCCAGGATTGGGGCAGAACCGCCTTTGGAGGAGAAGTGATTGTTCACAACTGTGAACTCTTCCCCATTGAAGGCAAAATCGGCGACGAGTGGCAGACGTGCCCCTTCGAATGCGTCACCTTCACCCTGACCACCAATTGTCTGGACTGTGCCTTCAATCAGATCGACACGATCGGCGTTGTAAAGGAACGCTGTGCGAATATTGCCACCAGGGAATCCCCCGGAGAGGTCCTCGCCAATAAACGTATTGTCAATGAAGCTGTAGGTTGGACCGCCTGCGGCGACGATAGCGTCGATCAGTGTCTGTAGCGTGACATCGGCAGAGACTATTCCAGTGCCGGTGCCACCCAAAGTCCCGTTGTTGTCCTGGATTTCCTGCAGGCCGATGATGTCCGGCGCATTCATGTTGTTCACGATTTGTGAAGCGATCTCATCAAAACGGCCATTGGCGATGTCGGCGTCCCCGTCGCCATCCTCTGGGTCCAGGTTCAGGACGTTGTAGCTGGCGATCGTCAGCGTTTCTTCACCGCTCGTGATCTCTGACACTTCTGGCGCGAGGGTCGAATCTTCAATTGTGACGATCTGCTCCGTCGGATTGATCTGATAGTATCCAAAGTCATAGGATACGACGCCGAAAATATCGTCGAAGGCTGCACCCACGCTGACTTGAACCGGATCGATCCCGAAGTCCCAGTCGATCTGGACTTTCTCCGGGTTGAAATCATCAGGCGAGATGTTGAGCGTGCCGCGATCCGAGAGGCCGGTCGCATTTGCGCCGCCATCAACCGCCACAAACAGCTCTCCAAAGCGGCTGGTGCCGGAGACGGCAACAGGGTTGTCCGCGACGACAAACATGCCCTCGAGGCTTTCCCAGAAATCGATGCCGTCGGTGGTTGGGTCGAAGGATGCAAACGCATCGTCGTCAATGTTCTCAGTCGGCAAGTCGCGCCCCGCCGCGCCAAGCACTGTCGCCGTGGGAAGGGCATTGCCGCTTGAGGTGACCGTGATGGCGGGACCGCCACTGATCTGTGTGGTGCTGAGGTTGCCTGATGACGAACCGCCGGGCGTGAATTCGCTGACTGTGCCGCTCACATCAACGGCGTCGCCGATAACAACGCTTGGCGCGCTGCCAGTAAAGACAAAGATGGCGTCGGATGTTGCGATATCACCGTCACCGTCCGGGTCCTGCATGTAGAATCCGTTGCTGTCGACGGCGGTGACGATGCCACTCGTGGTGACATCCTGCCCGAGGAGAGGCGAGGTGTGGCCCGCGCCTTGAATCTCCATGATGGTGACAGAGTTGTCGACCGGTGGCTCTGCCGCGTTGGCTGACCCGGGCGTGTCTTGTGATGTGTCGAAGAAGCTGAGCGGAACGAAGGCGCCAGTGCCGTCAACCTCACGAGCCGCGCCTGCCGCGGAGAAGTTGCCGTCTGCAGCGACCACTGTGCTGCTATAACTCGTGTCTGGGTTCGCATCACCGTCTACGAAAGCCACGCTGTCGAGGATGGATGTGAACGGCGTTGTGTCGAGCGTGCCGTCGTCATTCGTGTCGAGGTCGTCGCCGACTGAGCCTGTGAAACCGTCAACGACCATGAAAGTCTTGGGAGAGCCAAAGATGTCTAGGCCTGGGATTGTCACATCACCTGCCTCTTCTGTGCCGACGGTGCCGTCGGAGATCAGGAGGAATCCATTTTCATCCGCCACGGCACCATCAAGGCTGTAAGCGAGGCTGATCTCACCCGTGTCGATCTCACCCGAGATGGCGATCAGTGTGAGGCCAGTGAGCGATTTTCCAGGATCGGTCTTGAGTTCGACGAAGTTGTTGCCCGCCTCTGGCCCATCGACAGCCACGCGGTATTCGTTGATCGCAACGTCGCCTTCAAACGGCGGCGGCGGTGGGGGAGGAGGAGTTGCAACGTTTGGTGCACCCGGTGTGTCTTGATCTGGTGTGTCGTAGGGCAGCGTCAGGTAGCTGCCGTCGGGCTGCAGCGCCGCACCGGCAGAAATGAAGCCCGTTGCAAGAGGGTCTGCTTGGACGGTCTCTTCAGCGTAAAGAAAATCAGGGCGGAAATCCTCATCTTCCAACGCCAGACCCACAACAACCTCTGTGAAAGGAGGGTTGTCTAGCGCGCCATCATCGTCGGCGTCTAGATCGTCGCCAACAGCGCCAGTGAAGTCACGGACCACAAGGATGGTTTGCGCGTTGCCATCAGGGTTGAACCCTTCGACCACCACGTCGCCGTCATCGAACGTTGTTAGCTGGTCATTGCCGATAAGCAGAATGCCGTTTTCGTCCGCGGTTGCCCCGCTGAGGTCCACGGCCCAGGTGATCTGGCCCGCGTTGTCGGTCTCGGTCTGGTTTTCACCGTTGATGATGACGAGCGTAAGACCCTCGAACGTAGCGCCGGGTGCGGTCTTGAGTTCGACGAAGTTGGAATCGAAGCGGAAGTCTTCGGTGGCCGTGAAGCGGTATTCGTTGATCACGATTGGGGCAGGGGACGGGGTGAGCGACGGTGTTGGGAACGGGCTGCTTGCCGCGCCGTTTGTCGTTTCACCGTCGAGCGCGTTTGGACCACTGAAGGACCACTCGGACAGCGTGAAGGTCGCGCTTGGGCCTTCTGATGGCTCTCGTGACGCCCATCCGTCAAGGTATTCCCACGTCTGACCAGTGCCATCAACTGCGGGATCGCCGAAGATGTCGACAAGGCTGCCGTTCTGGAACAACTCTATCGCATCGTCGCCGTTGATTTGCGCGGCGGGTGATGTGTAGTCGGGCGCGAACCCAAAGAAACTGGTGAAGCCTGTCTCTTCCTGTGAGACGTAGATGACAGTCCCAGCGGTGACGGCAGTTGCGGGGAAGGTGAACTCCTCCCCATCGGTTCCACCACCATTGTTGGCTGATCCCAGCCCGTAGATCGACAGATCCGGGATATCCTGCAGCGCGATCAGTTGGATCGCCTTTGGCAGGCCACCGGTCAGCGGACCATCAATGACACCTGTAATCATCAAATCAGACATAGACTATTTTCCCCACGCGGTTTGCGGACCTCGGTGGCCCGGGACGACTTGTTCAAAAGACTTCCCGCGGAAGGTGCACCACCGCGCGTTGCGTCGCTACAATTTCGACACGTCGCGGCCATAATTGCTTGTTTCCGCTGAATTTTGTCGCTGGGAGGAGAACAACCGCAGGTGTATGCGATGATTGTTCAGAAATTCGAAAACATGGCCAGCAGGGGGTGCTCGGTATTCGAATGCGCGTTGGTGGTTTTACGTTTTAGGATTCGGGGTGGGCGGCCAGTTTTGGTTAGAGCTCCGCCGGACCTTCTAAAGTTGGTCGACCTGAATAAACCCAACCCCTGCTGAGACAGCTTGGCGCGAGCGGATCAGGTCGCCTCCTGCCATCCAATAAGAGTTCTTGAACTCCAGGGCAGGGCCCTTGCAGTCTTCTTCGAACTTGGTCGCCATGCGGGGCCCGGTGACGGTGACGATTTCTTCAGGGCCGAGGCTGGTGACCTCACATGTCAAATCTCGGGTCACGATCTGGTCTTCGGAAGACAGGAAGCTTTGCCGCCGTGTCGCGGTGCCACCACCTGCGTTGAGGGCGTCTCGCACGCCGTCGGGATCAACGCCCATAAGGTCGTCGCCGAGCCCGCGCGTGCCAACAAGAATGCCGTCTTCAAAGCTCATCGTGACTTTGCCGGGGCTGATCCACGTGACCGCGCCGTTGTTGTCTGCCACCTTCGTCAGTGGGGCGACTGCATTGCGGGCGATGATTTTCACCAACAGAACGTCGCCGGGCGCGGCATTGGCCAATGCTGGTGACAGGGTTGGGACGGGCTTTTCCGGTTCAGGACCAAGACCTGTCACCTGACCAGCGGTCTCCGCCAGTCTTGTTCCAAGATTGCCCTCGTAAAGCGGACCGCAGCCGGTCGCGATCAGAGCCAAACACAGGGCTTTTGCCACATTATTCATCGCCAGAACCGCCCGAATGTATCGCCAAAGCGCCCGGCCGTGTGGCCGTCGCGCACGATGTCGTAAAGTCTGCCATCAACTTCCAGACGCGCCCCACCGTCGCGGCGCAGGGATTGCAGGTTGGTTGTCACCTTGTCGCGCGATGCGTTGCCGAGGAAGAAGTCATGCGGCACTGTGATGCGGATGCCTTTGTCAAAAGACCCTTCGCCAAATTCGTCAAACGGGACATCGGTGAGCGTGAAATAGGCACCGACGCGCCAGCCATTGTCGAACTCACGATCCAGCGCGAAGGTGGCGCCCCAGTCGCCTGCCAGATACCGGCCAACGTCCACCTGTGTGTGGAAGCCATTCGCAAAGCTGTAATAGCCCGACAGATGCCCACTGACGACATCATAGTCTTGAAACCCGAACAGCTGCTCAAAATCGCGCTGCGCGGTGTAGTTTAGCTCGGCCCCGAGTGCAAACCGGCTGTCCGTCGGCTTCCACAGCAGTTCCGTTGAAACGCCGCCGTGCTGTTGCTCCAGATAACCAAGAGAGACGCGGGAATAGAGGTTTTCGCCGGGCCGCCCATAATGCGCCAGCGTGAGAGACTGGATCACCGGGTGACCGTCACGCCCGTAGAACCGCCCATCGGTACGCACATTTTGCAGGTCATTCTCCGCTTCAGTCTCATCGGCCAGGGGAATGTCCCGCAGGCTTTGCCGGATCAGTCCTTTTACTTCCAGGTTCGGTGCAAAGGCATACTGCAAACGCAGATCAAGCCCGTAGTCGAGCTGGATCGGCGCATCACCGTTGAACACGATCAGATTTGCGTAGGGGCCAAGGCCCCAGAGGAACTTCGGCTCCGTATTCGGAACAATCGTCAGCCCATCCACACTGCCAGCATCTTCTGTTGTGCTGCGCGCTGCGATCTCTGCAGCGCCGGTCGCGCGGTTCTCAAATGTCTCAAGATCACTGCGTTGGAGTGTTGTTGACTGTAGCGGAATTCCGGCCTGCATAGGCTCTAATACGAAGGTTTCGACCGCTGCGGGGAGTTCGGCAGAGAGAATTCGCGCCACGCGGCCCATCGCCTGCGCCTCTGAGCGGAACTGCGTGTTGGTGTAGCGGACCCGCGCGACGGTATCAGCGCGGACGTCATGGCCGACGAGGATGATACCTTCCTCTTTAAGCCGGTCGCGGAGCTGGTCCTCCGAAGTGCCCCATGAAAGGGCGGCTTGCGCGTCTTCGGGACGGATACGGACGGGCGGCGGCGCAATTTCATCGCCACTGACCGGCTGTCTGATCCGGGGATTGAGTGTGAGGGTTGCGCCAGCTGCCAGTTCAGACCCATGAAGGACCGCGGCTTGCAGGTCGAGCCCAGGGCGCCAGGTGTAGTTCAGACCAAAATTAAGCGGAGTGCGGTTGTCGAGTGTGCCATTGTCCGTCTCGCGCACATAGGCATCTGAGGAGTATTCGGCCTTGAATGTCAGCTTGTCGGAATACTCGTAAGTCACACCGCCAAAAACGGCCATATCACCCCGGAAGTACTGACCAGTTGGCGTGCCGCCTTCCTCAAATTCAGCGCGGCCGCGGGCAGGGCGGTCGTCAAACCAAGGATCAAGGGCACCAAGTGGGTTATCAAAGCCGTTGCGTGTCCCCAGCCGCCCCCAACCCAGCCCAGCTGTCACATCGATCTGCGGTGTCAGGCGTTTGGTGGCGACGATGTATTCGGCAGACAGGTCGCCGGTGCCCAGAAAGTCTTGCAAGCCGATGGCAATGTCCGGCCAGATGTCGGTTTCGCGCACCAGTTGGTAGCGAATGTCGAAACTGCGATCGAAAGTGCCATCGGTGCCGGGACCAAGCTCTTCGGAGATGCCGGTATAGCGAAACGTCCCCGACAGGCGCGGCAGCAGCTGAAACGAGAAGCTGCCACGTTGTTGCAGGCTGAAGGCGCTGATGGTCGCCGCGATCTCTGCATCAGGGGCAGAGCGGGCGTTGGGCGTATCGATCAGGCCCGGCACACCGTAGAGGTTGTAGCTGAGATCCTGCGCAATGGCCGATTGGCCCAGCAATAGAGCCGCAATTGCACAACTTGACGCGGTGAACCGCTTGCCTTGCATTCCTCTGCTCCGCCACCCTGTTTTTCCATCTTATACCGTGAGTTTTCGGCGGACGGAAAGGCGAAAGGCGCGAGAGGCGGGGGAGGTTGCCTATCCAGCGGTTCCCGGCTACAGCTTTTGATGCAACCAAGCTGAAATGTCGCTCGCTCCGCAAAGTAGAAGTGTCCCACCTCGGCGCTGATGGGAGCAAAGCCTGTCAGTGCGGAGACGTCAGATATCGCAGCCGTGGCTGGCTTTGCGTTTCTCTTTCGCCGCTCTTGCCAGCTTTGAATTTCAGCCGTCATGGCGGCGACCCGTGGGTGTATATCGTGAGCGCTGTTTTCCGGCGCGCGGCTTCTTTGGCGAGGCCCTGTCTTGCTTGGCCTTGATGTACTCTAGCACAGCGCTCAAATGCTTGTTCACAGTTGTTGCCTTATAGGTGACGCGCTTATCTTTGTCGAAGGCGGAGTAGCGAAGCGAGACACCTTTAGATCGGAACTCCAAGCGTTCATCGGGGAAAACGTAGCTGTCGACATTCGCGCCTGGCGGGCCGCGCTTGACCTCGTCTTCTGCAAGGTTGAACTATTGGCGCTCATAGGAGAAAGCCAGTTGATTGCCGCCATGTCCGAGATGTCCGCCAGACGGGATTCCTTGACCAACCGATCTTGCAGAGTCCGGTTCGCACGCTCGACGCGGCCCTTGGCTTGGCTGCTGTTCGCGCAGAGGATCTCGATGTTCAATTCGTTCATGGCCCTGCCAAATTTGGGTCATCCGCTGACCGGAATGGGGGGCGTGGTTCGGATCGCGGAACACCGTGTGTTTGTTAGAGTAGAACGCAACGGGGCGGCCATGCGCGTGCAGATACGCCTTCAAAGCGCCGAAGCAACTGAACGTACTCTCGGATTTGGCGAATTCCAGATGCATCAACGTGCTTGTCGCATCATCAATGAAGACGAGCAGGGTGCAGGACGGACCGCGCTCTTCGAACCAGTGATGGTCAGACCCGTCGATCTGGATCAGCTCGCCATAGCATTCCCGGCGCGAGCGCAGTTGTTGGAACGTGCGGCGTTGCTTGCGAGAAAGCCAGATCCCGGCATCCTGCATCCATTTGCGTAAGGTCTCGCGAGACACCTTAAGACCGTGATCTTCCTCGAGCTTCTAAGCAGCAAATGTCGGCCCGAAGTCGATATGTTCTCCCAGACCAACGTGACCGCGAACTCCCGGATGGCGGGATCAATGTGGTTGTTCGAAACCCGGCTGCGGACCTTGTGCCGTATCGCCGCCGGACCGCTCGATTGAAACGTCTTCAGCAGCCTGTGAACCTGCCTGCGGCTCAGTCCCAACTGGATCGCCGCATGCGTCGCCGTCATCCGTTCTTGCGACACGTTGCTCAACACTTCAATCCTATTCAGCTCGCGTCCGCTCATAAATGCCCATCCCACGACGACACTCCAATCCTTCTGCATCAACAGGGAAATGTGCCACTTCTACTTTGCAGAAGTGGGAGACTATAACTTTCGCTGTGAACTCATGGTGAAGTGCAGATCCTGATATGTTGTTTTGGACGTGTCGCGGTTTGATGCCGCTCCTTTGATAGCATTTATTGCAACAAATGAGACGAACTATGGGACTGAAACGGACAGACGCATTCCGCCAAGATGCGGTGCGCATTGCATTGACCAGTGGACCGTCGCGTAAGCAGGTGGCTGACGATCTGGGCGTTGGCATGTCGACGCTGAACAAATTGATCACAGCACACCGAGACACCGATGTGGTGTCGAACGAGGATCTGAGCCTCGCCAAAGAGAATGATCGACTTCGACGTGAGATCCGGCTCCTCAAGGAGGAGAGGGAGGTGTTAAAAAACTGTCCCGGGTCGCAGCCCGCCTGTGTGCGGTAGAAACAGCCTGTGCTATGCTGCGTCTGAAGGGCAGTTGCCGATGGCTTATCGGTGGGCTGGACCCCGTTAAAAAACGTGGCACATGGGCTGATGCGCACTTGAGAGTGGCGACGCCGCTATTGCGGTGATCCCGGTTAGGAAGATGACGAACTTGCATGGCTCACGCCCTTCGCTTTGAACGGAGGAGATGCCATGACAAAGTCCAAAACCGGCGACCACCCGGACCTGAAGATGGTCAACCCTCAGGCGGCCGCGATCGACATTGGCTCGACCATTCACATGGCGGCGGTGAACCCTGATACCGACATCATGCCTGTGCGCGCCTTTGGGACATTTACCCAAGACTTGCACGATCTCGCTGCCTGGTTCCGGTCCTGCAGTGTCACCAGCGTAGCGATGGAGTCGACCGGCGTTTACTGGATCCCGGCCTTCGAGATCCTGGAAGCGCATGGTTTCGAAGTCATCCTCGTAAATGCCCGCTACGCCAAGAATGTGCCGGGCCGCAAAACTGACGTGAGCGACGCAGGATGGCTGCGCCAGTTGCATTCCTATGGCCTGCTGCGTGGCAGCTTCCGCCCAGAAGCCGAGATAGCCACCTTGCGCGCATACATGCGCCAACGGGAACGGCTCACCGAGTATGCTGCCGCGCACATCCAGCACATGCAGAAGGCGCTGATGGAGATGAACCTGCAACTGCACCATGTCGTCTCCGACATCACAGGCGCGACGGGCATGCGGATCATCCGCGCCATCGTTGGTGGCGAGCGTCATCCTGAAGTTCTTGCCGCTTTCCGGGATGTCCGTTGCAAATCATCTATCGACACGATCAAGGCCGCGCTGGTTGGCAACGACCGTGAGGAGCATGTCTTTGCTCTGACACAGTCACTCGAACTCTACGATTTTTACAAAGCACAGATTGAGATATGCGACCGGAAGCTGGAAGCTGCGGTGAAGTCGCTGACTGTCCGAGCCGCCTATAATCGGGCCCCACTGCCGAAGGCACGGATCAAAGGCAGGCAGCACAACGCGCCGTCTTTTGATGTGCGGGCCGCGCTTTACGGTGTATTGGGCACAGACCTGACGCAGATCCAAGGTCTTGGCCCGTCGCTGGCTCTGAAGCTTGTGGCCAAATGCGGCACGGACCTGCGCGCCTGGAAGAGCGCAAAGCACTTCACGTCGTGGCTTTGTCTGGCTCCGGGCAACAAGATCTCTGGTGGCAAGCTGTTGTCCTCACGGACACGTCGATCCTCCAGCCGCGCCGCTGCACTTCTGCGACTGGCTGCCGTCACGATTGGCCGAAGTGACACAGCCTTGGGCGCTTTCTATCGACGCCTTTCGGCGCGGATAGGCAAGCAGAAGGCGGTGACCGCGACGGCGAGGAAGATTGCTGTTCTGTTCTACAACGCTGTGCGGCATGGCATGACTTACCAAGATCAGGGTGCAGCAGCTTATGATGAGCGACATCGGCGGCGTGTGCTCTCAAACCTTCAACGGCGCGCAAAGAGCCGCGGCTTTGCATTGGCACCCATTCCCGAGACAGCGGCTGTTTCTTAGGAAGGCCACCCAGTTCTTTGCGGAGCGAAGCAAATGAGGTTGGCTTTCATTGCAAAGAACGCTGGCATGCTGCCGGTTGATCGGCTGTGTCAGATCATGGATGTCAGCACAAGAGGGTATCGCGCTTATCGTAGTCGGCCGCTCAGTCAGAGCCAGCGAAAGGATATGGTGGTCCTCGCGCACATTCGCGAGCAGTTCGCCCTTTCACTTGGCAGTTATGGCCGCCCCCGCATGACAGAGGAACTGAAGGAACTGGGCTTTGATGTGGGGCATCGCCGTATCGGCAGGCTGATGAGCGAGAATGGTATCGAGGTGAAGCGGAACAAGAAGTTCAAAGCGACCACGGACAGCAACCATGCCTTCAACATCGCGCCCAATCTGTTGAACCGTGACTTCCATGCCGATGCGCCCAATCAGAAATGGGTTGGGGACATCAGTTACGTCTGGACACGCGAAGGCTGGCTTTATCTGGCCGTCATTCTCGATCTGCATTCAAGACGCGTGATCGGTTGGGCTGTGTCGAACCAAATGAAGCGTGACTTGGCGATCCGGGCCTTGAACATGGCCATTGCCTTGCGGCGACCGCCCAGGGGCCGCATCCACCACACCGACCGCGGCAGTCAATACTGCTCTCACGACTACCAGAAAATCCTGCGCCAGCATGGGTTCAAAGTGTCGATGAGTGGAACAGGCAACTGCTATGACAACGCCGCTGTCGAGACGTTCTTCAAGACCATCAAGGCTGAACTGCTGTGGCAACAATCTTGGCGAACACGACGCGCTGCAGAGGTTGCCATCTTCGAATACATTAACGGGTTCTACAATCCAAGACGCAGGCATTCAGCCCTCGGCTGGAAAAGCCCATTGGCTTTCGAAAGAAAGGTCGCTTAAGTGAGCAATTGGAGCGGCACGAAAGCGTGACAGGTCCATTTTATTCCAACCGGTTCTGGATTTCTATCAGCTTGGTTTCAAAGACCTCAGCGGGCGAGGGGTAGCCCAAGCACTTGCACGGTGTGGAGTTAAGGCGGTGGCAAATCGACCTCAAATATCGATTTGTCAGCGCCGTCGATTCGGTTGAGCGAGGGAGGTGCCGGCGCAGCCTTTTGTTTGTGTCCTCGACTGTGCCTTTCTGGTACGGCGCTTGCGGATCACAGAACCGCGCATCTGCGCCGATCCCGGCGTTGAGATGTTTCCAGGCCGAGAACTCGGTACCGCGATCAAAGGTGATTGATTGACGCGCATCAGCGGGCAGGGGCGCCAGGCCCTGGATCAGTGCTTCCATGATCGGTTTGGATTGGCGGTCTTCATTGCGCATGACGACGGCGAAGCGGCTCACGCGTTCAGCGAGGGAGGTCACATTGACCTTCCCATGCTCCTTGCGGAACATCATCAGATCGCACTCCTAGTGGCCGAACTCAGCGCGTTCAGAGATGCGCTCTGGCCTGCGGGACAGGCTTTGGACGTCGAAGATGTGGGTCCGATTGTGCCTGCGATAGCCACGCGGCCTGCGGCGACGACGATGTTCTGGCAGATGCCGGTAGAACTGCTCATCCCGGCCGTCTTTGGAATAGGCGAACCGGTAGATCGTCTCGTGGCTCACGCGGATCGGATGGCGCTCCAGCCGCATGCGTCCCGCGATCTGTTCCGGCGACCATCCAGCCTTCAGCCGATCTTTGATGGCGGCTTTCAGGTCTGGGTGCACGACCATCTTGCGATGGATAGCGCGGCGCTTCTCATACATTTCCTGAGCGTTCAGCGCATAGTAGCTTTTCAGCTCCGGCAATTCGTCGTCTGTGTATCGGTTCCGCTTGATGTCTCGGTAGATTCTGGAACGGTCGTGACCCAAACAATCCGCGATTTCAGCAATCGGCATTTTGACTTCGAGCCACTCTGAGAGTTTGCGCCGTTCATGCATGTTCAGGTGACAGTAGTGGCTTCCCATTCTTCATACTCCATGCAAATCTCTGTTTTGATAAAGAATTTGCACTTCGTTTGTGAATTCACGGCTGCACAGTCCGATATCTGATAAGGAGAGTTATGTGGTGTTTCTTGCATTTACAGCCAGCGGGTGCACGCGCCATTGCATGGTGTCTGCTTCAAAGCTATGACGCCATAAACAAAACATAACCAAATAGCTGTTAGGCATCAGCTGCAGCGACGAGCAGTTCCAAAGGATGATCCCATGTCAAAACGGGCGTTGATCACTGGCATCACAGGGCAGGATGGGTCATATCTTGCCGAACTTCTGCTTGAGAAAGGCTATGTAGTCCACGGGATCAAGCGACGGGCCTCGCTCTTCAACACGGCGCGGATCGACCACATTTTTGAGGATCCACACGCCGCCGATACCCGCTTAAAACTGCACTACGGTGACCTAACCGACAGTTCCAACCTGACGCGGATAATTTCCGAAGTGCAACCCGACGAGGTCTATAATCTTGGGGCTCAGTCACATGTGGCTGTCAGTTTTGAGGCGCCGGAATATACGGCAGATGTCGATGCTATCAGCGCCTTGCGCTTACTTGAGGCGATCCGATTTCTGAGGTTGGAGAAAAAGACACGCTTTTATCAGGCTTCAACGTCAGAGTTGTATGGTCTCGTGCAGGAAGTTCCACAGACCGAAAAGACGCCTTTCCACCCCCGCAGCCCTTACGCCGTGGCCAAAATGTACGCCTACTGGATCGCTGTGAACTACAGGGAAGCCTATGGCATGTACGCTTGCAACGGCATCCTTTTTAACCACGAAAGTCCGCGGCGCGGCGAAACCTTTGTGACCCGTAAGATCACCCGAGGGCTATCGAATATCGCTGTTGGGATCGATCCTTGCCTTTACATGGGCAATATCGATGCTCTGAGGGACTGGGGCCATGCAAAAGACTACGTCGAGATGCAGTGGCTGATGCTACAGCAGGACGAACCTGATGACTTTGTCATCGCAACCGGTGTTCAATATTCGGTGCGCGATTTCATCCGCTGGTCCGCAGCTGAGATTGGCGTAACCTTGCGCTTTGAGGGGCAAGGTGTCGAAGAGGTTGGTATCGTCGAGAGCATCACCGGTGATAAGGCCCCGGCACTGTCTGTTGGAGATACGATCCTGCGGATTGATCCACGATACTTCCGGCCTGCTGAGGTAGAAACACTTCTTGGTGATCCGGCGAAAGCCAAGGACAAACTTGGTTGGGCACCGAAAATTACCGCGCAAGAGATGTGTGCCGAGATGATGCAGGCGGATATGCAAGCCGCGCGCCGTCAAATGCTTCTAAAAGAGCATGGGCTACAGCAGCCGGTTGCAAAGGAAGACTAATGCCGCGCTTGTTCTTGACCGGCGGTAGCGGCATGGTTGGCCGCAATATTCAGGATCATCCATCGGCGGCAAACTGGGACATCCACGCGCCCTCATCATCAGAGCTTGATCTGACGGATATGGCGGCTGTCCGGTCCTATCTGGCGAAAAACACTCCGGATCTGGTGATCCACGCTGCGGGGCGCGTAGGGGGCATTCAAGCCAACATGGCGCATCCAGTCGCCTTCCTGGAAGCCAATACCGCCATTGGTCGTAATGTCATCATGGGCGCTTATGCGGCCGGAGTGCGGTCATTTCTGAACCTAGCCTCTACCTGTATGTATCCGCGCGCCGCGCCGAACCCGCTTACGGAAAACATGATCCTTACGGGAGAGTTGGAACCCACCAACGAAGGCTATGCATTGTCAAAAATCATGGCCACGCGATTGTGTGAATACATCGGTCGCGAAGACAGAACGGCCAAGTACAAGACGCTAATCCCCTGCAACCTTTATGGCCCGCATGATACATTTGATCCTGCAGCGTCACATCTGATCCCCGCGATCATTCATAAGGTCCACACAGCCAAAGCGCAGGGGCTGGACACAGTTGAAATTTGGGGGGACGGCACAGCACGGCGTGAGTTCATGTATGCTGCTGACCTCGCCGATGCGGTTTTGCGCGCGGCATCTGATATAGCTGCACTGCCGGCAACGATGAACATTGGTCTGGGTACCGATTACAGTATCAACGACTATTACGCGACCATTGCAGATGTTATCGGTTGGCAAGGCACATTCACGCATGACCTCAGCAAACCTGTTGGCATGAAACAAAAACTCTGTGATGTGAGCCGCAGCCGGACGTGGGGATGGGCTGCGCCAACGGAACTGCGTGACGGGATCGCCCGAACCTATGAATTCTATCGCGAAAAGGTAACTGCATGAGCGTGAAATACCCCCTCGCCACCTCCTCTTGGGATCAGGCCGAATACGACGCGCTGCAACGGGTCATTCAGTCTGACCAATTTTCGATGGGCCCAGAGGTAAAAGCGTTCGAAGAGCAGTTTGCGCGCCAGTTTGGATCGAGCCATGCGATCATGGTGAACTCTGGATCGTCGGCCAACCTGCTGATCGTGGCCGCCCTGCGCTACACAAAGAATGACGCTATTCGCATCGATGAAGGCGCTGAGATTATCGTGCCGGCGGTTTCGTGGTCGACCACATATTACCCTTTGCAGCAGTACGGATTGAAACTGAAGTTTGTTGACATCGATCTGGCAACCCTGAACTACGATCTGAACGCACTACGATCAGCGGTGACTTATCAGACCCGCGCGATCATGGTGGTAAACCTTCTTGGGAACCCCAACGATTTTGACGCCATTCACAACATCATTGATAGTCGTCCGATTGTGATGATCGAAGACAATTGTGAATCGATGGGAGCCACCTACAACGGCAAAGAAGCAGGGACTTTTGGAATCGCCGGCAGCTATTCCGGCTTCTTCTCGCACCATATTTCGACCATGGAAGGTGGCATCGTCGTCACCGATGATGAGGAACTTTATCACGTCATGTTGTCCATACGGGCACATGGCTGGACCCGGAACCTGCCGAAGTTCAACCATGTCACGGGTGAGAAAAGCGACGATCCGTTCGAGGAAAGCTTCCGCTTTGCCCTGCCCGGCTACAATTTGCGGCCGCTAGAAATGTCTGGGGCCTTAGGCATAGAACAACTTCAGAAACTGCCTGATCTGATAAAGGGGCGCCGCGCTAACGGACAACTGGTGCAAAAGCATCTGAAAGATCATCCGCGCTTCATGATCCAAGAAGAAGTCGGCAAAAGTAGCTGGTTTGGTTTCTCACTGGTTCTACGGGACGCAATACTCGGGGACCGCGTTGCGTTTGTGCAGGAGCTTGTTGCTGCAGGGTTCGAGGTCCGGCCGATTGTGACAGGTAACTTCGCCAAAAACGACGTGATGCGTTACTTTGATTACAGCATCCACGGTCAACTTAGGAACGCTGATTACATTGATGCACATGGCCTGTTTGTCGGCAATCACCATTATGATATTTCCGCAGCAGTCGATGCGCTTGCATCACTGTAATACATTGATTGGAAATATTATTTTTTCTGTAAAACTGCGTTGCTACCGGAATAGTCAAAATGCCCAGCGTCCAAGACATCAGCTTCATCAACGTATCTGAGGGCAAACGGGCTACGCAAAGCTCGCTCTCGAAATGGTCGCATGCGCAAGAGGCCACAGCGGCAACCGATCCGGACTTTGATCGCGCTTTTGCGTTCCATACCGACCGACAGGGCGCACCGCATTGGACTCTAGATCTTGCTGCTGTGTACCCGATCGAGAAAATCGTCCTGCGGAACCGCCGTGACGGATTCCAGCATCGGATTGGAACGTTGGTTGTCGAAACATCGCTTAATGCGCGTGACTGGACCATTGTGCATAGCGGCCTCACGTATGCCAAGGATGAGGTTACTTTTCCCTTAAGTGGAATGGTCACCGCGCGCTTTGTGCGTCTGCGCTTGCAGGAAGCCACGTATCTGCATCTGTCGCAGGTAGATGTGATCGCACGGCGCTACGACACGTTTGGCGAAAAAGTGTTCCTGGCCCGCCGCAACGACGGCCTGGGTGAACGCCTCAATGCGATCCTGAACGCGCTATGGCTATCCGAAATCTACGGTTGCGGGTTCCGGTTTACTTGGTCCAAACGTTTTCAGGATGACCCTCTGCACGCGATTGTTCCGGTTGAGGATATGTTCTCGGCTGAGTTCATTGACCGATATTTTGTTCCCGAATCAGACGTTGCAGGAAATTGGGAGATTGTAGGGCCCGAACGGTCCTACGAGGAGATTGCTTGGCGTTTAAGTGATACTGGCATGGTTTCAGCCCCTCGGGTGCATTTGTCTGAACTCATGAAAACGTTCATCGGCATGGACGATCGGGAGGGATTAAAGCGTGCATTTGCAAGAATTGGCTTTTCAGACCATGTGAGGGCGGCCATCGACCTTGCATATGATGTAGAAATCGCGCCGGACGCTTCAGCACTCCATTTGCGCAGCGGTGACGTTTTTTTTGGCGAGTATCGAAAACTGCTGCACTATACGTACAAGGGCATAACGCTCCCCATCGCGAAAAACATCATCTTAAATCAGCAGGAAAAGGGGCGTTGCGTCTACATCTTTGGACAAGACAACGAGGCGATTGCCTATCTGAGCGCCGAAACCTCTGCTGTTGACACAAATACGATTAATCAGCGTGAACTGGAAGGTATGTCACGGGTCCAGAAGGCGATGTACGATCTTGTCCTGTTGTCGCGATTTAGGACCATCGTCGGTGGAAGTAGTGGCTTTTCTCGTCAGGCAGGATGGATTGGAGGAAGTGATGTTTTCCGCCCTCCTCAGATTTTCAATGCCGACACTCAGCATGCACTAAGCGTAATGGATCTTGCCGAGAACAAAGACGTCTATCACCCGCTTCAAACGGCATTTGCCTATTGGTATGCTTACTTCTACGGGAGGGAAAAACGCACGCCTGAGGAGAATATTCCACTCTTACAGGACGCGCGGCGTTTTGATCCTGCAAATGAACTCTATTTCTTCGTAGAAGCGGCTCTGCTTATGAAGTGCGAAGACGGGCCAGCGGCCTCTGATCTTTTGTCAAAACTGATGCAAGAGCGACATGCGCAGGACAGTCTTACGACAGTATTCGACATTTTCGTAGCCCACACCGCAGGTAAGCCTAACCTAGCCGAGTATCTGCCTCATTTCGAGAAACTTGCGAAGGATGGTTCGTTCCACGCTTCAGCGCTCATGTGCGCTCTGGCCCGCAAAAGAAAAGATGCTCCGGCCGTTCAGGTTTACAACGATTTGTGTTCTAAGGCCTCCGGCGTCGCACCAGAGCTCAAGGACAGCGTCATTCAGTGTGTCGCGGCGATCGAATAACACATGCAGAAGTTGTAGATTTCGATTTGCATATGTTACGCCACTTCCAACGAGGAGCACTCTACACAATACCCTAAGCCGCTTGGAGAATTGATCTAGCAACCATCGGCTGATCTTTGTAACTACTGCCAAAATCCACCGAGGATGAGAGAATATGATGAAGGCCGCG
Source organism: Paracoccaceae bacterium (assembly GCA_020628545.1). GTDB lineage: Bacteria > Pseudomonadota > Alphaproteobacteria > Rhodobacterales > Rhodobacteraceae > Yoonia. The sequence continues at coordinate 9,671 of JAHDEX010000051.1, read as the reverse complement.
CTTAGAAAACTCTTAAAGCGCTATCGCCCATATGATCAGAACTTGCGGAAGAACAAACTCTACCGTGAAATATCAGAGTATCTCTTTTTTTGGGCGAGACTGTTCTTACGCAGAAACACCGCAATCAACTACCCTGCTCAGGTGGGGTACACCCATAATCTTGGGCGAGTGTCGGCGAACCCAGATTGTTTCCTTTTCGAAAGCTACTGGGGGCGCAAAATTGCAGATCATCCGCTCTCAGTTTTTCGTGCGTTGACTACTGATCCGAAGTTCGAATCATACAATATTTATTGGAGTTTGAAAAAGGGCACCAATCCCCCAGCGGAGCTGGATGCCTATCCGCAAGTAAAATTCATTGACCCCAATAGCTTTGCCTACGGTGCAGCGTTGCTGCAAGCAAAGTACCTCGTCAATAATGTGACTTTCCCCCCGTTCTTTATTCGTCAGCCTGAGCAGGTCTACTGTAATACATGGCACGGTGTTCCGATGAAGGCGATGGGACGTGATATGAATGCGCCTCTGATTTCGATGGCAAACACCCAACGAAACTACTTGCAAGCCACAGTCTTGCCGTCATCGAGTACCTATTACACTGAAAAAGCGATAGAACCCTACTACATCGCTGGCCTAGCAGCAGAATGCTTGTTTAGAACCGGATCACCACGGGTCGATGACATCTTGCACCCAAAAATTTCAGCTGCTGTCCTGAAAGCGCGCTTTGGGGTCCGGGAGGGCCAGAAAGTTGTACTGATGGCGCTGACATGGCGGGGCACGTCCACACAAATCAAAGACACGTTTAATGAGCAACTGAGCCAGTTCCAAGAAACTGCCCGACTGCTAGGCCCGGACTATTTCGTTCTTTTTTCCGCACATCAGATGATGAGAACTGGGAACTATGACCTGCCCCACGGCGGCGCCTTTATCGAGGAGGGCGAAAACATCAATGATATTTTGACAATCGTCGATGTCCTGGTGAGTGACTACTCAAGCATCATCTTCGATTTCCTTCCGCTCGACCGCCCGATCACGCTCTTTGTTCCAGACTTGGAAGAGTATCGCGGTGAGCGCGGACTTTATATTGCACCCAAAGATCTGCCCTGCGCATCCGCCACCACGCTAGATGACCTGGCGGACACTATTCGCGTTGCTAAGCGCCCGTCAGAGTTTCCAGACTTTGGGACGCATCAGGCAACGTATTTTCCACATGAAGACGGACAGGCCGCATCAAAGCTTTTGGATCGGATGCTGGCGGCGCCAGCCACTCAAACCGCTCATGCTGGCGATCGCAAGCGGTTGCTTTTTGCACCCGGTGGGATGATGCCTAACGGGATCACGGCGTCACTCAAGAACCTAATCGCAAATCTCGATTATGATCGTTTCGATCCTTATGTAGTGATTGACGCCAAGGTCGTGGACAACGATGCAGCCCGCGCTGAACAGTTCTTTGGCTTCGATCCACGCTGTAACTGGATCTTCCGCTGTGGTGAGATGCTTCGCCGATATGGCGAAGGTGAACTATACAATGCCTTTCGCAAGGGAAAGCGCAAATTCACTGAGCCCGAGCTGGCGCAGATCAAGACGATGTTCGAACGTGAAAGCCAGCGCATTCTGGGTAATGCAACATTTGACGTTGCCATCGAATTTGGTGGCTATTCGCCCTACTGGACAGGTGTGACCTTTGGCGCCCGGGCGCATTCACACGTGATCTATCAGCACAATCATCTTTGGGCTGAGGCCACCAATCCGGACCCGAACAGAAATCAAGAGCAGTTGATGTCGGTCTTCCAAAGTTACCGGTGGTTCGACAAGATTTTTGCCGTCTCAGATGAGACGCGGGACGTGAACCGCAAGCATCTTGCAGCCTATTACCGCGACGGGACGATACCACAGACGGTTCAGAATACGATAAACCCTCACAAGATTCTGGCTAATCGCTTGTCTTCTCCGATCAGCGCGATGCCGCGATATTAAAAGAGGAACACCGAGGAAGGTGTCACCTCGTTTGTGGCTCTTGGACGTCTTTCCCCGGAAAAACGCTATGATCGAATGATCGCTGCGTTCGCCGAGGTCGCTAAAAAGCATCCCAAAGCTATTTTGTTTATCTGTGGTAGAGGGCCGCTTGAACAAGCTCTACGTCAGCAGATTCAACGCCACTCCCTGTCGTCGAATGTTTTTTTAATGGGGCATGTCAGCAATCCCCATTCGTTGCTGAAAGCTTGCGATGCTTGCGTCATGTCCTCTGACTATGAGGGTCAGCCCATGGCTCTGTTAGAAGCCCAATGCCTACATGTGCCTTGTATTGGAACTGATATTCCTGGAATCCGCTCCGTTCTGAAAGACGGGCGCGGCACCATTGTGCCTCCCAACGCCGCTAGCCTTGCGAAAGCAATGTGTCTAGTGGCGGAAAAAACCCTTCCCCCCGCGCGATTTGCAGATGTGACAACATATGTGACACGCTCTATGGAGCAGTTCTACTCAGCGATCGGCGTTCAAGCTGATCAGAATTGAGCGGTCGTTTCAGACGATGAGAGTTTCTTAAGCAGTTTGATTTAATGCGAGTACGAAGGGTTCACTCCATGTGGCACAAACGCAAGTTTTTGCCCATGTTTTTGTCACTACCTTGTGAGAACACACAAAAACAAGCTATCGGATGCGAGTGCCTAGAGTTGAACATTGGAAATGACAGGATCAGATCTTTGAAGAAAGTCATCACTTACGGCACCTTCGATACCCTACATTTCGGTCACATTCGACTGCTGGAACGCGCCAAAAGCTTGGGGGACTACCTGATTGTCGGGTTGTCATCAGACGAGTTCAACGCTGGTAAAGGCAAGCAATCGCACTTCAGCTACGAAGAACGCAAAGCCTTTCTTGAAGCGATCCGATACGTTGATGAAGTGATTCCAGAGCATAACTGGGAACAGAAGACCCAGGATGTGATCGACCATCACGTTGATATCTTCACCATGGGAGATGACTGGAAGGGGGAATTTGACTTCCTCTCGATCCACTGCAGTGTGCACTATTTGCCGCGCACACCGGCGATCTCCAGCACGCTGATCAAAGCAAACATCAGCACGCCATCTTCGCATACCGCTTAGGCGTGTCAGGCCAAACGGATCATTACAGCCCAGCGATCAAAGACCGACGGGCCTCACGCAATTTTCTGTCGGGCAACCAACAACGTCGCCGGCAGAAAGATCCGACAGTCCTTTATGTTGCAAAGCACTAGCAATTTCATCGGCGATCTGTCCTATAGGTTTGCATTGGGCCAACCCATCGACGATGCCGGATTCGATTACGTCAGCAGTATTTGCCGACGACACGTTGCAGGACCGTTGCCGCATGTCACTTCCTCTTCCCAAGACTTCACTGCCAAGATACGGCCGCTTTGTATCATCTGTATGAAACTTGGGAGATGACGATCAAAAGTTCCTTACTGCATTGTCAAATACTTATATTCGTGATGAATCGATAGCATTGCCGCTTGACGGTCTCAGCAGGACAATACTCCCAGTGAAACTTACCTTGGCCAAAGGCTTCTGGATGATGAAGCTCTTGAACCGCGACTATCGCGCGCCGATCCGGGGCGTTGCCGCGTTGGCCGGGTTTGGACTGATCCTTCTGGCGACAGGCAATAGGCACCTGGCCGTAGAGCTTGCGGGGCGCTTTTGGACCCACAATGACTTCAAGCTCGGTGCGCGACGCTGTGCCTGGTATCTACGGCGCGGTTGGGTAGGGCTGGATGTGTCTCAAGACGATTCTTTTGACCCCACCGAAGGGTTGACTGACGTACAACTCGATGCACTTGCCAAATTTGTTTGCCAGCGTGCCCCCAAGTTACCTGCAATGACTGTTGCAGGCGACCAAGCGCTGATTGCGGCTCGCAGGTTGAACAACAACAGTGTGCCCGCACATCGCGATGACAATATCAGGGCGTTCAAGATGGCCTGTGACACCCTGCTCGCGCAGACCGTCAATCCGCAAGGTGCACCTTCACGCGCTGACCGGCCACGGACCGGTGACTTTCCTATTGAAAATGCCAAGCAAACGCTTGTGGATTTTGCCGCGCTGTTTCCCCATGATCAACTGCCATGGTTTCTTGTGTCCGGCACCTTCTTGGGCTTGGTCCGCGAAAACGGCTTTCTGGCCCATGATTACGATATCGATTTAGGCGTTTTCGAAGATGAGATCGATATAGTTGACACGATCGCGAAAGTGGACGCATCTGATACCTTCGTGCTGAAAAAGTACGATTATCACAGGTCAACTTTGCTGGCGCCAAAGACGCCCGCGCGCAACCCCGATGTGCCGTATATCCTCAAGCTGGTACATGTGAACGGGATCCACATCGATCTGTTCATCCACTACCACGATACGAGCTCCACACCGAATGTGGATTGGCACGGATCATCCCTGCACCGCTGGGAGAACAGCGCCTTTGATCTGGCCCCCTACCCGTTTTATGACATGATTGTGCATGGCCCTGCTGATGCCGATCGGTACCTAACCGAAAACTACGGTGACTGGCGCACCCCGGTGACAGAATTCAACTGCACCACGGATACGCCGAATCTAGCGCTGGTCCCGCATCCGGTGGCAATCGTGGTTTTCCTAAAACGGTACGTCCTGGCCCGTGGTCCAGATCCGGCGCGCGCTGCAAAGCTCGAGTCCGAATTGCTACACAATGGGTTCCTGGTCCGCGCCGATGATGGGGCTCTGACATTTTCTGGCGCTTTGTTTACGGGCTGATCTATAAGAGCCTATGGCGCAGTCTCATATCATTCGGGGTGATCTGCCTCCATTCACGGCCAGCCGTTCCATTCTGGCATTGATGTTGCGCGAGATGGGCTCGACTTATGGTGACAGTCCGGGTGGGTACGCTTGGGCAATAATCCAACCGATTGGGATGATCATTGTCCTGGCTCTCGGCTTTTCGCTTATCGTAAAAGCCCCGTCCTTGGGCACCAGCTTTATCCTATTCTACGCGACCGGGTTTTTGTGCTACGATCTCTACAAACAGATCGCGAGCAAGGTCGCCGCTGCGCTAACCTACTCCAAACCGATGCTGGCCTATCCGCGTGTTGTGTGGCTGGATGCAATATTGGCGCGGTTCTTCTTGAATTTGCTGACCTTATCGACTGTCTTTTGCATCGTGATCTCTATGATCCTGCTGGTGATTGAGACCAAGACCATCATCGCAATCCAACCTATCCTCACTGGTTTGGGCATGTCCGCCCTGATCGGTCTCGGGGTCGGTATGACGAATTGTCTTTTGATCGGCCTTTTCCCAGTTTGGAAGGTCATCTGGAAGATCTTTTCCCGCCCACTGTTTATCGCCTCGGGAGTTATTTTTATCTATGAGGATATGCCGTCGGTTGTGCAAAATATCTTGTGGTGGAACCCGCTCTTACACGCTAGCGGTCTGGTCAGAGCTGGCTTCTATCCCACATACGATGCCAGCTATGTCTCGCTTGGTTTTGGATTTGGGATCGCATTTGGGCTGATTCTGTTTGGCTTGCTTTTCCTACGGTCCCATCAGACCAAGATTCTCTACCGCTAAGAAGCTGGCCTGGTATCACTCGAACCGCTAGTGTGCCGCAACAGGCAAACCAAAAAGACGCACGCAATGACAGACGCGCCCAAGCCCCCTCCTCCGAAAAAACCGGACGAAAAATCTGTGGTTATCCGTCCTTTGGCCGGAAAGGCCAAGCGCAAGTCCCGTCATTGGGGCCTGATTACCGCTTTTCTGGTGATCGTGCTTTTGCCTGTGGCCGCCACGACTTGGTATTTGCTGGAACGCGCCGAGGATCAGTATGCCTCGACGGTCGCCTTTACAGTTCGCAGTGAGGATGTCTCTAGCGCAGCTGACCTGATTGGCGGCATCGCTCCTGCACTGGGTGGCACCAGCAGCAACGGAGATGCGGACATTCTTTATGAGTTCATACGTTCGCAAGCCCTCGTAAAACAGATTGATACGGATTTGGATCTGCGCAGCTACTATACGCGTAACCGCCATCGCGACCCGATCTTTCACTTCAATCCCGACGGTACCATTGAGGATTTGACCCGCTACTGGCAGCGGATGGTCCGCATTTCCTATGATGTCTCTTCAGGTCTGATGGAATTGCGAGTCCTCGCCTTCTCTGCCCAAGAAGCTCAAGAGATTGCCCAGGCGATCTTTGAAAAGAGCACCGTGATGATCAATGCGTTGTCCGCGATCGCGCGCGAAGATGCCACGCGCTATGCGCGCGAAGATCTTGATCTCGCGGTGGAACGCCTAAAAGAAGCTCGCGAGGCGCTGACAGCCTTCCGCATTTCCAGCGAAATCGTTGATCCAACAGCGGACGTACAGGGGCAGATGGGGTTGCTGAACCTCCTGCAGGAGCAGCAGGTGGCGGCCCTGATCGAATTTGATTTGCTAAGTAATTCGACCCGCGATGGCGACCCACGTCTCGAACAGGCACGCCGCCGGATCGATATTATCGAAGATCGAATCCGCCAGGAACGTCGCAAGTTTGGTGTGGGAGCAGGCGGGAACAATGATGCGAGCTACGCCGAAACGATTGCCGGCTTTGAGCGTTTGACCGTGGACCGGGAATTTGCTGAACAGGCCTACGCTGCAGCTCTCGCTGCATTTGACGGCGCCCGTGCCGAAGCCAACCGCCAAAGCCGCTATTTGGCGGCCTATATCCAACCAACGCTCGCGGAACGGCCCGAATTTCCCAATCGGCCACTCCTGATCGGCGTTGTCAGTCTGTTCAGCTTCCTTATCTGGGCAATCTTGGCTTTATCGTACTACGCGTTGCGAGACCGTCGGTAAGGCGCACATGATCCGTTTCATTGATCTCCAAAAAAGCTTCTGGACAAAGGCGGGGCCAAAACACGTCGCGCGGCACATCAATGCGGAGTTTCCATCCGGTGTTGCAGTTGCGCTTCTGGGGCGAAACGGTGCCGGAAAATCGACTCTGATGCAGATGATTGGGGGATCAGTGCAGCCTGACGCTGGAGATATCCAAATCACCGGGTCCATATCCTGGCCAGTCGGTTTTGCAGGCTCTTTTCACGGAAATCTGACTGGTCGGCAGAATGTGCGCTTTATTGCGCGGGTCTACGGGATCGACACCGATGAGCTGATCGATTTTGTCGAAAATTTTGCGGAGTTGGGCGCGCATTTCGATTTGCCCACTCGTAATTACTCGTCCGGCATGAAATCGCGTCTTGCTTTTGGGATTTCCATCGGCATCCCCTTTGATACCTACTTGGTAGATGAGGTGACATCTGTGGGCGATGCTGCCTTCCGCCATAAAAGCCGTCTGGTATTTGAAGAACGCATGCGCGGATCAGGCTCTGTTGTCGTTACTCATTCCATGACCGAAGTGCGCCAGCTCTGCACGGCTGGCGCGGTTCTGGAAAACGGAGAATTGACCTATTTCGACGACTTGGAAGAGGCCATCGCCCAGCACCACGCGAATATGGGAACAACTGGTTGAAGCGTTTCTGCAAAAGTTTGAATGGGAAGGATTCCGTTGACAGTTGATTCATGCTTCACCCTGATTGGGAGGAGCACGTCATACCAGCACCATTGCCACGGGGACTTCGAGATCGTATTGCACGATTGCTAAGCAAGGGGTCGAATGGGCGAGAGGTGTCGCTTCGATTGCAGGTGTCGGCAGCCACAGGCAGGCGATGGGCCGGGCAATTTCGAGGCACTTGATTTGCAAAAGTCGCGCCGATGGGTCGTCCTTCAGGGACATATTAGCTATCCGCGGATTTTGGTTTCCTGCTGGAAGTGGTGAAGAGCGATCCGCGCCGCGTTAGCCCGGAACTGGTTCGTCCGTTTCAGTCCCATCGTTCGTCTCCTTTGGTGCAATAAATGCCATCAAAGGAGCGGTATCAAACCGGGCGAACTCCAGCTCCACAACACCAACCCTCGGCACATTTTCGCCTTATTTTAGCCAAGTAATTGACACAGACCCTGCCTAACGGTTGTGCTGGTTAAAAATTAATCGCTTTTGAATCATGTTTTCGAGTGCCACGCCAGATTACGGTGTGACGGGTTTCGCCCCGATGGGAATGCCCGCCTCCGCCAACCAAACCCGGTACGTGAAGGCCGAACTGGCTGATCGCGGCACCTATATGATTGCGGTTGGCCATCTTGTTTCTGCTCCCCTCGATGAAGACCGATTTCGCGCCGCCGTCGATGCGCTGGTTGTGCGGCATCCGGCGCTACGCAGTCGGTTTGACCTGATCGATGGCACCGTATTGGTCCATGTTGAACCAAACGCACACTATCGGTGTCAGGTCACCCAACTGGCCGATACATCGCTTGAGGCGTTTCGCGCCTGGGCGTTGCCATTGGCGCTTGCCGATGTTGATCCGCTTGAACCTGGCTCGTTAATCAGAGTTTTTGCCGCCGACTATGGCGATAGATGGCGATTCACGATTGTAGGTCATCACGCGATTACAGACGGGCTCTCTCGCGGAGTGATGAACAAGGACCTGCTGAAGCTTTATGCGGGCGAAGAACTTCAGCCGGTTACGTCTTACTACGATCACACGTTGGCCGAGGCGCTTTCGGATGACATCCGTGACCAAGCGGTGTCGATGGCGCAAGCACTGCCAATGCCGTCACGCATCGTACCAGATGCCATCACAGATCAAAAAGATGCGGTGACAGGCCAGTTTCTGACCCACGATATGGGCCCGATTCAGCGACAGTTGAACAAAACTGCGAAAACGATTGGCACAACAAAATTTGGCTTTCTCGCCTCTGTCTACGCCCTCGGCCTGCGAGGATTGATGGGAACCGATGCGGTTTCGACGTTCTTTCAGTCTGCGGGACGGCAATCGCTTGATGCGCCGACGTCAGTGGTTGGGTCGTTCTCGAACACGTTGCCGCTTGATCTCACGGTCGATCCCGACCAGCTGTTTGCCAGTTTCGCACTGACAAACAAGGAACGGTCCCAAAGCGCAATCGCCCTCGAAAACACACAGCTTTTAGATCATGTGCTGGAGAGCGGCGTAGCACCTTCCGTCTCAATCAACCTTTTCCCGCGCGAAGCGCCGATCCGCGCGGCGGACCTGAAGATTGGGCCCCGCGAGTTTCTGGATCGGCAGACCGAATTTGATCTCAACTTGATGTGGGCGGAGGATAAAGACGGCCTGAAGGCCCGCGCTTTCTATAACGGCGCGCGCTTGTCGGACGCGCGGATCAAGCTGTTTCTCGCCACGCAGGAACGCATATTGCGTGCGGCATTGGACACGCCCGAGGCGACATGTGCGGAGATCATCGCCGCAGCACGTGCCGATCATGAAGCTGTCCTGCCAATCAAGACGTCCAGCCCCGCCCCCGCACGTCGTTTGCACAGTCGGTTCTTTCAGCAGGCGGCAGGAACACCAGACGCTGTCGCGATCATTCAGTCTGACGGTCGAAAGTCATACGGGACACTCGCCGCACGTGCACTCGATATCGCCAGAGGTCTCAGTGCGGCCGGCGTGAAAGAGAGCGATCGCGTCGCGATCTTTGCGCAACGCACGCCGGAGATGGTTGCAGCCATGCTGGGCGTGTCAGCCTACGGCTGTTCATTTGCCTTGATCGATTGCACCTACCCGGCGGTGCGCCTCACACGGATGTTGGAGGCCATTGGAACGCCGTTCGTAATCGAAGC
>JAHDEX010000124.1 GCA_020628545.1 Paracoccaceae bacterium | reverse complement strand
GTCCACGCGCGTCACGTCCACACCCACCGCTGACAGCGCATCGACATACAGCGGCGCAGTGGAGGCCGACCCGATGATCGCCACCCGTCGGCCACGCCACCATGTCTTGGCCAACCCGATCTCCTGCCCGATCAGCATGCCCGACAGCTGCGCCTTGGCCTGCGGGGCAGCTCCCCCAAGGACAAGCCCGCCGGCGCGGACGGAAAAGAGATTGGCCGTGACGCGGGCCGGGTCGGAGATGGCCGCGCGCGCCGCCTGCACAAAGGCATCCTGATCCCAGCCCGTGTCCGTCATGCTGTGTTTCAGCACCGAGGTTTTTGACAAAAGCGCGAACATCTCACCGGTCATGAAGGTGGAAAAGGTCTCGACACGCCCGCCATCGACATGCGCCCATTTCGAATGGGTTCCCGGCAGGCACACAGCCCCTTCGAACTCCGGCTCGATCCCCATGAACCCGGCGATCTGCGTTTCCTCGCCGCGCATGACGTCAGCGGGCTCCTGCTGGCTGAGCCCGGGAAGGATCCTGACGTCGATGCGGGGGTCTTTTGTCGGGACGGGCGTCGTGCGGTTGGCCGCGATCGGCGCGCAGGGCACCGACCGGTACAGCGCTTCGATCCAGCCCTGTTTCGCGCCCACCATGCCGCAGGCCAGCACAAGCGTCACCGTCCCCGGCTGCAACCAGTCACCGATCAGGTCCAGCAGCGCCGCCTCGAACTCATGCGGCTTCAGGCGCGCCATACCCCTTTCAGAGCCGCGTTCGTCCATCACCGCACCATCCGGACCCACCAGAAACACCCTCAGGTTGGACGTGCCCCAATCGACACCGATCCACGAATTTGGCTCCATTCTTCACCTCCATATTTCCCGCTGCGACAGGCGCTCTTTTGGCAAAGCCATCCCGTTCGCAGACATCTGCGTTGCGCCAGACCCTGGCTGTTGACGTTGGTTGGCCCTTAGGCCTTGGCCGATGTGACGTTGACGTGAACCGCGTAGACGCTGGTTGTTGCGGTGATGAACAGATGGGTGTTCCTTGGCCCGCCAAATTCCAGGTTGGAGACAACCTCCGGCACGCGGATCTTTCCCAGATGGGTTCCATCCGGCGCATAGCACTGCACCGCCCCCGCCGATGACGTCCAGACGTTGCCAAGGTAATCGACACGCAGCCCGTCCGGCAACCCGGGCGAGACAGCCGCAAACCTGCGTTTGTTCGACAGCAAATTGTCCGGCCCGACGTCAAAGGCAAAGATGGTCGCCTCAATCCCGGGGTCATGGCTGCCGCCCGAGTCCGCGACGTACAGGCGGGTCTCGTCCGGGGAAAACGCCAAACCATTGGGCTGCGACAGGTCGGCACAGACAGAGGTGAGCGCTCCGTCTGCGCTCAGGCAAAAGACGTGCCGCGCCGCTTGGCTCTGCACTGCGCGGTTGCCTTCGTAGTTTGTCATGATCCCGTAGGTCGGGTCGGTGAACCAGATGCTGCCGTCGCGTTTGACGACCACGTCGTTCGGCGAATTGAGCGGCTTGCCCCCGTATTCAGTCGCAAGGGGCTGGATGGATCCGTCAACCTCGGTCCGCTCCACGCGGCGCTGGCCGTGGCTGCACGTCACCAGCCGCCCTTCGGTGTCCAGCGTGTTGCCATTGGCAAACCCAGTGTTGTCGCGAAACAGGCTGACGACGTGGTCGGGCGACCAGCGGAACAGTTTCTGCGCCGGAATATCGGAAAAGTAGAGACAGTTCTGCGCAGGCACCCACACCGGCCCTTCGGTCCACATATGACCGGTCGAGATCTGCTGCAGCTGCACATTGGGCAGCACCAGCTCCCTGAACCGGTCATCAAGGATGTCATACTCTGCCATCATGCCGCGTAGCCCTTCTTGCTCGCGAAGGCGACGACGGTGACGATGATGAGGCCCGTCAGGATCAGCCGGACCCCGGCGCCAAGCCCGTAGCTGTTCAGCATCGAAACGATCAGGAACATGAACAGCGCAGCGCCCCAGATGCCGGGCACGTTCGAGTTGCCCCCCGCGATGGAGCTTCCGCCGATGACCACAACCGCGATGGACATCAGCATGTACTCGGTCCCCATGTTCAGGTTGGCCCCGCCCGAAAAGCTGGCCAACAGGAACCCGGTGACACCCGCAAGGACAGCCGACGCCACATAGACCCCAAAGCGCACGAGGTTGACGGGCACACCGCTCAGCTGCGCCGCCCTGAGGTTTTGACCGATGGACAGGATCCAGCGCCCCACAATCGCGCGTTCAAGAACCACCCAAGCCGCAAGGGCGATCAGAATTGCAACCAAGGCCACGTTGGGGAGGAAGACCGCGCCGCCGGTTGTGAACTCCGCCAGCGGCTCGGGTGGTTTGACGCGGATCCCCCGGTTCGACCAGATCGCCAGAGACTGAAACAGAAACGATGACGACAAGGTCGCGATGATCGGAGGGATACGAAGCAACAGGATAAGGGCAAAGTTGAAAAGCCCGCAGCCCATCCCGACCCCGATTGCGACCATCAGGCCGGGCAGGATCAGCGAGGGATTGCTGTCCATGAACTTGAGCGCCAGCGTTGCCGCCAGGGTCATCGACGCAGGGATCGACAGGTCGACATTGCCGGGGCCCAGCGTGATGACAAACATCTGCCCCACGCCGACAATGGCGGAAAACGCCGCAAAGGTGAGGGCGGCGTAAAACAGCGATCCCGCCCCTTGCCCGCCCGAAATCACCATCGTCGCGCCAAAGGCGGCGGCTGCGGCCAGATAGGCCCAGATCCATGGCTTTTGCACAAGGTCGCGCAGGCCCGCGGCGCGGTTTGGGGTGGTGGTCGTTATGTGCGACATCAGTTCGCCTCCCGCCGGGTCACGAGCAGCCGGATGGCCAGAACGAGGATCAGAATTGCGCCCTGCGCACCGATTTGCCAATCGGGCGAGAGCCTGAGGAAAGACAGAAAGCTCGCCGCCAGCGTCAGGGTCAGCGCACCCAGCACCGCGCCAATCGGCGACACGCGGCCACCCGTGAACTCACCCCCGCCCAGAATGACCCCGGCAATCGACAGCAAGGTGTAGCGCAAGGCAATGTTCGCATCGGCCGACGTGGTCAGCCCGACAAGCGCCATGCCCGCAAGCACGCCAAACAGGCCGGCCAGACCATAGGCCAGCGCCTTGAGCCGCACGATGGACCAGCCGGCCCGCTCCAGCGCGCGCTCATTCCCGCCCACGCCCTGCAGCACGACCCCGATCGAAGACCGCTTGATCAAAAGATGCGTCAGCACACCGATCAGCGTGGCCGCAATGATCGCCATGGGAACCAGTGGGGGCTTTGATTTCATCAGGCTCTGCAGCCAGTCTGGCGACGCCCCGCCGGGAGACGGCAGCACAAGAATGGCCAGCCCGCCCCACACAAAAGACGTGCCAAGCGTCACCACAATCGCAGGCAACCCGCGCAGATGGATGACCGCGCCGATCCCCGCATACACAAGAACCGCCGCCAGCAGGACCGCATAGCCCAGCAGGGGCGCATCCTGCACCAGGGTCGCCGTGACACAGGCGCAGAAGCTGACAAATGTCCCGATCGACAGGTCGATGTCGTTGACCATGATGATCATCATCTGGGCAATCGTGGCCAGCGCGACCGGGATCGCGAGGTTGAACAACAGGTTGAGGCCGAAATAGCTCATCGCGCGCGGCTGCAGGTAAAAGACCGCCGCCAGAAGGACAGCCAGCGACAGCACCGGCAAAAGGATCCGAAGATGTTCGCGTGTCATTCCGCGGCCTCCTGCATCTCGAACGAGGCGCGCAGCATGTTCTCTTCGGTGATGTCGTCGCCGACCAGTTCGGCGGAAATCTCTCCATCGCGGAACACGAACACCCGGTCGCATTCGAGGACTTCATCGGTTTCGGTCGAATACCACAGGAATGTCCGGCCGGTCTGGGCCTCGGATCGGATCATCTTGTAGACTTCTTTCTTGGTGCCAACGTCCACACCCCGCATCGGATCGTCCATCACGACAACGGGCGCGGATGATGCAAGCGCCTTGGCAAACAGCACCTTTTGCTGATTGCCGCCCGACAGCGACAGCAGCGGATCGGTCAGCGCATTTGCCTTGATTTTGATCCTCGCCTTCCAGTCATCGGCCAGCTCTTGTTCGCGCCCGCGATCCACCAGCCCACGTTTGCTGAATTCCGGCAGCGTCAGCAGGCTCATGTTCCGCAGGATCGACCAGAGCGGCATCACACCGTCCCGCGCCCGATCCCCGGCGACAAAGGCGGCGCGGGGCGTCTTCGTCGATCTCCAGGCAGAGGTCTCGGCAAGATAGTAGGTGGCGAGGGCTTCGGCCTGGCCGTGCCCCGCCAGACCGGCCAGCCCGACGATTTCGCCTTTGCGCGCGTTCAGCCCGTTTGGCAGCTGAACGATAACCTCGCCAAAGTTGCGTTTGGCCTGCGCCTGCGGTCCCGCGTCATCGGCGCTGGCCACATGGCCCATGGCGTCGACCAGCCCTTCGCGGGTAAAATCAGCCACCGCGCGATCCTCGGTGATCTGGCCGTCCTTCATCACGACGATGCGGGTTGCCACATCAAAGATCTCGCCCAGCATGTGCGAGATGAACACCACCGCCCCGCCCTTGGCGCAAAAGGCCCCGATGTGCTCCAGCAATTGCTGCGCGATGGCGGCATCCAGCGACGAGGTCGGCTCATCAAGAATGACGAGGTTCGCCGCGGCGTCGCGCGCGGAAAACGCGATGGCGATTTCGACCATCTGACGCTCGGCAATCGTCAGGTCACCGACAATGGCGGTGGCCGGGATGCCGTGGTTCGGAAACACCTGATCCAGCGCCGCCATGACCATGGTCCTCGCCGTCTTCCGCCACCCCCTGCGCGGCATCGACCGGTAGGGGATGCGCAGGTTTTCAAGCACCGTCAGGTTGGGGCAGAGGGACAGCTCCTGAAACACGCTCCGGACGCCCGAGGCATGCGCATGCGCGTTGTTTCGGGC
>JAHDEX010000123.1 GCA_020628545.1 Paracoccaceae bacterium | reverse complement strand
TGGGCGCGGAGATCCTGAAGCTCTGTGTCGAAGTCGGCGGATGTCTGACGGGGGAGCACGGCGTGGGAATTGAGAAGCGTGACTTGATGAACGTGCAGTTTGATCCGGTGGATCTTGAAGCGCAGATGGCCGTGAAAGACGTGTTCGATCCCAAGTGGCTCTTGAACCCAGCGAAGGTGTTTCCTTTGCAATCGAGCGCAAGCCGCCGGGCGGCCTGACGGCTTTGCTTCGAAAAGGTGGCCGCCTGTCATGGCCGAAAGATATGAATTGCGTTGTTGGATAGGGAAAACCCTGTACGCGCCGGTGAGGGATCAGAACATACGATGACACCGACAAATGAAGACGAGTTGGCTGCTGCCATTCGCGACACCACCGACCCGGTCCGCATCGTCGGCGGAGGGACGCGGGCCATCGGTTCAGCCCCGGGTGAAGCGCTCAGCGTGGCGGGGCTGTCTGGCATTTCGCTTTATGAGCCGGGTGCTTTGACGCTCGTCGTGAAGGCAGGCACCCCTGTCGCGGACATTGAGACTGCGCTCGCGGCCGAGAACCAGCGCCTCGCATTTGAGCCAATGGATCACCGGACCCTGCTAGGCACCGCTGGTACGCCGACGATTGGAGGTGTGGTCGCGGGCAATGTATCTGGCCCGCGCCGCATTGCCGTTGGGGCGTGTCGTGACTTTCTTCTGGGCGTGCGGTTTGTCGATGGTGCCGGACAGATCATCAAGAATGGCGGACGCGTGATGAAGAACGTCACCGGTTATGACCTCGTCAAGTTGATGGCCGGGGCCTACGGCACGCTGGGCGTGCTGACGGAAGTGTCGTTGAAAGTGCTGCCGAAAGCCGAGACCGAAGCAACGCTTATCATTGCGGGTCTGTCTGCCCCACAAGCGGTTGAAGCGATGTCTGCGGCCCTTGGGACACCTTTTGAGGTGACCGGCGCGGCCTTTGACGGATCTGAGACGCTATTGCGGATCGAAGGCTTTTCTGGATCGGTCGATTACCGCAAAGGCGCATTGGCGGCGCGATTGGCGCAATTTGGAAAAGTGGATGTTGAAGACGATCCGGCCGCATCCGCCGTGCGTTGGACTGCGATACGGGATGTACATCCGATATCGGATGCACCCGGTGATCTTTGGCGCATCTCCGTCCGCCCTAGCGCCGCACCCGAGGTATTGGCGCGGTTGCCTGAAGGCAGCCGGACGCTTCTTGATTGGGGTGGTGGCCTGATCTGGGCCGCGGTTCCGGAAGGGACGGACGTACGGGCGGCGCTGCCCAGTGGTCATGCCACACTGCTTCGAGGATCGCCCGACATCCCTACGTTCCAACCCGAACCTGCACCACTTGCCCAGATCAGCGCGGGCTTGCGCCAGAAATTCGACCCTCGCGGGATCCTTAATGCCGGAGTAATGGGCTGATGCAGACGACCTTTACGCCAGAACAGCTTGAAAACCCCGGCACCGCGCGCGCCAATGAGATCCTGCGCGCTTGCGTCCACTGCGGCTTCTGCACCGCAACCTGCCCGACTTATCAGGTTTTGGGCGATGAACTCGATAGCCCCCGTGGGCGCATCTACCTCATCAAAGATATGCTTGAGAATGAGCGTGTGCCGGACGCCAAGACCGTGAAACACATTGATCGGTGCCTGTCCTGTCTGGCCTGCATGACGACCTGCCCCTCCGGCGTGCACTACATGCACCTGGTCGATCACGCGCGCGCCTATATTGAAGAAAAGTACAAACGCCCTCTCAGCGATCGCGCATTGCGGTGGGTGCTGGCGCAAGTCCTGCCCTACCCGATGCGGTTTCGTGTGGCCTTGCTTGGCGCCAAGATCGCGCGGCCTTTTGCACGCATCATTCCAGACAAGCGCCTACGTGCGATGATCGCGATGGCTCCAAAGACGATCCCACCAGTCAGCCGCAACGACGTCCCGCAGACTTTCCCCGCGAAAAACAAGAAAATGCGGGTAGCGTTGATGACCGGGTGCGCGCAGAAGGCGCTGAATACCGATATCAACGACGCCACGATCCGACTTCTAACGCGTTTGGGGGCCGAGGTTGTTGTGGCCGAAGGCGCCGGGTGCTGCGGGGCGTTGACCCATCACATGGGCAAGGAAAGCGAAAGCCATGCGACCGCTGCCAAAAACATCAGGGCCTGGTCAAAAGAGATTGATGGCGCAGGGCTTGATGCGATTGTGATCAACACCTCCGGGTGTGGCACCACGGTTAAGGATTATGGCCATATGTTCCGCAACGATGACTTAGCGGCCGACGCCGCACGGGTGTCCGAGCGGGCGAAAGACGTCTCCGAGGTCCTGATGGACCTGCTCGCAACGGATGCGCCAGAAATCAATCACAACATCGCAAAGCGGATGATCGCAGGGACGGATTCGCCGGGTCGTGCAGAGCAGGAAGGCGGCCGTTTAAAGGTTGCCTATCACGCCGCCTGCTCACTTCAGCATGGCCAGCAGATCAAGACCTATCCGAAAGATCTTCTGAAGCGCGCTGGCTTCACCGTGCTTGAACCGAAGGACAGCCATCTGTGTTGTGGGTCAGCAGGAACGTATAACCTGATGCAACCAGACATCTCCGCGCAATTGAAGAACCGCAAAGTACAAACGCTGGAAGCGCTGACGCCCGACATTATCGCGGCAGGCAACATCGGCTGCATGATGCAGATCGGCGGGGCAACCAATGTGCCGATTGTGCACACGGTTGAACTGCTCGATTGGGCAACCGGGGGACCGAAGCCTCCGGGACTTTCAGCGGGCAAAAGCGCCACACCGGCAGTGCCCATTTTGCGATAACCCTTCTGCCTGCGCCTGGACTGCGGTTAGATCGTGGAAAAAGAGACGGGGCAGACTTTGGGATTGAACAGCATCATGCGTGCCGCATGCGCGATGGCACTCGGCGCGACGTCCATTTCTGCCGAGGACGCCTCTGGGTTGGTGGCGCTTGATACTCGCGAAGCCACCAAAGGGTGGGAAGCGGTCGGTCGCCTCGACATCGCCGACGCTGGATTTTGCACGGCAACTTTGGTGCGCGAGGATGTGGTCCTGACGGCAGCGCATTGTGTTTACGACCGCGATGGCAACGCGTTATCGACCGATAGATTTGAGTTTCATGCAGGCCTGCGGGATGGGCGCGCCCTTGCCACGCGAAAGGTGATACGCATTCTGGCCCATCCGGATTACGCGCGAAGTAGTTCGGAGTGGTCCCAAGACAGAATGGCGTCTGATATTGCCGTCATGCAACTAGACCAATCCATCCGCTTTGCGGGTGTCGATCCCTTCCCGCTGTCACCAGACGCTTACACCGGTGATCAGGTGGCAATCGTGTCGTACGGCGGCAGCAGAGCCGAGTTCCCAAGCCTGCAAGACAACTGCAACTTGCTGGATCAGGCGCATGGATTGCTTGTGATGGACTGCGCGGCAGAACGCGGAACCTCTGGCGCGCCGGTTGTGCGGATTTCCGGAGGGCGGCCGCGGGTTGTCGGCGTCGTCGCGGCTATTGCAGATATGGGCGTGGATCCCATCTCGCTTGCCGTTCCAGTGCAGGCTCAACTACAATTGCTGACCGAGATGCTCGACAGCATTGATCAGATACCATCAGAAACTGGCCCTGCACGCCATGACACAGGCGCCAAATTCATCCGTCCCTAGGACGCGAAACGCCCCGCATCTGCCTTAATCTCGCCGCAGCGGCTTGGTTGCCTGAGGCGCAGAGTACAAAGGATTTTGGCATGATGCGCCTCTTGGCCCTGGTGGCCGCCCTCTGTGTGGCCCCAATCGCAGCCGTCGCTCAATCAGCGGCCTCTGACCTGATCTCGCTGGAAGATCGCAATGCGACCGAAGGATGGGAAGCGGTTGGACGGCTAGACATCGGTTTTGGCGGCTTTTGCACGGCCACCTTGATCCGCGAACGGCTTGTGCTCACCGCCGCGCACTGTGTCTACGGCGATGACGGAGAAGTCTTGCCAACGAGCGCGTTCACATTCCAGGCGGCTTTGCGCAATGGACGGGCAGAAGCGACGCGCAAGATCGTGCGGATTGTGCCCCACCCGGCGTTTGAGCCACAGGGTGAGATCATCACCAATGAGGCGATCTCAAATGACATTGCCGTTCTCGAACTCGCACAGGCCATTCGGCTGACCTCAGTTCAACCTTTTTCCATCGCGGCCCGACCACGTCGCGGCGATGAAGTCGCAATTGTTTCGTACGGCAGAGGCCGCTCAGAAGCACCAAGCCTACAAGAGACCTGCACGATCCTCGGTCGTAACGCAGGAACGCTCGTCATGAACTGCGATATCGAGAAAGGCTCATCCGGTGCACCCGTTTTCCGGATTGACCGTGGGCGGGCGTCTATTGTTTCGGTTGTGTCAGCCAGCGCAATCGAAAGCCCTGTTCCGATCTCCTACGGGACGTCGCTACAAGGACCACTTCGCGTCCTGTTGGCCGAGTTCGCCGCGCGCGGCCCTGCCCGCCCAGGCGGAGAGCAGCGCCTGATCTCGATTGGAGAGCGCAACAACACGGGCGCCAAATTCATCCGCCCTAACAACTAAAAAGCTGTGCTCAAAGGGTCTTGAAACTCTTTTGACCGCTCCCCACATCTTTCGCGTGAGGCCGCCAAACCGGGGTCTTACGGAAAAACCGGCCTGTCCATTGTGGAAGGCCTTACATCGTTATCGCTTCTGAAAGGATGACCCAAATGCGTCGTTTTGACCTGACACCGCTGTATCGTGCCACCGTTGGCTTTGACCAAATTGCTGATCTGATGGATCGCGCCCTTGCCAATGACGTCAGCACCAACAGCTACCCCCCTTACAATATCGAAAAAACTGAAGACGACGGATGGCGGATTTCCATCGCCGTCGCCGGTTTCTCCGAAAATGACCTCTCCATCGAGGTGCGCGATCGCAGCCTGATTGTGACGGCCCGTAAGGCCGAGGATGAGGGCGAGCGGACTTATCTGCACCGTGGCATTGCCACCCGCGCGTTTGAGCGTCGTTTCACACTCGCCGACCATGTCCACGTGACCGGGGCGAGCCATGAGAATGGCATGCTGAACATTGATCTGGTGCGCGAAGTGCCTGAGGCGCTGAAGCC
>JAHDEX010000005.1 GCA_020628545.1 Paracoccaceae bacterium | reverse complement strand
AAGTTGTACCAATCACTTTCGATCTGCGGGCCTTCGGCCACGGCAAAGCCCATGTCGGCAAAGATCGCTGTCACTTCTTCTGTGACCTGAGAAATCGGGTGGATCGTCCCGGCGGGCCGCTGACGACCCGGCAGCGTCACGTCGAGCCATTCTGTCCGCAAACGCTCATCAAGCGCTGCGTCAGCAAGCGCCGCCTTTTTTGCACCCAAAGCCGCATTGATCTCGTTTTTCAGAGCGTTCAAGGCCGGACCTGCTGTCTGCCGTTCTTCCGGGCTCATCTTGCCCAGCTCGCGCATCCGCAGGCTGATCTCGCCCTTCTTGCCGAGCGCTTGCACGCGCAACGCCTCAAGGCTGTCTTCGTCACCTGCGTCCGCGATCAGGGTCAGGTATTTTGTCTTGAGATCGTCCATTGTGCGCCTCTTGCAATCATCACGGCTGAGTAGCGCGCGGGCCACAGGGTTGCAAGAATGCGCGTTCCTGTCGTAGTGCTTGCGGGGGATTTGGAGGGGCGCTGTGTGACGGTCTTTGACTGGTTTGGCCCAAATGCGGCTCTTGTAAGAGAGGATTTGCGGCTCAACTTCAATCCGCTCGTCATCCCCGACTTGATCGGGGATCTGTTTGAGCAAGAGATTCTCGGGTCAAGCCCGAGAATGACGATGGGTGCAACAAATGTCTGCTTTCTCCGCGAACCCAACCTTTCCAAGAATGATCTCTCAAGGTCCGTCCTTACACAAGGGCCAGCAGCGGACCGTGGGGTGACGAGAGCTCGCTCTCAGCGTGGCGGTTTATCCATCCACACATACGGACAACTCACAAGCCTGCGCGCGCGGGTGGTCTCATCATCGGCCCGACGGGGCGGTCCGCCGATGGCCCGGCGGCTGCGCCTTGTTCCGGCCCTTTCGGTGGATCAAATCAACGACAGTTTCGTCGGCAAAGCCGCCCTCCCTCAAAACGGCTACCGCAATCGCGAAATCACAAACGCCTCATCATTAAACCACAGCCCGTCGAACTTCTTCAGAACATCTGCTGTCAGATCAAAGTGACGGGAGCCGCCGTAGGTTTCCTCCAAAAGCCCATCGTCAATCTGCGCCACATACGTCGCCGCATTCCATGCCGCCGATAGCGTCGATGTGCCAATCGACGGGCCGATCTCTTCTGGCAGCGTGTGCATGCGATAGGACAGCAAGGCGTCACCGCCGCTGGGGATGGAGAGGTCGAAGCGCGCGGCCTCCTCACCCAGCTCTGCTTTCAAAGCGCCGACAAGGTCGTAGCGGTTCACGGGGAAAAGCTCGATATCCGGCCAGATCGCATTCACAATCTCCTCGCCCGGATCGCCGCCGATCGATTGCACCGTCAGCATCCGCCCGCCAGGGGCAAGACTGCGTGCCAACGGGGCCATCACCGCCTTCGCCTTTTGCTGCGGGGCAGTGCGGGCGCGCCAAGGCTGCGAGGCCAGCACAAGGTCATAGTCTGCCGTCGCCTGCCCCGCCCGCGGGATCACGCTGTCGAGCAGGAAGTCATGGTCTTTGCGATAGATCACCAGAACGGTGGGTTTGACGTAGAGCGGATTGCCGGTCTTGGACGAAGAGCGGACCTGCCAATTATCCACCAAAAACGAGTCAAGCTGGCGCAGTTGCTCCTGAAATCCAATGGAGGACTGCCCTTCAAGCGCGATGGACTTCCACACCAGTTGCTCGGCCATCTCCGCTTTGTTCGGCATCAGCCATGGTGCCTCGGAGTAAAAGAGGTTCGTCATCACCACAACGCTTGCCGGATGCTCGACCAGCCGATCTGGCATCTTGTCGAGTGACAACCGCAGGTCTTCGAGGCTGATCTCCTTGCCCACTACATAGAACGGAATATTCCGAAACCGCTGGTGGGCAGACCGCATCGTGTTCGACAGCACGGTGGCGTCCCCCATACCTGCATCAAAGATCCGCAACGCGGGGGGACGCGGGTGCAGATGGGTAAGCTCGTCCGCGACCCTTTCAGAAATCCGCCATTTCTCGTTCGTGGTGTTGACGAAGGTCAGGTATTTCAGGCGGTTGTCGAAGAACCGAAAGGGTTTGGTGGTCATACTTCGGGGTCCTTTGCGTTCTGTAACACTTCTAACGGCCTTCTGATCTCAGGACCAATTTCTTTCGCGTGATCACCTGCCCCTGCTCAAACCCGGTCGGGTTTCCCGGACTAGGATGAGATGGAAAGTCGTATACTATCAGCGCATTTCAAGGCAGCATTTTCGGAGAAAACCCATGAACAAGTCACTTCTCTTTGGCCCTCTTACCCTTTTGACAGCGTGCGGAGGCTCGGGCGGGCCAACGACCGTCGATATCGCGGCGGGCACTGACAGCATTGGCGGGGCTGCCACTGAAATCACCTTTGACCCGGCAACCGAGCAATATACCGTCGCTGTCGACGGGACAGAAGTGGTGATGGACCGCCTGCCCGCCTACGACAACGGCACGTTC
This sequence comes from Paracoccaceae bacterium, assembly GCA_020628545.1. Lineage (GTDB taxonomy): Bacteria > Pseudomonadota > Alphaproteobacteria > Rhodobacterales > Rhodobacteraceae > Yoonia. The sequence continues at coordinate 115,254 of JAHDEX010000005.1, read as the reverse complement.
CTTGCGGCGCGCGGGGCTAGCGATCTGGAATACGGCCTTTACGTCAGCGAGGGTGACAACAGCAGCGTCGTCGTATTCCGGCCCAACTTTGTGGACATCACCGGCGGCCCCTCCACCTCTTTCGTCCGGACTGGGCCAGACACCCTGCCGACAAGCGGAACAGCGACACTAACAGGCGATTATCAGGGGATCGTGCAAGGCGGTACAGCGACAGATGTGTTTTTACTGATCGATGGGGATATGAGCCTTGAGGTCGATTTCGATGACGCCACCATTTCAGGATCAATCACGGACCGTATCCCGCTCAACCCCGAAACCAACGGCCGAATGTTCGATGGAACGCCGCCTGTCATCAACGATTTGGAGCTGCCCGAAACAGCAATTAGCGAGACCGGTACCTTTGGTGGCGTCATCGATAGCGGCGCATTCGAATTGCGCGGAGACACTGCAGTCGTCGTCGACGGTGCCTTCGAGGGTCTGCTTGCCGACAACGGCACCGAGGCAGTTGGTGGCGTTTCACTTATCCACGCTTTCGGCTTTGGCGGCTTCCTTGAAGTGGGAGCATTCGCGGCGGGGCATTGAGATCGGCTGCGTGACATCCCCCCAGACGGGCGAGGCGTAAGTCTGTATTCAACAAGGAATCATCTCATGCGTATTCACATTCTATCCATTACCGGTCTCGCGCTTTTTTCGGCCTGCGGCGGCAACGGGACGGAACGGTAGGAGGAGAAAGCATTTTGGGCAGCACCAACGCTGCGGGATAATAGATCCACGTGGCCTTCTCGGGGACAGTACTGCCTTCAATGGCAGCTTTTCCGGGCTCTTTGCGGGACAGGAGGCCGCAGAAGGTGTCGGCGGTCTGGAAGTCCCACACAGTATCCGCGGGACAACGTATTCCGAACTCGGTGTTTTCAGCACGAAGCAATAGATCGCAACAGCGTTGACACATTCATAAGCACTATCTTATCATTAGGCATGCCTTATGAAGAATCCTTTTCGGCCTTGGGTCATCCTCTGCGACAGGACATCCTCAAGGCACTTGGCACGTCACCCGCATCTGTCAGGGAACTCACAGACCAATTGCCCGTTTCCCAACCAGTGATCTCTCAGCACCTGAAGGTGTTGCGCGACGCTGGCCTGGTCTCCAGTACTCCAAAAGGCACCAAGAATATCTATCGTCTCGACCCAGAGGCGCTTCAACAGCTGCGGGCCTACCTGGATCAGCATTGGCTGACAGCCTTGCAAAACCTTGCCCCTGAGGAGGCTAAAGATGCTTGATCCTGTGACCGTCGTCGTTGTTATCAACACCACCAAAGCCGCCGCCTTTGAAGCCTTTGTCGCGCAGATTGCAGACTGGTGGCCGATCAAAAGCTTCTCGCTCGCCGAAGGCAAAGTGAGCATCGATCCACAGGTCGGGGGCAAAATCGTCGAGACAGCGGCCGATGGGACGGAACATGTTTGGGGTGCGATCACACGCTTTGACGTCCCCAACCACATTTCGATCAGCTGGTCCGTCGGCAAAGAAGCGACAGCAACCGACATCACTGTCGATTTCGAAGACACCGATGACGGACGAACCGGCGTCACACTTGTCCACACGGGCTGGGAAGCACTTGGGGATGAAGCTGCCACCAAACGCGAGAACTATCACAAGGGGTGGGAACGCATCCTTGATGAATCTTACGCCAAATTCGCCCGCGCAATCTGTCCACCTCCAACACCGAAAGCAAACAATGTCTGATCTCGTCATCCTCGGCCTGCCACCGAGTTCTTACGTCCGCACCGCGCGCATGATCTGTGCCACGAAAGGGGTGGATTACACCCTGCAACCAGTCGATTTTCGCAGTGAGGACTATAAGGCGCGCCATCATCCCTTCGCCCGCATGCCCGCACTCCAGCACGGGGATGTGCGGCTCTATGAGTGCCTCGCCATCGGGATCTATGTGGACGAGGCGTTCGATGGTCCTGCCCTGCAACCGACCGATCCGGTTGGACGTGCGAAGATGATGCAATGGATCAGCGTGGTGAATGACTACGCCTATGCGCGGATCGTGGGTGGCTGCGTGTCAGAGCGGTTCGTGAAACCGATGCGGGGGCTGGCGCCGGATGAGGCGAAGATCGCAGCGGCAGTGCCGGGGATTGCGGAGTGTCTGGATGTCTTTGAGGCGGCGTTTGCGGATGGTGCGTATTTGGTGGGAGACCTGTCGCTGGCAGATTTATTTCTCGCCCCTGTGCTGCATTATTTAGCAGCAACTCCGGAGGGGGATAGGTTGTTGGCCGAAAAACCAGCGATCAAAAAATGGATGGGGCGAATGGCGGAAACGCCCGCCTACAATGAGATTAACAAGCTGGGTCCTTGATCGGAGACCCCATTCGCCTGCCAATCGCGCCAAGTACGAAAGATTGTTTTCGTTATTCATCTTTTGGTTGTCAGGAATTCCCAAGTGAATTAGCGAGAACCTGCCCGGTTCAATAATTGGTTTCTTGCGATGCGTTTTGTTCTTTTTGGAATTCTTGGTTTTGCGGTTGCGGGATGTGGGGGGGCTGGCAGTTCCTCACTCAATTCGGAAAACGCCGTTATTTCCGTAGATGCAAGCGGTGTGACCCTGCAGACGAATGACATCGACCAGACATTTACGTTGGACCCTGACCTAGATCGTGGCGCATTTGCTGGCGCAAGCGCTGAATTTGGCGACGACAGCGATATCCGTCAAACCTTGTATTTTTCCCAAGGTGATCAGTCGTTTGCCGCATTGCTTGCAACAATCGAAGACGGGTCGTCAGCAGACACCTTCTTTGACCTCAATGTCGAGACACCAACGTTTCCCGAAGGCAGCGCAGCGCTCACTGGGTCTTATGTCGGGTTATTCGTGGGAGATGGCGTTCAAATCTCTGGGCCCATCGAAGGTCTTTTGACCTTATCCCTTGATTTCGATGAGATGACGCTGAATGGCAGTGTGACAGATCGCACAATTCTTTTTCCCGTTTTCGGTACCGAATTGCCCTTCGTATTGAATGAAGAGCTCAACATCGTCTTTCCAGAAATGCGCATCGGTCGTGACGGCGTCTTTTCAGGTCGCGGTGAAAGGGACGTGCCTTCGCGAGAGGATCCGGACAACGTCGCTGAGGTCACAACAGAGGTCTTTGGTGCTTTGACAGGATCAACCGTTGGCGATTTAGAAGCGGTCGGGTCAGTTTCAGTCGAAGCCGTCTCAAATGGCGCACAGGGAATCTCCACTGTTGAGGCAACAACCCGCGAAGTTGGCGTTTTCGCCATAGGCCACAACTAGAACGGAAAAAGGCCGCCCAATCGGACGGCCCCTCGATACTTTTCGCATCTGACGCTTAAGCGGCCAGCGCGTCTTTCGCCTTGCCGACGATTGTCGCAAATGCGTCGGGCTCGTTCACGGCCAGGTCTGCGAGGACCTTACGGTCAACCTCGATACCAGCCAGTGTCAGGCCGTTGATGAACTTGGAATAGTTCAGGTCTGCATCCACCGCACGCACACCTGCGTTGATCCGCTGGATCCACAGGGCACGGAAGTTGCGCTTCCGATTGTGCCGGTCGCGGGTGGCGTACTGGTTCGCTTTGTCGACAGCCTGCTTGGCGACCTTGAAGGTCTTCGAGCGACGATCGTAGTAGCCTTTGGCTGCGTCCAGAACTTTCTTGTGACGACGATGTGTGACGGTTCCGCCTTTTACACGCATGTTCGGTCCTCCTTCTTAACGGCTGTAAGGCATCATTGGCTTGATGATCTGCTCATCAGCCTTTGACAGGACCGTGGTGCCACGGGCATCACGCAGGAATTTGTTGGTGCGCTTGATCATGCCGTGGCGCTTGCCGGCCTGACCCGCTTTGATGCGGCCAGAGGCCGTCACCTTGAACCGCTTTTTGCAGCTCGATTTTGTCTTCATCTTCGGCATTTCCGTCTCCGTCTTGATGGTCGGTTTTACACGCGACTCGGCATGCCAACTTGGCCGGACGCGCGGGTGAAGCCGCCTTTTAGGTGGGGCATTCCGGCTTGGCAAGACTTAATTCGACACGCTTGGGCGCCTGTGTCAGTTGACCACTTGTGCGATGACCCGGGCGAAGACATCCGGCAGCGTGTCAAAGCTGTAAGCGTTCGGGCGTTCCGAGACCGCGTAAGTCATCATGCCCCCGCTCAACAGGATGATCAGGATCGGTGCGCGCGGTGTGCGCCCATCGACAAGCGCCGAGATAATCGCAGGAATAGAGAGTACCGAAAACACGCAACCGAGCACAAACAGGAGGTCGGGATCCATGAAAGCACCTGAAAGTAGAGGTCTTTCAGGAAACGCTACCCTGCTTCACCGGCAAAAATCAATCTTTCCGCACAAGGCGCAACCCGCAGGATGTTGGTGGATCCGGGTGTGTTAAACGGCACACCCGCCGTGATCACGACCATATCTTCCTCCGCCGCGAGTCCTTGGGATTTCGCCGCACGCACACCCGCAATCACTGCGTCCTTGAAGCGGTCAACCGCACCAACGATCACGCAATTCGTGCCCCAGAGCAGGCACAACCGGCGGGCTGTCCCGACGTAGTTGGTCAGAGCAACGATCGGCACACGTGGACGTTCGCGGGAGACCAGCGATGCAGTGCTTCCGGTCTGGGAAAAGCAGCAGATCGCTTTGACGTCTGTCGTCTCGGCAATCTCTCGCGCCGCCGATACGATACCCAGTGCGACGGAGTCGCCCGTCGAGGTGCGCTGCGCTTCCATGATACTGGTATAGGTCGGATCGGCCTCAACCTCTCTGGCGACATTGTCCATCGTGGTCACCGCTTCGATGGGATAGGACCCGGCCGCTGATTCCGCAGACAGCATGATCGCATCCGTGCCCTCGTAGATGGCGGTTGCAACGTCTGAGACTTCGGCACGCGTCGGCATCGGGCTGTCGATCATCGATTCCAGCATCTGCGTGGCGACAATCACAGGCTTGGCCGCCGCGCGGCATTTGCGGATCAGACGCTTCTGGATCGGCGGCACGTTCTGCACTGGAAGTTCAACGCCCAAATCGCCCCGCGCCACCATGATGCCGTCGGATACCGCCAGAATTTCGTCAAAGGCTTTCACGGCGGCAGGCTTTTCGATCTTCGACAGGATCGCGGCGCGGCCTTGCGCTAGGCCACGCGCCTCTTCCACGTCGGCGGGGCGCTGGACGAAAGACAAGGCGAGCCAGTCGACGCCAAGCTCACACACAAACTCAAGGTCCTTGCGGTCCTTGTCAGACAGCGCCGCCACTGGCAGCACCACATCCGGCACGTTCACGCCCTTGCGGTTTGAAATCACGCCGCCAACAACAACCTCACAATCCGCGAAGTCGGCGCCGCAGTCTTTCACACGCAGCTTGATCTTTCCGTCGTTGACCAGAAGATGGGCCCCCGGCTCAAGCGCATCGAAGATCTCTTTGTGTGGCAATTGCACCCGGTTCACGTCACCCGGCGCATCATCAAGATCGAGGCGGAACGCAGCACCCGGGACCAGCTCTTCGCCATCATCATTGGAGAAGACGCCGACACGCAATTTCGGGCCCTGCAAATCCGCAAGGATGGCAATTGGCGTGTCCAGCTCACCCTCAATCTGACGAATGATGCTGTGGCGTGCGCGGATCTCGCTATGGTCACCGTGGGACATATTCAGGCGGAACACATCAGCGCCGGCCTCAACCAATGCTTTGATCATTTCGTAGTCGTTGGACGCGGGTCCAAGTGTGGCTACGATTTTTACATTGCGGTGCCGTCTCATTCACGCGATCCTATCATTCCGGTATGCCCCCTCGCCCCCGCCTAAGTTAGCGGTAACGAACTTTTCGGCTTTATAAGCCTTTTTGACCCTGCCACAACTGCGCACTCGGCCCAGTGAGACGAAACTTTCATGACAAACCCGGCATTTGAACTGATCCGCCCTGCGGCACCGTCGCGATGGCTTTTCACCTGTGACCACGCCAGCAATGCGGTGCCGTCCTGGATCAATGGCGGCGACCTTGGTTTGCCCGCCGATCAGATGGCCCGTCACATCGCCTACGACATCGGCGCGGCAGGGGTGACGCGCTTTTTGACCGATGCGCTTGCAGGTTCAGCAGTTTTGTCCACATTCTCGCGTCTCGTGATCGACCCGAACCGGGGTGAGGAAGACCCGACCCTGTTGATGCGGGTCTCTGACGGCGCCATGATCCCGGCCAATCGCCATGCGGACGATGCCGCCAAGCAGGCGCGTCTTGATCGCCTTTACCGACCTTACCACGACGCCTACGCCGAGGCCGCCGCATCACGGCGTGACACGGTGATCTGCGCGGTGCATTCCTTTACGCCGCAGATGCAGGGGCGGCCACCGCGACCTTGGGAGGTTGGCATTCTCTACGCGGAGGATGATCGCCTCGCCCGGCCGGTCATCGCCGCGTGTGAGGCGCAAGGATGGTGTGTGGGCGATAACGCACCGTACATCGGCTATTTCCCCGGTGACGCCATTGATCGGCACGCGACACCGCATGGGCGGCCCAATATCCTGATCGAATTGCGACAGGATTTGATAGCTAGTCCGGAAGGCCAAGCCTTGTGGGCCGGGCGTCTAGCGCCGATATTGCAAGAAAGCCTTGCCAAAACCGGCCTTTGAAGGAGCACTCATGGACGCCCAAACGCAATTGGAACTGGAAGCCGCTGCATTCCGTCGCCTGCAAAAGCACCTGATGGAAGAGCGCACGGATGTGCAGAACATCGACATGATGAACCTCGCGGGCTTTTGCCGAAACTGCCTCAGCCGCTGGTATCAGGAAGCCGCAAATGAGCGCGGGATCGAGATGGATAAAGACGAAGGGCGCGCCGCGTTCTACGGCATGCCCTTTTCAGAGTGGAAAGAGAAGTATCAGACGGACGCGAGCGATGCCGCCAAAGCGGCGTTTGATGCTTCACATCAGTGATCAGTCGTCCTTGGCAGCCTCTTCAGCGGCGGCTGCCTTGGCGTCCTGCTCTTTCGAGAACTCGGTCTCGCCGCCTTCAGCCAGGATCTTGGCTTGCGCGACCCACTCATCACGGGTGACGCGGCCTTTGAAGCCTTGCAGGTTCTCGTCGACCCAGGCGACTTCGTCGTCGGACCAATTCGCGATCTGGTCGTAGTGCCAGAAACCCAGCATGTTACACATCTGCTCCATCCGGGGGCCCACGCCGCTGATCCGTTTCAGATCATCGGCCTGACCGCCGCGTGGCGCATCAAGCTGTTCAGGCTTTTTGCCCAACGGTGCAGCAGGTTCTGCCGCTGCCGGTGTTGCCGGATCAACGGCGACCACACCTGCGTTTTGCTTCTCAAAGGCCATGACCTGTGACTGAAGCCGCGCGTTTTCCGCGCGCAGCCGATCCGCATCGCCTGCGCCTGCCGGTGCGGCCTCGCCCTTACCGAACATCAGCCATCCGGACAGCAAGCCCAGAAGTGCCGCAAGCGCCAGGAGGACCCAGATCTCGGTCAGCAGAAATCCCCATTCCTGAAACATGTTTACTCTCCGTCTTTGACCGGTCGCTTTCGCAGCGGCCTATTCGAAATTCCAGTTAAACTCAGTCCGCCGGTTTTCAGCGCGACCCTCTTCAGTCTCATTGTCGGCAATCGGTTGTGTGTCGCCGTAGCCCACCGCAGACACGACCACGCGCGCAAGCCCGCGATCAAGGATCGCATCGCGCACCGCGTCCGCGCGGGCCTGGCTGAGCGCAAGGTTGGCTTCGGCATCGCCAGTGTTGTCCGTATGGCCCGCAACTTGCAGGAAGACCCCGCCTTCGGTTGCGCATTTCCGCGCAAGGGCGGAAAGCGCATTGATCGCGCGGATGGACTGTACATCCAGCTCTGCCGAGCCGCTGACAAAGCGCACCTGATCCCGTTCGAGCACCGCAGCCGATTGTTCTGCACAGCTTTCCGGGGTCGGGAAGAAGTCAAAAGATGGCAGCCAATAGCCGGCCGTGAAGACCTCCTGCTGGCCTGTGAAGATGTTCCGGCGCAGCGCGCCTTCGGTCGGCAACTCTGCCGGGGCAGCAACGGTCAGTGCCGTCGCCTCGCCAATCGCGGATTGAATCGCGTCGGCAAGCGGCACTGGCGCCACGCCCGGTGCAGCAACCGCATCCAGTGTCGCCTGCGTCCCCGTCTCTGTCGCAGTGAACCCGTTCAGTTCAGGCAAGAATGGCTGGACGTTGGCCAGCACACCAAGGATGTCTGCATCTGTTTCAAGGGGAATGGCGCTGACGTTGCCTTCGCTGACCAGTACCGACAACGCATCAGCGACAGTGTCGGATGTCACCCCGTCAGGCAGGCTGCCTGAGATCGTTGCACCCACATCTGCGTCGTAGGTCACCACAAGCGGCTGCACCTGGCCCTCTTCAGAAATGGCGACATCGGTTTCCGACGCGACATTTGCCAATGCGTCGAGCGCCGCGGTTTGCTCGTCCTGCGAGAACGCAACCCCGGTCAGCGTGACCGTATCACCTTCAATCGTCAGCGTGCCGGTCTGTAGCTTGTCCAAAGCCGCAAGGCCCGCCTCGCCGATGCCGGGCCAAAGGCCGCTTTCATCGGTGATAAATGCGGTTTCCACACCGTCGAGTGCGGTGTCAAAGTCCGCCGGGACTTTCCCGTTCGCTTTCAGCCCATCAACCGTCTTTTCAACCGTCAGCGTAAACGGCATGCCGTCGTCAAACACGGTGAAGTCCGTCATTTTCATGTAGCCTTCAGGGGCTGCATCAAGTGCCGCCTCTGCCGCCGCGATGCCATCGGGCGTGCCGACACCGTTCAGGATGACAGAGCGCCCCTCGAGCGCCATTTGACCTTCGTTCAACGCGCCCAGCGCGTCCAACGCCGCCGCCGCAAACGCCGGCCATGTCGGGTCTTCTGCCGGTATGTCTGCTTGCAAGAGGTCAAGATCAGTCGCTGCCCCGCCGACGGTGACGTCGCTGGCATTAAAGTCCGTTGGGATCTTGCCCGTCCCGCTCAGCGCTTCCCCATCGTATTGCAGGATAAGACGTAGCGGCGTGCCATCGTCATAGATCTCAAGCGCTGGTGCCGCTGTGTAACCGTCGGGCAGTGCGCGCAACGCATCCTCTGCCGCCGCCAATGCATCTGGCGACCCTGTCCCGGTGAGCGTCAATGTTTGTCCTTCAAGGGACAACTGGCCTTCGCGCAGCGTACCCAAGGCGTTCAAACCGGCTGCGACGACTGCGGACCACTGGCCATCCTCTGAAGCCGATGTTGCTTCTGTCAGGTCCAGCGCAGCGGTCGATCCATCAATCGCAATCGACGCGCTTTCAACGTCGGTCGGTATCTTGCCCGTACCAGTCAGGTTTTCACCATCATAGTTGAGTGACAAACGCAGCGGCGTGCCGTCATCCTCAAGCGCAATATCGCTTTCGACAGTGTAGCCATCAGGCAGGTCGGCGATTGCCGTATCAAACGCTGCCCGCGCATCAGGGTTCGCCGCCAGACCGGCCAACGTGACAGTCGTGTCGCTCATGTCAGCTGTGCCGGATTTTAGCGTGTCGAGCGCGGCGCTCACAGCCTGCACGGCTTCTGCCCAAGCATCGGGCTCACCATTCGCAATCTCAAGCGCCTCAAACCCAAGCGCGTCTTTCACGGCGGCTGATGGTGCAAAGCCGCTCACCGCGACCCCACCTTCCGTCTTCTCAAGCGACGCGACATAAGGCGCGACAACCGGCAAAGTCGAGAGACCGTCGATGTTCACCACCCGCCGTCCGGGCAGCGCGTCAAATGCAGCCAGCAGTTCCGCCTGCTCCTCTGCATCCTCGACTGTACCGGTGACTGTGATGTCGCGACCAGAGACGACGGCTGACACATCGTGCTCTGCCGTTCCGGCAACGCCAGCGGCAGCAATCGCAATCTGTTCTTCAATCTGCTTGGCCGGGCCCTGACTGGCGTACCATCCAAGCCCACCCAGACCGGCGGCTAGCAAAAGCCCACCTAAACCCACGCGCATCGTTCTGCTCCACTCGTCGCGTTTTTCTTTTGAACGCGAATGTCGTCAATCGGCGCGTTAAGAGCAAGTAAAAAGGGCTATATTGCGGCTTTCCTGCTCTCTTCGAGATAAATTTCGCGCAATCTTGCGGAAATTGGGCCCGGTGTTCCCGTTCCGATTGTGTGATCATCAATCTCAACGACTGGCATCACGAAGGTTGACGCCGAGGTAATGAATGCCTCATCCGCCTCTTTTGCCTCATCAATCGTAAAGCCCCGCTCCTCGACCTGCATCTGCGCTTCACGCGCAAAACGCAGCACCGCGGCGCGGGTAATCCCGTGCAGGATCTCATTGCCAAGATGGCGCGTGATGATGGTATTGCCCTTCACGATATAAGCGTTGTTAGACGACCCTTCAGTCACTTTGCCGTCCTCAATCATCCAGGCGTCATCCTTGCCTGCGGCCTTTGCGGCCATCTTGGCCATCGACGGATAGAGGAGTTGCACCGTCTTGATGTCCCGCCGCGCCCAGCGCTGATCCTCGATTGAAATCACCTTGATCCCGGTTTTGGCAACTGGGCTGTCGGCCAGGCCTGGCTTGTTCTGCGTAAACAACACAAGCGTCGGCTTTGTCGTCTCCGGGTCCGGGTAGACAAAATCCCGGTCGTTTGGCGCACCGCGGGTGATCTGCAGATAGATCATCCCCTCGTTGATCTCATTTACACGCACCAGTTCCCTGTGAATATCGAGCAGGTCATCAAACGCGTCGGGTTTCTGCATGCCCAGTTCATTCAGCGACCGCTCCAACCGTTTGGCATGGCCGTCAAAGTCGATCAGCTTACCATCGAGGACGGACGTGACCTCATACACACCATCCGCCATCAGGAAACCGCGATCAAAGATCGACACCTGAGCTTCGTTTTCGGGCAAATACTCGCCATTGAGGTATACAGTGCGCATGCGGTTCATCCCCATAGTGCGGCAGCGGGCGCATGAACGCCGTCTGCGTCAAAAGTCAAAGGTGCGTCGCGGTCTTCGGCCAGAAGCAGCGGGCCGTCAAGGTCTGTGAAGGCCACATCCTGGGCGAGGATCACCGCAGGGGCCATCGCAAGCGACGATCCCACCATGCAGCCCACCATCACCTGATAGCCTTCCGCGATGGCAGCATCTTTCAGCGCAAGCGCTTCTGTCAGCCCACCGGTCTTGTCGAGCTTGATGTTGACCATGTCATATTTGCCCTTCAGTCCGGGCAAGCTCGCGCGGTCATGGCAACTCTCGTCAGCACAGACCGGCAGTGGCCGCGCGATCTCACCCAGCATCTCATCGTCACCCGCAGGCAACGGCTGCTCGACCATCTGTACACCGAGGCGCAAAAGATGCGGCGCAAGATCGGCATAGACCTCCGCCGTCCAGCCCTCATTCGCATCCACAATAATCCGCGCATCAGGCGCACCCCGCCGCACCGCTTCAAGACGCGCCATATCGTCTGGTGTGCCAAGCTTGATTTTAAGGAGCGGACGATGCGCGTTCAGGGCAGCCTGCGCCTGCATCTTTTCAGGCGTATCCAGCGACAAGGTATAGGCCGTAATTTCCGGTTGCGGCGCGGGCAGGTCCAACAAATCCCACACCCGTTTGCCCGCCATTTTGGCCGCATGATCCCACAAAGCGCAGTCGAGCGCATTGCGCGCCGCCCCAGCAGGCAGTTCCTCTTGCAGATCACACCACCGCCCGGAGAACCCCATGATCTGATCGGTCACTGACTCTAACGTTTCACCATAGCGCGCATAAGGGACGCATTCGCCGTACCCCGTGGCTCCATCATGCGACGCAGCCACTGTCAGCACCTCTGCCTGCGTCCGCGACCCACGACTAATTGTGAAAACCTGCGCCAGCGGAAACACATCCCGGCTTACCGATATGTCCATGATGTCTTTCTTCTTGCAAGAAATACCTCGGGGTCCGGGGCGGAGCCCCGAAAAAGGGGTGGGCGGGCGGGGCCCGCTCACGCCATCAATACAAGCACGTCAGACGGCTTCAAGCGCATCCACCAGCTTTCCGGCTCCAAAGCGGAACGGATCGGTTGTCGGCAGGCCCATGCGGTCTTCCACTTCAGCGCAATATGCAGCCGCCTCATCCTCACCCAGCTTTTGCGTGTTGATCGAAATCCCCACGATCTGACAGGCTGGGTTCGCGATCCGCGCGATTGGCAGCACCATGTCGCGCAACGCTTCCAGCGAAGGCAGGTCATATTCTGGCAAGCCGCGCATATGCGTCCGGGTCGGCTCATGTGCGAGCACGATGGCATCCGGCTGCCCACCATGGATCAGCGCCATCGTCACACCAGAATAGGACACGTGGAAAAGGCTCCCCTGCCCCTCGATATGGTCCCAATGATCCGCGTCATTGTCGGGTGTGAGGTATTCCACCGCACCCGCCATGAAATCCGCGATCACAGCATCCAGTGGAACACCACCGCCGGTGATCAGAATGCCGGTTTGGCCTGTCGGGCGAAACGTTGTCTTCATCCCACGCTTTTGCATCTCTGCGTCCATGCAAAGCCCGGTGTACATCTTGCCCACCGAACAATCGGTCCCGATGGCCAGGCACCGCTTGCCAGTCCGCTTTTTGCCGTTAGCGATGGGGTAAGCCACCGACGGGATACGCACATCGAACAAGGTCTGGCCATTGACGCGGGCCGCCGCGACCAGTTCATCTTCATTCCGCAACAAATTGTGCAGACCGGAGGCAATGTCGTAGCCCATCTGCAGGGCCTTCACGAGGACCTCTTTCCACGCATCGGAGATGAAACCACCGCGGTTCGCCACGCCAATGACCAGCGTTTTGGCGCCCGCCGCGATCCCGTCTTCGAGGGTCATGTCACTCAGGCCCACATCTGCGCCACAGCCGTCCATCCGGAACTGGCCAACGGCGTTCTCCGGACGCCAGTCCTTGATGCCTTGCGCCACTTTCGCGGCAAGCTGATCTGGCGCATCGCCAAGGAACAAAAGGTAAGGTGTCTGGATCATGGCGCGCCCCGTGTTGAAGATTCGAACAGTCTTGCGCGTTATGGCGCGTTTGCGGCGCATTTTCATTGCGATATGCGACATGTTCTCCGTTATTGAGGTAACTTCTTCCAGATTTTGTCGGTTTTGCCGAATTTTCTTCGGACGCTGAAGCCAAAGGTGGTCGCACGAAAAAGCCCGGGCGCAAGGCACCCGGGCTTTACAATTGGCGTCTGGAAAAGATCAGCCTTTGCCGAACTCTGGGTAGGCTTCCATGCCCAGCTCCGCAGTGTCCAGACCCTGGATTTCTGCTTCTTCGCTGACACGGATACCCATGACCGCTTTCAGGATGAACCAGAAGATCAGCGACAGGACGAAGGTCGCACCGATGATCGCAACCATGCCTGTGACCTGCGCACCTACTGTAGATGTACCTGTCAGGACGACTGCGAATGTGCCCCAGATACCAGCGAAGCCGTGAACCGGGATCGCACCAACAACGTCGTCGATCTTCAGTTTGTCGAGCAGTGGCACCGTGAAGACCACGATCACACCACCCACAGCACCAATGATCAGCGCAAGGAACAGCGATGGAGCAAGCGGTTCAGCTGTGATGGAGACGAGGCCAGCCAGCGCGCCGTTCAGAACCATTGTCAGGTCGACTTTGCCATACATGATCTGCGTCAGGATCAGCGCCGCAACTGCGCCAGCAGCTGCTGCCATGTTTGTGTTCGAGAAGATACGGGAGACGTCAGCGATGTCGCCGACAGAGCCCATGGCCAACTGCGAACCACCATTGAAGCCGAACCAACCCAGCCACAGGATAAACATACCCAGCGTCGCCATTGGCAGGTTGGAACCCGGCATCGGAACAACACGGCCGTCTTTGTACTTGCCGATCCGTGGACCGAGGACGATCGCACCCGCCAGCGCCGCAGCCGCACCACAGGCGTGTACAACTGTTGAACCCGCGAAGTCGGAGAAGCCGACCTGCTCAGACAACCAGCCGCCGCCCCACTGCCAGGATGCAGTTAGCGGGTAGATGAAGCCTGTCAGGATCGCGGAGAAGATCAAGAACGGCCACAGTTTGATACGTTCGGCAAGCGCGCCGGACACAATCGATGCAGTTGCCGCACAGAACATCAACTGGAAGATATAGTCGGACCCGGTCGAGGCGTAAGACGCATCATCTGCATCCGCCAGCGTGACGCCAACAGCCTCCAGAACACCCACAGATGGGAAGAGACCGGAGAACCAGCCCTCAATGGCCCAATCACCCAATGGATACATCAGGTTGTAGCCAACCGCCCAATACATGATCGCAGCGATTGAAAAGAGCCCGACGTTCTTGGTCATCTGCGTTGTGGCGTTCTTTGAGCGCACCAGCCCGCCTTCAAGCATGGCAAAACCGGCTGCCATGAAAAACACCAAAAAACCACCGATCAGGAACAGCAGGGAGTTCATGATCCATACAAATTCGTCAGAGGCCACCGGCGCGACCTCGTCCTGCGCCAGGCCAAGCGTCGGCAGCGCAGAAAGCGCGGCGCCAGCAAGGAGTGTTTTCGTCAGTTTCATCATCTTGTCCTTTTGGGAATAGTCGGGGCGCTTAAAGCGCGTCATCATTCGTCTCGCCGGTGCGGACGCGCAGCGCGCCTTCCACGTCGAGGGTGAAGATCTTGCCGTCGCCGATCTTGTCTGTCTTTGCGGTCTCGGCGATGGTGCTGACGACTTGCTCTGCCATGCTGTCCTGCACGACGATCTCAAGCTTCACCTTCGGCACAAAGTTCACCGCGTATTCCGCGCCACGATAAATTTCGGTGTGACCCGACTGAGAGCCGAAGCCCTTGATCTCCGACACCATCATGCCGCGCACGCCGATTCCGGTCAGCGCCTCGCGGACCTCCTCAAGCTTGAACGGTTTGATTGTTGCAATGATGAGTTTCACGTCTATCCCCTTGCAGTTTCAGTCCCTCGTCGCGCCTCTCACGGACGGATGAGTGAAAAAGGAGCAGTTAGACCCTGACTGACAACGATTCCGGGGACTCAGAATGGGTGCTGACTCATCGTTTTGCACAAATTTTGCACAAATTGACCTCATCGATTAATTTTTAATCATATTGAGAAGCGAATTTCTGCGCGATACCCCCGCGACATTTGGTTGTGTCAGAGTTAGCTTGCCCCCAAGTGTCCCAAGAAGGCACCGCAAGAGTCAGGTAACAAAATGAGCGGCAATTCTCGCAAACGCCCCACTTTAGTGGCCGACAAACGCTATGGCGGTGCTGCACCCGGCAAGGGCAGCACCAAGAAAGCTGCGTCTACCAAACGCAAGCCACGCAAAGCGGCGCGCAAACCTGCGAAACGGCGCGGACTGATTGGGTTTTTGATGGCCTTTATCGGCGGCATCTTCAGGATCATTTGGCGGTTCTTTTTTGCCGGGGCGACCGCCGTTGCTGTGATGATCGGGATTGGCGTCATGTATTTTGCCGCAACCATGCCGCCGATGGAAGATGTGATCGATGGTCGGGCGCGCGGGTCCGTCACCCTTGCCGACCGGAACGGGGACATCTTTGCCTGGCGCGGCGATCAGTTCGGCGGGATGATCACTGTTGATAGCGTGAGCCCGCATCTTGTGAACGCGGTTGTCGCGCAGGAGGACAAACGGTTCTACCGCCACTTCGGCGTCTCACCGCGCGGCATTGCGTCTGCTGTCAGGATCAACCTCCGCGCAGGGCGCGGCCCGTTGTCCGGCAACGGCGGCTCCACCATTTCCCAACAGGTTGCGAAGCTTTTGTGCCTGGGCACACCGTTTGACCCCACTGAATGGGAATCGGAGGCCGCGTATGAGGCGGACTGCCGCCGCACGACGATCTGGCGGAAGGTGAAAGAAGCGGTATACGCCATGGGGATGGAGGTCGCTTATACAAAGGACGAAATCCTCTCGATCTACCTCAACCGCGCCTACCTCGGCGCCGGGTCACGTGGGTTCGCTGCGGCGTCTGAACGCTATTTCGGCACACCCCCCTCCGCACTTTCGCCAGCAGAAGCTGCCATGCTGACAAGCACACTACCCGCCCCCTCCGCGCGCGCGCCCACACGCGACCTCGAAGCCGCCCAGCGCCGCGCGAATGTGGTCATCGGCCTGATGGAAGCGCAAGGGCGCTTGTCACCGCAAGAAGCGGCCTTTGCCCGCGAAAACCCCGCCACGCTGTCGCGTGCGGCCAAACAAGACTCGGGTGGGTTCTTCGCTGATTGGGTTATGGCGTCCGGGCCAGAATTCTTCACGCGCGACACGACAGAAGACGTCATCATCAAGTCCACCTTCGACCAGACGATGCAGACGGCAGCGGAAGACGCATTGGCTTGGGTGTTCGAAAATCAGGTCAAGGAAGGTTCGGAAGCGGAAGCGGCCATTGTCGTCATGTCAGCAGATGGCGCGGTGCGCGCGATGGTCGGCGGACGAAAAGACCCGGCACCGGGTGATTTCAACCGCGCCACGCAAGCCGTCCGTCAGCCCGGCTCTGCCTTCAAGCCTTTCATTTTCGCGGCAGCGCTAGAGCTTGACTTTTCACCCAACGACTACCTCGACGACAGCGCACGCTGCTGGACAACACCCGGATCAGGAGAGTGGTGCCCGCAGAACTACGACCGTGAATTCAAAGGGCCCGTGAACTTAACCCAATCGATGGCGGAAAGCCGGAACATCCCAGCGGTCATCCTGTCAGAGTTCGTTGGACGCGACATCGTGCGCGAAGTGGCCTCTCGCTTTGGCATCGAAAGTGACCTTGCGGATGGCCCCGCGCTGGCACTAGGTGTGTCGGAAAGCACCCTGCTGGAAATGACTGGCGCCTATGCTGGCATCCTGAATGGCGGGTCCGCCGTCAAACCCTACGGTCTTGTTGAATTGCGTATTCAGGGCGACGACGAACCGCTGATGGGCCTGAGTGGCGGTATTCAGGAGCGTGTGATCCGCGAACGCGCCGCGCGAGAGCTGACGTGGATGATGCACCAGGTGGTGCAAAGTGGCACGGGCACGCGCGCACAGATCCCCGGTTGGCAGATCGCGGGCAAGTCCGGCACGACCCAATCGGCGCGGGATGCTTGGTTCATCGGCTTCACCGGAGAATATGTAACGGGCGTTTGGATGGGATATGATGACAACAGCCCCCTGACGGGCGTCACCGGTGGTGGTCTGCCAGCGGAGATCTGGAAGCAGACGATGACGCGCATCCTCGCAGATCGACAGCCGGTTCCGCTGCCAATGCAGGCCCCCGAGCCGACGCTGAGCCGCAGTGATCCCAACTTCGCAACCGGCGGCACGCCCGGCGGCATTCCTGCCACAACGCAGCCCCCCCAACAGCAACAGCAATCGGAAGATCAATCGATCCTGGAGCTTTTGGGCAATATCCTCAGCGGCAACTAGGCCTAGCCGTTAGACGGCATTGATCCGCGCGCTCAGCGCGTCGATGTTGCGCCCTTCGCTGTCAAGGATCGCACCAATTTCGGCGCGTTCCGTCAGCAGCATGTTCACGCCTTCAATGATGAAGTTGAAGAACTTGTGGCTGCCAGAGCGGTCCGAAACGTGAAAGTCCATCTGCAGGGGGGATCGCCCACGCAACTGCACCGTCGTCTCAACCTCGATCCAGCTTTTGACGGGCTTTGCCCCGTTCACGATGATCTCACCACCCACAAACTCCCGAAACCGGCGGCCGTATTTGCTGGCGATGTAGTTGCGGAAGGCAGAGGTATAGGTGCGCATCTGCGCCTGCGACGCTGTGCGGGCGTCGACCCCAAGGCAATAGCGCGCAATCGTGGGAACGTCAGAGTATTTGTCGAACAGCACGGCAAAGTCAGCAATCATCGCCGCCTCAGACTTACCCGACGCGATCACCGCATTCACCTCTGCCACAAGCGACGAGACGAGCGACTGCGACGTCTCGACTGACAAAGCCTGCGCGCGCATCGGTAAAACGGCAGCACAAGCACTTGTGAAAAGCATCTGTCGGCGTGTGAAGGTCATTCGAGGTCTCCGAACAATTCGTCGTAGGGGTCCACCGCAGCCGTGTCATCCTGACCGAGGTCAAAACGCCGGTTTTGCAAGTAGATCAAACGTGTCTGCGCGTAACTATCGGCGCTTTCATTCAGCACATCATCAATAACGCTGCCCGCCTGATCGATTTTGGCAACCGTCCCGGCAACGCCAAGGACAGTTGCCACTTGCGCTTGCTCTGTCGTGAGAAATGACCCCAGTGGGTTGAGGAAAAAGTCCGCCACTGTCCCTGCAGCGTGCCTTTCGGTGCGCGGCCCAATTAGCGGCCATTCCATATAGGCCCCCTCTGGCGCGCCCCAAATCGCGAGCGTTCCGCCAAAGTCTGCTTTCACCTCCGTCACACCCATCGCATCCGCAGGATCGAATATCCCACCAATCCCAACTGTTGTGTTGATTAGCATCCGGGCCGCGTTTTGGCTGGCCCCAACAAGATCGGCTTGCAGGAGGTTGTTCACAATGGCGCCTGGCAACGACAGGTTGTCTGCGATGTTGATCACCGGTTCGGCTATGGCGGGCGGAATGGTAGGGCCATCGTCTGCGCCGCCTCCACTGAAACGTGCCGCTACGGACTTGTTGAAAGCATGAATTTGCCGATTGTGATCCTCAAAGGGATCATGCACTGTGGTGCCTTCTGGCGCGATGCTACATGCGGTCAATGCGGCGAAGAAGGCCAGCGGCAAGGTCGATCGAGACATCATCAATGAAACATTCAGATTTAGAACTTATTTTTGTCCACAATCGGTCAACAATTCACGCTTTATTAGCAAAACCATTGAAACGACACGCTGCGGGGGTGATCATCTCCGCAGTCTTCGCGTAAACCGCAGCAAAACGCCAGAACCCACCCCCAAAGAAAAGCGATATCCCGCGTATGTCCGACGAATTTACGGCCAAAGGTGAAGCAGAACTGATCGAGGCGCGCAAGCAAAGCCGCCATCTCTACTGGATGGTAGGGTTGTTCAGTTTCTTCGTGAATATGCTGATGCTCACCGGTCCCCTTTACATGCTGAACGTATATGACCGCGTACTTGGCTCTCGCAGTTTGGAAACCCTGATCGCCCTCTCGGTGCTGGTAGCCTTCCTTTACGGGATGATGGGTATCCTCGATTACGTCCGTGGACGGGTCATGGGCCGAGTCGGCGCACGTTTTCAGGCATTGATGGACCGCCGCGTGTTTGCGGCTGTGCTGAAGGCGATGACGCTGAACCGCGCACAGAAAGAGGCGCAGACAGGTCTGCGGGATCTTGAAAGCATTCAGCGGCTCATCACGTCTCCCGCACTGATGGCGCTCTTTGATGTGCCGTTCGCGCCCCTCTTCTTCCTCGGCATTTTCATCTTCCACCCGTTGATGGGCATCCTTGCGCTGGTCGGTGCAACGATCCTGATTATCGTGGCAATCATCAACCAGTTCACCACCCGCAAGCCGCTCGAAAAAGCGAACGCCGCGACCTTCCAGTCAGAGCAAATGGGCTCTCAGATCCGCGCTGAGTCAGAGATGGTGCAAGCCCTTGGGATGCGTGACGCGGCCTTTGGACGCTGGCAGATCGCCCGGGCGCAATCACTTGACGCAACGATTGATGCGGCGGATGCCTCTGGCACGTTCAGCGCCATGACCAAAACTTTCCGGCTGTTCTTGCAGTCGGCGATGCTGGGCCTTGGCGCATACCTCGTGCTGCAAGGCGAACTGACACCGGGTGCGATGATCGCCGGGTCCATCCTGCTTGGTCGCGCTTTGGCGCCCATCGAACTGATCGTCGGTCAGTTTGCGACCTTCCAGAAAGGCCGTGAAGGCTGGCAAAACCTATCAAAGCTGCTGGGCAACGTGCCACCGGATGACACGCGCACGAACCTGCCCGTGCCACAGGCGCGGATTACGGCAGATCAGGTCACTGTCATTCCACCGGGTGAACAGACGGCATCACTGCGGATGATCAGTTTTGACGTCAAGCCAGGTCAGGCTGTCGGTGTGATCGGCACCTCGGGTGCGGGCAAAACTACACTGGCGCGCACCATGACGGGTGTCTGGCGGCCAGCGGGTGGCAAGATCCGCCTCGATGGCGCGGCGCTTGACCAATATAGCCCGGACGTTCTGGGCGAACATATCGGCTACCTGCCGCAGCGCGTTCACCTCTTTGACGGGACGATCAAGGAAAACATCGCTCGCATGTCGATGACGCCAGACGATGCCGCCGTTGTCGCCGCGGCCAAGAAAGCCGCCGCGCATGAAATGATCCTGAAAATGCCGGACGGGTACGACACCCGGTTGTCAGCCCATGGCGGTCGCCTGTCTGGCGGGCAAATCCAGCGGATTGGTCTGGCCCGCGCGCTTTACGGCAACCCGGTTGTGCTTGTGCTGGATGAGCCGAACTCGAACCTCGACAACGATGGCTCCATTGCGCTGAACAACGCGATCCGGGCCAGCAAGAAAGAAGGCAAAGCAGTCTTCATCATGGCCCACCGCCCTGCGGCTATTCAGGAGTGTGATATGCTGCTGGTGATCGAAAACGGCGCCCGGCGCGCCTTTGGACCCAAAGACGAAGTATTGCGTGAAATGGTCGCGAACGCGGAACAGATCCGTAAGACCGCAGGTACAGGGACGGGCGTATCATGATGCAAGAAAACACCCAAAAACGGTGGTCCGTGCGCCGCCAGATGGTCGTCGGCCTGATTGCTCTTGGCATTCTGGTTGGTGGCTTCGGGACCTGGGCCTTCCTCGCACAGATCACAGGTGCCGTCATCGCCAGCGGCCAGATCGAAGTGGACCGCAATCGCCAGGTGATTCAGCACCCGGACGGTGGCGTTGTGCAAGCGATCCTCGTCGATGAAGGTGATGAAGTTGAAGCAGGCGACCTGTTGATCCAGCTTGACCCGACGGTGATCCGATCCGAATTGACCATTGTCGAAGGCCAGCTTTTTGAGATCATGGCCCGCCGTGGCCGTCTCGAAGCGGAACGTGACAATGCTGACACGATTACATTCCCGCCAGAACTCCTCGCCTTCAACCGTCCCGAAGTGCAAGAGCTGATCCAAGGCCAAACCCGCCTGTTCGAAGCCCGCAAAGAATCTGCCGCCAAAACGATTGAGCAATTGGTCCAGCGGCGCGCACAGATCGAAAGTCAGATCACCGGCATCCAGGCCCAGCAGGAAGCGATCACACGCCAACAGGAGTTGATCGGCGATGAGCTGGTGGATCAGCAAAGCCTGTTGCAGCGCGGTTTGGCACAGGCAAGCCGGGTCTCCGCCCTGCAACGTGAAGAAGCGAACCTTCTTGGCCGCGTCGGCGAACTTGCCGCATCACGGGCACAGGCAGCCGAGCAGATCACCGAGATTGAGATCCAAATCCTCGGACAGGAAACGACCCGTCGTGAGGATGCGATCACCCGGCTGCGCGACCTGCAGTTCAACGAGTTGGAACTCTCCGAGCGGCAGCGCACGCTGTCCGAACAGCTTGACCGCCTTGATATCCGCGCACCGGTGTCCGGCGTCGTTTATGGACTGACGGTGTTTGCCGAACGTTCTGTCGTGCGGCCCGCTGACCCGGTCATGTTCCTGATCCCACAAGACCGCCCACTTGTCATTGCGGCACAGGTGCAGCTGACGGACGTCGACCAGATCTTCGTGGGCCAAGAAGCGACGATGCGTTTCTCCGCATTCGACCAGCGCCGCACCCCGGAACTGTTGGGCGAGGTGACACTGATCTCAGCCGACGCCTTCACTGACGACAACACCCGCGCATCTTTTTACCGTGTCGAGTTGCAGCTGAAAGAAGGCGAGATTGAACGCCTGCCCGGCGACATGACGCTGATCCCCGGCATGCCGGTTGAAAGCTTTGTACGGACGGCGGATCGCAGCCCGATGGACTATCTGATCAAACCGCTGGCTGACTATTTCGCGAAGGCCTTCCGCGAAACGTAAGCCTTGGTTGCACCCCTCGCGACCGGGCGCTAGCGTCCGGTCATAACGTCCGAAGGGGAGTCGACCATGGCATCAGACATCGAAACCAAACTGGCAGAGATGGGCATCACGCTTCCCGAAGCGGCCGCACCGGCCGCCAACTACGTGCCCTTCGTCCTGTCGGGCAATATGCTTTATGTCTCCGGCCAGCTGCCCGGCACGCCAGAGGGGCTGATCACCGGAAAACTTGGCGATGGTTGCAGCGTCGAAAAGGGGGCCGAAGCCGCGAAGGCTTGCGCCATCGCCCTTCTCGGCCAGGTCAAAGCGGCCTGTGGTGGAGATATCGATCGTCTGGTCCGCGTCGTCCGGCTGACAGGCTTTGTCAACTCTACGGGCGACTTCACTGACCAACCCAAGGTCATCAACGGCGCGTCCGACTTCCTTGTCGCTGCGCTTGGCGAGAAAGGCACCCACGCCCGTGCCGCTGTCAGTGCCGCAAGCCTGCCGTTCGGCGTTGCGGTCGAAATCGACGGCATCTTCCAGATCGCATGACATTGCCCGCTGCATTCCTGAACCGCCCGATCACGCACCGCGGTTTGCACGATGTCACCGACGGTCGGCCTGAAAACAGCGTTGAGGCCATTCAGGCCGCAGTGGACACTGGCTATGGGATCGAGATCGACCTGCAAATGTCGCAGGACGGCACCGCGATGGTTTTTCACGACTATCATCTTGCACGTCTGACGGCGGAGACAGGGCCTGTCGCACAACGCAGCGCCGCCGATCTCAAAGCGATCTCGCTGACAGGTGGCGAGGCAGGTATCCCAACCTTGGACGAAGTGTTGGCAATTGTTGACGGGAAAGTGCCGCTTCTGATTGAGATCAAGGATCAGGACGGGCAGATGGGACCAAACGTTGGGCCACTCGAGGAAGCAACGGCAACTGCCCTCAAATCTTACAACGGCGATGTTGCCGTCATGTCGTTCAACCCACACGCAGTCATCGCTTTTGGAAACGCAGCGCCCGAAATCCCGCGCGGGATAACCACATCGGCTTTTGTCTACGCCGACTGGGCACCCGTCGCGCCCCACGTCTGCGACCGTCTGCGCGACATCCCGGATTATGATCGCACAGGTGCCTGCTTCATTAGTCACGAAGCCCCTGATCTGACTCGCCCGCGCGTCGCAGACCTCAAGGCGCAAGGGGCCACAATTTTGTGCTGGACGATCAAATCCGCTGCCGCTGAGGCCGAAGCCCGGAAAGTCGCGGATAACATCACGTTTGAGGGCTACCTGGCTTGACGGGTGCGCTTGCGCACACAAGTTGACGAACATGAGCGACGCGCCCATCGAAATCACCGCCCACGGCGACTTGTCCGGTATTGATCCTGCCGATTGGGATGCCTGCGCCTGCCCGGAAGCAGCCGATGGCGGCCGTCCGTTCGACCCCTTCACGACCTACCGTTTTCTGAAGGCACTGGAAGACAGCGGATCGGTAGGCCCCGGTTCGGGCTGGCAGCCACGCTATCTGGTGGCGCGCGAAGCGGATCAGGTCATCGCCGTCGCCCCCCTCTATGCCAAAGGGCATAGTCAGGGTGAGTACATCTTCGATCACAACTGGGCCCATGCCTATGAGAACGCAGGTGGACGATACTATCCGAAACTGCAAATGGCTGTGCCGTTCACGCCAGCCACAGGCCGGCGTTTTCTGACCAAACCGGGGCATGAGACGGTTGGCATATCTGCCATCGTGCAGGGCGCCGTGCAGATCGCCGCGGACAATGAACTGTCATCCGTCCACATCACGTTTTGCACCGAAGGCGAGGCGATCGCCGGTGAGCAAATGGGTCTTCTGGCGCGCGTCGGTCAGCAGTTTCATTGGGAAAACAGCAACTACGCCGACTTTGACGCCTTTCTTGCAAGCCTCGCCAGTCGCAAACGCAAGAACATCCGCAAGGAACGTGCCACCGCAAACGATTTTGTTGGCCAGGTTGAGATGCTGACAGGCGATGACCTTCAACCGCACCACTGGGACGCCTTCTGGCGGTTTTATCAAGACACCGGCAGTCGCAAGTGGGGCACCCCCTATCTGACACGCAGCTTCTTTGAGATCGCGCAAGAGACGATGCGGGACGACATGCTGCTCGCGCTCGCAACAACCGATGACGGCCCCTTTGCCGGTGCTTTGAACTTCATTGGGCGCGAAACGCTTTACGGCCGCTACTGGGGCTGCACGGCCCATCAACCCTGTCTGCATTTTGAATTGTGCTACTATCGCGCCATCGACTTTGCGATCACCCATGGCATGAAACGGGTCGAGGCGGGCGCGCAGGGGGAGCATAAGCTGGCCCGCGGATATCTTCCCGTCGCCACACATTCGCTGCATTGGTTTGGTGATCCTGGCTTCAGAGATGCCATTGCCAAATATTTACAGGCAGAGCGTGATGCCGTTGATCATGAGATCGAAGTGCTCACCAGTTACGGCCCATTTAAGAAAGAAATCAGAGAGGAACAGGAATGACCGAAAAAATAGGCGATGCAGACAAGGACGCCCTGTTGGCCAACGGTTGGACTATGGTGGACGGACGCGATGCGATCACAAAGCAATTCGTGTTCCGCGACTTTATTGAGGCGTTCCGCTTTATGACGGGTGTTGCCCTCTGGGCAGAAAAGCTGAATCACCACCCGGAGTGGTCCAACATCTACAAGAAGGTCGATGTCACACTAACCACCCATGACACTGGTGGCCTCAGTGAGCTAGACGCGAAGCTGGCGAAGGCGTTGGACAAACTCGCGGCGTAAAAAAGGCCGCGTAACGCGGCCTTTTATGTCTTTGCCTAAACTTTCTCCAGCAGCGCCTCGCCGCCGGATATATCGCATTCGCCCGGGCTTGTTTCTTCGCCGATTGCGGAAACGACACCGTTGTCGACAATCATCGCGTAGCGCTTTGAGCGCCCGTAAAAGCCCACGGGTGGTGCGGTGAAATCCATGCCCACTGCCTTGGTGAAATCCCCAGATGCATCGCCGAGCATCGTTATGCCAGCTGCTGTTGCACCTGTGCTGTCACCCCATGCTGCCATCACAAAGGGATCATTGACCGACACGCAGATGATCTCATCGACACCTTTTGCTTTGAACTGGTCAATCGTCCGAATGAAGCTGGGCACGTGGGAAGCGGTGCAGGTTCCGGTGTAAGCACCCGGCAAACCAAACACGACAACTTTGCGCCCTGACAGCTTGGCGCTTAGACTGACTTCCTCTGGTCCGTCCGCCCCCATTGCGAGAAGTGTTGCGTCTGGCAGTGTATCGCCTTGTGAGAGTCCCATGTGGAGTGCCCCATTGTCATTGCGTTGCGTTCGCATTGGCATATAGGTTGCGGCGGTGGTGCTGACCAGCAGTAAGGGGCAGATGATGGCACATGTGGTGGTGGTAGGAGCCGGACAAGCCGGGTCGTCCTGCGTTGCGAAACTGCGCGCCGAAGGGTTTGACGGGCGGATCACCCTTATCGGTGGAGAGGCGCAGCCCCCCTATCAACGTCCGCCCCTGTCCAAAGCCTATCTGTTGGGCGAGATGCCAGAAGAGCGGCTTTTTCTGCGCCCCGAAAGCTTCTACGCCGACAACACCATTGACCTGCGTCTTGCCACACGTGCCGTTGTCATCGATCCTGCGGGCAAATCCGTGACGCTGGAGGGGGATGAGCACCTCTCCTACGATCACCTGGTGCTGACAACCGGCGCGCATCCACGGACCTTGCCAGCAGCGATTGGCGGGACACTTGAGAATGTTTTTACCGTCCGCGACCTCGCTGACGCCGACGCAATGGCGCCCGCATTTACGGAAGGCAAGAAGGCCCTGATCATCGGGGGTGGCTACATCGGGCTGGAGGCCGCCGCCGTTGCCGCCAAACGCGGTGTCAGCGTGACGCTGGTAGAAATGGCGGACCGCATCTTGCAGCGCGTCGCCTGCGCGGAAACATCCGACTACTTCCGCGCACTGCATGCGGCCCGCGGTGTCACGATCCGGGAAGGCGTCGGGCTCGAGCGGCTGACGGGCGATGACGCGGTGACAGGTGCCCGTCTGACAGACGGCACTGAGCTGAACCTCGATTTCGCCGTCGTCGGCGTCGGCATCGCGCCTGCGACGATCCTCGCGGAAGGCGCAGGCCTGACCATCGACAACGGGATCGCCACCAACGCGCTCGGCCAAACCTCCAACCCGCACATCTGGGCCGCTGGGGATTGTGCCTCGACGCCACATAATGGCCAGCAAATCCGCATTGAAAGCGTGGGTAATGCGATTGATCAGGCCGAGGCCGTTGCGCGCAATATCTGCGGGGCAGAGGCGCCCTACACGCCAGAGCCGTGGTTCTGGTCCGATCAATACGACTGCAAACTACAGATCGCCGGGCTCAACACAGGCTATGACGCGGTCTACGTGCGCAAGGATGGCGACGCGACCTCGCACTGGTACTACAAGGGCAACAAACTGATTGCCGTAGATGCCATGAACGACCCCCGCAACTACATGATTGGGAAACGCCTGATCGCAGCGGGCAAAAGCCCCGCACCGGACCAAATCACTGACCCCGCGACCGATATGAAAGCGCTCCTGCGGGCGTGAGGATCATTGGTGGACAGCATCGTGGTTTGACCCTCGCCGCCGTCGGCAACGGCGACGCTGCCGCGCATCTGCGGCCCACGTCAGACCGCGTGCGCGAAAGCCTTTTCAACGTGTTACAGGGAGGACGCTTTGGTGATCCGATCAACGGGGCGCAGGTGCTGGACTTGTTTGCTGGCACCGGTGCGCTTGGGCTTGAGGCGCTGTCGCGCGGCGCAGCCCACGTCACCTTTGTTGATAACGGCAAGACGGCGCAGCGGCTTATCACTGAAAACATCGCAAAGTGCCGGCGCGTTGACGACGCGGCGCTCCTCCGCACACCGGCAGATCGCTTACCTCCTGCAAAGTCGCCCTGCCAACTTGTGTTCCTCGATCCGCCCTATGGCAAGGGCCTTGGCATCGCTGCGATCAACGCGGCGCAAAAGCAAGGCTGGATCGCGCCCGATGCGGTGATCGTGCTGGAAGAGAGCACTGCCCTGCCCGCACCCGCAGGTTTCACGCAACTCGATCAGCGCCGCTATGGCGACACCTGGATCACCTTCATGAGGCCCGCATGACCCCAAAACTTGTGATCTTCGACTGTGACGGTGTGTTGGTCGACACTGAACCCACAACCGACGCCATCATCGCGCGACGCCTGACAGCGTGTGGATTGCCAATTGCCCCGGAAGAAACCAGCGCGATGTTCATCGGCGGCACCATTCAGGGCATTGCGGACGAAGCCCGCCGCAAGGGCGCTGATCTGCCTGCGGATTGGGTCGATGGCACCTACGCGGAAATGTTCGCAGCCTTGGCAAAAGGCGTACCGGTCTTTGATGGCGTTGACGCTCTTCTCGACAAATTGGAAGCCGCGGGCATCGCCACCGCCATCGCCTCAAACGGGCCGATGCGGAAGATGGAAATTACGCTGACGCCCTCGGGCCTGATCGACCGCTTCCAAGGCCGGATCTATTCCGGGCACGACTATGTCCCAAAGCCAGACCCCACGATGATCTATCACGCGATGCGCGTCGCAAATTGCACGGTCGCACAGACAGTCTTCATCGACGACAGCGTCAACGGTGCCAAAGCGGGGATCGCTGCCGGTGTGCGCACGCTCGGTTTTGCACCTGAGGATGACGACGGTCGCCGTGCAGCAATCGGGGCCGAAGTCGTCACGCATATGGATGACATCGCCACACGGCTTGGCCTCGACTAAGCCACAACGGCTTTCCTTCATCTGGCCAAAACAACTCAATCTCCAACGCCGCCGCAAACACAGACAATTGAAATCAAATCGAAATTAACAGCTGTTATTTCGGCCAACCGGGCCGCGTGGCGTTTCAGCTGTAGGTCGGGTGAAACTTTCCAGCAGGCGACAGGGTGAACACTTCGCATCCCTGCGCCGTGATGCCGATGGAATGTTCAAACTGCGCCGACAAGCTTTTGTCGCGGGTCACAGCAGTCCAGTCGTCGGCCAGCACCTTGGTCTCGGGCCGTCCAAGATTGATCATCGGCTCAATCGTAAAGAACATGCCCTCTTCCAGGACTGCTCCGGTGCCAGGACGCCCGTAGTGCAGCACATTGGGCGGCGCATGGAATACGCGGCCCAGACCATGCCCGCAGAAATCGCGCACCACAGACATGCGGTTGCTTTCGGCATAGACCTGAATGGCATGGCCGATGTCACCAAAGGTGTTGCCCGGCCGCGCGGCTTCAATCCCTTTCATCAGCGCATCATGGGTGACCTGGATCAACCGCTCTGCCTTCCGCGGCAAGCTCCCCGCGACATACATGCGTGACGTATCACCGAACCAGCCATCCACGATGACTGTGACGTCAATATTCAGGATATCGCCGTCCTTGAGAACTTTCGGACCGGGAATCCCGTGGCAGACCACGTGATTGACCGAAATGCAGCTGGCGTGCTGATAGCCTTTGTATCCAATGGTGGCAGAGGTCGCGCCCGCCAGCTCCACTTGTTCCTGAATGAACTGATCGAGCGCTTCAGTCGTAGCGCCCGGCACCACAAAATCCGCGACATCATCAAGGATCTGCGCGGCCAAGCGGCCAGCCTTGTTCATCCCAGCAAAATCGCCAGGCTCGTAAATCCGGATACCGTCTTTGGTGACGCCGCCCTTATTCATCGTTCAACACCTTCACACATCTTGGAGGGGACATAGGTGATCAAGTCGCTTATGGCTAGATGTGACGATGCCACAGCAAGGTCACGGTGCGTTGAACAGGATCGGCTTCCGAAGGCCCACGCCTTCTGGCGAAATCGCACAATCAAACGCCATCACCTCCACACCGGCGGCTGCGGCGTCGCGAAACGCTGCCACGTAGGTCCCGTCGATATCCGCGGCCAAGGTCAGTCCCGCGCAGTCCGTCCGCTGCACCAAATACAACATCACAGCGCGGTGCCCCTGCCTGACCATCTCTGCCAGTTCCGCCAGATGTTTCGCGCCCCGTGCCGTCACGCTGTCGGGAAACTCCGCCAACCCCGTTTGGCGCGACAGCGTCACGCTTTTCACTTCAACGTAAATGTCCCGCCCAGCGCCGCTCAGAAGAAAGTCGATGCGCGAGTTCTGACCGTATTTCACCTCTGCCCGCACCATTTCATAGTCAAGCCCCGGCACCTCATGCGCGAGAAACGCGGCTTTGAGTGCCCGGTTGGGAACAGAGGTATCGACACCCGTGAAATGGCCATTCTCATGATCGACCAAGCGCCAGCCGTATTTCAGCTTTTTCTTCGGATCATCATTTGGCTCCAGCCAGATTTTTGTATCCGGCTCTGCGAGGCCCATCATTGAACCGGGGTTGGCGCAATGCGCCACCACTTCGGTCCCGTCCTGCAAACGGCAATCGGCCAGAAACCGTTTGTAGCGGCGGATCAGGCGGGCGGGGATCAGGGGTGTGGCAAACTGCATAAGAGCGCCTATAACATGTCGAAATTGCAGGAGACAGAGATGCCGAACCCCACCGCAGCGATGCTTGTCATTGGCGACGAAATTCTTTCCGGTCGCACGCGGGACGCGAACATGCACCACCTTGCAGGGCAGTTGACCGCAGCGGGGATCGACCTTCGCGAAGTGCGCGTGGTCAGCGATGATCGCGACGCGATTGTGGCTGCGGTGCAGGCGCTTTCAGAGGCCTACGACGCTGTTTTCACAAGCGGCGGCATTGGCCCCACACATGATGACATCACCGCCGATTGCGTCGCCGCCGCCTTTGACGATCCTATCGACATCCGCGACGACGCCCGCGCCTTGTTGCAAGCCCACTACGACCGCAGCGGGATGGAACTCAACGCCGCGCGGCTGCGCATGGCGCGCATCCCCGACAGCGCCACCCTGATCGACAATCCGGTCAGCACCGCCCCCGGGTTCACCATCCGCAACGTGCATGTGATGGCCGGTGTGCCTTCGGTTTTCCAAGCCATGGTGGCCACTGTGCTGCCCACCTTGAAAGGCGGCGCGCCGCTCTTGTCACGCACTTTGCGCGTCCAGCGAGGCGAGGGCGACATTGCCGGCCCGCTTGGCATATTCGCAAACGACTTCTCGGACCTCTCTGTAGGCTCGTACCCCTACCAGAAAGACGGCGTCTACGGATCCAACATCGTGGTCCGTGGACAGGATGCCACCCGGCTTGATGATGCGATGCTGGCGCTTGAGAAGATCTTCACCGCATGAGGCTGCCGACCGCCCTTGCGCTCTGCGACGTGATCGACGCGACATGGCCTGCCGCAACGAAGGTGGCGCTCGGCCCGATCACATTGCGCGAAGGGCTTGCCGGTGGCAGCCGGGTAAGTGCCGCGACTGCGACGCGCCAATTCGATGAAACAACGCTCGGCGACGCCGAAGTCGCCATGCGCGCATGGGGCCAAGCCCCGCAGTTCATGCTGCGTCCCGGTGACGATAGCTTGGACCAGATGTTGGAAGCCTCCGGTTACAGGATCAAGGATCCGACAAACCTGTACGTTGCACCCATCGCTGATATTGCGGCAACCAAACCGCCCCCAGTCACGTCCTTCCAAGTCTGGCCACCCATGGAAGTCCAGCGAGAGATCTGGGCCGAAGGTGGCATCGGCCCGGATCGGATCGCGATCATGCGCCGCGCCGATTGCCGGAAGGTAAGCTTTCTTGGTCGCGTGGACGACCGCCCAGCAGGCACCGTTTACGCTGGGATCTTCAATAAGATCGCGATGCTCCACGCACTTGAGGTACTCAGCACTTCCCGTCGCAAAGGCCTTGCCGCCAACCTGACCCGCGCCGTTGCGATCTGGGGGCAAAAGCACAAAGCCAGCCATCTCGCCTTGGCAACAACCCGGGACAATCTGGCCGCAAACGCGCTCTATGCTTCACTCGGCATGCGCCTTGTGGGACAGTACCACTATCGTATCAAAGCGGACGCCTGACGTGACCAAAGAACCTACCGCCCTTGACCTGCCGATGGTCGACCCCTTGCCGGACGAAACGCGGAAATACTTCGATATCTGCCAGGATAAGCTGGGCATGGTGCCGAACGTCTTGCAGGCCTACGCATTCGACATCGACAAGCTGAATGCCTTCACGGGCATGTATAACGACCTGATGCTGGCCGATAGCGGGCTGAGTAAGCTCGAACGTGAGATGATCGCGGTTGTCGTCTCCTCGATCAACAAATGCTTCTACTGCCTGACCGCCCATGGTGCCGCGGTGCGGGCCTTGTCCGGGAATCCGCAGTTGGGAGAAATGCTGGTGATGAACTGGCGCGTCGCTGATCTCGATGCCCGCCAAACCGCCATGCTTGCGTTTGCAGAGAAAGTGACCGTCGAAAGCGCCAAAGTGACCGAAGCGGACCGTGACGCGCTCCGCGGCGTAGGATTCAGCGACCGCGATATCTTTGACATCGCCTCTGTCACCGGGTTCTTCAACATGAGCAATCGTGTCGCCTCTGCCGTCGATATGCGCCCTAATGAAGACTACCATTCGCAGGCGCGATGATCCGGGCGGCGCTGACATTTGCCCTGCTCTTTTGCGCGACACTGGCCACCGGTCAGGGGTTGCAACTGCCGCCTACCGCCGTCGCAACAACCGAAATTGCCGCGGCACCCGAACAACTGCTGATCGCCATTGCGCCACATGAAAACGGCGCCATGCCATCTGCGGTTCTGGAAGGCACGCTGACACGCAGTGTGTTCAAGATCGCTGACACAAATGACACGACGCTTGGTCTGCTTCTGCCGCTCGTACTGCAGCTGGAGTCCGAAGGCTACACCAAGACATTTGCCTGCGGTGATCGCAACTGCGGCGGCTTTGACTTTCGGTTTGCCGTCGACGTACTGCCGCCGCCGCAGATGCAGGTCAACATCGCGGATTTCCAATACTGGACCGGCACGAATGACATCGACCACATCGTGCTATTGATCAGCCGCATCGCGGACACCGCCTACATCCAAATTGATCGCATTGGCACCGGCGCACCGGATGCCGCAGTCGCGCCTGCTCCTGCGCCCCGACCTACCATTGCCACGCGCACTGTACCCGGCAGTTTGACGGCATCGTTGGAAGCCGACGGGCGGGTGGTGCTGGCCGATCTTGCCTTCCCCACTGGCACGTCATCGCTGGCACCGGGAGAGTATCAGTCGCTTGATCTGCTGGCAGGTTATCTGCGCGATAACCCTGGACTGCGCGTGGCGCTCGTTGGACATACGGATACGTCCGGGTCGCTTGACGGTAATATCGCGCTGTCGAAACGGCGTGCGCGGTCGGTGATGGATCGGCTGATCGAAGGCTACGGCATCCCGCGCCGTCAGTTGACCGCGGAAGGGATGGGGTATCTTGCACCCGTTGCCAACAACCTGTCAGAGGCAGGGCGTGAGGCCAATCGACGGGTTGAGGTGATCATTCTCGACCAGCAGAACTAAGGCCTAGACGTCCTTCTGATCGCACCACGCAATCACGATCTGCTGCAGCTCTGCCGTCTTTTCCTCCAACTCCTCAAGGCTCGCGACTTTGAAGCTGCGACCGTCTTTCGCGTCACCCACAAGGTTGGGAAAATCGCCCACGATATGCGCGCCTTGATGAAACATCAGTGACGCGTGTTTCTTCGACTTTGGAAAGAAACTCGCGATATTGCCTTTGTAAACAAACGTCGGCGCTTGCCACTTGATCACTTCTGTCACACGAGGATCAGCCGCCATGATCACGTCGCGCATTGCCGCCACAACCGGCTTCATCGGGTTGTCATAGGCCGCCATCCAGGCATCAACATCAGCGGTACTCATGCGGTGTCTCCCATATTGAGCTGCGTGATCAGCTTAGTGATCTTACCGTCCGCAAGTTGAAACTCATTTGTACCACTGCCCTGCCCGCCGGGAATGGCGGCAGAGATGCAGGTCCACTTCACCGTGATCTTGTCGCCCACAACTTCCACAGCGCCGAGTTCGATGACCGCATCGTCAAAGGCGTCACTGCGGCTTGCGTCGAACGCGGCCATAATCGCTTGACGGCCGCGGTGCGGACCCTCCTGGCCCGAAAAGGGTTCGGAATACTCCGCGTCTTCCGCGAACATCGCACCAAGCCGCTCCAGCCCGTGTGGCCCCGCCTGCATTGCAAGAAAGAAGTTTGTGATCTCTAATGGCATCGACTGCATGAAAGGTCCTTTGTGATGACTGTTGACCCAGAGGTCGTCGCGGCGTTGTCGAAATCGCTGGCCGCGCTGAAAGACAACAAACAGGGGTCTGTGCCCGTTGACGTGATCGAGGCATTGGCGCCGCTGGCAAAGCCGGGTGCTGCGGTGAAAATCGATATGGAGGCCAGCGCCGTCATTGGCGCGCCGCTGGTCACTGTGGCAGTGCAGCCTGAATCGTCGCATCTTCTTGCCCCGCTCAGTCGCCGACAGCGCGAGGTTGCGCAGCATTTGATTGCGGGCAAGTCGAACAAGGACATCGCGACGGCGCTTTCCATCTCAGTCGCCACCGTCAAAGACCACGTCCACGCAATCCTCCGGCAGCTTGATCTCCCCTCGCGCAGTGCAGTGATCGCCGCCGCGCGGGGTTAGGAAGTAGCCTAGGTCACGACCTCCTCACGGCTCAATCCATCAAAAGTTGGGATTTTCGTCCCGAAAGCAAAAAAGGCGCAGCTCCGGGAGGGGAAGCTGCGCCATAAAGGTGGGTGCAAGCGCACCGGGGGGGAAAACTGTTGGAATTACCAGGCGTCGGGGCCTTTGTCGGCAAACGCGTGGACAAGGAAGTCGATGAACGCGCGCACTTTTGGCTGTGTGAAGCGGCCCGGTGGATAGACGGCGTAAACGCCTTGGGTTTCTACCGGCAGATCGGGGATCGCGACCTCAACCAAGCCCTGCTGCATCGCGTCGGCGTAAAGGAAACTTGGCAGATACGCGATGCCGAGGCCGCCGATACAGGCGTTCAGCAGCGACTGGCCGTCATTCACGGTCAACCAGCCAGCGGTGCGCACCTGACGCTTTTCGCCGGAAGGTGCTGTCAGCTTCCATACGGCAGAGTTGGCTTGGTTGGAATAATGTAGCAGCTTGTGTTCGTTCAGATCGTCGATTTTTTCGGGGCGGCCATACTGTTCGAAATAAGACGGGGCCGCGATCATCTTCTTGGTCGTCTCGGTCAGCTTGCGGGCACGCAGCGTGCTGTCTTCAAGCTCTCCAATCCGGACGGCCATGTCGAAGCCTTCGGAAATCAGTTCAACGTAACGGTTGTTGAGGACCATGTTGACGGTGATGTCCGGAAATTCCGCAAGGAACGTGCCGAGAACGGGAGATAGGTGGTTCACACCAAAGTCGGTTGCCACAGAAATCCGGAGCAGACCGGACGGCGCAGACTGCATGGAGGTGACCAAAGCATCGGCCTCTCCTGCGTCATTGAGTACGCGGCGCGCACGATCGTAGTAGGCCAAACCGATCTCTGTGGGGCTGACCCGGCGCGTCGTCCGGTTCAACAGTCGTGCGCCGAGACGTGCTTCCAATGAGGAGACGTGTTTGGATACAGCAGACTTCGAGATCCCCATCTTCTTGGCCGCGTCGGTGAAGCCACCTTGATCCACAACCGTGGCGAAGGCTTCCATTTCTGTCAGGCGATCCATACG
The DNA here is from genome assembly GCA_020628545.1 of Paracoccaceae bacterium. Taxonomy (GTDB): domain Bacteria; phylum Pseudomonadota; class Alphaproteobacteria; order Rhodobacterales; family Rhodobacteraceae; genus Yoonia. The sequence goes on along the minus strand of JAHDEX010000005.1, from coordinate 80,658 downwards.
CGATCCTCATCTCAACAAATTCGAGCCTCCTTGTGTTTGCCAATTCGGGCAGGAATAGGACTTTGGCCTGACAATACCGGGGTAATCCCTGTTTTGTTGAGGGGGAGGAAACCTAAAAACACTAAGCTTTTCGGTAATTTGTCCTCAATCCGACTCGCATTTCGGGCGAAAGTCGGGCTGCGAGATCCCCGGTTTGACGTGGGGGCAACGCACTCAAAAGTCAGTATTTTCGTGTCGTTCCCCTCCTTTCCGACACATCAAAGCGGTTCACGTGAAGGCATTTGCGCCGCTTTGCATACGCACGATGAAGGGAGTTGTGCGGGCTGGCGTCAAGGCGCTGATGGGTACACGCTCTGATTGCGCGGTGACCCGCGTATTTGATGCATCTCAATGCTGACGTCGTTGCACATATTGGCCGACGTGGGAACGCGCTACGCCCTAGGTTGTATCACTGCAATGCTGACGGAAGGCCCGTTTCAACAGATCAAGCTCGGCACGCAGCAGATTGACCTCTGCTCGCAAATCCGCGTCGACGGCCTCACCCGCAAAAATCGCAAAATGCGCGAGGACAGTCACGTCGTCAGCGGCCATGATCGTGAAAGTCTGAATGTCGTCACTGATCCGGTCAGCGGGGATCGGCGCGCGCACAATCCAAGTGCCATTCTCACCAGCCGAAACCTCAAGACCAGACAGAATCTCTGCGTCCTGGCGGAATGTCAGAACCGGTTCGGTCTCACCCGCCCCGGTCAGCACGCCTTCCCAGACGCCTGCACGCAACTGGGTCTTTGTCAGAACAAGTTCCTCAGCCATCACACTTCCGCCCTTGGATAGCGGCAGAAGGTTAGGTCGTTGATGAAAATCAGGTTCATCGCAGGTTCGTCAAAGATAAGGTCGAGCCACATCGCCTCGATCCGGTTTTCTACGATATCGGTGTAGGCCAGATCAAAGTCGACTGCGACCGCTCGCGTCGATAGGGGCAGTTCTTCCACAAGTTGTGACGTGTTGGGACCACATTTGATGTTCAATCGCGCAAAGACCGCCGCTGGCCGCTCAATCGACATCAGCGCATGGACACTCAGGATATCGCGCTTGCGGAGGCCTTCGGCCGCGTCGGCGGGCAGATCAATCGCCACGGATAAAAAGCTCCCGCCAAAACCAAGCACATCCATCCGCAACCCAAAGGCTGCGAGGTCTTCTTCGCGGTTGTTGCGGATCTGGCGAAACGTCAACTCGCTGACGGCGCAATCGTGGAAGACTTTCATGCCGGGGCTGATTTCTTCCGCGTTGCTTAGGCCAACGGCCCCTTTTGGTGTGATCGGCCCCCGCCACAGGGGGGGCCGCCATGACCAACGCGTTCCCGGCGGTTTCGGGAATGTATTCGACCCGACGCGCGGCAAGGCCAAGCGCGAGTCAGCGACGTAGAGCAACTTGTCGATGGCCCCGCGGAGCTGGCGGGCTTTCTGACGGTCCGCACGCAGGGTCGACAATTCCGTCGACTCGGCGTCCCGCGCAGCGCCGGTCCAATAGGCCATCATGCGCTGGAACACGAAGCGATCTTTGAATGTGAAGCGAGTTGCCACGCTGGTCTGTCCCGAGTTCTCAGAGGTCAGCACCTCCGGTTCGTTCATATCTGCCAAAGAGTTGCCAGAAAGGAAACAGTTCTCAACTATTGGTGGCAGACACCACCCCGCGATTGGCCTGGCGCAAGGCTGCGATTGTCCGCGCCAAGAGCACTTCGCCGTCGTCCGTTCCAAGGGGTGCGGCGGCTAACCCGCGTACTGCAACGGTCACAAGGCGCCCTTCCACATCAAAGAAGCCGCGCCATTCGGTCTGATCCAGTCCGGTCACCGGCGCAGGCCCCCGGTCCCGGAACCGCACGGTGACAGCGTCGCCTTCCACTTCGGTTGCCTGTACGGAGATTGCATCCGCGTTGCCAGCGCTACTCAGAAACGCGCGCCCGGTGTCGCTGACAAGGATTTCACGCAGGTCGGCAGCGTCGCTTGCCGTGATCCCGCTTTCCGGTCCGCCCACTTGCACGGTGATGAATCCATCTGCTGCAACCGGGCTCGCGGCAGCACAGCGTCCCATGACGACAAAGCCCGTATCCGGTCGGCTGGCTGCCGGTGAAATACAGTAGTTGGGCGGCGCTGCGGCGGTGATCTCTCCCCGAAAGAGCGCGGCAGAGGTCACCGACAGCCCGGACCCGGAAGGCGCGATCTCAGCGCAAGCGGCGGCGACGCAAAGCGCCGCCACATGTGCCAGGCGAAACGTCGCCATGCGCAACCTCTACAGATCCATGTAGATGTGCTTTTCGTCCTTCGCGCCCGGATGGGTCGTCGCCCCGTAGCGCGTCGCACCCACGAGTTTTGCGAACTTCCAAAGTGCGCCGGAGGCATAGATTGTCTCTTTCGCGCCGCCCCAGTTCGCCTTGCGCTCTGCCAGTTCATCATCAGTCAGTTCGACAGACAGTTCTCCGGTGATCGCATTGATGGTGATCTGGTCGCCATCCTTCAGCAGACCAATTGGACCGCCATGTGCCGCTTCTGGCCCGACGTGGCCTACGCAGAACCCGCGTGTCGCGCCGGAGAAGCGGCCGTCGGTGATCAAGGCCACCTTCTTGCCCATGCCCTGACCGGACAGGGCCGCCGTGGTTGCCAGCATTTCCCGCATACCCGGACCACCGGATGGCCCTTCGTTGCGGATGACCAGCACTTCGCCTTCCTTGTATGCGCGGGCTTTCACGGCCGCGAAGGCCTCTTCTTCGCTTTCAAAGCAGCGGGCGGGGCCGGTGAAGGATTGCTCCTCCTCGGACATGCCCGCGACCTTCACAATCGCACCTTCGGGCGCGAGATTGCCTTTGAGACCCACAACGCCACCGGTTTTGGTGATTGGATTGTCGATGGGATAGATCACGCGGCCATCGGCCTCTGGTGCGATCATGTCCAGCTCTTCGCCAATCGTGCGGCCGGATGCGGTGATGCAATCCTCATGGATCAGCCCTGCCTTGCGCAGTTCCTTCATCACAACAGGTACGCCGCCAACCTCATAGAGGTCCTTGGCCACATACTGGCCGCCGGGCTTCAGATCGACGAAGTATGGTGTGTCTTTGAAGATGTCGCAGACGTCGAACAGGTCAAAATCGATCCCCGCCTCATGCGCAATCGCGGGCAGGTGCAGACCGGCATTGGTGGAACCACCGGTACAAGCGACAACGCGGGCTGCGTTTTCGAGCGACTTGCGGGTGACCACGTCGCGTGCGCGGATGTTCTTGGCGATCAGGTTCATCACCGCCTCGCCCGAGGCAATGCCGTATTGGTCGCGGCTTTCATAAGGCGCAGGCGCGCCGGAGGAGTTCATGAGAGCCAAACCAATCGCCTCTGACACACAAGCCATCGTGTTGGCGGTGAACTGACCGCCGCAAGCCCCAGCGGATGGGCACGCCACGCGTTCGATGACTTCCAGTTCGGCGTCCGACATCGCACCAGCCTGATGCTTGCCCACAGCCTCAAACACGTCCTGAACGGTGATGTCCTTGCCGTTCAAGCGGCCCGGCAGGATCGATCCGCCGTAGATGAAAACAGACGGCGTGTTCAGACGCACCATCGCCATCATCATGCCGGGAAGGGATTTATCGCAGCCCGCAAGACCCACAATCGCGTCATAACAATGGCCGCGCATTGTGAGTTCCACTGTGTCGGCGATGGCTTCACGGGACGCGAGGGAGGAGCGCATCCCTTCATGCCCCATCGCGATGCCGTCGGTGACGGTGATGGTGGTGAATTCACGCGGGGTGCCGTTGCCCTTCTTGACGCCCAGCTTCACCGCTTGCGCCTGACGGTTCAGAGCGATGTTACACGGCGCGGCCTCATTCCAGCAGGTCGCGACGCCGACCCACGGCTGGGCAATCGCCTCCTCATCCAGACCCATGGCATAGAAATACGACCGATGCGGTGCACGAGCCGGTCCTTCGGTCACATGGCGGCTGGGCAGGTTGGATTTGTCTGGCTTGGTCATGGGGCGGTCCCTCCCGAAAAGTTTGGGACGGGTCTAATTAAGGGGGTGGAGCGTGACAAGCGGTTTGGTGTTGGGGGTGGTGTTTGACCCGATGACAGGTCCAGATAGAACGACGATGGGTAGTGTATAGGGATCTTCGCGGTTCCCGGCTGACAATGTCAGGCAAGCGGACGAAGCGGACTTGTGCAGATGCAGCTATTGCCTGCGCAGCATTTTTTTTGCAGGCGCCGCAGGATCGGATTCGAATTGTGGCCCATGCGCCAGACCGGTCATTCGAATTGACGACCCTGACACCGGCTCAGATCTGACCTTCTACCGCACTGTTGCTCCCGTCGGAAATAAACGACTGCTCCACAGTCTCGATCTTTTGACTTCAGTCCACAGAGAATTCTGAACGAGCGCTTGCGGTACTGCAACAAAAATTGCACAATACAGTTGTTGCAATTGCAGTGCTTGCGGCATGGAGATGAAACGAATGCAGTCCACAGATACAAAACAACCCGAGAGCTTCGAAGCTCTTATCACGGAGATCCATGCGCAGTACGACGATCTGAGCAAGACCAATCAACAGATTGCCGTCTATCTGACCCAGAATCCGAATGATGTGGCGATGAACTCGGTGAACTCCATTGCCGAGAAGCAGGGTGTCCATCCGTCGAGTTTCGTCCGCTTCGCGCAGCATTTCGGGTACAAGGGGTTCAAGGAGTTGCAGGGCATCTTCCGCCAGCGCCTGAACACCGCCGCGCCGGGGTTTGAAACGCGTGCCGAGCAGATGAAGGCGCGGTTGGCCGAGGCTGGCGACAGCGGGGTGAAAGGACATCTTCTCGATCTCGTTGCAAACGACCTGGCGTCGCTAGAACAGCTTGTGTCCGACATCGACGAGAAGGATCTGGATCGCGCCATCGATCTTCTCGAGGCCGCTGATTGCGTCTATCTCTTCGGGCAGCTCCGGTCGGAACCGGTCGTTGTCCTGTTGCGCTACATTCTGACCATGCTGGGGCGGCGCGCGGTTCTGATCGATGCCGCCGGCGGCTTGGCGACGCATATGGGAAAGGTCATCGACGAGAACGACGTGCTCCTGGCGGTGTCGTTTCGGTTTTATGCCAAGGAAGTCGTCAACACGGCGGAAGAGGTGGCTGCGCGGGGCATTCCGATCATTGCGATCTCGGATTCGACGCTGTCGCCGCTCGCCAAGTCGGCCGACGTGCTCTTCGAGGTTCCGGAGCGAGAGCAGGCCTTTTCGCGCTCACTGGCCGCGCCCATCTGTCTTGCGCAGGCTCTGATGCTGGGCTTGGCGGCGCGTCAGGCGGATGGCTCTGCCCCCAAGGCGCCACTCATTCCGGTTGTCAGTGCGCCCTGACGCGGTTCGGGAAAGACCATTGGGGGGTGCCCGACGGTCTTGTAATTGTCAGCCGTATTGAGCTTCCAGCGACATCGCCCGCTCGGGCGTCGGCGGCGCAAACTGATAGCCGCCCCAGACCGACTGGTCGAAGTTGATGACCGACCCGGTCATCATGCCCGCATCTTCGGACGCCAGATAGTTCACTGCCTTGGCGACTTCCTCGGGCGCCAGGAGGCGGCCGAAGGGTTGCTCGGCCGCGACCTTTTCAAGCCAGTTCTCATCGGCGCCGTGATATTCCCGCTGGGTCTTATCCTCGCCATCGGAGGCCATCCAGCCGATGTTGAGCTGGTTAACGCGGATGCGGTTGCGCATGACCGCGAAAGCGGTGTTGCGTGTGAACGTCGCCAATGCCTCCTTTGATGCGCAATAGGTCGAAATGAACGGCTGACCGGCGAGTGCTGACGTGGAGCCGATATTGACGATTGCGCCCTCGATGCCCTCGCGGATCATGATCTCGATCGCGCCTTGCATCAGGAAGAACGGGCCGCGTGTATTGACCGCGAACATCTTGTCGAAGAGCGCCTCGTCTGTCCGCAGGATGTCGCCGCGATCCGTGATGCCTGCCGCATTGACCAGAATGTCGATCCGCCCGAACTCGGCATCCGCCCGCGCCGTCACCGCCTTGCAGTCCGCGACGTTTCCAAGGTCGGCCTTCTGGAAGACGACCTTGCAGCCGGTGTCCGCCTGAATGGTCGCGGCGACGGCCTCGCCTTTCTCGACGCCGCGCCCGCAGGTCACGATGCCTGCGGCCCCGGCCTCTGCGAGGCGGCGGGCGATGGCTGCGCCCAATCCTTGCGTACCGCCCGTCACAACGGCGATTTTTCCATCGATGCGGTTCATTTCGTTACCTCGTATCCTGCTGCGTCCATGACGCGCTTTAATTCCGCACGGCCCTTGATGGCCATATCAAGCGGGGGGTTGGCTTTCGGGTCCTGTTCCGCCTCGATGACGAACCAGCCCTCGTAGCCTTTGTCAGCCAGCGCCTTCACGATGGCTTCGAAATCCAGCGAGCCATCGCCGGGGACCGTGAAGGCGCCCTTGATGACGGCATCGAGGAAGCTCTCGATTGTGCGGTCGAGGCTATCAATGACGGTTTGTCGGATGTCCTTCGTGTGGACATGGGTGATGCGGGCGTGGTGGTTGTCGATCACGCGAAAGTTGTCGCCGCCCGCGAACGCCATGTGCCCGGCATCAAACAGCAGAGGCACGCTGGAATGCTTCATCAGCAGATCAAGCTCGGCCTCGGTTTCGACGACCGCGGCCATGTGATGATGATAGGCGATCGGCATGCCTTCGGTTGCACACCAGTCGGCGAAATCGCTGATCTTGCGACCGTAGGCGGCCATCTCGGGTTCCGAGATGACGGGTTTCTGGGCGAGAGGTGTCTGGCGCTCGCCCTGAACGGACCGCGCGGTTTCGCCATAGACGATGCAGGGAGCACCAGCCGCTTTGAAGAACGCATGCTGTTCGGCGATGCGGTCTTTCTCGGCTTCGATATCTCCGTCAAGCAACAGGCCGGAGAACCAGCCGCCGCAGACCGAGATGCCGTGCCGGTCAAGGATAGGGCCAAGCTCGTCCATGTTCATGGGAAAGCGGCGCCCGGTTTCCATGCCGGTCAGCCCGGCCTCGGCCGCTTGCCTGAGGCACTCGTCGAGGCTCACGTCGTCTGACAGTTCTTCCAGATCGTCGTTCCACCACGCGATGGGCGCGATGCCAAGTTTCGCCGATGGCATCAGACGCCCTCCCGTTGCTTGGCGCGGAAGGCCTCTTGTCTGGCGCGGGCCTCACGGATGCTTTCGCGTTCATTGATCTCAGGCACGCCGACGTACCAATCGGCGCCTCCGTCCGTCCACGCATGGGCGTCGGATTCGATCACCAGAACAGTTGTGCGGTCGGTGGTCTGCGCCCATTCCATTGCAGCTTCCAGATCGGCAAGGCTTTCGCAGTGCCGCGCCTCGGCCCCCATGGCCTTGGCATGCGCCGCGAAGTCGACATGGAGCGGTTCTTCGCGATTTTTGATACGCGCGTCTTTCAAGAGGTTGTTGAACCCCGGAACGCCCATGCCGGTCTGCAGGCGATTGATGACGCCGAAGCCGCCGTTGTCGCACACCACGACGATCATCTTGTGGCCGGTCAGGACGGTCGAATAGATGTCCGAGTTCATCATCATGTAAGAGCCGTCGCCCACCATCACGATGGGAACACCCGTCTGATTGCCGTCCTTGTCGGTCTTGGCCATTGCGTGGCCCCAGCCGCCGGCGATCTCATAGCCCATGCAGGAGAACCCGAATTCCAGATCGTAGGTGTTGGGGGCTTTCACGCGCCAGTTCTTGGCTGTCTCGCCGGGCAATCCTCCTGCCGCGGTGACCATCGTGTCTACCTCGCGGGCCGCCTTGTTCACGACCCCGATCACCTGGGCGTAGGACGCCACAGGCGCATTGGAGGGCGCTTGTTCGGCGTCGAGGAAGGCGTTCCAGTCCGCGTAGAGCTGCTGTGCCATTTGCATCTGGGCCGGGTCGGCTTTCCAGTCTCCGAGGGCGTCGTCGAGTTCAGTGAGCGATTCGAGCGCGTCTCCCACCAAAGGCTGCGCGAAATGCTTGGAGGCGTCGAAGCGGGCCGCGTTGATGTTGATGAACTTCGCGTCCTTGGAGAAGGTCGTCCACGAGCCGGTCGTGAAGTCCTGCATCCGGGTTCCGATAGCGATGACGACGTCGGCCGCCTCCGCCAACTCGCGGGCCGCCTCGGTACCCTCGATGCCCATCGCGCCGACATAGGCCGGGTGGTCATGTACGACCGCGCCCTTGCCCGCGATTGTCTCGGTAAAGGGAATGCCGCGTTTCGTTGAAAACTCGGCCAAAGCTTCACCAGCCCCCGAGTAACGCACGCCGCCGCCCGAAATGATGAAAGGCTTCTTGGCGGTCTTGAGCAGCTCGGCGGCCTTCGCGACCTCGTCCCTCGCGGGGCGGGGGCGTGGGATCGACCAGGTTTTCTCGGCAAAGAAAGCGACCGGGTAGTCATAGGCGACTTCCTGGATGTCCTGGGGCAGACCGATGAAGGCGGGTCCGCAATCGGCGGGGTCGAGCATCGTCCGGATCGCGTTTGGCAGGGATTGCAGGATTTGCGCGGGGTGAACGATCCGGTCCCAGTACCGCGATACAGCCTTGAAGCCGTCATTGACGGTGATCGACGGGTCTCCGAAGTGTTCAACCTGCTGCAAGACCGGATCAGGCAGACGATTCACATAGGTATCGCCGGCCAGCAGCAGAACGGGGAGCCGGTTGGCATGGGCCACGCCTGCCGCTGAGATCATGTTGGTGGCGCCCGGGCCGACCGAGGAGAGTGACACCATTATCTGGCGGCGCTGCTTGGCTTTCGCATATCCGATTGCGGCCAAAGCCATGCTTTGTTCGTTCTGACCGCGCCAGGTTGGCAGAGTGTCCTGCACCTGTTCGAGGGCTTCGGAGATGCAGGTGACGTTCCCGTGCCCGAAGATTCCAAAGACGCCGGCAAAGAGCGGTACGTGCTCGCCGTCGATCTCTGTGAACTGATTGCACAGGTAGCGCACAAGCGCCTGACCCATAGTAAGACGGACTGTTTCTGTCATCTGAACCTCCCAAATTTCGGCGTCGTTTGAAAACGTATAATTGCGACAAAAATCTCTTGCAACATTTATTGCGATGCTGCTACAAAAATTGCAGAACACTTCGGGAGGTCGATAAATGTTGCGAATTGCGGTCCTTGGATGCGGGAGAATCGGGCAGATGCACGCGGCGAATGTCGCTCGGCATGCGCGGACCAAGCTCGCCATGGTCTATGATGTCCACGCGCCCGCCGCCGAGGCAGTTGCAGCACGCGAGGGGGCGAAGATCGCCGCAACCGCAGAGGATGTCTTTGCGTCGAAGGATGTGGACGCCGTCCTTATCGCAACAGCGACGCCCACACATGCAGATTACATCGAGATGGCTGTCGCCTCCGGCAAAGCCGCGATTTGCGAGAAGCCGATCGATCTCGACCTCGGTCGCGTCAACGCCTGCGCCGAGAAGATCGCCGGGACCAGTGTTCCGATCCAGCTCGGCTTCAACCGCCGCTTCGATCCCGGCCACCGGGCCGCGCGCGACGCGATGCGGGAGGGGGCGATTGGCGATTTGCATCAGGTGATCATCACCTCGCGCGATCCGGCTATACCGCCGCGTGCTTACCTGGAAGCCGCGGGCGGTCTTCTTCGCGACATGACGATCCATGACTTCGATCTGGCCCGTTTCATGCTGGGGGACGACCCAGTGAAGGAGGTCTTTGCGGTTGCAGGGGCGCTGATCGATCCGGAGCTTGGCGCAGAATTGAACGAGATCGACAGTGCCATGATCATCATGCGCACCGAGGGTGGCAAGCAGTGCCACATCAACAACTCGCGCACAGCCGTTTATGGCTATGACCAGCGGGTCGAGCTCCTGGGCTCCAAGGGGATGGCGCTGTCCGACAACAGGAAACCGCACGAGATGCGGACCCATTCGGCGACCACGACCGAGGTTTCCGCTCCCTACCAGTTTTTCTTCCTCGAACGCTACAGCGAGGCCTTCAACGCCCAGATCGACTACTTCGTCGACGCGGTCGAGAACGGCACCGCGCCGGAGGTCGGCTTCGAGGATGGGCGGCAGGCGCTGATCCTGGCTGAGGCCGCGTACAAGTCACTTGCCGAAGGTCGGCTGGTGCAAGTTTCGGAGATCGCGTGATGTCACTTTACGAACCTTTCGGAAATTTCATCGCGGGCACCTGGATCGGTGGAGCTGATGGCAGCACGCCAGTGATCAGCCCGGTGACCGAAAAGCCCGTCGGGGCCTACCGCCCGGCGACCATCGAAGACACTGAAGCGGCGATTGCCGCTGCCGAACGCGCGCTTCCAGCGCTATCCTCCCAGGGCGGCTGGGAGCGCGCGGATCGACTTCATCGTATCGCCGACGAAATGAAGCGCCGGGAAGATGAGGCGGCGACCATGATCTCGGTTGAGACCGGCAAGCCGATTGCGCAATCGCGCCGGGAGTGGGCGCTCGCCGTCGACCAGTTCCGCTGGTACGCCGAGGAAGCACGTCGGCTGACCGGTCGGATTGTCCCCTCGCGTGTGCCGGGAGGCGAGTTCCACGTCAGCCAGGAGCCTGTCGGCGTCGTCGCGGCCTTTACCGCCTGGAATTTCCCCGCGGCGTTGGTCGCCCGGAAGGTCGCGCCAGCACTGGCCGCCGGCTGCCCTGTCATCTGCCGCCCCTCGTCCCAAACGCCTGGCGTTGCGATGGTGCTGGTCGACTGCGTGCGGGCAGGAGAGCTGCCGGAAGGGGCGGTTGCGCTGATCGTCGGGCCGACGTCGACGACTTATACCCCGTTGATGGCCTCAAAGGCGGTGCGAAAAGTGTCTCTGACCGGATCGACCCGCGTCGGCCAGCAGATGATCCGGGACGCCGCCGACACGTTGAAAAAGGTGTCGATGGAACTTGGCGGCAACGCGCCCCTGATCGCTTTCGAGGATTGCAATCTGGAGGCAACTCTGGACGTGGCGGTCGCGACGAAGTTTGCAAATGCGGGCCAGGTCTGCGTGACGCCCGATCGGTTCTTCGTCCATGCCTCGCTGCACGATGCCTTTGTCGACGGTTTCGCCAAACGCGCTGCGGCGCTGAAGCTCGGTGACGGGCTGGACCCTGCGTCGGCCATGGGCCCGCTCATCAACAAGAAGCGTCGTGATGAGATTGCGTCCGTGGTCGCGGATGCCGTGGCTGGCGGGGCGGAACTCCTGACCGGGGGCAAGGCTGTCGGGGACACGGGCTTCTTCTTTCAGCCAACGGTTCTGACGAATGTGCGCGATGACATGACCGCCATGAGTGAAGAGAACTTCGGTCCGATCGCCGCGATCACATCCTTTGAGGACGAAGACGAGGCGCTCACCCGCGCAAACGCCTGCGACATGGGGCTTTCTGCCTACGCCTTCACCAAGGATGCAGCGCGAGCGCGACGTGTGTCGGCGGCGCTCAAGGCGGGGATGGTCGGGATCAACAGCTTTGCGCTGGCAGCGGCGGAAGCGCCGTTCGGTGGCACCAAATTCTCGGGTCTTGGCCGCGAAGGCGGGACCGAGGGTATCGCCGAATATCTCGACACCAAACTCACACAATCGGTTTTCTGAAGGCACGCGGCATGATCAAGAACGAACTCAAGACGAAATGGGCCTCCGGACAGCCGACGATCAATGGCTGGCTCTCGATCAACTCACCCTTCGTGGCCGAGATCATGGCTGCGCAAGGCTACGACAGCGTCACGATCGACATGCAGCACGGGGCGGTCAGCTATGAGGGCGCGCTCGGGATGTTGCAGGCGATGCGGGCCTCGGGCGTTGTGCCGATGGCGCGGGTTCCCTGGCTCGATCCGGGCGCGATCATGAAGGCGTTGGATGCCGGGGCTTACGGGATCATTTGCCCGATGGTGAACACGCGTGCCGATGCGGAGCGGCTGGTCAGCTACATGCGGTATCCGCCGCTTGGCACGCGCAGCTTCGGCCCGACGCGGGCGAATTTTTCCGCCGGGGAGGGATACGCTGCCGAGGCCAATGGGGAGATGCTGGCTTTCGCGATGATCGAGACCGCAGAGGCGATGGCGAACCTCGACGAGATCGTCAGAACGCCTGGCCTCGACGGTGTCTATATCGGCCCTGCCGATCTGACGCTGGGCCTGTCGGACGGCGCCTTGCCGCCGGGGTTTGATCGCAAAGAGCCCGAGATGATTGCGGCGATCCACCGGATCCGGGACGCGGCCAAGGCGGCAGGTATCCGCGCCGCGCTGCACTGCGGGACGCCGGACTACGCCGCCAGGGCGATGAACTGGGGCTTCGACATGGTGACCTTGTCGAACGACGTCAGGCTGCTGGCCGCTGAGGCTTCGCGCACTGTCAAACAGGCGCGGGCGATGGCCAGCGATCAGGCGTCCGAGCACGAAGAACTCGAACAAGCGGGGTATTGAGATGGCACGTGTTCTTGTTGCCGGAAAACTGCACGACAGCGGTCTCGCGCTTCTGCAAGCACGCAGTGATTTCGAAATCGACTATGTCGAGGAAATCAGCGAAGCGTCCATGGAGCCCTATCTCGCCGACGCAACGGCCGTGCTTCTCAGAACGCAGCCTTTCGAAGCGGCGGCCATCGCCAAGAGCCGAAAGCTCGCCATGGTGTCGCGCCATGGCGTCGGCTTCGACGCGGTCGATGTCGGTGCGCTGAATTCTCGCGGTATCCCGCTGGCCATCGTCGGCGACGTGAATGCCCAAACTGTTGCCGAGCATGCGATGCTCTTGTTGCTGTCCGCCAGCAGACGCCTAATCAAATATGATGGGGCCACCCGCCCTGGTGGCGACTGGGGATTCCGCAACAGTCTGTCGGCCCGGGAAGTTGCCGGAAAGACCTTGTTGATCATCGGTCTTGGCAGAATTGGGCGCCATCTCTCGCGCATGGCGCGGGGCTTCGACATCGAGGTGATCGCCTACGATCCTTACGTGTCTCAGGCGGCGCCACTGGGCGTCACCGTGGTAGACAGTCTCGATGAAGCCTTGGCCCACGCGGATTTGGTGTCTGTTCATGTGCCGAGGACAAACAAGCCTCTGATTGGAGAGCGTGAGATCGCGCTCATGAAACCAACGGCCGTTCTCGTGAACACCGCACGCGGTGGAAGCATCGACGAAGCCGCACTCGCAGATGCTCTATTGCAGGGGCGCATTCATGGCGCAGGGCTCGACGTCTTTGTCGATGAACCGCCGACGATAGCCAATCGGTTGACGACGTGTGCGTCGGCGACGCTGACGCCGCACTCGGCAAGCATGACTGCCGAATGCGCAGAGCGCATGGCGGTTGTATCAGCGCAGAACATTCTGGATTTTTTCGACGGGCTGCTAAATCCGGAGCTTGTTGTAAATGCACAAGAAATTCGGTTTTCAGCGTCGCAAGTCAGGCAAGTATAACAATGAAAATTGCAAAATATAACATATAGCAAATTTTGTTGACAATTCCGTCGAGTCGCAACAAGCTTTGCAAAGCGACGGCCGATAGACCCGCCTTGGTTCGGGAGCGCCGGGGCAACCACACTGGAGGAGAAAGACCATGAACTACTTCACGACCACCGCACTTGCAGGCGCCATCACACTCGCCGCAGGAGCCGCCTTCGCGGACGACGTCCGGGTCGGCTTCACACCGAAATTTCTGAAGGATGACTTCCAGACTCTGATGTTGGATCTCTCCAAGGCTGCATTCGATGCCAAAGGCTTCGAGCTGGTGGGCGCGCCTGATCCGAACGGCGATATCGCGGCCCAGGTTGACGCGCTGCAGAACCTCATCGCCAACGGTGCGAATGTCGTTGTCTTCGCACCCATCGACGCGGCCGGTATCGTTCCGGCGGTCAAGCGGGCCAACGACGCCGGTGCGCTTGTCTTCTCGATCGACGATAGCCCGGCTGGCGGCCAGGTGACCGCAACGGTACGCGCCGACAACGTCAACGCCGGTGCGCAGGGCGCCGAGGAGATGGCACGCCGTCTTCAGAACGACGCCTGCTGGGCCGCGAAATCCTGCACGGTCCTCGAGCTGCAGGGCGGGCTGACCACACCGAACGGTCTCGACCGCTCAAACGGCTTTGCCGACACGTTGGCTGAGCTGGCGCCGGACGTCACCATCATCCAGCGTCCGACAGAGTGGACCGCCGACATGGCCGCCGATGCGACCCAGAACGTGCTGACACAGAACCCTGACCTGGACGGCGTCTTCATGGCGTCCGAACTGATGGCGACGGCGGTGAATGCGCAGTTGAAGCGCGCTGGTCGCGGTGCCGAGGTTGGCGATCCCGAAAGCGTCATCCGCATCGCAATCGACGGCACGCCCCAGGGCCTGCAGCTGATCCGCGAAGGCGCCCTCGATGCCACCGTCTCGCAGCCGCTGAGCGCCTACGCGACAAAGACGGCCGAGTTGATCGAACTGGTCATGGGCGGCGGCACGATCGAGATCGGCCAGAAGGATGACGGTCGCGTCGTCGAGACGCCTGTTGGTCCGCAGTACCAGCTCAATGCGACGCTGGTGACGTCTGACAACGTCGACTCGGACGATCTCTGGGCCAACAAGATCGGCATGTAAGCAACGCGCAGGGAGGCGAAGGCCATGGAACAGATCAGACCCATCGTAGAGATGCGCGGCATCTCCAAGACCTTCGGCTCCACGCGTGCGCTTCGCGATGTCGACTTCACCCTGGAGGAGGGCGAGATCCACGCCCTCCTCGGACGCAACGGTGCCGGGAAGAGTACCCTAGTGTCAGCGATGAGCGGCTACACGCCCGCCGACACAGGCACGATCCGCATCGCCTCCACAGAATTCAATGTCGACGGCAGCAGCTACGCGGCGCGCATCCGGGGCGACATCGCCCATGTGCAGCAGACGCCGCAGATGTTCGACCTGCTGTCGGTGGCCGAGAACCTCTTCCTCGAGAACGACCTGGTCCGCAATCGCTGGGGCATGGTCAGCTACACGCGCATGATCGAGAAGACCGAGAAGCTCATGCGCGACTGGAACATGGATATTGCTCCGAGCGATCTCGCCGGGGAACTGGGTGCAGGACAGCGTCAGCTTCTGGAAATCATGAAGGCGCTCAGCCGGGGTGTCCCGGTGATCATTCTCGATGAGCCTACGGCGGCCCTCAGCAATGCCGAGAAGCGGGTGTTGTTCGATCAGGTCAAGTTGCTGAAAACTGCCGGTGTGTCCTTCGTCTACATCTCGCACCATCTCGACGAGATTTTCGAGATTGCGGACACCGTGACGATCCTGCGGGATGGTCAGGTTGTGAAATCCCGCGCCTCGGTCGAGGGGCTTGATACGGAAACGCTCGCCAACCTGATGATGGGCGAGAAAACGACCCGCAGCGCACGTGAGGATCACACTTTCGGCGACGCGGCCCCGCTCCTGTCGGCGCGACAGGTTCAATTGAAGCCCGACAGACCGAAGATCGACATCGATGTGCGTCCGGGCGAGATCATTGCGCTGGCAGGCCCTGTCGGAAGCGGCAAGGAAGACCTCGCGATGGTGCTGGCCGGTCAACAAGCGCCTGCTAGCGGACAGGTCAGCGGGCCGAATGGCGCTTTGCCGACCATCGGCTTGGTCCCGACCGATCGTCATGCCAGCGGCTATGTCGGCATCCTCGGCGTTCGCGAAAACGTGGCGCTTGGCGGTCTCGAAGTCTTGTCAGGCAACTTTGGGTTCATTTCGAAAGCGAAGGAGGACAGCCTCGTTAACCGCCTGACCCGGCAGACAGATGTCATTGCCTCTTCGCTCGATCAGGCCGTCAGCCAGTTGAGCGGCGGAAATCAGCAAAAGGTGGTCTTTGCGCGTGCGCTTTGTCGCGACCCGCAGATCATCGTGGCCCTAAGTCCGACGCGCGGCGTCGACGTGGGCGCCAAGGAACAGCTTTATGCCCTCTTGCGCGATCTCGCGAGCAAGGGGCTCGGGGTGATCGTCGTCTCGGATGAAGAGGACGAAATCTCGCAACTCGCAAACCGTGTGGTGATCGTGTTCGAAGACCGGATCGTCGACGAAATGGTCGGAGACTACCGCATGGAAGACCTGATATTGCATATGGAGGGCGCAACATGACCATGGAAATTGGAGTGCCCGAGGGGCACGGGGGGAAGAAGATGGCTGCAGACGGGCAATCGGCGCTGGCGCGTTTCGGACATGGTTTCGTGGCGGGCGGCTGGACGATGTATCCGGTCCTGCTGCTCCTGATCATTGTGGGCGCATTCATCGCGCCGCGTTTCCTGTCCTTCATCAACATCATCAACATCCTCGAGCAGGTCAGCGTGCTGGGTCTGACGACCATCGGGCTGACGTTTGTCCTGCTGATCGGACGCCTGGATCTCTCCCTTGAAGGCGTCGTCGGGTTTGCTCCGATGCTGGCCGCCGTGATGCTTGTGCCCGCGGCTGCGGGCGGTTTCGGGGTCGAGCTACCGCAATGGATGGGCCTGATCGTAGCGCTTGGTTGCGCCGGTCTGATCGGGCTTTTCAATGGGTTCCTTGTTGTGAAGGTCGGACTCAATCCCTTCATCTCGACGCTCGGACTCCTGGTCCTGTTGCGCGGTGGTATTCTGATCATCTCGAACGGGCGGTCGATCTACTCGCCGGGCGAGTCGCTGACATGGCTTGGTTCGGCCCAGATTGCCGGGATTCCCATGGCGGTCTTCGTCTTCCTGATCGTGGCGACGGTTGTGGGGCTGGTGCTCAAGTATCACCGCTACGGCCGGGCGCTCTATGCTATCGGCGGCAACGAAGACGCGGCGCGGGCTGCTGGCATCAATGTGGATCGCATGATCTGGTCGGCCTTCTTCTTCGCCGGTCTTCTCGCTGGTCTCGCCGGTATCCTTCTGACGGGTCGCCTCGACTCGGCGGTTACAACCCAAGGCCAGGGGATCATCTTCTCGGCCTTCGCCGCAGCAGTCATCGGCGGGGTCAGCCTTGGCGGCGGACGCGGAACGATTGTCGGTGTCGTCTCGGGCGTGCTGCTGATCGGCGTGATCAACAACCTGCTGACCCTGGCACAGGTGCCAAGCTTCTACGTCCAGGCCTCGACGGGTGCGGTCATCATCATCGCCGCGATCCTGACCACCGTGGCCAGCCGCCGATCGGGTGGCGTCAAGACACGGACCTGATCGGAACCAGGAGGTGCCGTCCGGTAACGGGCGGCACCTGTTTTTGCGGGAGGATGACATGGACAAGCGACCCATTGGAAACACCGGCCTTTCTGTAACGCCCATCGGCTTCGGCACAGCAGCCCTTGGCGGAATGCCCGACACCTACGGTTACGGCGTCGACGACGACACGGCCTACGCCACCATCCGCGAAATCTTTGACGGGCCGGTCAACCTGATCGACACCTCACGGAACTACGGGTTCGGACGCGCCGAGAAACGGATTGGCAAGGTCATTCGCGAGCGCGGCGGTATCCCCGACGGCTTTGTCATCTCGACCAAGCTCGATCGTGACATGGAGACCGGGCGTTTCGATGGGGATCGGGTGCGCCAGTCCGCAGAAGAGAGCCTGCAAGCCCTAGGAATCGACCGATTTCAGATTCTGCATTTGCACGACCCAGAGCATGCGCGCGAACTCGACGAGATTACCCGCAAGGGGGGTGCGCTCGACACTCTGTTCAAGCTGAAAGACGAGTGTCTCGTTCAGGCTGCGGGCATCGCAATGGGCCGGACAGATATTCTGGCGCCGCTTGTTGAAAACTGGCCGTTCGACGTCGTTCTGGTCCACAACCGATACACGCTTCTCAACCGCTCGGCGCACGACGTTTTCAGTCGTGCCGTTGAGAAAGGCATGACCGTCTTCAACGCCGCGCCCTATGCAGGCGGCGTGTTTGCCAAGGGCAGCGAAAAGGTCAAGCGCATTACCTATCAGGAGGTCGATGACGCCGCACTGGCGCCCGTGAAACGGATCGAAGGGGCTTGTGCGGCATACGACGTTGCCCCCGGCGCCGTCGCGCTTCAGTTTTCGATGCGCCAGCCACAGATCGGGACCACGGTTGTCGGCGTCAGCAAACCGGAGCGCGTGCGCCAGACCCTGGGTTGGGCAAACGAAGCTGTCGTTGAAGATCTCTGGTCAGAACTGGCGGATCTGCCCTTTGACACGGTCGATCCCGAGACCGAGCGCGTTTACGTTCCCGGCTGAGACTGCCTTATGAAGATCTTGCGGTCGCGCCGCACCTCGGGGTCGATCCAGTCATTGAACGCCTGCAATCTCGGCGATCCTTGCAGGTTCTCGTGCCAGACCAGCCAGTACTCCCGCCGGATCGAGATTTCGGGCAGAAGCGGCACAAGGTCTTTGTCTTCGTGGGCCATGAAGTCGTGCAACACGCCGATGCCGCTTCCGGCGCGAACGGCGTGAAACTGACCAACAGCGGTGGCGATCTCGATACTGCTTTTCCAGTCACGAAGGATATCGCGGGTATAGGTCAGATCGGTGCTGTAGATCAGATCGTCGACATACCCAACGAGCGGGTGGGCGCGCAGTTCATCCTTTGAGCGCGGGCGCCCATGACGATCGATGTAGGACTGCGCCGCGTAGAGACCGAGCGTATACTCCGTGAGTTTCCGGACCCTGAGGCGCCCTTTTGCGGGGCGGCCGATCATGATGGCGACATCCGCCTCGCGCTCGGACAGCGAGATCGTGCGGGCGACCGGAACCAGTTGCAGCCGCAAGTCCGGATGGCGCTGCCGCAATTTGCCGAGCCTTGAGGCGAGAAAAGCGCTGCCGAATCCGTCGGGCGCACCGATCCGCAATGTGCCGCTGACCGCCCCCGCGCTGTCCAGGTTCGATGTGCCCGAAAGCAGTTCGGCTTCGATCCTTTCAGCCGTCTGAAGGAGATCGGAACCGGCGTCTGTCAATGTGCAACCGCGTGTACTGCGATCAAACAGGCGTGCGCCCACGTCGTCTTCGAGCCTCGCAAGATGGCGACTGAGCAGGGCCTGGCTGACGCCAAGGCGGCGCGATGCGCCAAGCATCTGGCCCTCACGTGCCACGGCGAGGAAGTATCTCAGATCGTCCCAGTTCATTATGCCTATTTTCGCATAACAGTTACCCGATGTTGGATATTTATATACGAAATCAGATGAACGAAACAGAGAGTATACAAGGAGATGCGAACATGAACGAGATACCGCAATTCACCGGCAACACTGCCGTTTCTCACAGGTCTGATCGCACCGCGCCGGTCTTCGATCCGGCAACCGGTCAGCAAACGAAGAGCGTGGCGCTTGCGACCGCGGCAGAAGTCAGCGCCGCGGTTCTGAAGGCAAGAACCGCCTGGCCCGAATGGGCCCGCATGTCGCCACTGCGTCGCGCACGCATCCTCGATCGCTTCAAATCGATCCTCTGGGAGCGTGCCGAAACCCTCGCGGAAGTCATTTCTTCCGAACATGGCAAGACCCACGACGACGCGCTCGGCGAAGTGACACGCGGTATCGAAGTGGTGGAGTTCGCAACCGGCGCACCGCACCTTCTGAAGGGCGAGGTTTCCGAGAATGTCGGCACCGCTGTTGACAGCTACTCCCTGCGCCAGCCCTTGGGCGTCGTTGCCGGGATCACGCCGTTCAACTTCCCGGCAATGGTGCCGATGTGGATGTTTCCGGTGGCGCTTGCCTGCGGCAATACCTTTGTGCTGAAGCCGTCAGAACGGGTGCCCTCTGCGTCGCTGTTGCTCGCCGAATGGCTCTCTGAGGCGGGCCTTCCCGATGGCGTTTTCAACGTCGTCCAAGGTGACAAAGAGGCCGTCGACGCACTCCTTGAACATCCTGATGTGAAGGCCGTCAGCTTCGTCGGCTCCAATCCGATCGCGAAGTACATCCACGCCAAGGGGACGGCGAACGGGAAGCGCGTTCAGGCGCTTGGGGGGGGCAAAGAACCATATGGTGATCCTGCCCGACGCCGATCTTGATCAGGCCGCGAACGCATTGATGGGGGCAGCCTTCGGCTCGGCAGGCGAACGGTGCATGGCGATTTCGGTTGCGGTCCCGGTGACCGATGCGGTCGCCGATGCGCTCGTCGCGCGACTGGTCCCGATGATGGAGAAGCTCCGGGTTGGTCCAGCGACGGACCGTACGGCAGAGATGGGGCCAGTTGTGTCCGATGCGGCTCGCAAGAGGATTGTCAACTACATCGGTCAGGGAGAGGCCGCGGGTGCCAAGATTGTTCTGGACGGTCGCCGCTTTGTCCCTTCGCAGGGCCATGAGAACGGGTACTTTGTCGGCCCGACGCTCCTCGATCACGTGACGCCGGACATGAGCGTCTGGAAGGACGAGATTTTCGGGCCGGTCCTCTCGGTGGTTCGGCGGAATACCTATGCCGAGGCCGTTGATCTGGTGCAGGCGCATGAATACGCCAACGGCGTCGCCATTTTCACACGCGACGGTGACGCGGCCCGCGCATTCTCGCACGAGATCGAGGTTGGCATGGTTGGCGTGAACGTTCCGCTGCCCGTCCCGATGGCGTTTCACTCCTTCGGCGGCTGGAAGCAATCGCTCTTCGGCGATCACCACATGCACGGCATGGAGGGTGTGCGTTTCTACACGCGAATGAAGGCAATCACGACCCGATGGCCGACAGGTGTGCGAAGCGGTCCGGAGTTTGCCATGCCAACGTTGGGCTAAACTACTGCAAAAATTGGGGCGGCTCTTGGCCGCCCCGCTAACATCAGGACAATGCATCTTTTGCGACAGGGTGATCGGCGGAAAATCGGTCGTCTCGAGTACGCCGACGCAGCTCAGATATCTATGCTTTCTGCTATGCTCAGAGCGTCATCGAGTTCGACGCCCAGATACCGGACAGTGCTGTCGACCTTCGTGTGTCCTAGCAGAAGCTGAACAGCTCGGAGATTGCCGGTCTTGCGGTAAATCTCAGCGACTTTCGTCCTCCGCAGTGAATGTGTGCGATAGCCGCTCGCCTCTAAGCCAATTGACGACACCCAGTCGCGAACAATCCGACCATATTGACGCGTCGAGATGTGCTGGCGGTCATGGAACCGGCTAGGGAACATGTACCGGCACCCGATCATCTCGGGCGATCTTGTCCATGCGATGACCGTGTCTCTTGTGCAGTCAGAAAGCTCGAACCGGACCGGCCTCCTGGTCTTACTCTGAACCACCGAGGCCCTTTCGCGAACGCGGCCGTCTTTCACCAAATCGGCTACAAGTAGTTTGACGAGGTCGCAACCGCGCAAATTGCTGTCGATCGCGACGTTGTACAATGCAAGGTCACGTAGGTTGCCGGCAAGTTCGAGCCGCGCGCGGATTGCCCAGACCTGTTTTGGTAGCAGCGGTCGTTTCTGTCCGATGATCCGGCCTTTGTTCCAGGCTCTGCGTTTCGGGGTGACGGCGGGTAGTTGGACTCTTGGCATGGTTTGTCCTCCGATCCTCCCTCCGCGCCCTTTCATCAGCACCGCGCTGATGTGCTGATACTACAAGAGGCGTTGAACGGCCCGTTTCGAAGGCAATTTGAGCAGTTTGTTTCTGCTCATAGATTCGCCCGCTTGGATCTCGTTCTGGAAGTCGGTTGCGAAGAGTTCCAAGGCACGGAGTCAAGCCGAAGGCCACCGTTCCGTCGACGGTACGGCTCATCATCAACGGCAAATAGGTCCGCAACCTGTAGATTGCTGCCTTGAGCCTCAATGCATCCCCTACGGATGGCAGTTCTTCTCGCTGCGCGGCGGCGTAGAAAACGATGCCGTTGCGGCGATGTTCATGCTGCGAGCGCGCGCAGCGAAAAATTGGAACTCACAGGTTGGTCTCAGAGCAGCCATCTATTTGATCCGCCATCCGGTCGGGAACGAGCCGCAGGTGATGGGTGATCCGTCATGGAGCAACACCAGCGGGGTCGGTCCAGAGGGCGACGCGGACTTCGGCACAATGCCCGCCCTCAGGTCTACTTGAGTGATTGGGCGTAGTCCTCGAGCTGTGTCGCGACTGTTCCCCAACCGTCGTAGAAACCCATATCTTCATGGCTTTGGCGGGCTTCCGGGGAGCGGTGGCGTGCCGTTGCCGTATATGTCGTTCCGCCTTTGCCATCGTCTGCGAATGCGATGATCGCCGTCATGAAGGGATCGGCGGCAGGCTTCCATCCTTCGCTATAGGTGTCGGTGAACACCAATCGCTCGCCTTCAACCACTTCGAGAAAAACACCTTCGTTCTCCATGAGATTGCCTTCGACATTCATGGTTGTGTTGAATTTGCCGCCGACCCGAAGGTCGATCTCGCAAGCGTCAATCCCATAAGGCTTGGGCACAAAGAAATGCTTGATGTGCTCTGGCGTCGTCCAACATTCCCAAAGCAGGGCGCGAGGCGCATTGATGGTTCGGGTAAACGTCAGATCGGTTTTTGGGTCGAGTTTCATTTGGGTCTCTCTTGCATCAAATTTGTGATGTAGTCGTCAAAGCGGTCGAGCCGTCCTTCCCAGATGGCGCTTTGCTCACCCAGCCAGTCCTTGGCAGGCGTGAAGGCATCTGGGGCCAGTTCGCATATGCGGGTCCGCCCTTCTTTCTTCGACGTGATGAGGTTGGCCGCTTCCAGTTTCTTCAGATGCTCCATGAACGAGGGCAGCGCCATATCGTGAGGTTCTGCCAGTTCGCTCACAGACGCCTCACCACGCGCAAGGCGTTGGAGGATCATGCGCCGTGTTGGGTCTCCAAGGGCAGAGAAACAGAGATCGAGCTTGGAATCATACTTAGACATACACCTAAGTAACAGGAACGATGCGCCCGATCAAGACACTTAGTAATCGCCCTAAGTTACAGGTATGCGGTCGTTCGCGGCGCTTTGACCTCAGAGCAAAGGGTCCCAAAGCCACCGGTGATTTTAATCTGCTGACCTGTCCGAAGGGCGCACAGCCCCGTGTCTCCGCGCATGACGCCAACGGCCAATGGTCGACGCTCCGATCTGTCGCAGGTGGCGCCGCTCCGGATCGGCCATTTTTGGCTGATTGTGGCGGAAAAGTGGCAAGAACGGGCCGGATCGGACCCATCCCCGCAAACCTGCCGGAACCCCTCTGCCCTTTGGCGTATTGTGGTGGTGTTCAACTTGAAACCAAAGCGCAGGGCACACTGCGCGGACTGCAGGCGTGCGCGTTTTGCAGACCGGGGAAGCTGTGTCTGAGAAGCGAAAGGAGCATCAAATGACGTCCATCGATCAAGAGAACCTACGGCGGGCCCAAGCAGAACGTCGCATCGCTATGCAAAATGAAAGCGGCGGCGCTGGCTGGGTGATTGGTATCATCGTTGTTGTGGCCATTATTGCAGGCATCTTCCTGCTCGGCAGCGGCGGCGGCGACGGCACAGCAGCGACAACAGGTGCGCCAGCACTTGAAGAAGCCGCTCCCGCGACGGCTGATCAAACGGCACCAGCCACGACGGTCACCGAATAAGGTTTTGGGTGTCGGGCATCTAGCCTGGCACACCTTCAAAAAGTGGGCGGAGCTGCGCAAGCCGCTCCCCCACGAACGTCATAAAGGTCGAGATGCGGGCCACTTTGCGAAGGTCCGCATGGGTCAGCACCCAAATGCTCAGATAAGGCATGAGCGGAATCCGCGGCACGCGCACAAGGTTCGGTGCGGCATCCCCCAGAAAGCACGGCATGCGCGTCACACCGATCCCCGCTTCAACGGCGCCCAGCATCGCGGCCATATCATCAAAGGTCATGGCCACTGTGACATTCGGATAGGCGGCGCGGACCTCTGGAATGATGCCTGTCCATTGTTCAAACCGGAGCCAGGACAAGGCCTTGTCGGGGTCCGTCTCAAGCGCCTCAAGATAGGCGCGGCTTGCGTAGACGGCAGACTTTTGATCCGCGACCTTGCGGCCAAACAACGTCTCGTGCGGGGTGTTGCTGATCCGGATGGCAACATCCGCTTCGCGACGGGCGAGGTTCAGCGTCTCGTTCGTGCCAAGCACTTTGAGCCGGATTTCAGGATAGGCCCTTGAGAAGTCGCGCAGAACGGGCGAGAGGACATGCCCGATCATCAATTGGGGTGCTGTCACGGTCAGGTCGCCCGCAATCGCCAGATCCTCTGCCCCAATTGTCCGCTCCAGATCAATGCCGATGGTTTCCATCGCGATGGCTGCTTCAACCGCCGCCTGACCGGCTGTTGTCGGGCGATATCCGGTGGGCAAACGATCAAATAGCGTGACCTGAAGGGCATCCTCCGCCGCAGCGATCCGCCGGGCCACCGTTGCGTGGTTCACACCAAGCACGCGCGCAGCGCCGCTCAGGCCTTTCTGGCGCGAGGTCTCCAGCACAAACCGTAAATCGTTCCAGTCCACAGCTCCATCCCGATCGTTTCTGCACATGGTGAATGCAACATTAGCGTATTTTCGCGCAGGCGGCTACGCCGTATCTCTTGGTCATCACAAGAAAGGACATCCAATGACCACACATGCCGTTGCAACTCTGACCGTCACGAACCCCGAAAGCCTCGCCGCGTATCGTGAGAAAGCCGGGGCCGCCCTTGCCAAGCATGGGGGCGCAATTCTGCAGGCCTCTGGCGATCTTGCGATTATCGAAGGGGAAGGCACGTTGCCGACCGCCATCGCGTTGCTCAGCTTCCCGTCGAAAGACGCAGCACAGGCATGGATGAACGACCCAGCGCTTTCAGATGTGCACGCGCTGCGTCGCGGCAGCGGAACGACGACGATCACCCTGCTTTAAATCCATGAAAGGGGGCCTGCAGCCGACATGGTGCTGCAGGCCTCACTCCCACCCAATCGTTGCAATCCCGCATGGCACAGCATATCTGAGCGTCAATAACGCAAGGGCATCGCAATGAACTGGATCACCAATTACGTCCGTCCGACGATCAACTCGCTGTTTTCGCGGCGCGAAGTGCCCGAGAACCTTTGGACGAAGTGTGATGACTGCGGCACGATGCTGTTCCACCGCGAGCTTTCAGAAAATCTGAACGTCTGCACGAACTGCGGCCACCACATGCCTATCGGCGCGCGCGACCGGCTTGCGACCCTTTTTGACGGCGGTCTTTATACCGAGGTTGCGGTGCCAGAACCCGTCGCGGACCCGCTGCACTTCAAAGACCAGAAAAAGTACACCGACCGCATCCGAGACGCGCGCAAGAAGACGAGCGAGAAAGACGCGATGCTGGTCGCTGAGGGCGAGATGATCCGGACGCCCGTCGTTGTCGCGGTGCAGGACTTTTCCTTCATGGGTGGGTCGATGTCGATGTATGTCGGCAACGCGATCATCGCCGCTGCAGAGCGCGCGATTGAATTGAATCGTCCGCTGATCCTCTTTTCCGCAGCTGGAGGGGCGCGGATGCAAGAAGGCATCCTGGGCCTCATGCAGATGCCTCGGACCACAATTGCGGTACAGATGCTGAAAGAAGCGGGCTTGCCCTACATCGTGGTGCTGACTCATCCGACGACGGGTGGTGTGACCGCGTCCTATGCGATGCTGGGCGATGTGCAGATTGCCGAACCCAACGCGCTGATCGGCTTCGCCGGTGCCCGTGTGATCGAACAGACCATCGGTGAAAAGCTGCCCGAAGGTTTCCAACGCGCGGAGTACCTGTTGGATCACGGGATGCTTGACCGTGTGACAAAGCGGACCGACCTGAAAGAAGAGCTGGTGACGATTGTGCGCATGCTGATGAAACAGGACCCCGCAATCCACGGCGACTTGCCTGCGCCGGACAAGGTCAACGATGCTGGCGCGGCGACCGCTGACGCCGCAAAAGCCTAGCAAAACCACATCCGCAGATCGAGGACCGATGATGAGCCAGCGTTCCGACGTGATCCTCAAGCGGATGATGGATCTGCACCCAAAGGTCATTGACCTGACGCTCGACCGTGTCTGGCGCTTGTTGGAGGCTGTCGGGAATCCACAGAACCGTTTGCCACCGGTAATCCATATCGCGGGCACCAACGGCAAAGGCTCCACCCAGGCGATGATCCGTGCGGGGTTGGAGGCAGAGGGCCACGCGGTTCACGCCTATACCTCACCGCATCTGGCGCGGTTTCATGAACGTATCCGGCTCGCGGGTGAATTGATCACCGAAGAGGCGCTGACCGAAGTGTTGGACCGTTGCTATGCCGCAAACGGGCCGGACCCTATCACGTATTTCGAGATAACGACCGTCGCCGCCCTTCTTGCATTTGCAGAGACCGATGCAGACTACACCCTGCTTGAAGTGGGTCTTGGCGGACGCCTCGATGCCACCAACGTCATCGCCGAACCGAAGCTCACCATCATCACGCCGGTGGACATGGATCATCAGGCCTTTCTGGGCGACACACTGCCTGCGATTGCTGGCGAAAAGGCGGGGATCATAAAGCGGGGCGTGCCCTGTATCGTCGGGCCGCAACATGACGACGCGCTTGAGGTGATTGAGCGCCAAGCCGCCCGCGTCGGCGCGCCACTTCTCGTACATGGTCAGCACTGGCATGTGCAGGATGAACGCGGGCGCCTTGTCTACCAGGACGAAACCAGCTTGCGCGATCTGCCGCTGCCAAATCTGCCCGGCCCGCATCAGATTATGAATGCGGGTGCCGCGATTGCGGCGCTGCGCGCGCTTGGCGTGGGTGAGGCAGGCTGCGAAGCCGCCGTCACAAAAGCCCACTGGCCCGCCCGGATGGAGCGGTTGTGCGAAGGTGCTTTGGTCGAGCGCGCCGGCACCGCCGAACTTTGGCTTGACGGGGGGCATAATCCGGCTGCTGGTGAAGCGATTGCAGCGACACTCAAGGGCCTCGCACCCCGCCCGACCCACCTTATTTGCGGTATGCTCAATACCAAAGACATCACGGGATACTTGCGCCCGTTGGCGGCACATGCCGCAACCTTGACGGGCGTGTCCATCCCGGGTGAGGCGAACACTTTACCAGCGCAGACGACCGCGGATGTGGCCACTTCGGTGGGCATCACTGCTTCGACAGCCGACAATGTCGAGGCCGCGATTGATGCCATTATTGCCGATGCGCCGCATGCCCGTATTCTGATCTGCGGATCGCTTTATTTTGCGGGCGATGTGATCCGAAAAAACGACCCGTCATAAACCTGCAGTTTTTTGCCAGATGATTCGTTTTTCTTTTGACCCGCGAATCACTCTTTCCTATACAGGTTCTCAACAAGAATTGATGCGCCGGGCCTGCCAGCCAAACCACCAAACGGTGCCGCACATATCGGGGGTAACTTCATGATTTTGCGTGCAAAACGCGCCATCCTTCCGATGGCCGCGCACGCGAAAGACATGGCCCAAGAGGCGGCAATCCCAGTGCAAAAACGGAACAACAAACAGATGGGACCAACCCGTCGAGCAGTGTGCAGCATGCAGGCCGTTTTGGCCTGCATGTTCGCGTTTGCAGCCCCCGCACAAAGCGCCGATCTTTATATCTGCTGGGTCGGTGGCAGTGGTTACACTATGACGGGCCGGATGCAGCTTTCCCCCGGCGCGATGGCAAAGCCGCTCGTGACAGAAGGCGACGTGACCGACTTTGAAATCACCGGCTACCATCGCGGGCGCGAAATTGGGTCCTGGTCCCTGGCAGAGCGCACAGCATCGACCACTTGGTTCCTGCGGTTTGAGCCGGACACGATGAACTTTCCGGTTGGTGGCAATTTTGGCAGTCTCGTCTCTCAGGGATGGAACGCGAATGGAAATGTCGATGATTGCGGCAACCCCGGCTTCGGTTTCAATTCAGGCAATTACGCGCAGGACGTTTGCATCAACGGCAAATACATCCGCGTGAGCAGCATCGACCCGGCAACGCCGCTACGCGCGCAGACCACGCCGCCACGGAGAGACTGCAAAGATACGATGCTTTTCAGCAAAACCCGGAAAGATTAAGCCGCCCAGTCCGCCGACTGCATCTCTCGTAAACGGCTTGCGGTGCGTTCAAATTCGAACGTCCCCTCACCTTCGATGTAAAGCATCTCTGGCGCTGCGGCGGCTGACGCGATCAGCTTGACCTTGCCTTCGTAAAGCGCATCAATCAGCGTTACAAAACGCTTGGCTTCGTTGAAGTTGCTACGACCAAGTTGCGGAATTTCCTCAAGGATCAGCACCCGCACGGCCTCTGCCAAGGCGAGGTAGTCCGCTGCGCCAAGTGGTCTGCCGCAAAGTTCAAAGAATGGCACGCGGGCCGCGCCGTTGTGAAAACGTGGCAGGACAACTTCACGGCCTTTCACATGCAACGTTAATGGTGCGTCTTCGCCGCCTGTCAAATCTTGCCACACCGCATCGATCTGCGCGCGCGCTTCGCGCGTCAGCGGCGTGAAATAGGCAGGCGACCCGGCCAATCGGCCTTGCCGGTAATCTGTTGGACTGGACAGCTCATGCACGACCAGCTTTTGTTTGATCAGCTCAATGAACGGCACAAAAAGCTGGCGATTCAGCCCGTCCTTGTAAAGATCGTCAGGTGGCCGGTTCGATGTGGTCACGACCGTGACACCTCCTGCAAACAACGCCTCAAACAAGCGCCCCACGATCATCGCATCGGTGATGTCGGTAATCTGCATTTCATCAAACGCAAGGAAGCGCACGTCTGCGACCAATTCTGCAGCGACCGGGGCAATCGCATCATCAACGCCACGCTTGCGCGCGTCGCCCATGCGGGCATGAACCCACTGCATGAAGGCATGGAAATGCTGCCGCTGTTTCGGAGCTTCAACTGCCTCGTACAGCAGATCCATCAGCATTGACTTGCCGCGCCCGACACCGCCCCACATGTATAGTCCCGGTTCCGGTTCCGGGGCTTTGCGGAAGAACCCCTTCTTGGGAGCTGGCGCTGCAAGGGCCTGCCGCACACGCTCTAACTCGCCCAGCACGGCCTCTTGCGCAGGGTCAGCTTGCAAGCTGCCTGCGGCCACCTTGGCCCGGTAAATGTCCTGCATCGTCATAGACTTTCGCATACCGTGCCGATGCGGTTCTTCACAACCTTTCAGTCAGCGTTGCCCCCAAATGTCACCGCATTATGGTCGCCCCTATGACACCACGGAACGCGACCGAAGACGACCTGGACGATATCGTCGAACTGCACCTGCAGGCATGGGAGGAAACCTATCCCAACCTGCTGCCTCGATCCGCGTTTGAGGCGCGCAACAGAGACCGCCGCCGCGCAATCTGGGGGGATATTCTTGGCCGAAAGTGCCCGGTCAGCTATTTGCCGGGCATTGGCTTTGCACACATGGGTCGCAACCGGGATGATGAGTGGCGCGCGGCATATCCTCGCGAACTATACAGTTACTACACCTTGCGGCACGCGCACGGCACCGGCGCGGCGCAGGCGCTTCTGACCCACGCCATCGGCGCAGACCCGACGCCATTCACTGCGACTGTGCTGAAGGGCAACGACCGCGCAATCGCGTTCTACAAGAAGATTGGCGGCACATTGTTGTGCGAAAAATCCACGCCCGAGGGTGAGATCATCTGCACCGATTACGTCTTCGGCATCTCTGTACCGATACAATCGCAAAAATTGACTTCCTGAAAAACCGGTCGTTTGGTGGCCGTATGGAAAGACAAGCGCCACTGATCACACCGGTTCTGATTGCGGGCTGCCTGATTATCATGACAGGCTTTGCGATCCGCGCATCTTTTGGCGTGTTCCAGATCCCCATCGCCGAAGAGTTCGGCTGGTTGCGGGCAGACTTCTCGCTTGCGATTGCGATCCAGAACCTGGCTTGGGGGATTGGGCAGCCGATCTTCGGGGCCATCGCCGAAAAGATCGGCGACCGCAAAGCGATCATCATGGGGGCCCTGTGCTACGCGCTGGGGCTCTTGCTGTCGGCGGGGGCCACCACTCCGCTTGCGCACCAGTTCTATGAAGTTCTTGTGGGCTTTGGCATTGCGGGCACTGGCTTTGGCGTGATCCTCGCGGTTGTTGGCCGCGCGGCCTCGGACGAGAACCGCTCGATGGCGCTGGCCATTGCGACAGCGGCGGGTTCCGCCGGGCAGGTCTTCGGGCCACCGCTGGCGGAATACCTGCTGAGCTTCATGACTTGGCAGATGACCTTTGTGACGTTTGCCGCGCTGATCCTTTGCGTCCTTCTGGTGCTGCCGATGATGCGCACCGAAACCGTCGCGACGCGGGCGGAACTTGAAGAAAGCATCGGCACGGTCGTCCGGCGTGCCTTCAAGGACCCGTCCTACACGTTCATCTTCCTCGGCTTCTTTTCCTGCGGCTATCAGCTGTCGTTCGTCACGGCGCACTTCCCCGCCTTCGTGGCAGAGGTCTGCGGCCCGATCATGCCCGGCAGCATGTTGTCGAATATGGGGATCACCACCACAAGCGCCTTGGGTGCTGTCGCAATCTCTCTGATCGGTCTCGCCAATATCGCAGGTACGCTTTACGCGGGTTACCTTGGCAAGCGCTATTCCAAGAAATATCTGCTGGCCGGGATCTACACGGGCCGTACGATCATTGCGGCGGCGTTTATCATGGTGCCGATGACACCTACGACGGTGATCCTGTTCTCAATCGCGATGGGCTCGCTGTGGCTGGCAACCGTGCCGCTGACCTCAGGCCTCGTCGCGCATATCTACGGCTTGCGGTACATGGGCACGCTTTACGGACTTGTGTTCTTCTCTCACCAACTTGGCTCATTTGTCGGCGTCTGGCTGGGCGGGCGGATGTACGATGCCTTTGGCACTTACACGCATGTCTGGTGGGTCGGTGTGGCCGTGGGCGCGTTCAGCGCGGTTGTGCATTTGCCAATCCGGGAGAAGCCACTGTCACCTGTGGCACAGGCAGCTTAAACCGCTTTTTGTTCTCGCAACATGGCGCGCAAAACGTCGCTGACTTCGGCCACGTGGCTGTAGGGCAGCTCATGCCCGGCGCCCTCGATAATCTCGTGATGCGCTTTGCGGTTCCATTGCGCCATCTTCCCCATGGCGCTTGATGGAATGACGCCATCCTCTTCACCCCAGATCACAATCGTCGGAATGCCGTCGCGGTTGATGGACCGAAATGCGTCCTCTAGCACCTCGGTTAAGATCCCGCTGCGGCAGGCCAGGATCGCAGGCAGGAAGCCCCGGCGATCAAGCTCCATCGCCATTGTATCGACCACATGCGGGTTCGCGGCGGCCCAGGCATCTTCGTTGATCTGGCGCGTAAACCGCATGCCAGCCCAGATACCGTGCACCCACGGTCCAAGAATTGGCGTGGTTCGGCAGAACTTGCCGAAATCGCTCTCGTTCATGTCGATTCCGCCAGGGGCCATCAGGATCAGACGGTGCATCCGGTGCGGCTCCGTGGCGGCGAACTTGGTGGCGATCATGCCGCCCATCGAATAGCCGACCATCGTCAGCCCATCTTCAAGGCCTTCATGTGCGAGAAGATCGTCCAGCTGGCGCAGATACATGTCAGTGTCATGCGGCCCGTCGACATTGTCTGAATAGCCACGGTTATAGAGATCGTAGACCAGCACCCGATAGCCCAGATCGGCCATCGTATCGGCAAGGTCCTCCCAGATCGGAGAGCTTGTGATCAATCCATGGATCATCACTGCGACCGGGCCCCGGGTCGGCCCAATCCAGCGGTAGTGGGTCACGCCTTGCGACAACTCAGCAAACTTTCCGGGTGCCTCTTGCCGCTTAGCGCGATCAATTACGAACCGTCGACCCTCGAGGATTGACGGCAGCGCCGCGAGAAGAGTTACAACAAGGAGGACAAGAGCAAACCAAAGCATACCTAGGACTTCCAAATAATGGGGAACCAATCGTCCCGCAGCGGCGCACCTGCCGCCATGTTGTGACCGTGAAAGGGTGGCGATGTACGACCGGGGCGATTCACAACACGCGCGTCATCACCGACCCACCGCAACGATAGTGCCCTGCGCCGGGATGCCGACGTATTGCCCCGCGCGCCATGCACCGTGCGAAAATCAAACAGCACGCAATCGCCCGGCTCCAACGCCCATTCGAGGACTTTAACATCCTCGGGGTTCGCATCAGGATCGGGCACCGGGGTCCAATCGCCGCTGTCGTAAAAGTCACTGTCATCGGCCCAGCTGACCGGCCGCACCATCCGCTCCCACTTGTGTGACCCCGCGATGAACCGCAGCGAGGCCTCTTTCACCGGATCAAGCGGGATCCATTGACTAACCGTCTGCGTGCCTTCCACGAGATAGTAAGGCGCATCCTGATGCCACGGCGTCGGCTTTGGTGTACCCGGTTCCTTGACCAGCACGTGATCATGAAAAAATTGGGCTGTGTCAGATCGCATGGCTTTGGCCGCAAGTTCTCCGGCGCAGCTTTCGCGGATAACGCGTTCGAACGGGGCGATGCGGGTCCAGTTGCAGTAGTCATCGAAAAAGCGGCCTTCGGTGACAGCGTTTTCAGAGGCGTATTCACCGGGCGCGGCCATGTTTTCTGCCACGC
Source organism: Paracoccaceae bacterium (assembly GCA_020628545.1). GTDB lineage: Bacteria > Pseudomonadota > Alphaproteobacteria > Rhodobacterales > Rhodobacteraceae > Yoonia. Next base: position 48,327 of record JAHDEX010000005.1, on the reverse strand, counting down.
CGTTCGCCATCACGTCGATCCAATCAGCAAAGACGCCACGGACCACAATGGCACCGTCGCGCTGATACGCGTCAATCTCGTCGTCACTTATCATGATCGCTGGGCCTTCGAACAATCACTGGTACCGTTTATCAATAAGTCGTGGCAAAGCTGAATTATCGGCTTTTAGACCCGATAATTTCGGCATCAGTGTGGCGTGATTGTCGCCTATTTCGAAACAGTTATACAGTTGCGGCGTTGAATTCCTTCGTAGAATTCAGACCGATTTCTTCCAAAGAAATCGTCGCCTTACGCCAACCTTGCTGCGGCCCGCACCGTCCGCTCCAGCGCATCCAGAAAACGGGCCCGATCTGCCTTGGCGAAGGGCTTTCCACCACCCTGGCGAAAAGGGTCTGCTGCCCGCATATCAGTCATCAAGTCTCTGGTGGCCAAGACGTTGCCAATGTTGGCTTGTGTCAACGCCTCGCCATTGTGTTTCAAAACCAGCGCGCCGTTCTGGATGCACTTGTCAGCAAGAGGGATATCCCCTGTAATCACGACGTCGCCCTTGGTCGCCCGATCCGCGATCCACATGTCGGCCACGTCTGGGCCATCCGGCACCACAACTGTTTCCACAAATGGGTTCTGCGAGGGGCGGATGCCCCCGTTTGAGACAATGAACATCTTCAACTTGTGCCGTGTACCGACCCGTTCGACCTCGGCCTTCACCGGGCAGGCATCCGCATCCACGTAAATCATCCGGGCACCCGTTGTAGGAACATCACGCGTATAGTGCCTCAGCATGGAAGGCGATGTGGTCTTCCATGAAGGTTGAGACGAAGTAGTAGGAATGGTCGTAGCCCTTCTGCAGCCGAATTTGCCCTTCCTGTTTGGCCTCTGCCATCGCGGCCGCAAGGTGATGGGTCCCAAGCAGGTCAAAGAACTGATCGTCCGTGCCGGTGTCGATCAGCATTGGGCCATCAAAGCCGCCACCCTGCATCAACAATGTCGCATCATGGGGTCCCCAATTGGCCTCATCGCCCCAATAGGCCGCGAACTGTTTGCGGCCCCAGTCGCTCTTTGTGGGATGGCAAATGGGTGCAAACGCCGAGACGGACCGGAACCGCCCCGGCAGCGCCATCGCAAAGGTCAGCGCCCCGTGGCCACCCATCGAATGCCCGGTGATCGCCTGACGGTCCATGTCGAGTGCGAAGTTCTCGGCCACAACGCTCGGCAGATCTTCTGCGATATAGCTCCACATCTTGAAATGCTTTGACCACGGTGCCTCTGACGCGTCGACGTAGAACCCGGCGCCCTGCCCCAGATCGTAAGCCTCATCATCTGGCACGCCTTCACCGCGCGGAGAGGTGTCGGGGAAGATCACCGCGATCCCTTGCTCTGCGGCCCAGGATTGCGCGCCCGCCTTCTCCATTGCGTTCGCGTGGGTGCAGGTGAGGCCCGACAGATACCACAGCACGGGCACCGGGCCATCGGCGGCCTCCGCCGGCATGAACAACCCAAAGGTCATGTCCGTTCCGGTCGCGGAAGAGGCATGTTTGTAAACGCCCTGCGTCCCACCAAAACTGCGGTTTTCTGAGATGGTTTCCATGATGCGCCTCCCGATGATCGTTCGGCTCAACGGCTACCCCACCGCTAGAGGCTTGTCACCCACCCGATGACGGGCGGGATCGTCGCCACGCTAATCACCGTTGTGAACAGAATCGCGGTTGAGACACGGGCCGGTGCCACACCGTAGTGCTGCGCGATGATATAGACGTTGCCCGCCACCGGCAGGGCTGCCGCCGCGATCATGACACCCGCCGCAACCGGATCAACGTCGAAGACGAAAAACGCCATCAGGCCAACAGCGATAGGATGCAGCGCCAGCTTGCAAACGCTGAGCCACCCCGCCACGCTGGCCCGTTCTGCTGATTTGCCCGCGAGTGATCCACCAATCGCGAATAACGCCCCTGGCGTCGCCGCAGCGCCCAGCATGTCCAGCAGATCATTCGCGACGTTCGGGATCGGCACGTTGAACCGCGACAGCATCAACCCAATCACGATAGACACGACCATCGGGTTTTTCGCCACGCCCAATGCGACCACTTTCAAAGTCCCAAGCCTCAACCGCCCATCGCGTGACCCGGTGATCAGGATCACTACAAGCGATCCGAAAAAGATCAGGTCGACCGCCAGCACCATCATGATCGGCCCGATAGAGCTTGGCCCAAGCAGCAGCGCCAGCATCGGGATGCCCAGAAAGCCGACGTTGCCGATAATCGAGCACTGCGCTTCAATCGCCGCCTCTGCCACAGGCAAGCCGCGTAGCATCGCCACAATCGTTGCGAGCAGATAAATCGCGAGCGACCCAACGAAGTAGGCCGCGACGAAATCCCAATCGAGCACATCTGCAAAGTCCAGATTACTGGCGAACTTCAAGAGCATCGCGGGCAACGCGAAGTAGAAAACGAACTTGGTGATATGCCCCGTGGCCTCTGCCGTGAAGAACCCGCTGCGCACAGCGCCGTATCCCAGTGCAATCACTGCGAAGAACGGCACGGTTTGCAAAAAGACCTGGATCAATCGAAGGCCCCCGTTACCCGGCCCAGCAACATAAAAGCGCGGGCTGTGCGGGTATTGGACAGTTCGATGATTTCGGCATCCGTGGCGACCGCCTCAAACGACACAAGCATTTTGTCGAAGTGGCGTAGAAAATGGTGCGCGGCATCCCGAAAGATCGGGTCTTCGCGCATCCGCGATGCCGTGAGTGCAAGCGAGGTGCGGTCCCGGACCCCACCAAGCCCGCCAATCGCGCGGCCGCGTTCGCCTTGGGCAAAGCGTCGCCACAGTTCTGGCCGCGACCGGTCGGGCGACAGGTCGTCCATATAGATGCCGTCTTGCGACAACAGCGTCAGCACATCCTGACTGGCTTGCACCAGATTGCGCGAGGTCGGGTCCTTCAGCGCTTTTCGCAACGCCGCAAAGCCGATGGAGTCAGAATCCGTATCGGGAAAGTTCAGCGCCCGGATCAGATCAACCCGCGGCAAGGGTTCCAGCGCATCGTCCGGCTGTGGGTCGAACCCCAGCGTCGGCTGCACTTGCATGGCTGATGAAGGCAGTCCAACCGCCTCACGTTGCGTCTTGAAGGTGGAAACTGCTGGATCAGACTTTTTGCCGGCCTGCGCGATCTTGCTCATCTTCCGCTCGACCGAGGCTTCGGGTGACAGCGGCCCCGCATGCTTTGAGCGCGCGACTTCTTCCGACAAGGCCGCAATCTCGGCCTGCAACGCCCGCGTCTCAAGCCGCATCGCGCTGGCGTTACGGGCAACAAGGCTCGCCACCCAGATGACGGCGACAGGCAGGAAGATACCCAGAAACACCATCAGAAAACGTAGGAAATCGAACCCCTCGTCACCCATGTTGACGGGGACGAACCAGAAGAAGGCGACCACGAAAAGAAGCCACCCGACGGACAGCACCAAAGCGATGGTTTCTGTCCGGCGGCTGATCAGCGACGGGTCTGGGTCAGGCAAATGTGACGCCATTGGCTGCGTTACTCCGGCAACGACGGCTTATTTATAGGTGATCTCAATGATCTCGTAAGACTTCTCACCGCCCGGCGTGCGGACTTCTGCGCTATCGCCGACATCTTTGCCAATCAGCGCACGCGCAATCGGGGATTTCATATTTAGCAGACCTTTTTCAATGTCCGCCTCATATTCACCAACGATCTGATAGGTCTTCTCCTCGTCCGTGTCTTCGTCGGCAACCGTCACTGTTGCCCCGAACTTCACAGAGCCCGACAGTTTTGTCGGATCAATGATTTCCGCCAGAGAGATCACGCCCTCCAATTCCTTGATCCGGCCTTCGATGAAAGACTGCTTTTCCTTTGCGGAATGATACTCCGCGTTCTCGGACAGGTCGCCATGCTCCCGCGCTTCGGCAATCGCACGAATGATCGCCGGACGTTCTTCGGTCTTCAACTGCTTGAGCTCTGCATCAAGCTTGTCAAATCCGGCACGTGTCAGCGGTATCTTGTCCATGGCGGCTCCCTTCAGAGCGAAGTTTCAGTCCAGCGTTGATACCTTATGTGGACAGAGCAAAGTCAAGTGCAAGAGCCATCATTCAGCAGGTTCTTGCATTTAGTGCGACATCGTACTATTTAGTTCGATATCGCACTAATGGAGATTCGCATGACCCTCTCACGACGCAAATTCATCTCACTTATTGGTGGTGGCACAATTGTCGCTGCATCCGGTGCCGCCGCCGGTTTTGCTGCAACGCGCACCCCAAATGACGCACTCGCCCCATGGTCGGCTGCCAGTGGCTATGCCGACCCACGCAAATGGGCGGTTTCGCATGCCATCCTTGCCCCGAACGCGCACAACCGTCAGCCGTGGCTCGTTGATCTGAACACCCCCGATCAGGTTATCATCTGGCGCGACGTTGACCGCGACCTACCCGAAACAGACCCCTATCACCGGCAACTCGTCATCAGCCTGGGGTGTTTTCTGGAACAGATGCGCATTGCGGCGGCGGAGGCAGGATATGACGTCACTTTCGACTACTACCCGGACGGCGAAGACGGCCCCGCGGCCATCGCCCATTTCGCCAACGGCGGTACGAAAGACCCACTCTTCGCGGCAATCCCAAACCGCCGTTCCTGCAAGGAACCATTCACCGATCAACTCCTCAGCAACGCTCAGATCGCAACATTGCAAGACTTCGCGATCATCAAGAGCGATACCGCAGACGTGGAAGCGCTCAAAACCCTCACGTGGGAGGCGTGGCTGACCGAGACGTATTACCCGCCAACCATGAAAGAGAGCGTCGATCTGATGCGCCTCGGCAAGGCCGAGATCAACGCAAACCCGGACGGGATTGATATGGGCGGCACGTTTCTTGAGTCGCTGATGCTGGCGGGTCTGCTGACACGCGACAGCCTGATGGACCCCAACAGCACAAGCTTCAAACAGGGCGAGGTCATCTATCAAGAGATGTTACACGCCACCCCGGCCTATGCGGTGCTGACGTCCAAGACCAACACGCGCGCTGACCAGCTTGACGCGGGGCGGCAATGGCTGCGGCTGAACCTCAAGACGACACAGATGGGGCTGGCGTTGCATCCGGTGTCACAAGCGCTGCAGGAATACCCGCAAATGGCTGCGCATTATCAAAAGGCACATGACCTCCTCGCCAAGCCGGGTGAGACGGTTCAAATGCTGGGCCGCGTAGGTTACGGTCCGCAAACACCGCAAACGCCACGCTGGCCACTTGAGACTCGCCTGATTTGACCCAACCCACCGGCCCAGCCGCCTACTTCGCGCTTTTCAATGAAATCGGCATCATTGAACAGCTCAGCCGGGCCTTTCTTGAGGCGCGATTGCCCGACGGACTGATCGCGCCGCACTTCGGGGTTCTCAACCACCTGATCCGGGTGCAGGACGGGCGCACGCCACTGGAACTGGCGCGCGCCTTTCAGGTGCCCAAAACCACGATGACACACACGCTGTCCGGTCTGAGCAAGCACGGCCTCATCGACATGCGACCCAATCCTGACGATGCGCGGTCCAAACAGGTTTGGCTGACCGAGGCAGGTCGCGCGCTGCGCGAAAACACGATCGCGCGGATGGGCCCCGATTTTCAGCGGGTCGCTGCAGCTTTTCCGCCTGAAAAAATAGCAGCGGTCCTGCCGATATTGCAGGAGCTGCGCATTTTCCTCGATGAAAACCGGGCAACGTAACGTTTTGAGACGCAGACGTGGGATGCGACGTCGTGTCTTGATTGCGCGGTTTTTCGGTTTCCGTTAGGCCATGCCGAAAGATTGTTGCGGGCGAACGCCCTCACCCGAAGAAAGGATGCGCCATGGCGGAGATTGAACGCGAGGCAATGGAATATGATGTCGTAATCGTTGGCGCGGGCCCTGCTGGCCTGTCTGCTGCGATCCGATTGAAGCAGCTTGATCCCGACTGCAATGTTGTGGTCCTCGAAAAAGGCTCCGAGGTTGGCGCGCACATTCTTTCAGGTGCCGTGCTTGACCCAACTGGCCTGACCAAGCTGATCCCCGATTGGAAAGAAAAAGGCGCGCCACTCAAAGTGCCGGTCAAGACCGACAAGTTCTACATGCTGGGTGAGGCTGGTGCGCTGCGCATCCCAACAACGCCGATGCCGCCGCTGATGAACAACCACGGCAACTACATCGTTTCGATGGGTCAGGTCTGCCGCTGGATGGCCGAACAAGCCGAAGAACTCGGCGTGGAAATCTTCCCTGGCATGTCCTGCTCTGAGCTGGTCTATGGCGACAACGGCGAGGTCAAAGGCGTCGTGGCGGGTGTGTTTGGTCTGGAAGCCGACGGCTCCTACGGCCCGAACACCGAACCCGGAATGGAACTGCACGGCAAATACGTCTTCCTCTCCGAAGGGGTGCGCGGGTCGCTGTCGAAAGAGGTCATCGCGAAGTACGCGCTCGACAAAGACGCAGAGCCGCAGAAATACGGAATCGGCATCAAAGAGGTGTGGGACATCGACCCGGCCAAGCATAAAGAAGGTGAGGTTTTCCACTCCCTCGGCTGGCCCCTTGGTGGCAATGCGGCGGGTGGGTCATTCGTCTACCACGCCGAAAATAACCAGATCTTCATCGGTCTGGTGACCGCGCTGAACTACAAGAACCCGCACGTTTATCCATACATGGAATTCCAGCGGTTCAAGCATCACCCGAAGATCAAAGAACTCCTCGAAGGCGGCAAGCGCGTGGCTTATGGCGCGCGAGCCATTGCGCAGGGCGGCTATCAGTCGATGCCAAAGGCCTGTTTCCCCGGCGGCGCGCTGTTGGGTTGTTCTGTGGGCCTCGTGAACGTCCCACGCATCAAGGGTAACCACAACGCGATGCTGTCGGGCATCGCTGCCGCTGATGCAGCACATGCCGCTATCAAGGACGGGCGCGCGAGTGATGAACTGACAGCGTACAACAAAGAACTGCGCGAAGGCGCGGTGGGTCAGGACCTTTACAAAGTCCGCAACGTGAAGCCATTCCAGTCCAACAACGGCGTCCTCGGCGCGCTGGGCCTTGGCGGGTTTGACATGTGGACGAACACCTTCGGCTTTTCGATCTTCGGCACAAAAGGCCACGGCAAGTCTGACGCTGAATCAACCGAAGCGGCGTCCAAGCATAAACCCATCGACTATCCAAAGCCCGATGGCAAAATCAGCTTTGATCGCCTGACCAACGTGGCTTTCAGCTTCACCAATCACGAGGAAAGCCAGCCGGCGCACCTCAAGCTGACCGACCCGGACATTCCGGTCAAAGTGAACCTGCCCACTTATGCAGGCCCGTCCGCGCGCTATTGCCCGGCCGGAGTCTATGAATTCGTAGGCGAAGGGGATGATCAGAAGTTCCAGATCAACTTCCAGAATTGCGTCCACTGCAAGACCTGCGACATCAAGGATCCAAGCCAGAACATCACTTGGACAACGCCACAAGGCGGCGATGGGCCAAATTATCCGAATATGTAATCGGTGAGTGTCAGGGACCAGCGTCAAGCGGTCGCGCGATGACCGGTTGACGCCGTCCCAAACCGGCAAGCCGAACGCGCTTGCCTGTTTACCCCAGGCACTCGTCACCAACCATTTAACAGCAAACTCACCAAAGCCCTCGGCCACTCACGCATCTGACGTAGCGGAAGGTCGCGCCCCCGGTGTCGCCTTAGTTTGTGGCAAGACGAGGGAATTGTCGCGATATTCCGTGTCATCTTGGCACCGAATGGTGATCAAATGAGGCAGGCAGAGACCGAAGAGCACCGCTTCGCGGGTGCTCTCCGACGCTTAATTCATGCGTAGATGCGCGGTGCGCCTAGGCTGTCGTGGATCTGGTTGGCTGTCTCTGGCCGAATGCCCAATGCTGTTCCCAACTCATGCAGATACTGCGCCTCAGCCTGATTGTCCGGGGTGATCGCATTGACCGCCATAGAATAAACCTGCGTTTCCAGACCTTTCGGGGTGTCAGCGGCCAATCCCTTTGGGTCCACCGGACTATCCAGCAAGCGCTGCACTGTCGCCACGTCCTGCGGGTCACTGTCCTTTAGCAGTGTCATCAGGTTTTCCCGCTCGCCCGGATCAATCGCGCCGTCAGCCTGCGAAGCTTGCACCATCGCACGCATCATCAACTGCGCAACTTCTTCTTCATCAGGCTCATTCGCCGGATTGTCTGCTGCCAGCATGCTTTCAAGGCCGTTACCAGCGCTTCCGCCACGCGCGCCAGCAATCCCGCCGAGCAGGCCTCCGAGACCGCCAAGACCACCCGCCGCAGCGCCACCGCCGCCACCTGCCAACTGGCCCAGCAAGCCACCAAGTCCACCACCAGCACCGGCGGTTTGCGCGGCACCGCCGCCGCCCAGTTGTTTCATAATGTCACTCAAGCCACCCATGCCACCGGCCTGCCGGGTGCCGCCGCCTTTGGCCATGCCTTCCATCAGCTGCCCAAGACCGCCGTTCTTGTTGATGGCGTCCATCCCTTTTGCCATCGCAAACCCAATGGCCATTTTCGTCACTGTATTCATCAAAGACATTGCACCCTCCCTGGTTATTTCTTCCAACAATGGACAGAGCATGACGGCACAGATCTGTAGAGTCGAGGAGAACTCTGCCGCGATCTTCCCACTTGCGAGCCTTCGCGCACACGCAGATGACACGAAACTGTGACAATTTCGCGCTGCCGTAAGGGATCGTTTGCATGGCGCGGCGACCTCACCTAGGCTTTTATGCGGGGGCGGGACAAACGAGCGGGCAAAGACGAACATGAAGACAGGCAAGATGTGCAGCGCAGCCATTGCGGCGCTGATTGTGAGCGGTCAGGTCGCATTCGGACAAACCGCAACTCCTGATGCAGGTGCATATTTGGCGGGACGCTCTGCGGGGCTTGCTGCAGATTTCTCATTTGGGGCATCGTACTACGCAGAAGCGCTTCGCGCGGATCCAACCAACGTTGTTATCCTCGAAAACGCGCTGACGGTAGAGCTATCGCAGGCCCATTTCAACAAGGCGATAAGCCTTGCATCCGCGATGATTGATCTTGGCGACAATCGTCAGGTGCCAAATCTTGTCGCGATGGGTGAGGCCGCAAAAGCGGGCACTTGGGCCGATATTCTCAGCCAACTTGAAGACGGTCGCGGCATCGGCCCGGTTGTTGATGGCCTTGCGAAGGCCTGGGCGCAATTGGCTGTTGGCGACACCGAAGCAGCCATGCGGAGCTTTGACGAGGTCACGGAAACCTCGGGGCTGCGCAGCTTTGGGATCTACCACAAGGCACTCGCACTGGCTGCGATTGACCGGTTTGAAGATGCCGCGCAGATTTTTGAGCTGACCACAGAAAGTGGCGGTCTGCGTCACAACCGCCGAAGCGCGATGGCGCATGCCCAGATCCTTGCACAGCTTGATCGGCGCGAAGACGCGGTCAATCTGATCGATACGGTCTTTGGTCGCGGACTGGACGACAGGTTGACCGACCTCCGCAGCCGCATTTCCGACGGATCACCCGTCCCTTACGATGTCATCACCTCGCCCGCCGAAGGGATCGCAGAAATCTTTCTCGCTGTAGCAGAGGCGCTGAATGGCGACGCGCCGGACAACTACATCCTGATCTACGCGCGTATGGCGCAATACCTTACGCCGCAGCATACTGAGACGCTTTTGCTCACGGCCGGGCTTTTGGAGAACCTCCAGCGGTTCGACCTCGCGAGCGCCACCTACTCTGCCGTGCCACGCAGCGACCCGGCATTTGCATTGGCGGAACTTGGGCGGGCCGAAGCGCTGCGCGATGGCGGCAATTATGAAGGCGCGCGGGAAGTCCTGCGCAGCATGACCTTTGATTTCCCAAACCTTCCAGCTGTCTATGTATCCATGGGTGACACACTGCGGGCGTCAGGCGACACCGAAGGCGCCAATGCCGCCTATTCCGAAGCGCTTGCGCGGTATCAGCCGACAAACCCGGATCGCTGGATTGTCCACTACACCCGCGCTGTGACGTTCCATCAACTGGATAAATGGGCCGAAGCCGAAGCAGATTTTCGCGCCGCCCTCGAAATTCGCCCAAACCAGCCACAGATCCTCAACTACCTCGGCTATTCGCTGGTTGAGCGTGGCGAAAAGCTGGATGAAGCGCTGCAGATGATCGAACGCGCCGTTGCGGCGCAGCCTGAGAACGGCGCGATTGTCGACAGCTACGGCTGGGTGCTTTTCCAGCTGGGTCAATATGACGAAGCCGTAGTGCATCTGGAAAACGCCGCTGCGCTGGAGGCTGTCGACCCTGTCATCAACGATCACCTTGGCGATGCCTATTGGGCGGTCGGACGCACGACCGAAGCCAGGTTCCAGTGGAACCGCGCGCTTTCCTTTATGGAGGCCAACGACGAAGACGCCGACCGCATTCGCATGAAGCTCTCAAAAGGTCTCGATGCGGTTCTGGTTGAGGAAGGTGAACAGCCGATCGACGTCGCGGATCGCTCTCAGTAGCTTAGTTGATGCGGGCGACCACGTAGTCGGCCAAATCGATCAGCATGGCCCGGATCTCAGACTCCGGCAGCGCCTCAAGCGCGGTCTTGGCGTCCGCTGCGTACTGCAACGCGGTCTCGCGCGTGCTGTCCAGCGTGCCATGCTTGCGCAACAGCGACACCGCATGCTCCAGATCACCGTCCGCTTGCTTGCCGGACCCAATCGTCCGCTCCCAAAACGCGCGTTCGTCCGCATCAGCGGCCGCAACGGCGCGGATCACTGGCAAGGTCAGCTTCCGCTCCCGGAAGTCATCGCCGATGTCTTTGCCCGTTGCGTCTGTGCCGTTGTAGTCCAGCCAGTCGTCAACAATCTGGAAGGAAATGCCAAGCGCATCGCCATAGTCAAACAGCGCTTTGACGACGCTGTCTTCCTGTCCGGAGATCACGCCGCCTACCTCGGTCGCCGCCGAAAACAACGCCGCCGTCTTACCGCGCACGATGTGCGTATAGGTCTCTTCCGTCGTCGCCAGATTGCTGGCCGCCGTCAGCTGTAGCACTTCACCTTCCGCAATCGTCGCTGCGGCATTTGACAGGATGTCGAGCACCCGCAAAGACCCGGTTTCGACCATCAATTGAAACGAACGTGCGAAAAGGTAGTCGCCGACCAGCACGGAAGACGTGTTATCCCACAGCAGGTTCGCCGTCGGCCGCCCACGCCGCTGATTACTTTCGTCGACCACGTCATCATGCAGCAAGGTCGCCGTGTGAATGAACTCCACCGTCGCCGCCAAATTGATGTGATGCACACCGTCATAGCCACACATCCGCGCGCTCGCCAACGTGAGCATTGGGCGCAGGCGTTTGCCGCCCGCTTCAACCAAATGGGCCGTCACCTCGGGGATGCGCGGCGCGTGTTTGGACGCCATCCGCTCTCGAATAACCGTGTTCACAGCATCCAAATCATCCGCCAAAAGTGCGGCCAAGCGCTCATGCGGTTTGGTTGCGGCAAGGTCGAGACTCATCAACTGGTTCCGTCTGACATGGACAAAGGCCAAAGGCGGCCTTACGTCGAAAGTATGAAAGAGCTGCTGCGCACCAACGACCCCACGGTCATGGCCCTCGCCACCGCCCTCTTGGACAGCGAGGATATAACGTCATTCCAGTTTGACGTAAACATGAGCGTTCTGGAAGGCAGCATCGGGATTATGCCCCGGCGGCTGATGGTCGCGGACCGGGATTTGTTCATGGCAGAGGCGATCATGCGCGATGCGGAAATCGACCTCGGGCGTGACTAACCCCACCTTTGACGATTTGACCCATGACGCCTTTTTGGGCGGGAAACTGCATGTTTATCAGCCGCGCAAGGGGTTTCGTTCTGGCATCGACGCGGTGCTGTTGGCGGCAAGCGTCCCGGCAAAACCCGGCCAGACCGTACTGGAACTTGGATGCGGCGCGGGTGTGGCCAGCCTATGTCTTCACACAAGGGTGAACGGCCTGTCCCTGACGGGTGTTGAGATCCAGCCTGCCTATGCGGCCCTCGCACAAAAGAACGCTACGTCACTTGGCGCCGATATGACCGTTGTGACGGCCGATATTCAGGCCCTGCCACATGACCTGCGCCAGCGGCAATTCCAGCACGTGATGATGAACCCGCCCTACTTTGACCGGCGCACTGGGTCTGAGGCGCCGCTACCCGCGCGCGAAACCGCACTTGCGGGCGACACACCGCTTTCTTCGTGGCTCGACATCGGGCTGAAACGTCTCGCGCCAAACGGGCATTTTACCTTGATCCAAAACATCACCCGCCTGCCCGAGGTCCTGGCCGGCTTGCAAGGCCGCCTTGGCAGCATCACTTTGCGCCCCATTTCAGGGCGCGCAGGCGCTGTGCCCAAGCTCTTCTTGCTACAAGGCATTCATTCCGGGGGTGCGCCATTTGTCTTGAGGCCCACGCTCGTCACCCACGAGGGTGATCATCACAAACGCGATCAAGACGCCTACACGCCGCAGCTTCAACGCATTCTCCGCGATGCCGCCGCTTTCCACATTGCAGATTAACTATTCAGCAACTTTTCAGCGGCAGCATGCCAGAACAGTGTTTTTCTGCCCCGCGGCGTGACAGGTCGCAAGATTTATGGTGCACTGAAGACACAACACACAACAGGAGGACGATGATGAGCTTAAGTTCGCATTTGCAGGAACTGAAGAAAAAGCACCAATCCCTATCTGAAAACGTTGAAAATATGCAGCGTAATCCCGCGATCGACGATCTCGAAATTGCTCAAATGAAGAAGCAAAAGCTCCACCTGAAAGAAGAAATCTCGCGACTCAGCGCTCAATAACACTCCCAATTGAAGCAGAGGGTGGCGCGGTTGATGCGCCATCCGACCAGATTCAGGCGATTTTTGGCACTGCAAAGCGGCGCGTCGCCGTAATCTCCTCAATCGCTGCCACCTCTTCCATCACCCAAGCCATAAAACGCGCGACCTGTGGGCGGGTTTCCGTGCCGTCTGGACAGACAAAGCGATACTTCGCATTGCTCCACAGCGACAGGTCGAATGGCATGACAAGGCGGCCTTCATTGATGTGCCGCTCCGTCATCGAAATGCGTCCAAGCATCGCACCGCCACCGGAAAGGGCAGCATTCACCGCGTGATCAGCCTGACTGAAGTGGGTTCCTGCCGTAACAGGTGCATCAAGCCCTGCCGCCTCAAACCAAGCGTCCCAGTCAACCTTGGGGCGCAGAAACGCTGTGTCATCCTGATGCAGTAGAGGGATCTGCATCAGGTCTTCCGGGGTCCGAATCTGACTTGCGAGGGACGGGGCGACCATCGGCGTCACCCATTCATCAATGATGTCCCGCTGAAACAGCCCGGTATCCCCGCTTTGCCCAAAGCGGATCGCCAGATCGACCTCATCCACATTGAAATCGACGATTTTGAGGCTGGCTGAAAACCGCAGGTCAATATCCGGGTTATTCTGCGCAAACTGAAACAGGCGCGGTGCGAGCCACTTAGACGTAAACCCCGGCCCCGCCGTCACCGTCAGCGTCCGCGTATCGTGAAGCCGCCGCGCATCAGACCACGCTTTGGCCAGCGTCACAAATCCTTCCGCCGCACCGGGCGCCAGCGCCTTGCCGGAATCAGTTAGTTCAACTGCCCGGTTCAATCGATGAAACAGCGGGTGCCCCAAATGCTCTTCAAGCGATTTGATCTGAAACGACAGTGCTGCAGGCGTCACGTTTAGTTCGTCAGCGGCCTTCGCAAAAGACATGTGACGCGCGGCTGCATCAAAGGCGCGTAACGCTGTAAGGGGTGGAAGACGCTCAACCATATCACTCAAGTATATCTTAACTGAACGGATGAAAAGTCTCGTTTGTCAGTTTAATGGCGCATCGCCATATTGGGATCAGAAAGTTTCACTTGTCCCACGAAGGAGACAGACAATGATGATCGCAACGAACCCAGAGCTGCGCCGCCTGAAGAACGAAGCCCACGCAGAACGCAGCAACGTGCTGCGTCACATGTTTGCAGACCTGTTCACCTGGACTGCAAAAGCCCCAAAGGGCGCGCAAACAGCCTAAGGCACAGATCAAACCTGATCCCATCCCCTCCCATATACGGGATCATAAAAAGGCCGGTCGCACTGACCGGCCTTTTCGGTTCTTGGCGAGTGCGCCGCTTAAGCGAGGTACTGACCACCGTTCGCAGAAATCGTCGAACCCGTGATGAAGCCCGCGTCGTCGGACGCAAGGAAGGCGACCGCGCGCGCGATCTCCTCCGCTTCACCCAGACGGCCGACAGGGATCTGTGGCAGGATCACTTCGTTCATCACTTTCTCAGGGATTGTGCTCATCATCTCCGTGTTGATGTAGCCCGGTGCGACTACGTTCACGGTGATCCCCGCACGCGCACCTTCTTGTGCCAATGCTTTGGTAAAGCCGATATCGCCTGCCTTGGTCGCAGCATAGTTCGCCTGCGCAAACTGGCCTTTCTGACCGTTGATCGACGAAATCGTCACAACGCGCCCGAACTTGCGCTCACGCATCCCGCCCCACACATTGTGGGTCATGTTGAAGACACCGTTCAGGTTGGTGTCGATACATTCGTGCCACTGCTCGGGCGTCATCTTGTGAAACGGCGCGTCGCGGGTGATGCCTGCGTTGTTGACGAGAATATCAACGCCGCCCAACTCGTCCTCGATCTGCTTCACACCAGCTGCGCAAGCATCGTAGTCGGCAACGTTCCACTTGTAGGTCTTGATGCCGGTTTCGTCGGTAAAGGCCTTGGCCTTCTCATCGTTGCCCGCATAAGTCGCGGCGACAGAGCAGCCTGCGTCCTTGAGAGCTTTGGAAATAGCAGCGCCGATACCGCGCGAACCGCCGGTGACGAGTGCAACACGTGACATGAGTGTCTCCTCCAGAGAATTGATGTTGGAATTTTGTTATCTGAATAATCAGATGCACGCAATTTCATTGCGCAGTCGTGACGGGGCGTTTCAGCCGCCCCGTCCCATTCAAGGCTAGTCGCGCTCAACGCAAAGCGCGACACCCATACCACCGCCGATGCACAGCGTGGCGATCCCTTTTTTGGCGTCCCGGCGCTGCATTTCAAACAGCAACGTGTTCAGCACGCGGCAGCCGGATGCGCCGATCGGATGTCCAATGGCAATCGCGCCGCCGTTCACATTCACGATCTCCGGGTCCCAGCCCATTTCCTTGTTCACAGCGCATGCCTGTGCGGCAAAGGCCTCGTTGGCTTCAACGAGGTCCAAATCACCGACTTTCCAACCCGCTTTTTCGAGTGCCTTCTTAGACGCATTGACAGGACCAACACCCATGATCGCAGGGTCAAGACCTGCCGTCGCATAAGATGCAATCCGTGCCAAAGGTTTGATGCCGCGCTTTTCAGCATCCTCGACCGACATCAGCAGGGTCGCCGCCGCACCATCGTTCAGGCCCGATGCGTTCGCCGCGGTGACGGAGCCGTCCTTCGTGAACGCTGGACGCAGCTTCTGCATCGCTTCCATCGTGGCGCCGTGGCGGATGTACTCATCGCTATCGACGACGATGTCGCCCTTGCGGGTCTTCACAGTGAAGGCCGCAATCTCATCTGCGAACTTGCCAGCTTTCTGGGCGGCTTCCGCTTTGTTCTGAGAGGCGACTGCAAACTCGTCTTGCTGATCCCGGCTGATTTGCCACTTTTCAGCGACGTTCTCTGCCGTCTGGCCCATGTGGTAGCCGTTGAAAGCATCCCAGAGGCCGTCTTTGATCATCGTGTCGATGAACTTCAGGTCACCCATCTTCTGCCCGGCACGAATGGCTTGCGCATGGGGCGAGAGCGTCATGTTTTCCTGCCCACCAGCAGCCACGATCGTCGCGTCACCCAACTGAATGTGCTGCGCGCCCAGCGCCACAGCCCGCAAACCGGAGCCACACACCTGGTTGATGCCCCAAGCCGCGCTTTCAATTGGCAGACCTGCGTTCACATGCGCCTGACGCGCCGGGTTCTGACCTTGGGCTGCCGTCAGGACCTGGCCGAGGATCGTCTCAGACACTTCTGCTTTATCGATGCCAGCGCGTTCAACAACGGCTTCAAGAACTGCGGCCCCGAGGTCATGAGCGGGTGTATTGGCGAATGCGCCGCCAAAGCTGCCGACAGCGGTGCGTGCGGCGGATGCAATTACTACGTTGGTCATGGGTGAGTCCTCCCTTGGCTATGTCAATGACATCTCAGGGCCCAACCACCAAAGCGCGAAGCAGGCCCCAACCTGTCGCTTGCGCCCTATCTACGGAGTCCTTTCCCAAGGGGCAATCCGATTCAGGGGCACGCAACCCCGCTTTGCCGCAGCGGCATATCGGCGATCAGAGCTGAAACTTGGGCACCCCGAAAAAGTACCCCTGCAGACAATCCACGCCCATGTCCGACAGGACCTGCGCATCATGGGTCGTCTCCACTCCGTCAGCGACGACAAACATCTCAAACTGATGAGCCACCATGATCAGCGCCTCGGCCAGCACCTGATTATCCGGATTGGTGGCGATATTGCGCACAAAGCTCTTGTCGATTTTCACCAGGTCGAAAAAGAAATCCTTCAAATGTCGAAAGGCCGTCATCCCAGCGCCAAACCCATCCAGCGCAAAGGCCACCCCCTTCGGCTGCACCTCTGACATGAACCGGATCACCACTTCATGCAGTTGCATCGCGGATTCTTCCGAGATTTCAAAAATCAGCCGGTCGCCGAGGTTGCCCTTGTCATCCAGCCCCCGGTACAGCGTCTCGCGCCACTTGCCGTCTGCCAGCGACCGGGCCGATACATTGATTGAAAGCCGCAGATCATCGCGCTTCTTGAGCAATCGGAAGGCATGTTGCAACGTCATGCAATCAATCTCACGCCCCAGCGCAGTATTGGTGACCACCGGCATGAACTGTGCGGCTGGGATCACGCGGCCTGTTTCATCCAGAAGCCGGATCAACCCCTCATGAAAGGCGGTCATCTGCCGGTCGGCGGCCAGAATGATCGGCTGAAACGCCATGCGCGTCCGCCCTGCGGCCACAGCTTCGGTGACAAGCGTCATGACATCCGCATCACGGCTGGCGACGGCCGCCTGAAACGGGTCCGATGGGGGGTCGCTTCGATCCGCGAGGTCCACGCTGTTCTCCTCCCGCTCTTGGCAAGGCTGGGTGCTTGCGACATCCTTGCCCGAAACGACCTAATCTGAGGTTAAACAACATGGACATGCAGGTGCCGCGCTGCGACTGGGCTGGCGATGATCCCCTTTACCAGGCCTACCACGACACCGAATGGGGCGTGCCGGAATACGACAGCCGGGCCCTATGGGAAAAGCTGATCCTCGATGGGTTTCAGGCCGGCCTGAGCTGGATCACGATCCTGCGCAAACGTGACAACTTTCGCAGCGCCTTTGCGGGCTTTGATCCCAATGTGATTGCCGCCTGGGGCGAGGCCGAGGTGCAGACCCTTCTGGCCAATCCCGGCATCATCCGCCACCGCGGCAAGATCGAAGCCACCATCACCAACGCCCGTGCCTGGCAAAAGATTGAAGCGGACCAAAGCTTCTCCACCCTCATGTGGTCCTATGTCGATGGCACACCGCTGATCAATCATTGGCAAACCAAAGCAGAGGTTCCCGCGCAAACCCCGCTCTCTCAACAGGTCTCAAAGGACCTCAAAAAGGCGGGTTTCAAATTTTGCGGCCCCACCATCGTCTATGCCTGGATGCAGGCCTGTGGGCTGATCAACGACCACCTCACCACTTGCCACCGCTATGGCAAGTGACCATGACCCCGTCTTCTTCTTGCTAAAAATACCTTCCCGCCGAAGGCGTCCCGCAGCCGCCGCGCGCGCAACACCAGCGTGACCAAACCAAATTTGTCGCACGCCCGGCACGGGCGTTCCTTTAGGTCAGACCAGGCTCATCCCAGCGATGAAGGGCGGCTTCGTCCTCATCCTTGGATGCGACCCAGGCATCTCCTTTGCCGGTCGTTTCTTTCTTCCAGAACGGCGCGCGGGACTTCAGGTAATCCATCAGAAAATCCGCCGCCGCAAAAGCATCCGCGCGGTGCGACGACGCTGTCGCCACCATCATGATCTGATCACCGGGGTGCAGCGCGCCGTAACGATGGATCACCAGCACATCCGCCAGCGACCAGCGCGTTTTGGCCTCCGCCGCAATCGCCTCCAGCGCCTTGGCAGTCATCCCCGGATAATGCTCGATCTCCATCACTTTCAGGCCATGCGCCACATCCCGCACCAGCCCACTGAAAGTGACAACAGCCCCCACGTCAGTCCGACCGCGCGCAAAGGCGTTCAGCTCTGCTCCCGCATCAAACGCTTCGGCCTGCACGCGGATATCCATCTCAGCCGCCTGTCATCGGTGGAAAGAAGGCGACCTCGCGTGCACCCGCAAGCGGCGCATCGAAGGTGGTCAACTCCTGATCAATGGCCACCCGCAGCGCCGCCGTGTCGGCGAAAGCCGCTGCGTAGCGCTCTTCGCGCGCGACCAGTTCCGCAACCAGATCGTTCACCGTCACAGCATCTGTTTCAACCTGCTCTTTCGGCAAACCAATCCGCTCCCGCACCCAGGCGAAATACATCACGTCAATCATTTGGCACCTCTCAGATAAGGCATCGCTTTCCTGAAGTAGTCCCATCCGGTCACGAAGGTCAGAAACGCCGCGATCCACAAAAGGACGATCCCGCCGTACCAGCTGATATTCCAGCCGAGCCATTTCCAGCCCAACCCGATTTCATCCGGGATCACGCCCGCGATGATATCATCCATCATCGCCTGATCCATGCCCACGGTCTGCTCGATCAGGAAATGCTCAAACGCGCCTTTCGCAAACAGAACCGCCAGTGCCACCATCTGCACCGTCGTTTTCCACTTGGCGAGGTTCGTGACCTTCAGCGTCCCTGCCGTATCGCCCAAAAACTCCCGCAAGCCCGACACGAACACTTCGCGGAACATGATGACCGTGGCGGGCAGCAGGATCCAGGGGTTCATGCCCGAAAAGCCCGTGATCACCAGCAGCGCAATAATCACCATCGCCTTGTCAGCAATCGGGTCGAGCATCGCGCCAAACTTGCTTTCCTGCTTCCACGCCCGCGCAAGATAGCCATCGACAAAATCTGTGATCGCTGCGGTGACAAACAGCACCAGCGCAAACCAGTCCGCATAGGGCCGCGAGAAATACAGGAACATGATCGCAACGCCGGGGGCTGCCAGAAGGCGCAGCAACGTCAGAATATTGGGCAAATTCCAAGTCATGGGTCTTCGTAACCTGCGTTTGCGTCTGATACCAGAGCAGCTGTTGTTGGAGGGACCTGATCAGGCTGACCTTCGCGTGATCACCCGCACCGCATTTGGCAACCAGAGTGTGATAGCCGCCTGCCAAATTGGGTCAAGACAACGACAGATCCAACAGCGCTTCCAGATACGCGTCGGCTGGATCCGATCCGGTTGGCGCTGCCTTGCCTTTCACCATCCGCGCGGCCCAGACGACCGTCGCCCATTGCAGGATCCGCTGGCGGTCAAGACCTGTCGCATCCGCAAAGAGCGTCGCCCGGCGCGCGACACACTCGGCAAAGTCACTGACCGGAAGACCGCCGATAGGTGGCGTCAGGATCAACCGAAATTCCGCCGCCGGATCAGCACGCAGACCCTTTGGGTCAAACAGGCGCGGCCCGTCGGGCGTCAGGATCGTGTGCTGAAACTGCAGATCACCGTGAATGACCGTCTCATCGGTGGTGGACTTGAGCAAATCGTCCAGCATATCGGCGGCTTTGACGTAAAGTGCTCGACGCTGGCCCGCTTGCGCCGCCGCCGCTGCTTTGAAAGCATCCGCCGTCCGGGCTTCGCGAGTTTTGCGATAGATGATGTGGGTCTTGAACCTGACCTTGGCCAGCTTGGCGGCCACCTCTGCCATATGCGCCTCGGCCTGCGCCGTCTGACCAGAGGCAATCAGCGTCTCAAGCGATGGCCCCTCCAGCCATTCCATCAAAACGGCGCGGTGCAGCGGGCTCGTGCGGTAGATTCTAAGCGCAATGCCATCCGGGAGCGCCCGCAGAAATGGTATCGCCGCACGTTCGCCGGACAGATGTAATTTGCGGTAAAGCTTCAACACAGCCGGACCCGTCGCCGTCTCCACCTTATAGACCGCCCGCGAGGTGTTCAGTTGCAGCTCATCGCGCAACGTCAGCCCCCAGCGCGCCGCAACCCGCGCCGCCCGATCTGTCAGGATATTGCGATCTGGCATCTTTTTGCCCCCTGCGCCGTGCTGCCGGGCGCGTGACAGAAGACCTGCGCCAGTTCAAGTCAACCTCATACCACCGGCAAATCCGCTGCGATAGCAGCCAGATGCGGCGCGTCAGGTCAGGTTTCATCGATGAGACCGCAAGGCGATCACCTCGCCCGGGCGGCACGCGATTGCTGCAAAAACTAGCGTCCCGAGTAAGGTTGGTTTTCGCCCGCTCTCTCACGAAGGGAATGCGGGATATTGCAATGCTCAAGCGAAGGCTTGCGACAATAGCGGCCTCTGTGAGGCTGATCTTCATAGGAAAGTCCGGTTTGAGGCGACCTCTGCCAAATGCTGCGATCTGCCTAAACGTTGACTTTGCAATAGATCATCATGATATTCTGTATCGCTTGGCAAAACTTTGCATCGGCTTACCTTTCCGATTGGCAACAGGTTTTCGAGGTGTCGCATGGCAAACAAGACACGGGTATTTGCAGTCATCGGTCTCGGCACTTTCGGCGCGACACTTGCCCGCGATCTTCAGCGATTCGGAAACGAGGTCATCGGAATCGATATCAATGAACGCCTGGTCAGCACTCATGCCGAGGATTTGTCTCAGGCTCTTGTTCTGGACGCGCGGGACGACGGTGCGCTCAAAGAGGCGGGCGTTGACAGCGTCGACGTCGGCGTCGTTGCCATGGGCACGAATATCGAAGCCAGCGTTCTGGCAACGATCAACCTAAAGACCCTGGGTATCGAGACGATCTGGGCCAAGGCGACTTCGAAAAGTCACCACCGTATTCTGTCGAAGCTGGGCGTTGACCGCGTCGTTCATCCAGAGCGAGAGGTGGGACAGCACATCGCGCAGGTTCTGAACAACCCTCTTGTGCGGGACTATGTGAGCCTCGGAAACGGGCAACATGTCGTGAACTTTCGTGTCCCCGAGAGCTTGGAAGGCAAATCCTTGTCCGAACTAAGCTATCGGCAGGACCACAATCTGCGCTGCATCGGCGTTTTGCGAGGTAGCGATTTTATCGGACACGACGGCTCAAGTTGTGCGCTGGAAAAGGATGATTTGTTGCTTTTGCTTGGCGGGCGGCAGGACCTTCGCGAATTTGCGCGTGAGCTTTAGGTACTCCGATGTCGGGCCTGCACTTCTCGATCCGCCGCAAGCGCTTCAGTCCACCCGCAGTGCTCGCAACGATCTACGCTGTTTTTATTATCGTCGGAGCGGTGGCACTGTGGTTGCCGTTCAGTAATATTGGCGACGTCACCTTCAGCGATGCGGTCTTCACCGCAGCCTCCGCCGTGACGGTCACCGGATTGGTCGTAGTGGACACAGGTTCGGACTATACGCTGGTCGGACAGGTGATCATCGCTCTCCTGATCCAGATCGGCGGACTGGGCCTGATGACATTCGCAGCCCTTCTATTAACGATGCTTGGGCTGACCATCGGAATGCCCCAGAGGCTTGTCCTGCGTGACGAGCTTGGCCAGACCGGCGTAAGCGATCTGCTGGTGCTTGTGCGCTTGGTGATACTGGTGGCCTTTGTTGCCGAAGCCTTCGCAACGGGTCTTCTGATGATTGTGTTTGTACCTGAATTTGGCTGGACACACGGCTTTTGGCAGGCCCTTTTCCATGCGATATCGGCGTTCAACAACGCCGGATTCTCGCTTTTTTCGGACAGCCTTTCCGGGTACGTTGCTAACCCTATTGTCAACATCACCATCACGGCGCTTTTCATTCTGAGCGGACTGGGCTTTGTCGTCCTCGCGGATGTGAACCGACAGCGCCAATGGCGGAAACTGACGCTTCACAGCAAACTGATGCTTTCGGGCACGCTGGTTTTGATCCTCTTTGCTTGGATCATGTTCACTTTACTGGAATGGAACAATCCAGCCACGCTCGGTGGACTTGAAAGTGGTGGTGCACGCATTCTGGCGAGCTGGTTTCAGGCGGTGACACCGCGCACTGCAGGTTTCAACACTCTCGACTACGCGCAAATGGAAAACAGCACGACGGTGATGACCTTGATGCTAATGCTGGTCGGCGGCGGCCCCTCTTCCACGGCTGGTGGCATCAAAGTCACGACACTGATCGTCCTCGCCCTGGCGACGGTTGCATTCTTCCGCAGACAAGAGCGTTTTCACATTTTCGGTCGCAGTCTAGGGATGTCAGAAGTCATGAAAGTGCTGGCCTTGACCGCACTTTCGATTTTCCTTGTAGCGGTTGGTCTTTTTCTGACGTCAATCACTTATGACGGCAACTTTCTTGACCTCCTTTTCGAAGTTTGCTCGGCTTTCGGGACCGTTGGCCTTTCGAGAGGCGCCACCGGCGAACTCGACGAATTCGGACGCGCGATGATCATTCTCATCATGTTTGCAGGTCGTCTGGGCCCTCTGACACTTGCGTTCTTTCTTGCCACGCAAAGCAAATCCAAGGTCGGATATCCGGAAGGAAAAGTCTTCCTCGGCTAGCGTCTTGTCTAGGAGAGCCACTATCAAAGCAACTGTAGCGGATCGGCGCTACATCCGCCCTGCTGAAATTGACGCAACTGATCCATTTCATTCAATCCCGCCACAAGTGCCATTGGCGGACAGTTGGGTAACGAGGGCCGTTTCTCGACGTTCCACATTATCCCTCCAAACATGCGGATCGCTCACGAGCAGACAGGCGGGTCGCAGCAATGTCGGAGCAAAAGCACAACATCTTTGTCCACTCAGCATCCATCGCCCCAAAGGTTCCAAACACCTACCGCGACCTACAATGCGATCGCCCCCAACACACCCCACCTCTCCAAAAATGCACAGTCATCAGGCCGCCCACGAAGGGTCTCGGCCCTTTCCCTTGGCCCGGTCACATTCTAGTGTGCCGCTGAATTGGGAGAACCATGATGTCTGCGATTGTTACCGTCACTGACCTGCGCAAATCCTACGCCGGTGGGTTCGAGGCGCTTTCGGGCGTGAACCTCGATATTCTGGACGGTGAAATCCTGGCGCTGCTTGGCCCCAACGGCGCTGGCAAGACAACCCTGATCTCCACCATCTGCGGCATCACCGTCCCGACCTCAGGGTCCATCACAGTCGGTGGCCATGACACCCAAACCGCCTACCGCAAAGCCCGCGATCTGATCGGGCTTGTCCCGCAGGAGATCAACCTCGAACCGTTTGAGACGGTGATCAACACCGTGCGCTTCTCACGCGGGGTCTTTGGCAAACCGCGCAATGACGCGCTGATTGAACAGATCCTCAAGGATCTTTCGCTCTGGGACAAGAAAGACAACAAGATCATGATGCTCTCGGGCGGCATGAAACGCCGGGTTCTGATCGCCAAGGCGCTGAGCCACGAACCCCGCGTGCTGTTCCTCGATGAACCCACCGCTGGCGTCGATGTGGAGTTACGCAAAGACATGTGGGAGGTCGTGGCCCGGCTCAAGGAGAACGGCGTTACCATCATCCTGACCACGCATTACATTGAAGAGGCAGAGGCGATTGCCGACCGCATCGGCGTGATCTCCAAAGGCCAGATCCTGCTGGTTGAGGACAAAGCTGCCCTGATGGCGCGCATGGGTCAGAAGCAGTTGAAGATCAATCTGACGGCGCCGGTGTCGGCAATCCCCGACAGCCTCGCCGCCTATAACCTCGCCGCCGAAGGGGCGACGCTCACTTATACTTACGATACCAAGGGTGAGCGCACCGGTATCACCGCCTTGCTGAACGATCTGCAAAAGGCGGGCCTGCAAATGGCCGACATCGAAACGCAGCAAAGCTCGCTCGAAGACATATTCGTCGGGCTTGTGAAGGAAGACGCATGAACCTCACCGCCATCGCTGCCATCTACCGTTTTGAGATGGCCCGCTTCTTCCGCACGCTGACGCAAAGCCTTGTGTCTCCGGTGATCTCCACCGCGCTCTACTTCGTGGTCTTCGGCGCCGCCATCGGCGGGCGCATGGGCGCTGTCGAAGGTGTCAGCTACGGCGCGTTCATTGTGCCGGGGCTGATCATGCTCACCGTGATGACCCAGGCCACGTCCAACGCCTCCTTCGGCATCTACTTCCCGAAGTTCATCGGCACTATCTACGAACTGCTGTCCGCCCCCATCAGCTTCATCGAAGTCGTCATCGGCTACGTCGGTGCCGCCGCCACCAAGGCATTGATCATTGGACTGATCATCCTTGGTACGTCCTATTTCTTTGTCGACATCACCATCGCCCACCCCATGGCGATGATCGCGTTCTTGCTGCTCACCTGCATCAGCTTTGCGCTGCTCGGCTTCATCATCGGCATCTGGGCGGGGAATTTTGAGCAGCTGCAGCTGATCCCCCTCCTTGTCATCACGCCCCTCGTCTTCCTCGGCGGCTCCTTCTACTCCACCACAATGCTCCCGCCCGTCTGGCAGACGATCACACTCTTCAACCCCGTCCACTACCTGATCTCCGGTTTCCGCTGGGCGTTCTTTGACCAAGCCGACGTACCCGTTGGCATCAGCCTCTTCGCCATCGCGCTTTTCACTGGCATCTGCATCGCCGCCATTGCGTGGATTTTCCGCACCGGCTGGCGCATTCGGCAGTGACGCCCTTGTTGCCCATCCCGCTTCGCCCT
This sequence comes from Paracoccaceae bacterium, assembly GCA_020628545.1. GTDB lineage: Bacteria > Pseudomonadota > Alphaproteobacteria > Rhodobacterales > Rhodobacteraceae > Yoonia. Next base: position 23,510 of record JAHDEX010000005.1, on the reverse strand, counting down.
ATCTGAGGGTCCATGAAGCGCTTTATCTCTTTCCTCAAATCAGAGCCGACGGTTGCCGTGGTCCGCCTGCAAGGCGCGATCACCAACGCAGGCCGCGGGCTTGATGATGTGTCCCTCGCCCCGGTTTTGGAAAAAGCGTTCAAAAGCGGCAAACCCAAAGCCGTCGCATTGCAGATCAACTGCCCCGGCGGTTCACCCGTCCAATCCTCACTGATCGCCGCGCGCATCCGCCGCCTGTCTGAAGAACACAGCGTCCCCGTTTACGCCTTTGTCGAAGACGTCGCGGCCTCGGGTGGCTACTGGCTCGCCTGTGCCGCAGACGAAATCTATGTGGATAGTTGCTCTCTCACCGGATCAATCGGCGTGATTTCTGCGGGTTTTGGCCTGCAAGACCTGATCGCCAACTACGGCATCGAACGCCGCGTCTATACCGCTGGCACCTCCAAATCCATGCTCGACCCGTTCCGCGAGGAAAAGGAAGAGGACGTCAAACGCCTCAAGGGCTGGCTCAACGATCTGCATGAGAGCTTCATCGGTTACGTCAAATCACGGCGCGGCAGCAAACTGTCGGACAACCCAGAGCTTTTCACCGGCGAAGTCTTCCTTGGCCAGAAGGGCGTGGACGAAGGCCTCGTCGACGGGATCGCTCACATGGTGCCAGAGATGAAGAAACGCTTTGGCAAAAAGGTGCAGTTTCGCCGTTACGGCCAAAAGAAGGGTCTTCTGTCCCGCTTTGCCATGGCCCTGACACACGACGCGCTTGGCGCGATTGAGGACCGTGCGGCCTTCGCCCGGTTTGGCCTCTGACGTGATCGCCAAGATTATCTTCCTGTTCCTGGCCTTCATGGCTGTACTCGCTATGTTTGGGAAATGGCGCTTTCCGGGGCAGGACAAATTGGCATCCGCCAAGTGCAAGACCTGCGGGCGTTTCCGCATCGGCAAGGGCCCGTGCGCCTGTGGTAAGGGTTAAAAAGTATGCTGTGGGATTGGATCTACGTCGGCCTCGGGCTTGTGATCCTGCTTCTGGCCGGGGATAGCCTCGTCAAAGGTGCGGTGAACATGTCGCTGCGCCTGGGCGTCCCGGCTTTGATCGTCTCGCTTACCATCGTGGCTTTCGGCACCTCCGCCCCTGAACTTCTGATTTCTGTGCAAGCGATCTGGGACGGTGTTCCAGGGCTCGCGCTCGGCAATGTCGTCGGCTCAAATACGGCCAATGTCCTGCTGGTACTCGGCGTACCCGCACTGCTTGCGGCAATGCACACAAGCGACTGTGACACGAGATCAAGTTACCTGCAGATGATCGCGGCAACGATCCTGTTTATCGTCCTCTGTTTCTTTGGTCCTTTCACGTGGGTCAGCGGTCTGATCCTTCTGGCTGCGCTCGCGGGCATGCTCACCTACGCCGCCGTCACAGCGAAACACCATCGCGATGAAGCGAAAGAGGACGACGACGCAAATGAAGAGATCGAAGGCGCCGACCCGAACCTTGGGTGGGGAAAGATCCTGTTCTTTCTCATCCTCGGCCTGATCGGTTTGCCCCTTGGGGCGTCCCTGTTGGTCGATGGCGCTGTCAACATCGCGCGCGACTTTGGCATTGCCGAAACGGTGATTGGCTTGACGTTGATTGCCATCGGTACATCCCTACCCGAACTCGCGACCACAGTGATGGCCGCCCTCCGCAAACAGGCGGATGTCGCCCTCGGCAACGTTATCGGATCGAACATGTTCAATCTGCTGGGCATTATGGGTGTCGCCTCGCTTGTCGGCACGATCCCCGTGGATGCCTCAGTTCTGCGGTTCGATCTGTGGGTGATGCTCGGCGCGTCGCTAATCCTGATCCCGTTTGTCTTCCTCAAGCGCGATATCACGCGGCCTGTGGGCATTGTCCTGTCGGCACTCTACGTCGCCTACATCCTTGTCGTGCTGGCCTGATGCCCGGAGCGCTCGTCACCGGTGCTGGGGCGCGTCTGGGGCGTGCGATGGCGCTTTATCTGGCGGGGCGCGGCTTTGATGTCGCGGTGCATTACGCGAGCTCTGCAGGCGGCGCTGAGTCTGTCGTGGCAGAAATCAAAGCAATGGGGCGCAAAGCCGTCGCAGTCCAAGCGGACCTCCTTAATACAGATGAAACAGCGACGCTTGTTGACCGAGCAGTAGACGGCATTGGCGCCCTCGCCGTGCTCGTGAACAACGCTTCAATCTTCGAATACGATACGCTTGCGACAGCCACGCACGAAAGTTGGGACAGGCACATCAACAGCAACCTGCGCGCGCCTTTCTTCTTAACGCAGGCATTCGCCCAACAAGCGCCAGAGGCAGTCCTGGACGCCGATGAAGAGCCCGTTGCGCAAGCACTTGTGGTCAACATGCTCGATCAGCGGGTCCACAAACTCACGCCAGAGTTCATGACCTACACAATCGCCAAGATGGGCCTTTGGGCGTTCACGCGGACGGCAGCCCAAGGCCTGGCACCGCATGTGCGCGTCAACGGAATCGGCCCCGGTCCGACGTTGAAGGGTGTGCGTCAGTCCGAAGACCACTTCGCTCGCCAACGTGCCGCAACTGTTCTGGGCCGCGGCGCCGATGAAGACGATATCTGTGCGGCTCTAGGCTATTTTCTTGATGCAAAAACCGTAACGGGGCAGATGCTTTCAATTGATGGCGGGCAGCACTTGGCATGGCAAACACCTGACGTCCTTGGGGTCGAGTGACAGCTAACCGACATTCAATTTTGAGACTCTGGTGCGAGAGTTGTGCACCTGCCCCAACGTCATTCACAGAAGTGTTACAAATTTCTTAATGTTAACAGGATCTTGCAGATTCACAATTTTTTTGTGTTTAATTTCAATGACCTGGAAAACAGCCTAATTTTTAGGCGCTGCCATGAAACTGTCATAAACTAAGGAAAATTTCCACCTGCCCCAAGTTTGCCCACTGACTTATCCACAGAAAACGGGGATGCCTTTTGGCTTGTCGCACCCCATATATCATGCAGAGGAAATGGGAATCGTCTATGCCGTTTGACAGCGTCCAATGTCAGGAAAAATGACAGGTTCAGATCAGCAATCACAGACCGGCTACGACCGCATTCAGGGCTACCTGAAAACGATTGATAGCTCGCCGGGTGTCTACCGGATGCTCGACGCCGAAAGTAGGGTTTTGTACGTCGGCAAGGCGCGCAACTTGCGCGCGCGCGTCAGTTCCTACTCTCGCCCCTCCGCACAGCATTCCAGCCGGATCACCCGCATGATCCGCGAGACCGCGTCGATGATGTTCCTGACCACGCGGACCGAGACGGAAGCGCTGTTGCTGGAGCAGAACCTCATCAAGCAACTCAAGCCGCGCTACAACGTGTTGCTGCGGGATGACAAATCGTTCCCGAACATCCTCGTCGCGCAAGACCACCCCTTCCCGGTTCTGAAAAAGCACCGAGGCGCGAAGAAGCAGAAGGGCAATTACTACGGCCCGTTCGCGAGTGCGGGGGCGGTGAACAGAACGCTCAACCAACTCCAGCGCGTCTTCCTGATCCGCAACTGCTCTGACAGCGACTTTGAGACGCGCACCCGCCCCTGCCTGCAGTACCAGATCAAACGCTGCTCTGGCCCCTGCTGCGGGCTGATCTCAGAGGATGATTACGCGGCATCCGTGAAGGACGCCGAGAAATTTCTGAACGGCAAGACAAAGGGCATTCAGGAAGCGCTTGCGGCGCAGATGGGCGCGGCGTCTGAGGCGATGGAGTTTGAACGGGCGGCCGCGATCCGCGACCGGATCAAGGCGCTCACACAGGTGCAATCGGCGCAGGGGATCAACCCGCAAGCAACCGAAGAGGCCGACGTGATCGCGCTCCACGTCGATGGTGGGCAGGCCTGTGTGCAGGTGTTCTTCATCCGCGCGAACCAGAACTGGGGCAACCACGACTACTACCCGCGCATCAGCGGGGATGAGGACTTGGCAGAGGTCATGGAAGCCTTCGTGGGGCAGTTCTATTCGAATCGGGAGCCGCCGAAGCTGGTGCTTCTCTCGCATGGTGTCGATGATCCCGATCTGATGTGTGATGCGCTGGCCGAGAAAGCCGGACGTAAGGTTGAGTTAACCGTGCCACAGCGCGGGGAGAAGGCCGAACTCGTCTCCTCCGCCGCCCGCAACGCCCGCGAAAGCCTTGCGCGGAAGATGGCGGAGACGGCGACGCAGGCGAAACTGCTCAAAGGGTTGGCGGAAGCGTTTGACCTCGACACCGCACCGCAGCGGGTAGAGGTTTACGACAACTCCCACATCCAGGGTGCCCATGCCGTCGGCGCGATGGTCGTCGCAGGGCCGGATGGGTTTGAGAAAAGCCACTACCGCAAGTTCAACATCAAGGGCGAGGACCTTACCCCCGGGGATGACTTCGGCATGATGAAAGAGGTGATGACCCGCCGCTTCAAACGCCTGTTGAAAGAAGACCCGGATCGCAAAAACGGGACCTGGCCGGATTTGCTGCTGATCGACGGCGGTCAGGGGCAAGTGTCTGCGGTGCGGGAGATAATGGAAGACCTTGGCGTGGGCGACGTGCCGATGGTGGGTGTGGCGAAGGGCGAGGACCGCGACGCGGGGAAAGAGGTGTTTCATCGCACCGGGAAACCGGTGATGGCGCTGCGGCACAATGATCCGGTGTTGTATTTCATCCAACGGATGCGGGATGAGGTGCACCGGTTTGCAATTGGCACGCACCGCGCGAAACGGGCGAAAGCGATCACGGCCAATCCGCTCGACGACGTGCCGGGCGTTGGGGCGGCGCGGAAACGGGCGCTGCTGGCGCACTTTGGATCGGCCAAAGCCGTGGCCCGGGCCAACCTCGCCGATTTAAAAGCGGTGGACGGAGTGTCGGCCAATATGGCCCAGACGATTTACGATTTCTTCCACGAAAACGGCTGACCTTCCCCGCGGGGAAGGTTTCATATGCTGGAACTTAAATTAACGAAATCAGTATGTTAGTTAATATTTGGTGAACTGTTTTCTGGGCGAGGAATACTCCTCCGAACGGCGACAACCCTCCCCTTGATACAGCGCCCAAGCCGTGAACGTCCTCAAGGGACATTGTGCTCAGTTGTTTACGCCCACTTCTAGTTCGCAAGAAATTACATGAGGCAACTGAAAGCCAATTTCAGACATAAAGTCGATTGTGGCTTCCGTATCGACCTTATCAATTGGCCACAATCCAATACCCGCGTAGGTTGGATCAACATCGGCTTCATGAGCAATCTGATTTCTGCGCTTCCATATCGACCTAAGGCGACCTTTTAATTGGTCTGGTGTCCGCTCTTGACCATCGCTAGCTGCCTGATTGACACCCTGACAGATCTTGCTCCATGGATCATTGCAGTAGCAAGAAAGCAACTCCGCAAGCTTGCCGGGGTCCACAAATGCCTTATATGAGTTGGATTGGCGTACTTGGGCTTCTGCTTCTAGTACCCGTTCTTCGGCATTTTCTATCGTGATAACTTCCATTGGAAGACTTATTTTTCTTGTTGCTCTAGCGTTTTGAAACCGATGTCGTGCCTCTATTATCGCTAATTCATGGGCGAAAAAATCGAATGAGCTAACCGCCAGGATGTAAGATGATCGTAGTGCATCGTCGTTGGCTTGGTCTCCTGGACGCAAAGTGGAAAGGGCGTCAAACAAAGAAACCATTTGTCGCGCACGCTCGATAGCGTGCAAAAAAGTGTCAATGGCAGCTTGGAAACGTTCCATTTCTTCAGAAGCCATTTGTCAGCGCTATGATTTTATCAGCTCCAGCACGAAAACTTGCTTCAACGTCTGCGATCTTCATTGAGTAAGCGTCAGCTACTTTTCCCCTGAAATCGGTATCTTTTTCCAGGTCTATCGCGAAAACGGGTTTTGATAACTCCTGCGCTGTCGCAATGAGACCGTCAAGCGAACCAATTTCCATAAGGAACTCATCTGGCGGCGAACTCGCCGCAGAATAGTCAGATTCCGATAACAACATGCCCGCGCTCTTAAGCGAGGGTAGCAGCTCCTTTGATCGGGTTTCGGCCAGTCGATCAAACCACTGCTGAAATGCCTTCGTAGGCTTTGCTTCTTCACCGTCTCGCGCTCGCTTCCGAAAGTTTTGAACAGTTGATCCCAAGTACTTTGGCTGCGCATTTGGGAAAGGATAATCCGCTGTCCTCAGCAGCGAATTGCTAGAAGCCTTCTTCCCCCATTCGGCCCATTTGGGCAGTGTTCGCGAAAGTGAGCGGAGTGCCATCGATGAAAAGAGGTCAGGCGCCATTGGGATTACGAATGCATCACTAGTCATGAACAAGTTCTGGTTAATCGCGCCCAAACTAGGACTCATATCGACCAACGCAAAATCAATTGAATTGGCCTCTCCGGTTCGGCGGATTGCATGGTTTAGCGCGCCAGGAATATTCTGCAGAGCCGATAAGGTGTTACTAAGCTCATGTGAAACGGCAAGTTGACTTTCATACTCAGCTAGCCCCACATGACCAGGCAACAAGAATAGACCATCTTGCTCAGTGGAAGCAAAGAGTTCAGTTGGCTCAATCATATATGGTCGAGATTCGAATGCAGGTCTTACTGCGTCCCTAATATTCCTCGGCTTTTGATTACTCTCACTTTCGAATGGATAGTCCTCAGAATCTACGTCCCCAAGGTAGACACCGGTCAGGTTGCATTGTGGATCGCAATCTACAACAATTACTCGTTTCCCCATATTGGCGAGCATCCAACCCAGATGGAAAGTCATGGTAGTCTTAGATACGCCACCTTTGTGATTAAAGATTGCAATTTGTTTCATTTTGTTTCCTATAATTTCTTTTTGTCGAGCTTAGTTATACAGGTCCGAAATACACAACCTATATTTGCGCCCAATACGGAAAAATAACTTTTGCTTGTTTTTCAGTAACTATCGGACATTCCGCATACGCGCCCCCAAGGAGCCCAGCAGTCGGAAGGACTAGTTGCCAGGCTGATGGCTCTCGGGCTCGTCGCCCCACGGTCCGCCGGTGGCCCTTATGCATGTGACGGGTGTGGGGAGTCGGGGTGAACCCCAACCTACGGGGGATTGTGGTGAGGGGGGGTGCGCGATGATGGCGCACCCTACGGTGGTCGCTAGACCACGCGGCCTTCGAACGCGGCGGCCATGAGTTGGCGGGTGTAGTCCGTCTGAGGGGCGTCGAAGATGGCGTCGGCGTCTCCGGCCTCGACCACGTCGCCCTGCTTCATCACCATCACCTTGTGGGACAAGGCGCGGACCACTTTGAGGTCGTGGGAGATGAAGATGTAGGCGAGGCCGTAGCGTTGTTGCAGCTCTCGCAGCAGCTCCACAATCTGCACCTGCACGGTCATGTCGAGGGCCGATGTCGGCTCATCCAGCACCACCAGTTTGGGGCGCAGGATCATCGCGCGGGCGATGGCGATGCGTTGGCGTTGGCCGCCTGAGAATTCGTGCGGGTAACGATCCATCAGGGCGGGGTCGAGGCCGACCTCGCCCATGATCTCTGCCACCATTTCGCGGTCATCGCGGGTCGGGTCGATCTGGTGGATCTCCAGCCCCTCCGCGATGATCTGCGCCACCGTCATGCGCGGCGAGAGGGAGCCGTAGGGGTCCTGGAACACGATCTGCATGTCGCTGCGCAGCGGGCGCATCTGCTTTTGGTTCAGGTGGTGGATATCGGTGCCATTGAAGCTGATCCGCCCTTCGGACTGGATCAGCCGCATGATGGCGAGCGCGAGGGTGGTTTTGCCGGAGCCGGATTCGCCGACGATGCCGACGGTTTCGCCCGCGCGGACCTGCAGCGTCGCGCTGTTGACGGCCTTCACGTGGCCGGCGGTGCGTTTCAGGAGGCCCTTGTAGATCGGGAACCAGATTTTCGCGCCATCGGTTTCGGCGACGACGGGGGCGTTTGCGGGGACGGGTTGTGGCACGCCGGAGGATTCCGCGGCGAGGAGCATCTGGGTGTAGGGGTGTTGCGGGCTTTCGAAGATCTCGGCCGTGGGGCCGGTTTCGACGATCTGGCCGTCTTTCATCACGCAGACCCGGTCCGCGATTTTGCGCACGATGGTGAGGTCGTGCGTGATGAAGAGGAGCGACATTTTCTGCCGGTCCTTGAGTTCGGCGAGTAGGTCCAGGATTTGCGCCTGAATGGTGACGTCGAGGGCGGTTGTGGGTTCGTCCGCTATGAGTAGTTCGGGGCCGTTGGCGAGGGCCATGGCGATCATCACACGTTGCCGTTGACCGCCGGAGAGTTGGTGCGGGTAGGCGCCGAGGCGGGTTTCGGCGTCGCGGATGCCGACCTGGTTCAGCAGTTGCACGATCTTGTTGCGGACCTGCGGGCCGCGCAGGCCCTGGTGGAGTTCGATGGACTCGGCCAGCTGCTTTTCGAGGGTGTGGAGCGGGTTGAGGGATGTCATCGGCTCCTGAAAGATGAAGCTGATGTCGTTGCCGCGGACCTTTTGCAGGTCTTGTTCGGACGCGCCGACCATTTCGGTGCCGTCGTAGGTGATGGAGCCGTCAGTGTGGGCGCTGTCGCCCAAGAGTTGGACGGTGGAAAGGGCGGTGACGGATTTGCCGGAGCCGGATTCACCGACAAGGGCGACGGTCTCGCCCCGGTGGACCTGGAAGGAGACGTCGCGGACTGCGTGGGTGGTTTGGCCGTCCTGCCGGAAGCGGACGTTGAGGCCTTTCACGTCAAGAAGCAGGCTCATGCGAAGGTCTTCCTTGGGTCGAAGGCATCGCGGACCCCTTCGAAGATGAAGACCAGCAGGGAGAGCATGATCGCGAAGGTGAAGAAAGCGGTGAATCCGAGCCACGGGGCCTGCAGGTTCTGTTTGGCTTGCAAGGTGAGTTCGCCCAGCGAGGGGGCCGAGGACGGCAGGCCGAAGCCGAGGAAGTCGAGCGAGGCGAGGCCGCCGATAGCGCCTGTCACAAGGAATGGGAGCATCGTCACCGTCGCGACCATCGCGTTGGGCAGCATGTGGCGGAACATGATGGTGCGGTCGCTGACGCCCAGCGCCTTGGCCGCGCGGACGTATTCAAAGTTCCGGGCGCGCAGGAATTCAGCCCTGACGACGCCAACAAGGGCGGGCCAGCCGAACAGCACTGTGAGGAAGACAAGGAGCCAGAAACTTCGCCCCAGTATCGCGAAGACGATGATGATCACATAAAGCGATGGCATCCCCGTCCAGATTTCGATGAACCGTTGGAAGAACAGGTCGGTGCGGCCGCCGAAGTAGCCCTGGACCGCGCCTGCGACGATGCCGATGAGTGAGGACCCGATGGTGACGATGATCGCAAACAGGATCGACAGGCGGAAGCCGTAGATGATGCGCGCCATCACGTCGCGTTTGGTGTCGTCAGTGCCAAGCCAGTTATCCGCTGATGGAGGTGACGGGGCGACGCCACGAATGTCCACGATCGTGTTGTAGGAATAGGGGATCGGGGGCCAGAGCATCCAGCCTTTCTCGAAGCCTTCGATGTCGATGGTCTCGCCTGCGTCGACCTGCGCGATCAGGTCCTCGGGGGCGTCAAAGCAATCTTCCAGCCCGCCGGTGACGATCAGGCATTGCACTTCCACGTCCTGATATGCGGCCTCTGTCGGGAAGTCGCCGCCGAAGTCGCGTTCGGAATAGAAGGACATCACCGGCATCCGGAGCTCGCCCTGGTAGGAGACCAAGATGGGTTTGTCGTTGGCGAGGAATTCGGCGAAGAGCGACAGGACAAACAGCACGCCAAAGATCCAAAGGGACCAGAAGGCGCGGCGGTTTTTCTTGAAGTTGCGCCAGCGGCGTTGGTTCAGCGGAGAAAGCCATTTCTTCTTTCCCGGCATCGGGGCGGGCGCGGCGTGACTGTCGTCAACGGGCATCGCCGGGCGGTCGTCAAGGTTCGGCACGTTGACCATCAGCCCCTCCCCTCAAAATCAATGCGGGGGTCGATGAAGACATAGGTGATGTCCGTGATGATCCCGATGATGAGGCCCATCAGTGAGAAGGCAAATAGTGTGCCAAAAACCACCGGGTAATCGCGGGCGACCGCTGCCTCAAACCCTAGTCGCCCGAGGCCATCGAGCGAGAACAGCGTTTCGATGATCAGCGAACCGCCGAAGAAGACGCCGATAAACAGCGCCGGGAAGCCCGAGATAACGATGAGCATCGCGTTGCGGAACACGTGACCGTAGAGAACCTTCTTTTCAGACAGGCCCTTGGCCTTGGCGGTGATCACGTATTGCTTTTTGATCTCATCGAGGAAGGAGTTTTTGGTGAGCAGCGTGAGCGTGGCAAAGGCCGAAATTGTGGACGCCAGGACAGGTAGTGTGATGTGCCAGAAGTAGTCGAGGACCTTGCCGATCATCGACAGTTCTTCGAGGTTGGGCGAAGTTAGACCACGCAAAGGGAAGATGCGCCAGTACGACCCACCGGCAAAGAGGACGATCAGCAAGATTGCGAAGAGGAAACCCGGGATCGCGTAACCAACGATGATGGCTGCAGAGGTCGCTGTGTCAAATCGGGAGCCGTCGCGCACGGCCTTTTTGATGCCCAGGGGGATGGAGACGAGATAAGCGATAAGCGTTGACCATAATCCCAAGGTTATGGAAACCGGCATCTTTTCAAGGATCAGATCGACCACGCTGATAGAGCGGAAGTAGCTTTCTCCGAAATCGAACCGGATGTAGTTCCACATCATGTTGAGAAAGCGTTCGAGCGGTGGTTTGTCGAAACCAAATTGGCGCTCCAGCTCTTCAATAAAGTCCTGGCTCAGCCCGTTTGCCCCGGGATAGGCGCTGTCGCTTTCTTCGCGCCCCACATCGGCATCCGCATTACCACCGGCGATGGTTTCGAACACGTCACCGCCGCCTTCCATGCGGGCGATGATCGTCTCAATCGGGCCGCCGGGGACGAATTGGGTGAGTGCGAAGTTGATGATCATGATCCCCAGAAGTGTGGGGATCACGAGCAATAGTCGCCGGATGATATATGCGCCCATCGGGGGTCCTGAACGCTAAGCTATCTGAGAGCGCCTGCAGCCTGCAGGGCCTCATATTTCTCTTGGTTGAACCACCAGTAGTCGAGGTGGCCCAAGCCGAACTCCGGCAGATTTTCGGGATGTTCGTACATGTCGAAGTATGCGACCCAGTTCTTGCCAAGATACCAGACCGGCACGATGAAATACTCGTAGCGCATGATCCGGTCGGCAGCTTTTACGAGTGCTGCCATCTCATCGTAGTTATCCGCGTCGGCGATGCGGTCGCTGAGGGCGTCCACGACCTCATTACAGAAACCCGCGGGGTTGAAGACGTCATCTTTGTCTTCGCAGCTGTATTTCTGGCCAAAGCCGCGGCCTTCCTGCAGACCGTTCACGTAGAAGCCGAAGAGCATTTCAAAGTCATTGGCCTGCGTGCGCGCCTGATACTGTGACGGGTCCACGCGGTTGTAGGTGACGTTCACACCCAGCCGCTTCAGGTTCTCGATGTAGGGATTGATGATGCGGTCAAAGCTTTGACGGGTCTCCAAGAATTCCACGTCCAGCGTATCGCCGCTTTCGTTGACGAGCAGGCCATCGTCACCGGTTGTCCAACCGGCCTCTTCCATCAGCGCAAGTGCGGCGCGCAGGTTGCCACGGTCAAGCGGGCGGTCGCCGGAGGTGTGGGGAAGCAACGCCGGCTCTGTGAAAATTTCTTCCGGTAGCTGGTCGCGGTATTCTTCGAGGATTTCCAGTTCGCGACCATCGGGCAGGCCCACGGCCTTCAGGCGGTCATTTTCCCAGAAGCTTTCGCGCTGTTGGAACAAACCGTACTGCAGATTGTCGTTGGTCCAGGTGAAGTTGTAGACGAGGCCGATGGCCTGACGCACGCGGCGGTCCTGGAACTTTGGATCGCGCAGGTTGAAGACGAAGCCGGTGGCGGCCGGCAATGTGCCATCGTCGAGTTCCTTGCGCGTCACCCAGCCTTCCTCGATGGCAGGGAAGTCGTAGGATGTGGCCCAGTTGATGGATGAGTTTTCGCGGCGGAATGTGAATTCGCCTGCTTTGAAAGCCTCAAATGCGGCAGAGGTATCCGCGAAGTATTCGATGCGGATACGGTCGAAGTTGCCGCGACCCCGGTTGATGGGGATGTCGTTGCCCCAGTAGTCCGGGTTGCGTTCGTAGATGATCTGGCGGCCCACGTCGATTTCGGCGGGAACGTATTGGCCGGTGCCGGGGGACACGTCGAGGCTGGACTGATCAAGGCGTGCACCAGTTTCTTCGAACCATTTCTTTTGCATCACGAGGGCCGAGCCCATCTGGCCGATGCGGCCCGTGACTGGTGCGTCTTCCTCAAACGTGAATTTGACGGTGTAGTCGTCGAGAGCTTCGTATTCCGCCACCAAAGACGTGATCCCGTCGCGGAAAGACGGTGTGGATTGGGTGCGCATGAGTTCGTGTGTGTAGATCACGTCTTCTGCGGTCATTGGCGTGCCATCGGAGAAGGTCACGTTCTGCCGCAGATTGAAGATGACCCAGCTTTGGTCTTCAGGGTATTCGATCGTTTCGCATAATAGACAGTAGATCGTGCCGACTTCATCTGACGTTGCGGTGGTCAGGCGTTCCCAGATTGCGGACGAGAGCGCGCCGGGGGTGCCTTCGAGAGTGGCAAAAGGGTTCATGCTGTCGAATGTGCCGCTGGCAGAGATCGAAATCTCACCGCCCTTGGGCGCGTCGGGGTTCACGTAGTCCAGATGTGCGAAATCGGCGGGATACTTGATTTCACCAAATTCGTTATACGCATGGCTGACCGTCACGTTTTCATGGCTGTCGGCGAAGGCCGCGCCTGCGAGAAGTGCCGCGCTGACGAGGAATGCTGTTCCGGCAAGGGCATATTGCCACTTTCGGACCTGCGCGTCCCGCGCGATGGCAACTGCTTGGCTTTGGTGACGATTTTGCATCTTGTTCTCCCGAAGACGGCCCATGCGTTATTTTGTTACAAAGCTAACCGCGTCACGAGAACATTCAAGACGAGATTGCGTGAAGACATAGTGAACAAAGCGTGCATGGCGCCGTTCACACAACGAAAAAGCAAAAAGGCCGTCGGATTGCCGACAGCCTTTGCAACAATTGACACCTATGGGGGCGATTACTCAGCGAATGTCGCCAAATATGCGATCAGGTTCGCGCGATCCTCGGCAGAGCGAATTCCACGGAAGTTCATCGCTGTGCCCGGCGCGTAAGAGCTTGGATTCTCTAGGAAACCGTTGAGGTTTTCGGGGCTCCAGACATCGGCGACTGCGACAAGATTGCCAGAGTAGCCGTAGCCGTCAACGGAACCAACTGCGCGATCGACAACACCGTTGAGGTGTGGGCCAACGCCGTCGGTACCGTCAAGCGCGTGGCATGCGGCACAAGGGCGCCATTCGCCTTCGCCTGCAGATGCGTCAGCGACAGCGTAAAGCTCTGCAAATGGTGGGCCTTCTTCGACTTCTTCTGCGACGTCTTCATCGCTTTCGACCGGGATCACGTAGGCCTGTTCGTGATGGTCGTCCTTACCCCCGCCATGGCTTGGGTGATAAATCAGCTCGGCGACCCAGCCGCCAAGCAGAAAGACCAAAAATGTCCCACAAAGACCACCTATTGCCTTTGTCATCGTCATTGTGTCGAACATGTCGCGTTCCAATTCGTTCGCAGAGTCGCGGGTATGTATCCGCTTCCCAGCCACAGTTGCAAGGTTTACTGGCGCGACCAAATGCCCTTTTTTAGGGCCAAGTGACCAAAGGGTTAGGCATGGTTTCGAAAATTGCGTTCCAAGGTGAAATGGGGGCCTATGGCCATCAGGCTTGTCTTGAGGCCAAACCGGACTTTGCACCGCTGCCCTGCCCGACCTTTGACGCCGCCATTGCGGCGGTCCGAGATGGCGATGCCGATCTTGGCATGATCGCTGTCGAAAACTCGACCTATGGGCGCGTGGCGGATGTGCATGCCTTGTTGCCCGAAAGCGGGTTGCATATCGTCGATGAAGCGTTTGTCCGCGTGCATGTAAATTTGCTTGGTGTGAAGGGTGCAAAACTGGCCGATGTGAAGACGGCCCATGGGCATGTCGTGATCCTGCCGCAGTGCGCCAGCTTTCTGAAGAAACATGATATCACGGGCAAAGTGAGTTCCGACAATGCGAAAGCTGCAAAGGATGTTGCCGAAGCAGGTGACGTCTCGCGCGGGGCTTTGGCATCCGAACTTGCAGCTGAGATGTATGGTCTGGATGTGCTGGGTCGCCACATCGAGGACCAGGACAACAATACCACACGCTTCTTGGTGATGGCGCGGGATCTGGATCAGACCCGCCGGGGTGATCATGGCATGATGACCAGCTTCGTCTTTCGTGTTCGCAACATTCCGGCAGCGCTTTACAAGGCGATGGGTGGCTTTGCGACAAACGGCGTCAACATGACCAAGCTGGAAAGCTACATGGTCGGCGGTCAATTTACGGCGACACAATTCTTTGCAGAGATTGAAGGGCACCCGGAAGACCGGAATGTGCAGCTCGCCTTGGAAGAGTTGGGTTATTTCACGGACATGATCCGGCTGATGGGTGTTTATCCGGCTGCCGCACGGCGCCGGAACGGCTAACCAACCAATGTAATCGCGCTGCGGTCCGACATGCAGGCTCGCGCTGTTCGTACGTCCTGCGCTGCAAATTGGCGCGGGAAGAGTGACACTACCTCTTGTGCAGTCGGCGTCAGCATATCGGCCGCTGGAAAGAAACTTTCGCTGAGCAAACCGTTCGACCAGATGACCTCATGCCGGTCAAAAAGAAGGTGGATATAAGTCACCTCTTCGCACGTTGTGTCGCGCGTGATGGCATCGCCGTGGCAAAGCTTGACAGCGGGCGCGAGAACCTCGTCCTCACCCGCATATATCTGCGCGCGCCAGCCGCTCACAAAAATGCGGTGTTGCGGTGACACATGCATATCCTGCGCGGGGAGTCCGGGGCCGAGCGCATCTTTGCAGATCTTGATTGGCAGAAAGTTTGGATTTTCTGCAAGTTCCTCTGCCGCAACCGGCCGATGACCTAACCACCGCACCGGCTGGAACCCGTGGTCGAGCGTCCAAACGAGATCACCTACAGCAATACCTGCAACATCGCGGATCCCAGTGGCCGTGAGGATCTGAGTACCCGGCGTGAAGCACGGCGGTTCTGCGAGGTTGGTGTAGGGCGTATCGTTCTTTGGGCCTTCGCTGCTCGACACAACAGTCAGCGGCTCTCCAATCGGTGGAAATTCTGTTGAACCGACGCTGTCTGCCAAAAAGGCCAGGCCTTCAACGGTTCCAAACGCCGGACTTTGGCCCGGTTCGTTGATGTTGAAACCGTAGAGTGTGTACTGGTTTCCCTCTGAATCCTCGACGATGATTTGATATTCGGCTTCGACCCGCAGCCCGCTTGCATAGTTGACGGGCGTGCCTGAACCGTCGACGCCAAAGGTCTGCGCGCCGTCAAGAACCTGATTGCCATCGTTATCGTCGAAGTTGGCGTCGTTGTCGTCGACCTGGATGGTTTCCCAGCTGTTGCTGTTGAGCGTAATCGTCAGCCCATCCAAATGGGAGCCGTCACCTTGGGTCACGCCGTCAAGCTGGCCGCCGCCCGAAATCGTAATCTGGGACTCGGCAAGCGCATAGATTGTTTGGGTCGGCATAGCGGCCCCGCGAAACACAATCAGTCGTTGGGCGGATGCTATGTGTCGAGTTTGGCGATAATACGTCGCAACCTTTCTGAAAATGCGACCTAAACTTTAGCTGCTTGCGCCCCGACCGCTTTGATAATCAGCTTCGATTGCGCGCAACTGCTCTTTCACGCGCTTCCGGAAGCGACCGTTCAGGGTCGATTTTGCGAGCTTAAGCGACTGCAAAAGCAACCGGGCCGAAAGCGATTTTGCGCCAAGTGAAATGGTGACATCCACTCGGGTTGTCTGCTGGGACAAGGCCAGAAACGTCACCTTTGCATGGCTGGTCAGACCCTTCACGACCGTTTCGATGGCAAGATCACTAGGCGCCTGCAGTTCCGTAATTGTTGCGCGCAACTGGCGATCTTTTCCGCGATAGGTGAAGGCGACGTCCCAGGCGGAACCGACCGTCACCGGGCCACCTGCATCAAGACGCACCACATGCGCACCATGTCTGAGGGCCTGGCGTTCGTAGTTGTCGAAATTCGTGGCGCGCTGAAAGACATAGTCGATGGGCGCCTGGATGTCGTGGTGAGTCTGGAACTTCATGCGCCTGAGGGGCCTCCGAAAAGCTGCGGTCTTAATCCAATGTATTCCGTAACCAGTTTTCTAAAAGGAAATGTGCAATTGCACCCCGGCGTGCTGGTTTGATCTTTGGGTGTTGCCCGGCAAAAACAGTTTCCATGTCTTTGCGGCTGACCCAAAGCGCGTCGTCAAGCTCTACCGGGTCAAGTGTGATGTCGTCCGTCAGCGCTTCGCCCCAACAGCCAAACATCAAAGACGCGGGAAACGGCCAGGGTTGGCTGGCGAGGTAGCCGACCGGGCCAACGGTAACGCCAGCCTCCTCCAAGACCTCGCGTCTGACGGCGGCTTCCATGGTTTCGCCCGGTTCAATGAACCCGGCCAAAAGGGAATACATCCCCTCCGGCCATCCGGGAGAGCGGCCAACGAGGACGCGGTCGTCCTTGGTAATCAGCATGATGACGACAGGGTCGGTGCGCGGAAAGTGGCTGCGACCACAGACCGGGCAGTTGCGTTGCCATCCGGCGCTGGCAAAATCGCTCAGCTCGCCACATGTGCTGCAAAACCGATGTGTTCGGTGCCATTCGAAAATGGCGCGCCCCGTGGCCGTGACTTCGGCATCACGGGCGTTGAGGCCCGTCATGACCGCGCGGAGTTCTGCGAAAACAGCTTCGCCAGCGACCGTTGGGTGGGCCTGTTCGGAGGGGTCGAGAAAACTGTTTATGCTCTCGGGAAGTCCTTCGTCCGGGACCCATTGTCGCAGCTCCACCGCGAAAAGCGGTGCGCCATCCTCGCGGGCGATCAGGACGCGGTCTGCAGCGGCATCGGCGATGATCGGGTGGTCGAGCGGCACACGGATCGCGCAATCTTTGGCGACGGAAACCAGTGGCTTACCTTTCCAGAATACGAGGCTTCTGGCCGATGGATCATTCCAGAGTGCGGCAGCATCCTTGCGGGCGTCGGCGGCACGGTCGAGGCCGGAGCCCCCGAAGGTCACTGTTTCTGCATGTCTCATGATGTTCCCATGCCATGGGGTCACCTTGGTTACAAACACTTCGAACTGGGCTAAGCACATGCGTCATCGCAGCGTTGAAAGACCACAACATGCCCCGCACGCGCCTGCGCCTTTTGCAAACGACAGATTTGCATATGCACCTGCTACCTTACGACTATGAGCGTTTGCAGGTCGCCGAGCGACGTGGGCTGACTGCGTTGCGTGATGATATTGATCGGCTGCGCGGTGAGGATGGCATTTGCCTGCTCGTTGATACGGGTGATTTTCTGCAAGGCACGCCGCTTGCGGATGCCGCCATCGCGGCCGACGGCCCGCACCCGATGATCGCCGCGTTCAATGATCTGCGGTATGATGCCGTCGTTTTGGGCAATCACGACTTTGATTATGGGGTTGCCCCGTTGCGGCGGGCGTTGCGCGATCTCGATTGTCCGGTCCTTGCCGGGAACCTGACGAGCGCCAGTGCACAGCCGTTCTATCAGGCGACAACGTTGGTTGTGCAGGAGGTTGATGGGCAACCGTTGTGTATCGGCTTGGTCGGACTAACGGCACCACCTCCGCCGACAGTGATGGATAGGTCTGGTCAGGACTCTGTGGCGTTTTCTGATGTCGTGCCGGTCGCGCAGCAGGCGGTAGAGGCACTGCGCGCGGAGGGGGCGGATGTTGTTATCGCGCTGTGTCATTTTGGGATCGACCCGGACGATCAGGTTGAGAATGTCGCTGACAGAGTTGCGCAGGTTGTCGGGATTGATGCCGTTCTGATGGGGCACACGCATGATCAGTTCCCCGGATCAGATATTCCGGCGTCGCCGGGTATTGATCCGGTCAGAGGGGAACTGCACGGGATCCCCGCGGTCATGGGGCCCGCCTTTGGTCAGGGGCTGGGGCTGATTGATCTGATGTTGGAGCACAGATCAGACGGATGGACGATTGTCAGCTCAAATAGTGCGGTGGTGACTCCCGACAGAACGCCTGTACCGCATGTTGTGCCTGTGCCGGGTCTATTGAAGTTGCATGAGGACACGCTGACCGCGATGAAGGCGCCTTTGGCCCAAACGCAAGCACCAATCGCAACGGTTTTCAGCATGGTTGCGCCTGATCTGGGTCAGGCGCTGTTGGCGCGATCACGAATGGCCTGGGTGCATCAGGCACTTTCTGACACGCAGTATCGCGACCTGCCGGTCATTGGTGTCGCTGCGCCGCATCGTGCTGGAACGAAAGATGCGCCTTTCGAATATCTGAACGTGGCGCCGGGTCCGATCACGGCCCACGACACGCTAGGGATCTTCCCGTTTCAGGACCCGGTGATCGGGGTCCTGCAGAGCGGTGCAGATATCCGCAGCTGGTTAGAGCAAACGGCGGCGCGATTTCAGCAGATAACACCCGGCCAGACGGATCAAATACTGCTTGATCCGGGGTTCGCTCCTTACAATTTTAAGACGCTCTTTGGTCTGAAGTATCGCTTTGACCTGTCGCGCGTCGAAGGTGAGAGGGTTGTCGCCCTCACGCATCAAAGTGAACAAATTGAACCGGAACAGATGTTCGTTGTCGCCACGACGCCCATCAGCCGGCGGGCCGCGCGTGGGTCTGGACCTTCCGACGTACTTTGCACGTCAGATGAGACATCGCAGTCCCTGTTGCGTGGCTACCTCAAAGAACTGGGCACGGTGCGGCATGAGGTCCCCGATGTCTGGGACTTTGCGCCGCTTGATGGCGCCACGGCGCGGTTTGTCACCGCGCGTGATCCGTACGGATTGCCGACAAACCGCAATGTTACAGCAGGCGCGCCAATCGGAGACGCGTTGCAGAGGTTTATGCTGACCTTTGAATGACGTGTGTTTGGGTTGCAGGGCAGGTCCAGGCCGCTTATATACCGCATTGAGGGGTTGGCGCGGGCAAGTGCCTCGCCAACCTGGTCAGGTCCGGAAGGAAGCAGCCACAACGAGCCCCACTTGGGTCGATGTCCAACCTCTCACTTTCGCAGCTTCAGCGCAGGAGGGTCTTTATGCAACTGACAATCTCCGCCCCAGCAGGGCCGCGCTGAGTGACTCCGCGTCCCTGACTGATCCATGCCAATGACCCATTTGGCATGTCCTGATCAATCCAAAGGGACGAACCATTGACCCATCCTTTGACGCTTGCTGACCTTGGCTGGTCGGCGCATTTTCAATCGCAACTCGACATTGACGAAGTCACCACCACGACACCGGCACGGGTGCGCGGGGTACATCGCACGCAAATCTCTGTCCTGACAGTGGACGGGATTATCGACCTGACTTTAGACCCCGGCATGTCCACCGCCGAGATCGCGATCGGTGACTGGGTTCTCTGCGACCCGAGGTCTGCGCGGATGATCCGTAGACTGGAGCGCACATCGACGCTGCAGCGCGGGTCCGACTATGCCCATGGCGAGCGGCAATTGATTGCGGCGAACGTGGACACGTTGTTCATCACGACCTCCTGCAATGCTGACTTCAATGTCGCACGCCTGGAACGGTATCTGGCACTAGCCTATGACGCGGATGTCACGCCGGTGATCCTGCTGACGAAAGCCGATAAGACTGATGACGCTGATAACTATATCGCGCAGGCGCAGGCGCTCGGGCGTGATCTTGAGGTAGTGGCTCTGAACTCCAAGCAAGTGGCCAAGACCGGCGTGCTGGCTCCGTGGACCGGAAAGGGGCAGACGATTGCGCTTGTCGGGTCCTCTGGTGTTGGGAAAACAACGCTGACGAATGCGTTGACGGGCGAAGCGGGCCTCACCCAGGGCATCCGCGAGGATGACGCGCGCGGACGGCACACTACGACTGGGCGGTCCTTACACCAGTTGCCGTCAGGCGGCTGGCTGATCGATACACCGGGGATGCGCGGTTTGGGGGTTGCAGACGTTGTGGCCGGGATCAACGCCACTTTCCCAGAGATTTCGGAGTTGGAAGACCAGTGCAAGTTCCGCGACTGCAAGCACGAGGGTGAGCCGGGCTGCGCCGTACTTGCCGCCATTGAGCGTGGTGATGTAAGTGCCGACCGCCTGAAGCGGTTTCAGAAATTGCGGCGTGAGGACGCCCTTGCGACCGAGACAATTGCGCAGTCGCGGGAGCGCTATCGCAAGCTTGGGAAGATGTATCGCTCTGCCCAGTCGCGAAAAAAACGCTGAGGATACGCTGGTGGCTGACAAGACTGATCTTGCCGAAGACCGCACCGACTGGGCCGAAGATCGGACGATTCAGGCGAATGAACGGACATTTGCCGGCTGGATGAGGACCGGGATGGCGAGCCTCGCACTGGCTTTGGCAATGCGCGCGGTGTTTGGCGGTCTTGATCCGACGTGGATTGCACAGGCAGTGGCAACGCTGTTTGTGGTGATTGCGATTGCGATCTTCTGGAGCGCACGAGCGAAAGCCTGTGCGACGCTTGATCGACTGAATGCGCATCGCAGTGAGCCGGTTGGCAAGACGAGCTTCACGCTGCTCAGTATTCTTATGTCCGTGGGCGCAGTTCTGATCGGCGGCGTATTATGGGCGCTGTAGGTGGACCTTCCAGATCGCGCTGCCTAGGTTAGGCAACGTTCCGAATCCGCGAAAAGAGCGCTTATGTCCGACCAACCCGCCTACCAGGTTCTCGCCCGCAAATACCGGCCCGAAACCTTTGCCGATCTGGTGGGGCAGGACGCGATGGTGCGGACGCTGAAAAATGCGTTTGAGGCGGATCGGATTGCGTCTGGCTTCATGATGACCGGCATCCGGGGGGTGGGTAAAACCACGACGGCACGGATTATCGCGAAGGGCATGAATTGCATCGGGCCAGACGGCAATGGTGGCCCAACGACGGAGCCTTGCGGAACGTGCGAACATTGTGTGGCGATCATGGAAGGTCGCCATGTCGATGTGATGGAAATGGACGCGGCCTCCAACACCGGGGTAGCAAACATCCGCGAGATCATCGACAGCGTGCATTACCGTGCAGCCTCTGCCCGGTACAAAGTCTATATCATCGACGAAGTGCATATGCTGTCGACCGGCGCGTTCAACGCGCTTTTGAAGACGCTGGAAGAGCCGCCTGCGCATGTGAAGTTCATCTTCGCCACCACCGAAATCCGCAAAGTTCCGGTAACCGTCTTGTCCCGCTGCCAGCGGTTCGATCTGCGCCGGATTGAGCCCGAAGACATGATCGCGATGCTGTCGCGGATCGCGAAGGCCGAAGGGGCAGAGATCAGTGACGATGCGCTGGCCCTGATCACCCGTGCCGCTGAAGGCTCCGCACGTGACGCGCAGTCGTTACTGGATCAGGCGATTTCTCATGGCGCGGGTGAGACCACCGTCGATCAGGTGCGTGCGATGCTTGGGCTGGCGGACCGGGGGCGGGTGCTCGACCTATTTGACATGGTGATGAAGGGCGAGGCGGCGGCGGCCCTGACGGAGTTGTCGGCGCAATATGCGGATGGCGCAGACCCGCTGGCGGTCTTGCGTGATCTGGCAGAGATTACCCATTGGATCAGCGTCATCAAAATCACGCCCGATGCGGCCGAGGACCCGACGATCAGCCCTGATGAGCGCTCCCGCGGGCAGGCGATGGCGGCGGACCTGCCGATGCGGGTGATGACGCGGATGTGGCAGATGCTCTTGAAGGCGCTGGATGAGGTCGCCATGGCCCCGAACGCGATGATGGCGGCGGAGATGGCGATTATCCGGCTGACCCATGTGGCCGATCTTCCAACGCCGGATGACCTGGTGCGCAAGCTGAAAGACGCGACACCGCCGCCCGGCGGACCCGGCGGCGGCGCGCGCCCTGCCCCGCAAGGTGGCGCAACCACGGCAATGGCGTCAACGCCTGCCCCAACGCATGCTGCCCCAAATGGGCCGACTGCGGCGGCACCCGCGCTCGCCACCGAAGCCTTGCAGCACTATGCGCGGTTTGAGGATGTCGTTGACCTGATCCGCCGCCACCGCGACGTGAAGCTTTTGGTTGAGGTCGAAACCGGCATCCGATTGGTCGACTACCAACCGGGCCGCATCACGGTCGAGCCGACGACCGATGCCGCGCCCGATCTGGTGGGGCGGCTGGGATCCCGCTTGCAGGCATGGACCGGGAACCGCTGGGTGATCACCGTGGCCGGCAGTGGTGGCGCGCAAACGATCGCAGAGGTACGCGACGCGAAAGAGAATGCGGTGAAAGCCGAAGCTGAAGCGCACCCGCTTTTCCAAGCGGTGATCGCGGCGTTTCCGAAGGCAAAGATCACCGAAATTCGGACTGACGCCGATAAAGAGCAAGATGCGCTGGAAGACGCCTTGCCCGAAGTTGATGACGAATGGGATCCGTTCGATGATGAGTGAGGCGGATGATGCTGGTTGGCCCACTGTGCTGCCATTTGTCTGATCAAAACCGGGGCACAAGGCAAAGTGCGGCCGCCGGACCATCGCAGGACAGCTCCGTCGGGCCGACGATGACGTCGCCCGCGCAGGCAGCCGCATGAGTGGCCAGCGTGGCTGGATACATGAACTGCCACGCTAATGGTATCATCTCGTCCCCCCCGGTCCGCCGCTGGTCCTCGTAAAAGCAACGCCCTTTTCAGCTCTGGGTTTCAGGGTCAGCTTCGCGACGGAGCGACCATCAAACTTGTTATTTTCAATGTCGGCCTCCTGGACCTATGCTTCCTTTGATAGCGCCAAAACTGGAGAGCCAAACCGTAATGAGAAACAAACTTTTGTCTTTCGGATTGGCCGGAAGCGTGTTGACGGCATTGTGCTGCTTCACACCGCTCCTGCCGACCGTTTTGACAGCCCTTGGCCTGAGCAGTTTACTTGGCGTTCTCTACAATGATGCAGTTTTGCTACCGATGCTTGCTGGTTTTCTGATTCTGACGGGGTTCGCGATATGGCGACAAAACAAGCAAGAGTGATCCTGGACTCCACACTTACCTGTCCCTCCTGCGGGCATGTGGAGACGGAAAAGATGCCGACTGATGCTTGTCAGTGGTTTTACGAATGCAAGAGCTGCAAGACGGTCTTGAAACCGCTCGAGGGAGATTGTTGCGTATTCTGTTCGTATGCGACGGTGCCTTGCCCGCCCATCCAAGACGGCAAGGACTGCTGCGCATGACCAACTTTCCCCGCGTCGGAGCATTCAAATAGATCTGGGTTCAAGGCGGACCTCAGATGCTTCGAGTTGGTCATTATCACGCGCTGGGGCCGTCCAATGGCCGCTAAGTAGGATGATGCCGACCGGTACTGCGGTCGCACAAATGTCTCCTAAGCGCGCTGGATGCCGGCGGTTTGGCAATGAGTACCAAT
Source organism: Paracoccaceae bacterium (assembly GCA_020628545.1). Lineage (GTDB taxonomy): Bacteria > Pseudomonadota > Alphaproteobacteria > Rhodobacterales > Rhodobacteraceae > Yoonia. The sequence goes on along the minus strand of JAHDEX010000005.1, from coordinate 8 downwards.
AAGCAGAT
>JAHDEX010000004.1:234-118435 GCA_020628545.1 Paracoccaceae bacterium | reverse complement strand
AGTGGTGAGCCGTGCAGGATTCGAACCTGCGACCCACTGATTAAAAGTCAGTTGCTCTACCAACTGAGCTAACGGCCCACTGCGGGGGCTTCTAGGAAGACCCGGCACCCCGGTCAACCCCAAATCTACGCAGTGCTGGAATAGCACCCGCGCTTTGTCTATATGCCGCAGCATGACCGCAAAAACCGCCTCTGCAATCCCGTTTATGAAGATGCATGGACTGGGAAATGACTTCGTAGTTATCGACGAACGGGGAATCACCCCGCGCGTGGATGCGGCCCTGGCAATGGCGATGGCCGATCGTCATCGCGGTGTTGGGTTCGATCAGCTTGCGGTTTTGTCGGACGCGTCTGAAGCCGACGTTCATCTGACATTCTGGAATGCCGACGGGTCGCAATCTGCTGCCTGCGGTAACGCCACACGTTGTATCGCCCGTCATCTGATGGACCAAGACGCCAAAAGCACACTGACGATCACCACGGATCGTGGAACGCTTCATGCCGTGGAAGAGAATGGGCTTGCGTCGGTCAACATGGGTCACCCGCAATTGCAATGGTCAGATATTCCGCTGGCTGAAGAGATGGACACGCTTGAGTTACCAATTGATGGACGCCCAACGGCAACCGGCATGGGAAACCCACATTGTACCTTCTTTGTTGAGGATGCCGAAAGGGTCGACCTTGAAGGGCGCGGCGCCGCAATTGAATATCACCCGCTCTATCCCGAACGTACCAACGTGCAATTTGCCAGCCTGATCGGCGCAGATCACTTGCGCATGCGCGTGTGGGAGCGCGGGGTGGGTGTGACGCTCGCATCTGGATCATCGTCTTGCGCGACTGCGGTGGCCGCCAACCGGCGCGGCCTGACCGGGCGCAAGGTCACGATTGACCTCGATGGCGGCAGCTTGCAGATCGATTGGCGCACTGATGGAGTCTGGATGACAGGCCCCACGGCACACGTCTTTGATGGTGTCTGGCATGGCTAAGGCCCCGATCTTTTCCAACCACGGCTGTCGGTTGAATGCCTACGAGACCGAGGCGATGAAAGACCTCGCCACCCAAGCGGGCGTGTCAAACGCGATCATCGTGAACACCTGCGCTGTGACCGCGGAGGCTGTGCGCAAAGCCAAACAGGATATACGCAAACAGCGTCGCGCCAATCCAGATGCCGAGATCATTGTCACAGGCTGTGCCGCGCAGACGGAGCCCAAAACGTTCTCAGATATGGACGAGGTTAACGTCGTCCTCGGCAACACCGAAAAAATGGACCCGGCCACTTGGGCTGGCCTCGCACCTGATCTGATCGGGCAAACCGAACCGGTTCAGGTCGATGACATCATGTCAGTGACAGAAACCGCTGGTCACCTGATTGACGGTTTTGGCCTTCGCTCACGCGCCTATGTACAAGTCCAGAACGGCTGCGACCACCGCTGCACCTTCTGCATCATTCCCTATGGGCGCGGCAATTCGCGATCTGTGCCTGCGGGCGTAGTGGTCGATCAGATCAAGCGGCTCGTTGGGAAGGGCTATAACGAAGTCGTCCTCACCGGCGTTGATCTGACATCTTGGGGTGCGGATTTGCCCTCGGAACCCAAGCTCGGCGACCTCGTCATGCGAATTCTCAAACTGGTGCCGGATCTGCCGCGCCTGCGCATCTCTTCGATAGACAGCATCGAGGTTGACGAAAACCTCATGCAAGCCATCGCCACCGAGCCGCGCCTGATGCCGCACTTGCACCTGTCACTGCAACACGGCGACGATCTCATTCTCAAGCGGATGAAACGCCGGCATCTACGCGACGATGCGATTCGCTTTACCGAAGATGCGCTGAAGCTCCGACCAGAAATGACCTTTGGCGCTGACATCATCGCAGGCTTCCCAACGGAGTCGGAGGCCGCCTTTGCAAACTCGCTCAAACTGGTTGAGGACTGCAATCTTACCTGGCTCCACGTCTTCCCCTATTCCGCGCGCCAAGGCACCCCAGCTGCCCGCATGCCCGCCGTGAATGGACGCGATATCAAGACCCGTGCGGCTCGCCTACGGGCCGCCGGTGATGCCCGTGTACAAAAACACCTGCAAAAGCAAATCGGCAAAACCCATCCCGTTCTCATGGAGAACCCCCGCATGGGCCGTACCCCACAGTTTGCCGAAGTGACCTTCACCTCCGACCAGCCCGAAAGCCAAATCGTGACCATCCAAATCACCGGCTCCACAGGCACCCAACTCACCGCTTAAACGACGACCCTTGCTTCATCTGGCCAAAACAACTCCCTCCATCATCAGCCGCACGCGCTGAATTCACAATTCAACCGCAGGTCAGGGTTTGCCCGACACCACAAACCATATGCCACAAGCTCCAATCCTCTGGTCATTCCGCCGCTGCCCCTACGCCATGCGCGCACGGCTCGCGATCCTGGCGTCCGGTATAAAGGTGGAAATCCGAGAGATCCTGCTCAAAGACAAACCCGCCCCATTTCTCGCGGCCAGTGCCAAGGGCACGGTGCCTGTCCTGCAAATACCCGGCAAAGTCATCGACGAAAGCCGCGATGTCATGCTCTGGGCCCTGGCGCAAAGTGATCCGCAAAACTGGCTGGCCGACCCCGACGGCACCAACAGCCTAATAGACACCAACGACGGCCCATTCAAAACCGCGCTCGATCACACCAAATACGCGGTGCGATTCCCCGACCGTGATACCAGTGCCGACCGGGCCAAAGCCGCAACCATCTTGCATGACCACAACAGCCGCCTTGCCCATCACGCGCATCTGCTTGGCGAACCTGAGACGATGGCAGATGCGGCCCTACGCCCCTTTGTCCGCCAATTCGCCAACACCGACCGCGCGTGGTTCGACGCGCAGGACTGGCCACATCTGATCCGCTGGTTGACCGCCTGGGAAACCTCTGACAGCTTCAAAACGATTATGGCCAAACGCCCGGTCTGGGCCGCAGGCGACCCGCCCAGCTACTTTCCGTAGGACTGGGTCTACTCCGACACTGCGCCAAAGAAGGCACTTCATGCATCCCAACCCCGCCTTCCGCAAAGCTGATGACATCCAGAATATCGCCTTTGCCCGCAGCCGCGGTTTCGGGGCTTTGGTTTTGAACGCAGACGCCGGGCCGCTGATCAGCCATATCCCCTTTGCGCTTACCACGGATGGCACATCTGCCGACCTGCACCTCGTCCGGTCGAACCCGATCCTGCGCCTTCTCGATGAGCCACAAAGCGCGGTCATCGCCGTCAACGGCCCCGATGGCTATATTTCCCCGGATTGGTATGAGGTCGACGACCAGGTCCCCACCTGGAACTACGTCGCTGTCCACTTGCGCGGGTCGCTAACCCGTTTGCCGGACGCCGACATGCAAGCAATGTTGGATCTGCAATCGGCACATTTTGAGGATCAGCTGACCCCGAAACCCCCGTGGACCACGTCAAAGATGACGCCAGAGGTCCGTGACCGTATGATGCGTCAGATTGTGCCCTGCCGCCTGAACGTCTCAGAGATCACAGGCACGTGGAAACTCAACCAAAACAAGCCCGACGCCGTACGCCTGCGCGCCGCTGATAAGGTGGAAACCTCAACCATTGGCAGCGACAGTCAGGCCCTTGCGCATCTCATGCGCCATACCGACACTTTGTCAAAAGGATCCTGATCATGAAACTCACCGTCTCTGCCGCCTCACCTTTCGTGCGCAAAGTCCGCGTTCTCGTGCGCGAACTTGACCTCTTGGACCAAGTCGCAGAGATGGATGTCGCAACCACCCCGTTTGCGTCCGACCAAAAAGTGGTTTCCGCCAATCCCATCGGCAAGATCCCTGCCCTGATCCGCGACGAGGGTCCGGCGCTCTACGACAGCCGCGTGATCACACGCTTTCTCAATGACACCAACGATGGCCCCCTCTACCCCGCCTCCCGGATCTGGGAGACGCTGACGCTGGAAGCAACCGGCGATGGGATAATGGAATGCGCTGTCTCGATGGCCTACGAAGTTCGCCTCCGCCCGGACGCGCAACAATCCCCCGACTGGATTGAAGCACAGTGGGAAAAGGTCAGCCGAGGCATCAAGGCAGTCAATGAGCGCTGGATGAGCCATTTGAACGGCCCACTCGACATGGGGCAAATCAGCATTGCTTGCGCGCTTTCCTACGTCGACCTGCGCCATGGCGCACGGAATTGGCGAGAGGGACATGATGCCCTCGCCGCTTGGCACGCCAAATTCTGCGAACGTCCCAGCATGCAGCAAACAGCACCTGAGTAGCGCAGTACTTGTCTTCTTTTGGACAAAAATACCTGCCCGCCGCAGGCGTCCTGTCCAATCCCCGCGCGCGACACTCGCGTGACCAAACCATAAAATGTCGCGCGCCCGCAGGGCGCTCAATTGGATCAGGCCGCCTCAGAAGCGGTAGCTGATCCCTAAGTTGATCGCGTTCGTGCTGATATCGCTAGTCAGCGTCCCGTCGGTATCAAGCGCAACTTCGTTTTGTGTGTAGGTCACCTTGTATTCACCAAAAAGGGACCACTCCTCCGTCAACGGAATGCTCGCACCGGCAAGCGCTGCAGCCGCAACGCCAGTTACTTGATAGTTGAACGTGTCAGATGTCCCAAATCGCACTTCGACGCCGGGCAAGGAGATCCCCGCACCCGCACCGATATATGGCGTGATGCCACCGATTGGCGTCTCGACAGCATCTGGCCATCGGTAATAGGCCGACAACAACCAAGTGTTCAGGCCATCAGTAAATTCAAGGTTGCGAAACCCCGCGGGCTCTGACCCGCGTTTGGGCTCGACCTTGTTGTGCGTCCAATCGAGGCCATACCCAAAGTTCGCAGTCCGCCAGTAAGTGATCCTCACGCCACCATAAATCGGCCATGTGCTCGAATTGCCGACCCAGTCCTGTTCGAAATCAAGATCTGGGATCACATCATCGCCACTGATCACAACATCGGAAGGCGGGGCGCCCTGTTCGCCGTAGTACAGGCTCACTTCCCATTCTTGCGCTGCAGCGCCAACAGGCAGGGCCGCAGCCGCGGCAAGGATCAGGTGGTACCGCATCACGTCTTCTCCTTTGACATCAACCCGGGGTCAGAAGTTGAAACTGACACCGATATTGATCGCATTGGTTATGATATCCGAACTGACGGTGCCGCCGGTGTCCAGATCACCTTCATTGCTCGTAAAGGTGCTTTTGTACTCTCCAAAGACAGACCATTGGTCATCGATGGGAAAGCTCGCGCCCGCGATCACAGTCGCAGCAGGGCCGGTCACCTGAAACCCATGGGTCCGCGATGTTCCGGATTCCAGCTCGACGTGCGGGACAGAGATACCCAAACCACCACCCACATAGGGCGTCAGACCGTTTTCAAGACTTTCAAAGCGATAGTAGCCGTTCACCGTCAAGGTGTTCAGCCCATCCGTGAACTCTAGCCGGTCAATATCAGCTGGAAGCTCGCCATCTTTGGGGTACACCTTGTTATGGGTGAAATCGAGACCAAAGCCCAAAGTTGGAGTCTGCCACTTCGTGACGCGAATGCCGTAGTACGGGGGCGCCGTGAAAGGCTTGGCCGCCCAATCGATTTCAAGGTCGCGGTCGGCCACGACATCATCGCCGCGGATCGTTACCTCCGAAGACGTATCTGCCTGATATCCGCCGTAAAAGCTCAATTCTAACTCCGCAGATGCGGGCATGGCGATGGCGCTCATAACCAAAACAGTGCTGATCAGGATCGGTTTCATCTCTGCGCGACTCACTTTTTCTTAAGGCTCACGTAGCGCCCTCACCTCAGTGTCACAAGGGGGTGAGCGATCACATCCGCTTAAGCGCTCCAAGCTATCCGCCCTCACGATTCAACCAGTTGGGTCTGAACAGATTTTTACCACATCATCCAGATTCCTAACGCACGCCGGTGCACTTGACGGAGTTGAAACCAGACTATCTTAGCACTGCAACACAGATGCGCGGGAATGTCCGCTGGACGGGCAAGAAATTGCCGTCTAAACAGCGGCCAATTGGGCGGACGGGTGAGTCCGCGCTCTACCCGCGCGCAATGCCGCACTAGTAAACGGAGACTGATCCCGTGTCACAAGCAGACGATCACGCGACAGGCTACTCAGCCACGAAACGCGACTTTATCTATTACGCCACTGCTGGCGCTGGGGCCGTTGCGGCAGGCGCCGCTGTTTGGCCTCTCGTGAATCAAATGAACCCGTCCGCTGACGTTCTGGCATTGGCCTCGATCCGCGTTGACGTAAGCGTTGTTGACCCGGGCACACAGATCACCGTGCTGTGGCAGGGCAAGCCTGTGTTCATCCGCAACCGGACCGAGGAAGAGATCGCAGAAGCACGCGCGGTCGACGTATCTTCCTTGCCAGACCAGGACGCGGGCAATGACAACCTGCCTGCCGGAACGCCTGCGACTGACGAAAACCGTGCGTTGAACGAAGAAGGCAACTGGCTGGTTCAGATGGGTGTCTGCACCCACCTTGGCTGTGTGCCGCTGGGCGATGGAGCCGGTGATTTTGGCGGTTGGTTCTGCCCCTGCCACGGCTCTCACTACGACACGTCTGGACGCATCCGCAAAGGTCCTGCACCGGCGAACCTGCCCGTGCCCGTTGCGTCGTTTATCGACGAATTTACGCTACAACTCGGTTAAGGAGAGAAACCCATGGGCGGCATTCCCCACGACCACTACGACCCACAGTCAGACTTTGAGAAAGGCATGCAAAAGCGCCTGCCGATTATCGGCCTGGCATATGACACCCTGATGATCCCCACACCCAAGAACCTGAACTGGATGTGGATCTGGGGCATCGTTCTTGTTTTTGCGCTGGTGATGCAGATCGTCACCGGCATCGTACTCGTGATGCACTACGTGCCGCATGTGGACATGGCTTTTGCCTCAATTGAACACATCATGCGCGACGTGAATGGCGGCCATATGATCCGTTATTTCCACATGAACGGCGCATCGCTGATGTTCTTTGCCGTCTACATGCACATCTTCCGCGGTCTCTACTACGGGTCTTATAAGGCCCCGCGAGAAGTTACGTGGGTGCTCGGCTCGCTGATGCTCGTCCTGATGATGGGTATCGCATTCATGGGCTACGTGTTGCCATGGGGTCAGATGTCCTTCCATGGTACGGCTGTTATTACAGGCCTCTTCGGTGCGATCCCGTTTGTTGGTGAGGCCGTGCAAACATGGCTCTTGGGTGCGTCCGCAGTGGGTCAGCCCGCGCTGAACCGCTTCTTCTCGCTGCATTACCTGCTGCCATTCGTGCTGCTGGGTCTGACGATCCTACACGTCTGGGCCTTCCACACGACTGGCAACAACAACCCAACCGGGGTTGAGGTCCGCCGCACGTCCAAGGAAGACGCCGCCAAAGACACACTGCCGTTCTGGCCCTACTTTGTGATCAAGGACCTGTTCGCACTGGCGATCATCATGGTGCTGTTCATGGCTGTTGTCGGCTTTATGCCGAACTACCTCGGCCACCCCGACAACTACATCCCAGCCAACGCGCTGGCGACACCTGCACACATTGTGCCGGAATGGTACCTCCTGCCGTTCTACGCCATCCTGCGCGCATTCACTGCTGACGTATGGCTTGTGATGCTGGTTGAGTTCATCAGTTTCGGCATCATTGATGCGAAGTTCTTTGGTGTCCTCGCCATGTTCGGCGCGATCGTCGTGCTGGCACTTGCACCATGGCTTGATACGTCGTCAGTTCGCTCCGGCCGGTATCGTCCGATGTTCAAATGGTGGTTCTGGCTGCTGGTTGCCGACTTCATCCTGTTGATGTGGGTGGGCGCACGCCCGGCTGAATTCCCATACGACTGGATTGCGCTGATCGGCTCGACATACTGGTTTGCCTACTTCCTCGTGATCCTGCCGCTTCTGGGTGTGATCGAAAAGCCGGACACACCTCCGGCCACGATTGAGGAAGACTTCAAGGCGCATTACGCCCCCAATGTCGGCGGCACCAAAACTGTCTCGACACCGGCTGAGTAAGGAAAGACACGATGAAATTGATCCGTAACCTTACCCTTTCAGCGGCAACCGCACTGGCCCTCACAGGAGGCCAGGCGATGGCCGCGGGTGAAGCTGGAAACGTGCCTGACGTGGACTTCCCGTTTGATGGGATGTTTGGCAGCTATGACCAGATGCAGCTGCAGCGCGGTCTGCAGGTCTATACTGAGATCTGCTCCGCCTGCCACGGCCTCGAACACGTCGCGCTCCGTACGCTCGGAGACGACGGTGGTCCCGGTCTGCCGGAAGATCAGGTGTTCGCCTATGCTGAGTACTATGAGGTCTTCGACCCACTTCTCTTTGATGGTGAAGGTGACTTCCGCCCGGCGACACCGGCTGACAAGTTCCCGGCATCTGGTCTCGCAAACGCGCCCGATCTGTCCTTGATGGCGAAAGCGCGCGCTGGCTTCCACGGCCCGTACGGCACGGGTCTGGCACAGCTGTGGTACGGGATGGGCGGTGCTGAATACATCAACGCCATCCTGACCGGCTATGAAGAAGAACCTGAATGCGCCCTCGAAGGCGAACCGATGGACGGGTACTACAACAAGTACTTCACCGTTGGTGGTTTCCCGGACAGCTGCAAGTACGAAGATGGTACACACAAAGTCGAAGGATCCTGGATAGCGATGGCCCCGCCGCTCTACGGCGATGATGTCGAATACGCTGACGGCCATGCGACCGACCTGGATTCCATTGCTGAAGACGTCTCAGCCTTCCTGATGTGGACAGCCGAACCAAAGCTGAACGCCCGGAAAGAGGCTGGCCTGACCGGCGTCGTCTTCCTCGCGATCCTGTCCGTATTGCTCTACTTGACCAACAAGCGCCTTTGGGCGCCGCACAAGGGCAAAAAAGAAACCTAAGATACTCAAGAGGCCCGCCCCACCCGGCGGGCCTTTTTGATTGCGCTGCTTAGGACACGCGCAAAACTAATCCCTCAGACATGCGGCGACTTCGCCAAACTTTAGTCACACGATCGTGGCACGTTACAAGTGAAACGGCCAAGGCAAAGCATATCGTGACCGAATACTCAGCCCAGCGTGATCCCGATTTCCCGCATCACTGGGGCCTCTGGGCCATCATTTTTGGTGCGGTCTCGATGGGTCTTGTGTTCGTGCAAATCGCCATCGTGATGAATCAGGAAACGGCGTCAATCGGCGAACAGATTGGGCAGATCGCTGGTGATATCAAACGCTCGGCATGGCAATCCCTTCGCGGCATCGCGCCAGAACCCGAGCCAGTTCCATACTCTCAACGCGTCTTTGAAGTGCTCTTTGTTGCCACCCCATTTATTGCCGGCACTGGAATGATACTCGCCGCCGTCTCCTTGTTAAAAAAGGAAGATTGGCATTTCGGTTTTTACGGGATGTCTTTCGGTATTGGCGCCATCGTTTTCCAATTTGTGTGGTGGATGGCCATCCTGATCCTCGGCATGCTGCTTCTCACCAAGATCGTCGAAAACATCGGTGACATCTTCAGCTTCGGCGGCTGACTCGCGTTCCCAGATATGCCATCAGCGCCGCGGGTGGGTTTGCAAACACCGCTTCGGTGTCAAACGGCCCTGTTGCTGCGCCCTCCGCAACCAGCACAACGTGATCTGCTATGCTTTCAGCGTCGTCGGGGTCATGCGTTACCATCAGAACCGTCTTTCCGGCGTCGACAAGCGTCCGCTGCACCAAACGCAACATCTCATCCTTCAACGCAGGGCCAAGCGCCGAAAACGGCTCGTCCAGCAAAACGACTGGACGGTCCGCCAGTAAAACCCTGGCCAACGCCGCTCGACTTTGCTGACCACCGGATAAAGTGCCCGGCTTGCGGTCTCCAAATCCGTCCAAACCGACGTCGCCGATTGCGGCTTTGACGCGCGACGTCTCTTCCGCGGTCATCCGCAGGTTTGGACGCAAACCAAGCCCAATATTCTGGGTGATAGTCAAATGCGGGAACAGGTTATGATCCTGAAACAGCATGCTGATCGGACGTGCACCCGGTTGCGCGGCGGTGACATCACTCGCGTCACAAACAATGCGTCCTGACTTCAGCGAAACGAAGCCGGCTGCCGCACCCAAGAGCGTTGATTTTCCTGCACCCGACGGGCCAATCACGGCCGTCAGACCCTTTGAGATTGTCAGATCGGCCGCGAGGTGGAAATCACCTTGTGCAATGATCACACCATCAAACGTCAACATTGACGCGCCCTCCCCGATCACAGATCCAGAACAGCATCAAACTAATCGCGACGAGCAACAGGCCCGCCCCCGCAGCGGCTTCCATCCGGTAGGAGCCCATCAACCGGTACATCGTTAGCGGCAGGGTCGCCGCATCTGCATCCGCGAACAAGGCGATGACGCCGAGGTCACCCATCGACAGAGCCGCCGCCAGGCCCAGCGCGAAACCAAGGGGGGCCCGCACGCGCGGCACTACCACAAGACGCACCCACGCCCACCCCGTCACATTCAATTGCGCGGCCAACCGACCGTAATTCTCAGTTGTCGCGGCAACCGCTGGACTGATGGCCCGAAGCGCGAAAGGCAGCGCGAGCGTTGCATTGACGGCGGCAGTCACCGGCAAGGCCATGTCCGCCGGACGCACAAACGGGAAGATCATCAGGAACAACCCGGTGCCGACGACAAGGCTCGACGCTGCCAGCGGCAACACACCGATCACCGCGACCAACCGCCCACCTTGCAAAGCCAATGCAAGCGCCATGCCAACGGTCAAAAACGCGGAAACGATCGCGACGCTGACAGACCGAACGATGGACGGCCAAACCTCTGCGGGCAGGTCATCCAGTCCGGCCAAACCTTGGAAAACGACCATCGACAATGGCGCAAGCAGGAACATCGCCGCAAGTGTAATCCAGATGCCGTCGATCCAGCGTGATCCGTCCCAACGTTGAACCACCCGGTCTAGTCCGGTTCCAAGGGCATCCACCGCGCTGACCCGCCAGGCCACCAAAGCCGCGATTGCGCACAATCCAAATTGGACGCAGGCCAACAGCGCGGCCCGCCCCGGATCGAAATCAAAGCGCAGGGCCTCATAAATCGCCAGTTCCACTGTCGTGGCGCGCGGTCCACCACCAAGGGTCAATGCGACCGCAAAGCTCGTTAGGCAGATAACAAAAATCACCAGAAAGGCGCCCGGCACAATCACGCATAACATTGGCCATTCAAGCAATCGACCAACAGGCGCGTTCAGACCAGCCGCCAAACGAAACCGCTCTGCCGGAATTGCGAGCCACCCTTGCAGCAAGAACCGCGTGGCCAATGGCAGATTGAAGAACACATGGGCCAGCACCACGCCATGAAAGCCGTAGATCGACACCTCTGGAAGACCGATGGCTGCCAATGCTGTGTTTAACACGCCGTTGCGTCCAAAGACGGCCAACAGCCCAAGGACGGCGACGATCACAGGCAAGATGAATGGTGCGCCCAGTAGCGTTATGAGTAGTCTGCGCCAGAGGAATTGCCGTCGGGCCAGCGCCCGCGCGACTGGGATCGCGAATCCGACGCTCAGTGACGCCGACACAAAGGCCTGTGCGACGGTAAAGCGCACCGCTGCCCAATCCGCCGGCCCCAAGCCGCTGCCTACCTCAGCCCGCAGTGCAACCGCGATCAACGTGCCAAGCGTTAGGACCACGACGATGGCCCCCGCGACAATTGCGGGGACCATGGTGATTATTGGGAGAGCGCTGCGCGCCATGCCTCAATCGCCTCATCTCGCAGGGCCGCTGCTTCTTCTTCGGAATAGAACAGCACTTTCTCTGGCACTGGCAGGCTCTGGAAGCCGTCAGGCCATTGATCTGCAGGCAAAGCCGCCGGGAACGACCAATTGGTAGTTGGGATCAGTGACTGAAATTCCGGCGTGAGGACAAATGCCATGAACTGATCCGCAAGATCGGTATTGTCCGTCGTCGCAACCTTGGCCGCCAGTTCAACGAAGAAGTAATGGCCCTCATCAAAGATAGCCGCGGACTTCGTGAGGTCCTCTTCCGCAATGATGTGATAGGCAGGTGATGTCGTGAACGACAGAACCACATCCGCCTCACCGTCTGTGAACAACCCATAAGCCTCTGACCATCCCTTCGTCACCGTCAGGATCTTCGGCGCAAGTTTCGCCCAGGCGGCCTCTGACTCATCCCCATAAACCGCGTTGACCCACAGAACCAAAGCCAGTCCTGAGATGGATGTGCGCGGATCCTGAATAACGACCCGCACATCATCAGGCGCGTCAAGCAGCGCATCAAAACTGTCAAAACCGTCGAGCTTTGTGTTGTCGTAAATAAATGCAGTGTGGCTGTAGTTGAACGGCACAAAGGTGTCGTCGGTCCAGTCAATCGGCAGAGTTAGACCGGAAAAATCGACGCCATGTGTGGTCAGCAAGCCGCTTTCGCGTGCCTTCTTCGTCACATCCGTATTCAAGCCGATTACAACATCGGCCTCAGTGTTCTCGCCTTCCAGCAACAGGCGCGGCAGGACGTCGCCGGTCTGATAGACCAGATCGCAGTCGCACTGCGCTTCAAAGGCCGCCTCAATCGACGGACCTGGACCCCATTCGGAGCCAAAATAATCGGGTGCGTAGACTGTCAGCGTGTTCGCATGGCCGTCCGCAAAAGCGGGCGTAGCCAACATCAGTCCTGCGACAGCGAGTAGGGTTTTTTGCATCTTTCATCCTCTCAATGCGCCGGACGGAGAAAGAGCAAGGGCATCTGGCCCGTAACCTTCCCTCCGCCGGTCTTAACCGGTTCAGGTTCAACGGGTCAGCTTTCGCAATCTCAGCCATCAAATGGCCCCCCGAGGTAGCGCAAGACGTAGTGTAAACTTCGTCTAAGGGCAAGATTTCCCTCGCTTTTTCACATCAACTATGGTAACCAATTGATACATCACACATTTCAGGAGAAAGGAGGCGCCCTTGGGGGAACGCAGCTAATCATTTTGTGCCTTGAGCTGGGCTTTGTATGGCTCGTCTACTTCGGGTTCGGTCTTGCAACCCAACACAACATGCCCATCTGGCTAACTGCATTATTGGTCATCGTTGTCGACCGGACCGTCAGTTTCATCACCACATATGCAAAGACGCGACGCGACCGTCTGTAATAGATGGCGTTTCAAGATATTGCGCATTCCTCCCCCGCAGGGCTAACATCCGCATGGGGAGTGAGACGTGGAACCAATCAGCCTGACCTTAGAAATGTCAGTGGTCCTGGGACTGCTGGCATTTACGGTTTTTCTTTTCGTGTCAGAGGTGGTTCGGATCGACCTCGCAGCCATTCTTGTCATGGTTCTTCTTGGCATCCTCAGCCAATTTCCCGCGCTGTCAAAGCTCGCCGACGTCAATCATCTTTTTGACGGTCTCTCATCGAATGCGGTGGTTTCGATCATCGCCGTGATGATCATCGGGGCGGGTCTCGACAAGACCGGTCTCATGAGCAAGGTCGCGGCACTGATCCTCAAACACGGTGGCAAGACCGAAGCACGCATCATCCCGATCATCTCGGGCACGGTCGGTGTGATTTCTTCATTTATGCAAAACGTCGGGGCCGCGGCGCTGTTTCTGCCAGTGGTTAGCCGCATCTCTGTCCGCACGGAATTGCCGCTGAGCCGTCTTCTCATGCCGATGGGTTTCTGTGCGATCCTTGGCGGAACGCTCACAATGGTCGGCTCCTCCCCGCTGATCCTACTTAATGACCTGCTACTCAACGCCAATGAAATGCTGCCGTCAGATCAACAGATGGAGGCCTTTGGCCTCTTTTCGGTGACGCCAATCGGCATTGCACTGTTGATTACCGGGATCCTCTACTTTGTGCTCTTCGGGCGCTGGGTGCTGCCCAAAGGCGACAAGCAAAGTGACGGGACATCGGGTCAGTCGCTCAAGGAATACCTCACCCGGATCTACGGCCTGAATACCGATATTTTCGAAATTTCCATCCCCGAGGGGCACGCTTGCGCCGGTGAGACCTTTGACGATGTCATGCAGCGCTATCACATCTACATCATCGGCAGCGCCTATCAGGGCAAACGCTGGTTTGCACCAGTGATCCAGACGCAAATCACAGCGCCATGTCGCATTGCCGTGCTAGGCCGGGAAAGAGTGATCCGTAAGATGGTGGCAGAGGGCGGATACATTCTGCACCACGACCTCGATGTCTTCGCAGAGGATTATGCGGCGACGAAGTCTGGCGTCGCCGAAATGGTGATCCCGCCCGGCTCAGCCGTTATCGGCAAGTGCGCCCACGACCTCGTGTTCCGCAAAACCTATGGCGCGAGCCTTCTTGCGATACATCGCGACGGCGACACGTTTAGCTATGTCGAAACCGAAGACCACGAACCAACCCCCGTGGGCGAGGTTGAGTTTCACGCAGGCGATACACTCGTGATTCACTCCACGTGGGAGGCGCTAACCCGACTGTCCCGCGACCGAGACTTCGTCGTCGTCACCACCGACTATCCGCGTGAAGAACTGCGCCCGAAGAAAGTGGGCTGGGCGCTCTTCTTCTTCCTCATCGCCCTCGGGATGATCCTGTTTTCAGACGTCCGCCTGTCACTTTGTCTTCTGACCGGGGCGGTTGGCATGATCCTGACGAAGGTCATCGATATTGATGAGGCCTATGAAGCCGTGAGTTGGAGCACGGTTTTCCTCCTCGCCAGCCTGATCCCACTTGGCACGGCTGTGCAATCAACAGGGACGGCAGAGTGGATCGCGCAGGAGATCTTATCGCTACTGAAGGGGTGGCCATTGTGGGCCTTGCAAGCCGGCATCGCGGTTCTGGCGACGATCTTCACGTTGATCATGTCAAACGTCGGTGCAACTGTGCTGCTCGTGCCTCTGGCGGTTTCGATTGCAGTCGCCGCCGGGGGTGATCCGGCCATTTTTGCGCTGACCGTGGCGATCTCAACTTCAAACTCGTTCCTGATCCCAACCCACCAGGTCAATGCCTTGATCATGGGGCCAGCGGGCTACAAAGTGACCGACTTTGTCAAGAGCGGGGGGATCATGACGATCCTGTTCCTGATCGTCTCGCTTCTAGTGATGAACGTCCTGTTCTGACGGAACGCCAAATGAACTCTTTCAAAGCGTTCCAGACCGATTTCTTCGAAAGAAATCGTCTCTAGCCCACCAGGTGGCGAATGATCCTGTCAAAAAGCCCGACACCCACCGGGATCAACGCATCAGGGAAATCAAAATCCGGATTATGAAGCGCGGGCTGATCGATGCCAGACCCCAGACAGATCATCGCTGCCTTCGCCTGGTGTCCAAAGACGCCAAAGTCTTCGGACGCGCGCATCGGCACCTGATCCGCCCCATGTGGAATGCCCAGCGCAGTGCAGGCCGCCTGCACCACGGCCACCGCGTCGGGGTCGTTGATGCTGGCCGCAAAGACGTCGCAGTCTGTGAAACGGACGGTCAATCCATCCCGCGCCGCAACCTTTTTTGCCAGGGACTGCGCGGACGCCACCATGTCCGCCAAGCCCACATCACTGGACGCGCGCAACGTCACATTGATCACCGCATCCCCGGGTGCGATCCCAAAGCTTGGCACGCCCAGGCGCGCATGGGTCACGGTCGCAAGCCGGTAGTCTTCATCCATAGGCCCACCCGCCCCCAACTCTGCCAAGGCAGGCACGAGTGTCGCCATCGCCAGCCCCGGAGAGACGCCTGTCTCGGGTGCCGCCGCATGGGCCGTCTTCCCGATCAGCCGAATTTCCAACCCCAGAGAGGCCGGGTTCATCAACCCGACCTGCGTCGCGACTTGCCCGAGCGCCACACCGGGCAGGTTGTGAATGGCAAAGGCCCAATCTGGTGCGATCTGCGAAAATTGCGGATCTGCCACCACAGCACGTGCGCCGCTCCCGTCTTCCTCAGCTGGTTGAAACAGCAGCGCGACACATCCACGCTTTGGCCGCTGCCGCGATAGCAACCGCCCAAGCCCAAGCACCATTGCCATATGACCGTCATGGCCGCACAAGTGCCCTTTCCCCGACACCTCTGACGTCCAAGGGACATCGCCCACTTCGGCGATGGGAAGACCGTCCAGTTCACACCGGATCATCGCCGTTGGTCCCGGCGCGCCACCCTCGAAAACCGCCGCAACGCCATGCCCACCCAGCCTCGTCATCAGCTGATCAGGGCTCAGCTCCAACAAGGCTGCGTGTACAGTTGCCGCCGTCTTGGCCTCTTCACCCGACACCTCCGGCCTGCGATGCAGATCGCGGCGCAAGGCCACCAGCGCGCTTATGTCGTCCTCTGTCAGCATGGCCCCCCCTTTCCCACCTCTCCGCTTTGGCATATTCCACGGCAAACGCAAGGAACGGACGCATGTCACTCAACAGCTTTGGCCACCTCTTCCGCTTCACCACATGGGGCGAAAGCCACGGACCCGCTTTGGGCGCCACGGTTGATGGATGCCCACCGGGCGTGCCACTCGAAGCCGTGATGATCCAGCAGTGGATGGACAAGCGCCGTCCAGGCCTGAACAAGAACACCACCCAGCGGAATGAACCTGACGCGGTCAAGATCCTGTCCGGCGTTTTCGAAGGTCAGACCACGGGCACGCCCATCCAGCTGATGATCGAAAACACCGACCAGCGCTCCAAAGACTACGGTGACATCGCCAACACCTTCCGCCCTGGCCATGCCGACATCACTTACCACCAGAAGTATGGCATCCGCGACTATCGCGGCGGCGGGCGCTCCTCAGCTCGTGAGACCGCTGCGCGCGTAGCGGCCGGTGGTGTGGCGCGCGAGGCGATCAAGGCGATTGCACCCAACGTCGAAATTCGCGGCTACATGACCCAGATGGGCACCAAGCAGATCAACCGCGACAACGTGGATTGGTCTCAGATCGACCAAAACGATTTCTTCTGCCCCGACGCCGAAGCTGCCGCTGAATGGAACGACTATCTGGCGTGGCTGCGCAAAGATGACCACAACTCGGTCGGGGCGATTATCGAAGTTGTAGCGCGCGGTGTTCCCGCAGGTATCGGCGCACCGATCTACGGCAAGCTCGACACCGATCTGGCCGCCGCGATGATGTCGATCAACGCCGTCAAAGGCGTTGAAATTGGCGAAGGCATGGCCGCTGCCGCTTTGACCGGACGCGACAACGCGGATGAGATTTTCATGGGGCAAGGCGGCCCGGAATACAGTTCCAACCACGCAGGCGGCATCCTCGGTGGCATCAGCACCGGGCAGGACATCGTCGTACGCTTCGCGGTGAAGCCGACGTCATCGATTCTGTCACCCCGCAAATCCATCCGTATGGACGGCTCCCCCACAGAAGTGATCACCAAAGGTCGTCACGATCCCTGCGTTGGCATCCGCGCTGTTCCAGTCGGTGAAGCGATGATGGCTTGTGTGATCCTTGATCACCTGCTGCTCGATCGCGGGCAAACAGGCGGCATGCGCGGGCAGATCGGGTGAGGCACCCGCTCCAGGCACGATTGCGTGCCGTGCTGACCGGACCGACAGACAGCGCGCATGACGCAGCACATGGAGACCGGGTCTATCGCAACGCGCTGTCCATCGCAGCGGATGCAGAACCAGTCGATGATGTGGTGCTGATCTGCGCCTGCTACCTGCATGATCTTGTGACGTTGCCCAAGAATGCGCCGAACCGGGCAGAAGCATCGCGCCTGTCTGCCGAACAGGCAGTGCCGATCCTACGGGACCTCCAGCTAGGCGAACCGCAAATCTATGCCACCCAGCATGCCATCATCGCGCACAGCTTTTCTGCTAAGGTCGAACCCGTGACACTTGAGGCGAAGATCGTTCAAGATGCCGACCGCATCGATAGCTTGGGTGCGATAGGCCTTGCGCGGGTCTTTGCGGTTTCCGGCGCGTTGAACCGGCCCCTTTTTGATGGCGAAGATCCCTTCGCGCAGGCGCGCCCTTTTGACGACAGCACTTATGCAATCGACCATTTCCATGAAAAACTGCTCCGTCTGCCCGAAACGATGCAAACCCAAGCGGGCAAAGCATTGGCGTCGTCCCGTGCTCAGGTGCTGCGTGATTACCTGCGGATGCTGGCAGACGAATTGGGTCACGCGGCCCCTGACTGGTAGCCCGTAGGTCGGGGTTCACCCCGACTCCCGCGATAACTGAACCGCCAAAATCCCAGCCGAGATAATCACAACCCCAACGACGTCGAGCACGCCAATCGCCTCGCCCAGCAGCATGGCCGCCACCGCGACCCCGAAAAACGGATTCAGGAAGTGAAACGTCGCGGCCTTCACCGCACCGATCCGCCGCACCAGCAGAAACCAAACCAGCGTCGCAGCGAGCCCCGGCACCAGTGTCGTGTAGACAAACGCCACGATCAGCTGCCAGTTCCACGTGACATCCCACGTCTCGAGCACCACCGCAGGCAACGCCAATGCGGCACTGCCCACCAGCATCTGCAAGCCCACGATCATCAATACATTCCCGCCCGAGGTCGCGCCCAGCACTGCAAGCGTGGCTACCGTGAGGGAGACCACGCCGATCACGCACAGCACGACACCATACAGATCAGCGCCGCCGCCAAGCCGTGCGCCCATGATCAGCGACACGCCAATCACGCCCGCCACCAACCCGGCGATCCCAAGGGGCGACGTCCGTTTCCCTAAGAGGACCCACCCCACCAGTGCGACCAACAGCGGCATGGTGGACGCAATGATCGCGGCCAATGACGCTTCGACCGTCTGCATCGCGACAAAATTCAAACCCAGATACAGCGCGTTTTGGCACAGACCAAAAATGACCACACCCAGCCACTGCTTGCGCGACAGCCGTGCATTCTGGCCCAGCCACCAGGCAATGGCCACACCCAATAGCCCCGAAATCAGAAACCGGAGCGACAAGGCCGTCAGCGGCGGCGCATAAGCCACGATCACCCGCGCGGATGTGAATGCAGAGGACCACATCGCCGCAAAGGCGAGACCCATCAGAATTGCGCGAAGGTCCATTTACTTGATGACGTCTTTCGGTTTCGGTTGCCACAGTTCAATCGGATTGCACTCGGGATCCTCCAGATGAACAAAGCGCCCGTAGGCATTGTCATCATCAGACGTGTCCCGATAGGCGATCCCTGCTGCATCCAACTTTGCAAGCACAGCATCCATGTCTGTGACGCGGAGGTTGATCATCACCTGCTTGTCGGCGCGCCAGTATGTTGTGTCATGGGCAAAGGGTTGAAAGACAGTTTTACCTGCGGCTTGCGTCCAAAACCCATCATCCATCTGCATATCAAAGGTCTCGGAATACCATTGCAGCAGCGCATCCGGGTCTTTTGCGCGGAAGAATACGCCGCCTATGCCACTGATCAACGCCATCGCTGCCTCCAACGTAAAAAGGGCCGCCCGTTGGGGCGACCCTTTCGTAATCCTCCGGTCAGGTCAACTTAGTCGTTGACGCTGTCCTTGAGTGCTTTTGCGATGGTCATTTTCACAACCTTGTCCGCTTCTTTTTTGATCTGCTCTCCCGTGGCCGGGTTGCGAACCATACGTTCTGGACGCTCGCGGCAGTAGATCTTGCCAACGCCTGGCAGGGTCACGGCGCCACCGCCGGACACTTCGCGTGTAATGATGCTGATGATGCCGTCCAGTGCAGAGGCCGCACCTTTCTTGTCGGTGTCCATCTCTTCAGCCAGTGCAGCAACAAGCTGCGCTTTTGTCATAGGCTTCGATGCCATGTCAGGTCTCCCTTTCTTCTTCTTTGCGCCCGGCAGCCAAGTGGCAGCACTGCTCTATCAGTGGGCGGTCCCCCGCGACAAATCACGGTATGTAGTGGCATCCACTACAATTAGTCATACAAAGGCAAGCAAAATAACGGGTTTCCTCAGGTTTTTTGCCCTTTTTCGCCTGTTTTGAGGCTTTAAAGAAACGCCGTTTCCTCAAATGACCGCAATTTCCGGCTGTGGATGCGTTCGAGTGGCATATCACGCAGACCTTCCATTGCCCTGATCCCGATCATCAGATGCCGCGAAACCTGTGTTTTATAGAAGTCAGAGGCCATGCCCGGCAGCTTCAATTCACCATGCAGCGGCTTGTCGGAAACGCACAAAAGCGTGCCGTAGGGCACCCTGAAACGGAAGCCATTGGCTGCAATCGTGGCACTTTCCATATCGAGACCGATCGCACGTGATTGGCTTAGCCGTTGCACCGGGCCAGAATGCTCACGCAACTCCCAGTTTCTGTTGTCGATGGTCGCCACCGTGCCCGTCCGCATGATCTTTTTCAGCTCATACCCTTCCAGCTTCGTCACATCCGCCACAGCCGTTTCCAGCGCGATTTGAATCTCTGCCAGCGCCGGGATCGGCACCCAGACCGGCAAGTCGTCATCAAGCACATGGTCTTCGCGCAGGTAAGCATGAGCGAGAACAAAGTCGCCAAGACTTTGCGAATTCCGAAGACCAGCACAATGCCCTACCATTAGCCAGGCATGCGGACGCAATACGGCGATGTGGTCGGTCGCCGTCTTGGCGTTCGACGGGCCAACACCGATATTCACAAGTGTTATCCCTGCGCCACCTTCACGCTTGAGATGATAGGTCGGCATTTGCGGCATCTTTGTCGGCGGCGCGATGACGGTGTCCGCGTCGGTGATTTCGACATTCCCCGTGCTTACGAAACTGGTGTAGCCGCTATCTGGATCTGCCAGCATCTCGCGGGCATAGCTTTCGAATTCTTCGACGTAGAATTGGTAGTTCGTGAAAAGGATATGGTTCTGAAAATGCTCCGCGGCTGTCGCCGTGTAGTGCTGTAGCCTGGCAAGTGAGTAATCCACCCGCTGTGCCGTGAAAGGCGCTAGGGGCGCGGATCCATCGGGGTAATGGTAGCCAGACCCGTTGACGATATTGTCGTGGGTGGTGGCAAGGTCGGGCACATCGAAAACATCACGCAGAGCGAAATCCATCGAACCGTCTTGCGGCACCGTCATGTTTGCATTTGCGACCGCAAAGTGGACCGGCATCTCAGTCTGCGATGCACCAATCGTCACAGGAACTCCGTGGTTTTTTAGCAAAAGCCCGATCTGAAACTCTAAATAGTTTGCAAAAAGATCGGGTCGCGTCACGGTGGTGCTATAGTTACCCGGTTCGGCCACGTGACCAAAGGACAGGCGGCTATCGATCTTCGAATGGACCTCGGTCGCGAAACGAATTTCCGGGTAGAATGCACGATACTTTTGAGATGGCGTCGTTCCTGATACAGCTTCTGCAAAATGACCACACAAAAAATCCGTAGAAATGCGGTATATCTCTAACAAGCGCGCAACGGCGGCTTTTGCATCCATAAAGGTCTGGGGCGCTGGCACATCGGGTGTCAACAGGGGAAGGGTCTTTGTCATTCGTCAGCTTTCAATCAGATCGGTCAGTTCAAAGGTCGTCACATCCACCAGTCCCAAATCAGAGATCCGTAACGCAGGAATGACGACCAATGCCAGCAGCGAGTGCTGCATATAGGCATTGTTCAGGGTGCAGCCGCAGGCCGCCATCGCTGCGACCATTTCGTCCGCTTTCGCTGCAACTTCGGCAGCGGGTTGGTCAGACATAAGCCCGGCGATAGGCAGTTCAACAAGGGCCAGTTCCGCGCCGTCTTTCCAAACCGTGACGCCGCCACCCACGTCGCCCAACCGGTTTGCTGCTTTCGCCATCATATCGCGGTCAGTTCCAACGACGATCATATGGTGACTGTCGTGGGCAACGGTCGAGGCGATGGCCATTTTGCCTTCGTAGCCAAAACCAGACACAAACCCATTCACGACATCCCCAGTCGCGCGATGACGTTCAACCAGCGCAATCTGACAGACGCCATTTTCGCCTTCCACCAACCCATCGATTACGGGCAATTCTGCCGTCAACGCTTCGGTAGGCGCCTGGTTTTCAACCACGCCGATGACCTTCGCGACAACGCTATTCTTGCCCTCAGGTGCCGCGATTTCAAAGTCGCCGCCTGAAAGACTCTTGCCCATATGGACTGTCTGCCTCGCGCTATCGGGCCAGTCGAAATGAGGGCATGTCACGAGGATCTTACCAGCTTCCGCGACACGGACGCCGCGCGCGAAAACCACATCAACGGGCAGGCTTTTGAGATCTAAAGTCAAAATGACATCCGCTCGACGCCCCGGCGCGATTGACCCCAACTCTCGCTCCAGCCCGAAATGCGTCGCTGTATTGATCGTCGCCATTTGCAGCGCCACAACCGGGTCACAGCCACAATCAATCGCGTGCCGTACAACGCGGTTCATATGACCGTCATTGACCAGCGTGCCGGAGTGGCAATCATCGGTGCAGAGGATAAAGTTT
This sequence comes from Paracoccaceae bacterium, assembly GCA_020628545.1. Taxonomy (GTDB): domain Bacteria; phylum Pseudomonadota; class Alphaproteobacteria; order Rhodobacterales; family Rhodobacteraceae; genus Yoonia. The sequence continues at coordinate 96,133 of JAHDEX010000004.1, read as the reverse complement.
CGGGGGTCGAGGCCTTTCTCCGTGATTGCGGTAATTTGACTTTCAACGTCATACCAAGCCGATCCAAGCCGCATCATTGACTTCATACCATTGCGTACGCGCGCCAACGCATCAGTCTCGGCAGTACCCTCATGATCATCCGCGGCACCGCCTGCGACGTAAGCGGAGAATGCAATCCCTTTGTCCGGCGAAGCATAATGCCCACCCACGGTCTTTCCCGCGTCCATTGTCGCGGCCATTTCGGCCAGCATCTGCGGGTCACCGTTTATCACCCCGGGGAAGTTCATCATCTCTCCCAGCCCGATGATCCCGGGCCAGGCCATTGCTTCGGCGACGTCTTCGGCGGTGATCTCAAATCCTGTTGTCTCTAACCCCGGGGCGGAAGGCGCGCAGGACGGCATTTGGGTGTAGATGTTGATGGGCTGCATTAGCGCCTCATCATGCATCATACCTACACCTTTCAGACCCAGAACATTCGCGATCTCATGAGGATCAGTGAACATCGTCGTTGTGCCGTGCGGGATCACGGCAGCCGCGAATTCCGCAGGGGTGAGCATGCCGCTCTCGATGTGCATGTGACCGTCGCACAAACCGGGGATCAGGTAGGAGCCGTCTGCCTCGACCACTTCGGTCTCTGGACCAATACAATGGCTCGCGTCAGGACCAACGTAGGCAAAGCGGCCACACGCGACGGCGGCCTGCCAACCGTCCAAAATTTCCCGGGTGTGAACATTCACGAGCTTGCCGCCACGAATGACCAGATCTGCCTTTTCACGGCCTGCGGCGACGGCGACCAAATGCGGGGCTGATTGCGCCCAAGATGCAATGTGATGTTCCATGGCCAATGGTTTCACTGAACGCAGGCAGGTGCAAGAGCCGTTGGCGCAACGGAAAACCTTCCCCGCGGGGAAGACGTGCGTAGGGGTAGGAATTTAGTAAGGTGCAAGGTGATGTATCGTGCAACGGAATGTGGGCGGCACCTGAACAACTCTTTGATGCACCGCGCGGGACAGTCACTGGCAAACCTTGATGAATGGTGAATGCGAGCCGCACGTCGCAATTTCTTCCAACGCACCCCAAAAGTCGGGGTAAACCCCGACCTACAATTGATCGATGCGGAGACGTTCCACGTCTGGGTTCAAACGCGCCATTGCGATGTTCAGCGCGGCAGCGACCGTGACCCAGGCCAGATAAGGCACAAAGGCCAGCCCGGCCCAAAGATCCGCTTGCCAATGTGTGATCGTGGCGCCCAGTACGGCGAGCCACAACGCGGCCATGATCGGCAAAGATGCTTTCAATCCGCGCAGTCCGAAAAAGACAGGAGTCCAGAGTGTGTTGAACGCGATCTGCACGGCCCAGAATGCAAGCGCCATTTGGGCGCCCTCCATCCCGGCTACACGCGCGCCTGCGAAAGAGATCAAGAGATAAATCGACGTCCACGCCACCGGGAACACCCAATTGGGCGGCACCCAGCTTGGCTTGTTCAGCTTCTCGTACCACGCGCCCGGCGGAAACATTGCACCCGTCGCTGCGGCGGCAAATGTCGCAAAGAGGAAGATGAAGAAATAGGTGATCATGGCAGGCGCTTTCGATGCTCTGCTTGGGAAACTAGCTGTCCGACGCTGGCGTTCCAACCCGTGCGATATCGCGGGCCTTCAGGTCGGCGAGAATATCCAGAACTGCATGCGAACGTGCCGCATCGGGCACGCGCCGCGCGGCTGCATCGACGAGGAACTGTACCTCTTGGAGTGGCTTGGCATAGATCACCGGCGATCTTGGCATCATCACTGATCCGGCTGAGCGCAGTCCGGCTTGCATCAACCAGCCGATCTTTTGCGCCTTGCCGGTATGGGCACGCATAGAAATCGTGTCGTAACCCTGCTTACGTACTTCGCCACCGATGCCATCATAGATCAGGCGCGCCGCCCATATCCCGGTGCGTGCGCCCATCGGCAGCACATTAATCCCGGCCTCAGAGCGGAGGTAGAGCCGCTTTGCTTCCGCCAGCAGTCGTTTCACCATCTTGCGCACTGCATCATCCGGGACAGGGTCACGCGTGAAGTTGAGCGGGTCGATCCCGGCGTCTGTAAGCCAGTCGAGCGGCAAATAGATGCGCCCCATCCGCGCGTCTTCGCCGACATCACGGGCGATATTGGTCAGTTGCATCGCAACCCCAAGATCACAGGCGCGCGCGAGGGCATCCGCATCCCGCACAAGCATCAGCACACACATCATTGCGCCCACAGCGCTCGCCACACGGGCGGAATAGTCCCGCACACCTGAAAGCGTGTCATAACGGCGTTCATCTGCGTCCCATGCGAGACCTTCGAGCAAAGCCTCCGGCAAGGCGCGGGGCATATCAAATTCTGCGACGATGGCTGCGAAAGCGCGGTCTTCGGGGGCGTTGCGGGGCTTGCCTGCATAGGCCAACTCCAAGCGTTCTTGCAGACGCAGGACAGCACCGGTTTGGTAATCGCCCTCGTCCACTTCATCGTCGGCGAGGCGACAAAAGGCATAAAGCGCCAGAGCCGGGTCGCGCACGGAGGCAGGCAAGAGTTTTGACGCCGCATGGAAAGAGAGCGATCCGTGGCGGATCGCTTCGCGGCAGTGCTCCAGGTCTTTGGGGTCAATCATTCAGCGGCCATGCGGATATTTTCATGTTGGATCGGAGCATCAGGCACCAGCTTGCCGAGGACTTCGGCGCTTGAAACCACGCCGGGGAGCCCAGCGCCGGGATGCGTGCCGGCGCCGACGAGGTAAAGACCCCTGGCCTCTTCACTCACGTTGTGCGGACGGAACCATGCGGATTGCAGGATTCGCGGCTCAAGCGAGAACCCGGCCCCAAAGGGCGAGAGGTAGCGGTCGCGGAAGTCTTCTGGCGTGAATATAAGCTCGGTCGTCAGATGGTCGCGGAAACCGGGGATGAGGGTGTCGAGGACATCGGCCACTTTCGTGCGATACTTATCTTTCATCGCCTGCCAATCCACCGGGTCTTTGTGGCCGAGATGCGGAACCGGCGAGAGGGCATAGAAGGTATCATCGCCTTGCGGTGCCACCGTGGGATCAGTTAGCGCAGGGCGGTGCACATAAAGCGACATGTCGTCGGCAAGTTTGCCTTTAATGAAGATGTCTTTCAGCAACCCTTCGTAGCGGGGACCGGACAGGATGGTATGGTGCCCCACGTCACGCCATTTGCTAGCCGTGCCATGGGTGCCGAAGTACCAAACGAACAAACCCATCGACCAACGCTTGCGGTTCATTTTCGGTGTCGTCCAGCGTTTGCGAGGCGTGTCTTTGAGCAGTTTCTTATAGGTGTGGCCTGCGTCAGCGTTACTGATCACGAGCGGGGCAGACAGGCGTTCGCCTTTTGCAGTTTGCACACCTTTAGCCGCACCGTTTTCGATAACAATCTTATCCACATGTTCGCCAAAACGAATGATGCCGCCCTGCGCGCGAACGACACTTGCCATCGCGTCTGCCATCGCCTGCACCCCACCAATCGCGTAGTGCACGCCGTATTCTTTTTCGAGGTGACTAACGAGCGCGTACATCGACGTCACATTTGTCGGATCGCCACCAATAAAAAGCGGGTGGAAGGACAGCGCCATTTGCAGGCGGTGATCCTTGACCCGGGCCTTGGCAAGACCGTGGATGGAGCGGTCTGCTCGCAGCAGCGCAAACTCTGGTAGGACCTTGATCGTTGACCAGGCCTTGTGCATCGGTTTGGCCACCATGCCTTCAAAACCCACGACGTAGCGGCGGTGGCTGTCTTTGAGGAACCGCAGGTAGCCTTTCACATCGCGGGGCGAGAGGCGTTTGACCTCCTCCACCATGCGGTCAGTGTCGCCGCAGGCGGTGAACTTGGCACCGTCCGGCCATCGAATTTCATAGAACGGGTCGAGCGACCGCAGTTTGACATCCGCGTGAAAGTCACGGCCACAGGCTTCCCAAAGCTTTTCGAAGACTTGCGGGACTGTGACAATCGTTGGGCCCAGATCGAACCGGTGGCCGTCTTGCGTAATCGAAGACCCGCGCCCGCCTGCACGTTCAAGCTTATCGAGAACCGTTACCCGGTAGCCTTTGGCGCCGAGGCGCATGGCTGCTGCCAGCCCACCGAGACCGGCACCCACGACAATGGCCGCGTCTGCGTTCGATTCTGCGCTGCGATCTGTCAACATGATTAGACAGTACGCCGCTGATACCCCTCACGCAACTCTTTCTATTGGCATATTCCAACTTCGCTTTCCCTTGAAATTCAGCGTTATTCTGTCAAACTGAGTTGACACTATCCGGAGTCGGCATGTCGCAGACCGTTAGTCTTTCGTTCTACCGCTTCGCCTCACCAATGGCGCGGGCCTGGGCCTTTGCGATGATGGGTCTCGCAAAAAGGCCGATCAGGCGGACACCTGACATTGGCTTTTGGAAATTGTGCGGTGCGGGTAAGGGTGAAGGGTTCACACCGCGATTGTACCCGGATGTATTCGCGATCCTTGCAACTTGGCCGGATGCAGAGACGGCGCGGGCGCGGGTGGCGGAGACCCCGATTTTCCTGCGCTACGCATCTATGGCAACTGAGGCGTGGACGGTCTTTTTGACGCCGACCTCTGCGCGCGGGCAATGGTCTGGTGCGGAACCGTTTGAGGCGCAGGGCGCAGCCGATGGCGCGCTGGCCGCGCTCACTCGTGCCACGATCAAACCGTCGATTCTGACCCGGTTCTGGGGGCGGGTGCCGAATATCTCCGCCATGATTGGCAAGAACAGCGATGTGGCGTTCAAGATGGGCATCGGGGAATTGCCGCTGTTCCAGCAAGTCACATTCTCAATCTGGCCGTCCAAAGCCGCGATGGATGCCTTTGCACGTACGGGCCCGCATGCCGAAGCGATCCGCGCTGTGCGGGATGACGGGTGGTTCAAAGAAGAACTTTATGCCCGCTTTGTCGTGCAGTCGGACATGGGCACCTGGGGCGGCACGTCGCCCCTCAAACAATTGGAGGTCGCCGCATGACGACGCCTTTCCCTTTCTCGGCCATCGTTGGTCAGGATGAAATGAAACGCGCGATGATCCTCACCGCGATTGATCCGTCGATCGGCGGCGTGCTGGTGTTTGGGGATCGGGGAACCGGCAAATCGACGGCGGTGCGGGCGCTGGCCGGGCTATTGCCGCCAATCAGGGTGGTGAAAGGCTGCCCAGTGAACAGCGCCAAACGCACCGACGTTCCTGATTGGGCGCAAAACATCGGGCGGGGCACGCATGATGTGCCGACACCGGTGGTGGACCTTCCACTTGGCGCAACCGAAGACCGAGTGACAGGCGCGCTGGACATCGAAAAGGCCCTGTCAGCAGGCGAGAAAGCATTTCAACCCGGTCTGCTCGCCAAAGCCAATCGCGGGTATCTGTATATTGATGAGGTGAACCTGCTTGAGGATCACATTGTGGATCTGCTGCTTGATGTGGCCCAGTCGGGCGAGAATGTAGTCGAACGCGAAGGGCTATCAATTCGCCATCCGGCCCGCTTTGTCCTCGTCGGGTCCGGTAACCCTGAAGAAGGCGAATTGCGCCCGCAACTGCTTGACCGGTTTGGCCTTTCTGTCGACGTGGCCAGCCCCAAAGACATTGCCACGCGAGTAGAGGTCGTCAAACGCCGCGATGCGTTTGAAAATGATACCGCGGCCTTCCTGCTGCGCTGGCAAGCCGAAGACGCCACCATTCGAGACCGTATCCTGACAGCGCGCGATGCGTTGAAGGAGCTTAAGACCCCTGACAAAACGCTGCACGACGTGGCAGAGCTTTGCGTGGCCCTCGGTTCTGACGGATTGCGTGGAGAGTTGACCTTACTGAAGGCCGCGCGAGCCTATGCGGCGTGGCGCGCCGATCCTACCCTGACCCGGACCCATGTGCGCGATGTTGCGGGCTTGGCGCTGCGCCACCGCCTGCGCCGTGATCCGCTGGATGAGGCCGGCACAGGCGCGCGGGTTACCCGGATCGTCGAAGATGTCCTTGGATAGCTGGCAGCAGGCCACTCTGGCACTCCAGCTGCTTACCGCAGACCCTGGTTTGGGCGGTATCGTGGTCCGTGCGCGATCCGGACCGGTTCGCGATGCATTTATCGCGGCAACCAAGACCCTCACCGCCCCGGTACAACGCATTCATCCGCAAATCTCAGACGAGGCACTTTTTGGTGGTCTCGACCTCACAGCGACGCTGTCTGCCGGGAAGCTCGTGGAGAAATCGGGGATTCTGGATGCAGGCGGCACAGTGGTCCTGACGATGGCGGAGCGCTGTCCTGCAGGATTGGCGGCAAAGCTCGCCCTCGCCATGGACGGGCCAGACGCGCCAACGTTGGTGATCCTCGATGAAGGTGCGGAGGATGGTGAGGCCGCACCGACCATTCTCATGGAACGCTGCGCGTTCTTCGCGGACTTGAACGAAGTGACGTACCGCGACCTTGCGGGTGAAAGCGCGTTACCGCTTGAACGCACACGAGAGACTGCCACCGAAAACACGCTTGCCGAGGTCACCGAAGTCGCGATGCGGCTCGGCATCGACAGCTTGCGTGCGCCGCTTTTTGCTTTGCGCGCGGCAAAGGCGCTAGCGGGTTTGGCGGGCCAAACAGAACCTTCCACGACTGACATAGAGACCGCCTGCGTTCTCACACTCACCCACCGCGCAACTCGGGTTCCGCAAGAGCCGGACCAGACACCGCCTGAGATGGACAATGCGTCGGAGACACCTTCCGACATGCCTGGGCAGATGGAATTACCGGACGAGATGATCCTCGACGCGATCAAAGCGTTGTTGCCTGATAACCTGCTCGATCAGATCACAGCCCGGACTGCACGGGCCGGCCGCGGCGCGGGCAGCGGTGCGCAGCGAAAGGGCAACCGACGAGGGCGCCCCCTGCCTGCCCGTCCGGGACGCCTCTATGACGGCGCGCGGATCGACCTGATCAGCACCCTGCGCGCCGCAGCGCCCTGGCAGACGATCCGACGGCAGGCAACAGGACGCGCAGGCCTGCACATTCGCCAAAGCGACATTCATACAAAGCGCTATGCCATCCGCAGTGACCGGGTTCTGATCTTTGCGGTTGATGCGTCAGGCTCTGCCGCGTTGGCGCGTCTTGCGGAGGCCAAAGGCGCAATCGAACTCCTGCTCGGGCAGGCCTACGCGCGGCGTGACCACGTCAGCCTGATTTCCTTCCGTGGCACTTCCGCCGAACTGCTCTTGCCGCCCACACGGTCGCTTGTTCAAACCAAACGTCGTCTCGCCAGTCTGCCGGGCGGGGGCGGCACCCCGCTTGCTGCAGGCCTGCAAGAGGCGATGGCGCAAGCACTGCAAACCCATAGCAAAGGGCTGACGCCCACCATGATCCTGCTCACCGACGGTCGCGCAAATATTTCGCTGGATGGCGAAGCAAATCGCAAACAGGCCGCCACGGATGCGTCGCGCATGGCACAAGTGATCCGCGCGCAGGGTATCGACGCGCTTGTCATTGACACGGGCAATCGGCCCGAGCCGGCACTGCGTACCTTGGCACAAACGCTTGATGCACCTTACCTGCCGCTGCCCCGCGCGGATGCGCAACGCCTGTCGGATGCGGTATCGACTGCGCTTGACGGCTAGGCGATGCGCTGGCCACCCCCCGCCGACTGGCCAATGGCGGCCCTCTCAAGGCAAGTACTATCCCGCCCGCATCGCTGGCATGTTCAGGCAGCAGGCGAAGGACCCACGATCCTTTTGATCCACGGTGCCGGAGGCGCCACGCAAAGCTTTCGTCATCTGTTCCCTATCCTGAGCAGGACGGCCCATGTCGTTGCCATCGATCTACCCGGACAAGGCTTCACTCAATTGGGTGCACGCACCCGGTGCGGCCTCGATCCGATGGCAGAGGATCTGTTGGCGCTCTTAAGGCAGGAGGGGATCACACCTGACCTGATTGTGGGCCACTCCGCCGGGGCTGCCATCGCCTTGCGTTTGACGGAACTGGGTCTGCGCCCGCAACACGGGGTCGTGGCGATCAATGCGGCACTTGGCAACTTCAAGGGTGTCGCGGGTTGGTTGTTTCCCGCAATGGCGAAAGTGCTCGCGATCACGCCCTTCTCGGCCGAATTCTTTTCGGCGACAACCACTCCCAGCAGCGTGCGCAACCTCATCAACGGCACCGGATCAACGCTTGGGCCAGATGGCATCGACCATTACCTGCGGCTTGCGCGCGACCCCGGCCATGTCGGCGCGACGCTCGCAATGATGGCGCAATGGGAGCTGGACCCCCTTTTGGCAAGGCTTCCGGATATCGCAGCGCATGTGCATCTGATCGTGGGGGAAAACGACACAGCTGTCCCACCTCAGACGAGCTTGGACGCGGCAGGCCTGCTTTCACAGGCCGTGCTAACGCGGTTGCCGCGTCTTGGGCACCTGGCGCATGAGGAAGATGCCACGACCATCGCTGCCCTAATCACAAACGAAATGGACCGCCAGAGTTTCCCCTGACGGCCCTTCAAATTCTGTCAGCTGACTTATTCGCTGAAAGTGGAGAGATAAGCGTAAAGGTCGACAGCAACCTGCTCATCGCGCACTTTGTAAGACATCTTGCTGCGGGCGCGGTTGTTATCCAAAGCCTCGCGCAGGTACGCGGTTGGGTCCTGAACGTATGTGACAAAGCTTTCTTCTGCCCAGCCCAAACCTGTGGTTTCGCCGAGTTCTACAATCGCATCGCCATAGCGGAAGTCTTCAACCGTGCCTGGCACGCGGCCTGCGACACCGTAAAGGTTTGGTCCGGTCTTTGCTGCACGACCGGCCAGCACGTTGCCGTCCGCATCTGCAACAACATGACAGGATACGCACTGCTTGTTGAATTCCGCTTCGCCGTTTGCTGCGTCGCCATTGCCAGAGGCCGCGTGGCCGTCAGCAAATGCGGGTGCTGCCAGAACAGCCAATGCAGCTGCGATGTTCAATGTCTTCATGATCGTCTTCCTCTCGATCTGCTAGTCTCGGCATGGTCAGCCTTTGAACGAAGGGTAGCGCCTGCGTCAGTAGGGTCCACCCCTGTATACAAAAAATCTTCGTGATCGGCGCTATGCCACCGCATGGGCAATGGCGCATTGCTTCCACAACACGCTCAGCGCCTGAACAAGGTGGTCAATATCGGCGTCGGTGTGCAACGGCGACGGCGTAAACCGGAGTCGTTCCGTCCCTTTGGGCACCGTTGGATAGTTGATGGGTTGCACGTAAATGTTCCATTCATCCATTAAGTAATCCGCGAGCATGCGGGTCTTCACCGGGTCTTTGATTAACACCGGTACAATGTGACTGTCGTTGATCATATGCGGGATGCCCTCACGGTCGAGCGCCGCACGGAGGCGGGCGACCTGACGGCGCTGGCCTTCGCGTTCCACATCAGATGATTTGAGGTGCTCAATCGACACACGTGCTGCCGCAGCCACCGCCGGTGGCAAGGCAGTTGTGAAAATGAATCCGCTCGCAAAACTGCGGATGAAATCGCAGAGCGCGGCTGATCCGGTGATGTAGCCCCCCACGACGCCAAAGGCCTTGCCCAGCGTGCCTTCAATCAATGTGATCCGGTCTGCCACACCATCACGCTCTGACACGCCACCTCCACGCGGGCCATACATCCCAACGGCGTGGACCTCATCCAGATAGGTCATCGCGCCATATTTCTCGGCCACGTCCACAATCGCCTCGATCGGGGCGATGTCGCCGTCCATCGAATAAACGCTCTCAAAAGCCACGATCTTGGGCGCGTTGGCAGGCAGCGCGGCCAGCTTGGCCTCCAGATCTGCCACATCATTGTGTTTCCAGATGACCTTCTGCGCGCGAGAGTGGCGAATACCTTCGATCATCGACGCGTGGTTACCCGCGTCGGACAAAATCACACAGCCGTCCAGACGCGACCCAAGCGTCGACAGCGCCGCCCAATTGGACACGTATCCAGAGGTAAACAGCAATGCACTTTCCTTGCCGTGCAGATCGGCCAGTTCACGTTCCAAAAGAAGATGGTCGTGGTTTGTGCCGCTGATATTGCGTGTACCACCAGCGCCAGTGCCGGTCCGTTGTACCGCCTCGCACATCGCGTTCATCACCTTGGGATGCTGGCCCATGCCGAGATAGTCGTTTGAACACCAGACAGTCACATCTTTCACACCATCCTCGGCGTGATTTGCCGCGCGGGGAAACTTTCCGCATTGGCGTTCAAGCTCCGCGAAGTAGCGATAATTGCCCTCGGCCTTCAACTGTTCCAGTTGCGTGGTGAACAATACGTCAAAATCCATGTCTCAGGTCTTTCTTCTTGGGTCTTCGGTTTCGGGCGCAGGCAGCATCCAGCGCCAAAGTTTTGCGTCCGGCAGTGGCACAACCATCAGCCAGTGTTCGATGAGGGCGAGCGCGGTCAGCGCCGTCAACAAGGCGAAGCCGACCGCGCGCGCGTCGGAGGTCGCGGTCAGCAACTGTTGCGCGCAAACGGCCAGAACAGCCGTCAGGATCGTGATCGCAATGGGAAACGCCAATGTGATGGGCCCTTGACGGAAGTAGCTCTTCAGATGGGTCAGCCGGGCCGGAACAAATTCCGTGTTGATCCGTGGGACGCCGTAAAACAGATTCAGTTTGGCGCAGATCCGCGCAAGGAACAGCACCATGTAGGTTGCCAGCGCCATCCGGTTCGGTGCGTCGCCTGCGGCCAAGGCCAGTCCGAACAGACCCGCAACCAGCAACAACTCGTGATAGGCGAGCGCTGCAAAAGCCCGCAGAAACCTCGCCTGTCCTTGCTGGCCGGGCACCGCGGCCTCCCGCATCGGCCCGGTCACGACGCCCGCCAGAAACATCAACTCGATCCAACCCCAAATCGCCAAGGCGCCGAGAAAGCCCTGATACACACCTGCCACATCCACGCGGCTGAAAGAGCCTGCAACCATCGCAACGCCGATCACCAGGAACGGCAGCCCCAACAGCACCAGCGTCCCATGCCCGCCACCGCGATCCGCCCGCCGCACGGCCAGCAAAATCAGCCCGGTGGAAAACCACCAGACAAACAAGGCGACCAATGCTGCAAACCAGGGTGCGGTCATTTCGGTGCGGATCTCACTTTCTTCTTGCTTGAAGTACCTTGGGGTCCGGGGCGAAGCCCCGAAAGGGGGTGGGCGGGCGGGGCCCGCTCACCCGATCAATATGCTGGCTCCAATCTTGGATTGTCGGGCACAGCGTTGCCGACTGCGGGTATCGCCAACAGTGACACGAAAGCGAAACCTGCCTTAGCGGAACCCAGCATCCGTTTCGCCCAGCCACCTATGCCACCTTGCTTACGGCCCACTGCGATCTGTTCGTTGGCCCGCTGCATCGCGTCCAGGCGTGGCACCCAGCGCGGGTGATCGATGTCCAGCGTCATCGGGAACACCTGTTTGGAGATTTCCGACGTTTTGCGGAAAACTTCCTGCCCGTACCATGCTGGATCAACGCCCAGCGCTTCGTGGAAGGCGGGCCGTTGGTGGTCGCGGACCCACATGGTGGAATAGACCGCCGTGAGGAAGAACTTAATCCACATCTTGTTCACCCGGCTTTCGGTCAACGCCGGATCGGTCTTCATCAGCAGGGCGAAGGCTTCGCCATGGCTGAACTCGTCATTGCACCACTCCCGGAACCACTTGAAAATCGGGTGGAAGCGGTGATGTGGGTTCGCCTCCAGGTGCCGATAAATGGTGATGTAACGGGCGTAGCCGATCTTCTCTGACAGGTAGGTCGCGTAGTAGATGAACTTTGGTCGGAAGTAGGTGTACTTCTTGGCCTGCGTCAGGAAGCCGAGGTTCACCGCAATGCCTGCTTCGCGCAGGGCATCATTGATAAAGCCTGCGTGCCGCGCTTCGTCCCGCGCCATTAGCTGGAACAGCGTCGTGATATCTTCATTCGAGCCACGACGCTTCATCTCTTTGTACAGCACACAGCCAGAGAATTCGGCGGTGCAGGATGAGATCAGAAAGTCGATGAACTCTGCCTTCAGGCGCGGTTCCATCCCGTCCCAGTCGATGCTGTCCCAGTCTTCGTTCTTCTTGAAGTGGCCCTTGTTCGGATCCGATTTCATCTGCGCGATCAGCTTATCCCATGCAGGGCGCACCGGGGTCACGTCGATGGCGTCCATCTCGTCAAAGTCGGTGGTGTAAAAGCGCGGGGTCAATAGCGTGTTGGCCATCGCCACATTCGTGGCTTCCTCATTTGTCAAAGGCGGCAGCGCCTCCTGCGCGGCAATCGCTTCTTCGGCTGTCGTGGCCTCTGATGAGTGGATGTTCATGCCATGACCTCCTCGCTGAAGGAAAACTCGCACAGCTCCATGAACTCCAAATCACCGGTTGCGCGAGTCCAAAGCTGCTCAAGGCGAGAGGCGCGGGTGATCACCGCCATCCGCTCTTCCTCAACGATCTCGCCAAAGGGCGCCATGATCTCCGCACCTTGGACTTCAACCGTGTCGCCAGGATGCACGACTGCTCCGTTCGTGAATTTCACATGCGCTGACAATTCCTCAAACCGGTGAGAAATCGTCACGACGCACGGCACTGTCTCGCGTGTTCTTGTCAGTAGTCCCATGTGGTTCCCTTTCACATTTTCGGGGCAGGTGATGGCGAACCACCCACCGGTTGCGGTCTTCAGTTCAACAGGTTGGCAAAGGCTGCGACGTTGTCTTTGCCGTAGCCGATCAAATCGATGCTCATCTTTGTGTTCGGATCGATGATCGCGATGTTGCCATTCTCGCGGCGGGCGACGGTAATCGGGCCGGTCGCGTCGACGCCAAAGACCTCTCGTTCACGATCAATGGCGCGACCGATGACGCCGATGAAACCGGCGCGCGGGTCGGCGGTGCTTGCGATCACGGTGCCACGTTCATCCAGCACTTCGTATTTGCCAGAGCGGTCACCGACCAATGTCACGTCACGGCTTTCCGCGACTGGTGAGGGTTCAAGCACGCCAACCTTTGGCACATCCGCCCATTGGGCGTAGGCGACCAATGCGAGGCTGCCGATCATCAGCGCGAACATGGCTTGCACAAGGATCGTGGGGACCATCTCCTTGTCCCGCTTGCGCATCTGTCTTTCCATCTGAGACATCTTGCTTACTCCGCTGCGACGGCATTGCCGTCTGGGGTTTCGGTGCGGCTGATCTGCGGGGTGCTGATCCGGGTTTCCGCAGCCTCAGCAAAAATCTCAGCGACATCCCCTGCATTTGGGATGCACCGCAATGCAGGCTGGGTGCGGGACATGTACCAAGGGCGGACATGCGGCCAGGTCATCAGATATGACAGCCGCGTTTCGCCAATGGTTTCAAACGCCAAGGTCCCGTGACCTGACTTTTTTAGCTCAAGCTTCGCGGTCCCGATCCAAGTATAGGGAATGTTCAGCGTCATCGTAAGCGCCGCACCAATCCGCATCGCCACACGTTTGTTGGTCAGCGTGTAAACCGTGGATTTCGCCTGCACATAAGCAATACCGTAAATGATCGCACAGGCCACAAGGCCCGCCACGATGAACGGGACGCCATGCAGGACCGCCACGCCAAGCGGCGCGTCTGCCGTTGAGACGCCGATCCGCCAGAGCGTGAGCAACACAAAGTATCCTGCGACCCACCGTAGTCCCAAAGCCTCTCGCGCCAGACGCCCTGGGTCAGGTGCGCCCTGCCAGAGGATGTGCTCATCCTTCGGCAGTTCTTCCGGCAAGCCTTTGATCGGCTCAAAATGAAAATCGTCATGGTCGCTCATGGCAGCCTCCCCGTGCTGCGGATCGTGGGGACCGGTGGCTGGCCGGCCCCCTCACCTTTTCTTGGGCCTCGTCAGATGAACTTGGCCGAGTACATTGCACCGCCGCCGAACCAGGCCATGATTTTCTCTTCCTCAAGAAGCGTGATCTGGTCAGCTGACTTGGCTTGCGGAATGCCTTCAAATCTGTCGGCGTTCAGGGCTTTGACCTTCACGCGATCCGGCAGGATACGGCACATGTTGATCGGGATCAGGCGCGTCTTGCCGGACCCTTCGGGGTTCAGATCAACCACCAGATACCGCACCATATGTTCAGGCACATCGATCATCATATCCGTGATCCGGCCGACGACTTCGCCGTCCGCACTCACCACTGCCAATCCACGCGGATCCCGCCCGGCAGAGACGTTGAAGCCTTCCAAGCCGGCCATTGGTTTGATTTTCGCATGGCCGTGCGCGTCCAGTTCCGGCACGTCACGACGCGCCGCCCAGCTGGCCGAGCCAACACCATCTTCCATTGCGTCCCCCGTCGGCACGTAGGGCGAGCCTGCGGAGTCCGACGTCTGCGCAATCGCGAGGTCAGGGCGTTCGCTATTTTGCTCGGATGGGACACTGATGCTGCCGCGTCCATCGCGCAGGTGGAACGTCTTGTCTTTTGGCGTCGGCAAGATGCCGGGGCCCGCCGACGGAGACCCGTCGTCATCGACCAGCGGATAGCCTTCACGCATATTCTCTGTCTGCAGGTAGATGATCAGCCCTGCAAAGAAGATCCAGAAACCCCAGATCGCAGCGCTCGCCAGATCAAAGTCCCCAAAGAATTCTACACCAACCATGTCGTATTCCTTTCAGTGGTCAGGTCGGAAAATCCGCAAGACCCGGGCTTGCGGTTTGTCCCGTCCGCAGTGCGCGCACCTTTACCAAGGGTCCGAGCACCACGAGAGTGAGGAAAAGAAGGCCGATTTCGGTGTGGTAAACGACCGAATAGCCTGTTGCGGGCGTGGCGAGCGCCTCTGACAACATGCCGTTCCCTGCGGCATGATTAACGAGGTCACGCATCGTGCCCCCGAGAAAAATCGACAGCCCGGCGCCGGTGGCCTGCGCGGCCCCCCAAGCGCCCAGCGCAAGTCCGCGCCCTGCTGTTCCCAATGTTTGCATCGTCATCGCAGCGGTCAGGGTGGCGACCCCAAAGAGCCCCCCTCCCAGACCGATCAAAGTGGCCCCGATGTAGAACAAGACCGCCGATTGCATCGGTGCGGCAAAGATCACGCAGGTAAAGGCCACTAGACCCGTCAAAATCCCCCGCGCACACATGCGGTAGGCGTCAATGCCCCGCGCCAGCCAGCGCGCGGCCAGCGCGAAACCAATTAGCGCACCTCCGGCCCATGTGGCTGTCAGCAAGGTTGTGGCAGACACGGACAGTCCAAGGATTTCACCGCCATAAGGTTCCAGCAGCACATCCTGCATGTTGAACGCCATCGTGCCAATGAAGACGACCATCAACAGCCGTCCGGCATCCCCGCCATGGGCAAAGTCGCGCCAGGCATCGATGAAGGTTGGCCCAGGTGCTTCGCGCTCCGCCTTTGTCATCGGCTGCACACGCTCCTGCCGCCAAAGCGCGATCATATTTAGGATGAGTGTGACCACTGCGGTCCCCTGCACCACCTGCACAAGCCTTAGCGGTGCAAAGTCACGCAACAGCGCGCCAATAATCACCGCCGCAAAGGCCATGCCCAGCAGATGCATCACGTAAAGCAAGGCGACGACCTTTGGCCGTGTCTCTTCCGTCGCCCGATCCGCTGCCAGTGCAAGACCTGCCGTTTGCGTCATATGCATCCCAATGCCGGTCATCAGGAAGGCGAGCGCCGCCCCGCCGTAGCCCGCCCAATCCGCATCAATCGCGCGGTCGCCCGATAGCACCAGCAGCGCCATCGGCATGATCGCAAGGCCGCCAAACTGCCAGATCGTCCCGAACCACAAATACGGGATCCGCTTCCAGCCAATGGCAGAGCGGTAGTTGTCAGACTTGAACCCAACTAGCGCCCGGAAGGGTGCCACCAAAACCGGGATCGCGATCATCGCTGCGACCAGCGACGCGCCGATCCCCAATTCCACGATCATCACGCGGTTGAGCGTGCCCAAGAGCATCACCGCAGCCATGCCGACCGAGACCTGGAACAGCGACAGGCGCAGCAACTGGCTAAGCGGCAGATCATCACTTACCGCGTCCGAGAACGGCAGCAGCGTGACCGACACGCGCTTCAGGGCTGAGGCACGAAAGATCATGCCGCCCCCTCACACACCATCGCGGTCGAAATGTAGAAGCCGGACTTCACCCGCCCCACTTGACTAACGTGACACAGCTCGCCAGCCTTGCGCATCGCGCGGCACACGTCGCTCACGTTCTGCGGCACCATCTGCGGGGACCGATCCGCGCGCGGGAACAGCTTGCCCACCCGGAACATCGCCATCAGAAGCGGTGTGCGCGGTGGTAACGTGAAAACGATTTTACCACGCACACGCGCGCTCAAATCGCTCAAGTGGCGCGCGATATCTTCAGACCCGTAGTAGATCATCGAATCCATCGCAAAGACGTGGTCGAACGTGCCCAACGCCGGATCAAGCATATCGCCCGCATGCCACGTCACTTGCTCAGCAAGATCTGTTGGCAACCGCTTCTGCGCAATCTCGATCAACGCAGGTGAGATATCCGCACCCACCACAGTCGCCCCGCGCCGCGCCAATTCAATCGTCGCCATCCCCGGGCCACAGCCCGCATCGAGAATGCGCAGACCTGTCAGATCCTCTGGCAGTTGCGCCAGCATCAGGCCGCGCATCTGATCCCGCCCCGCGCGCACCGTTGCGCGCACACCAGACACGGGCGCATCCGATGTCAGACGCTCCCACACTTTGGTGGCGCTGCGGTCGAAGTAGTCTTCGACCCGGTCACGGGTGGCGGTGTAGTCCATCAATCAAACCCAAGCAGTTCAAAGATTTCACGGTCGGGCAATGGCGCAGGGGCCAGCGGCTCGGTCCCGTTCCATAGCGTCTCAGCGAGACGGATGTATTCCTTGCGGACCTGCACGATCTCCTCATCATCGGGCATCTCAAAAAGGGTCTTTTTCTTAAGGCGAGAACGCCGGATGGCATCCAGGTCAGGCATATGCGCGATGCGGTTGAAACCGACCGTGCTGCAGTAGCGATCAACCTCATTGGTCTCACGCGACCGGTTTGCGACACAGCCTGCCAAACGGACCTTGTAGTTCGCCGATTTGGCCTGCACCGCCGCAATAATCCGGTTCATTGCGTAGATGCTGTCAAAGTCGTTGGCCGTGACGATCAGCGTCCGATCCGCATGCTGCAATGGCGCCGCAAACCCACCGCACACCACATCACCGAGCACATCAAAAATCACCACATCGGTGTCTTCCAACATGTGATGTTGCTTCAAGAGTTTCACGGTTTGCCCAACAACATAACCACCGCAGCCTGTGCCAGCAGGTGGCCCCCCCGCCTCCACACACTTCACGCCGTTGAAGCCTTCAAAGACGAAGTCTTCGGGCCGCAGTTCTTCGGCGTGGAAATCCACCTCTTTCAAGATGTCGATCACCGTGGGCACCAGCGATCCCGTCAGGGTAAACGTGCTGTCATGCTTGGGGTCACAGCCGATCTGCAGCACCCGTTTGCCCAACATCGAAAAAGCCGCTGACAAGTTGGAAGAGGTTGTGGATTTTCCGATCCCGCCCTTGCCGTAGACCGAAAACACCTTCGCGCCTTCGATCTTCGCGCTTTCATCCTGATGGACCTGGACGGACCCTTCGCCATCGAGGCCTTTGAGGTTTGGTATCTCGTCACGTGGGCTCATTGAGAGCCTCCTTCCGTATTCATCTGGCCAAAACAACTCCCGCCGGAGGCACCGTGGGATGGTGGGCGGGGCGATGTGGCGCAGCCACGAGCGTCGGTCAGCATCATCATTCCGCAGCCACCCCTTCCATGTGATCTTCCAACTGATCCGCCGCCTCTTGCAGCGCGGCCAGTGTCTCTGCGTCCGGCTCCCAATAGTGACGGTCCGACGCTTCCAGCAGGCGATTGGCCATCCGCATCGACGCGGTTGGGTTCAACTCCGCCAGCCGCGCGCGCATTTCGGCATCCAGTACGAAGGTCTCAGAGAGGCGCTGGTAGACCCAAGGCTCCACCTCACCCGTGGTCGCCGACCAGCCCATCGTGTTGGTGATCTGCGCCTCGATCTGGCGCACACCTTCGTGGCCATGTTTCAGCAGGCCTTCGTAGAACTTCGGATTGAGCGACCGCGCACGCGTTTCCAGCGCCACCTGATCCTGCAAGGTCCGCACCTTGCCCGCGCCACGGGTCTGGTCACCGATGTAGACAGGCGCCGCCTCGCCACCCTTTGCACGTTTCACCGCACGGGCGATGCCGCCCAGCGTGTCGAAGTAATGGTCAACGGTGGTGACTCCCAGTTCGACGCTTTCCAAATTCTGGTATGCAAGATCGACGTCTTTGAGCGCCTTCTGTAGCAAACCCGCGTTTTGCGCGGCTTTGCCGTTTACGCCGTAAGCAAAGCTTTTGCGGGCCTCATAGGCATCCGCCAGCTCGTCTTCATCACCGAAGGCCGAGCTATCTATCAGCTGGTTCACATTGGCGCCATAGGCCCCTTCGGCGTTGGAAAAGACCCGCAGCGCCGCCTCTTCCAGGCTACATCCCATCTCATCCGCATAAGCCAGCGCATGGGCGCGGATGAAGTTCTGGTCCAGCGCTTCATCAGCCTCGGCACACTTCAACGCTGCCTCTGCCAGCATCCGCGTCTGCAACGGCAACAGGTCGCGGAAAATGCCCGACAACGTCATCACCACATCGATCCGGGGCCGCCCCAGTTTCGCCAAAGGCAGCAGATCAGCCCCCGCCAAACGCCCAAAGTTATCAAACCGCGGGACAGCCCCCATCAGCGCCATCGCCTGACCAATCGGGCCGCCGTCCGACTTGATATTGTCCGACCCCCACAGCACCATCGCCACCGTGCGCGGCAAGGCATCATGGGTCTCCAAAAGCAAATCGGCCTGCTTCGCGCCATCCGCCATCGCAAAGGCGGTCGGCATCCGGAACGGGTCAAACGCATGGATGTTGCGGCCGGTTGGGAGGATTTCAGGCGAGCGGATCACATCACCGCCCGGCACGGGTGCTATGAACTCACCGGAAAGCGCCCGCATTAAGGCAGGCAACTCGTGATCCTCGGCCATCAGGGCTGCAGCCGCCTCGGCAGCCTCGCCTTCGCCCATGAGTTTCACCATATCGGCGCGGGCCGCAGGTGACATCGGTTCGCCCACGATGTGCAAGCCTTCGGGGATCAATGACCCTTCGGTCTCCAGCACCTTCAACCATAGCTGGTCAAGGTTACGAGCGTTCAGATCGACGGCATTCGCCTGATCGCGGATCAGCTTCTCAAGGTCCGCCCGACCATCGTCAGAAGGGTTCATCTGACGCCAGCGCGTCAGGCTCTCCTTCAGCTCAGCAAACCCCTTGTAAAGCCCCGCCTGCGCCAGTGGCGGCGTCAGATGTGTGACGGTGATCGCGTTCGCGCGGCGCTTCGCCAGCGTCGCTTCCGACGGGTTATTCGCGGCATAGAGATACACATTCGGCATCTCACCGATCAGCCGGTCCGGCCAATCCGCGCCTGACAACCCGGTCTGCTTGCCCGGCATGAACTCAAGCGCGCCATGCATCCCAAAGTGCAACAGCACATCCGCGCCATAGTCATCCCGCAGCCAGCGGTAGAACTGCACAAAGGCATGGGTCGGCGCGAAGCCCTTTTCGAACAGCAACCGCATCGGGTCGCCCTCATACCCAAAGGCGGGCTGTACGCCGACAAAGACATTGCCAAAGTGTGCCCCCAGCACAAACACGCCGCGCCCATCGGATTGCTTCTTGCCGGGGGCCGGGCCCCAGACTGCTTCGATCTCTTCCAGATGGGCTGTCTTGCTGACCATCGTCTCAGCGTCCACATGGGCCGCAACGTTCGCCTCTTGCCCGTATTGGGCGGCGTTGCCTTGCAAGACCGCAGCGCGCAGCGCGTCCACGTCGGCAGGCACGTCGACGTCATATCCGTCAGCCTTCATGCGGATCAACGTGTTGAAGAGACTTTCAAAAACACTCAAATACGCGGCCGTGCCAACCGCGCCTGCATTGGGCGGGAACCCGAAGAGGACGATGCCCACCTTCTTCGCCGCATTCTCTTGCCGCCGCAGCAGCGCTAGGCGCTTTGTCTTTTCGACCAGGACTGCAACACGTTCGTCGCAAGCAGCCATGGCTTTGCAGTCGGCGGTGGCAGATACGTCAGTTGTATGCCGTCCGGCAAAGACGGTCGGATTGGTCGCGCCATCGATCTCGGGCAAAGCCACGAGCATGGTTGTTTCGATCGGGCCAAGGCCTTGCGCGCTTGCTTCCCATTGCTCAATCGTCTGGAACTCCAACGGTTGGGCTGCGATGTAAGGGACGTTCAGCCGCTTGAGCAGGACAACCGCCGCCTCGCTATCGTTGTAAGCCGGACCGCCGACAAGCGAGAAGCCGGTCAGCGATACCAACGCGTCGATGCGCCCTTCCATGAAGGTCTCAATGGCTGGCGTCCCGTCAAGCCCCCCCGCAAAAGCCGGGATCACGCGGATCCCTGCGGCCTCATAGGCACGAATGACAGCGTCATAATGGGCCGTGTCCGACGACAGAATGTAAGACCGGATCATCAACAGACCCACCGTCGCAATTGTCTGCGGTCTGTTAGGGAGGGCGGCCAGATCAGTGGCGATGTGATGATCCGGAAGATCGGGGTGGTACAGGCCCACCTCTGGGTAGTCCACGGGTGCGGGGACGCTGGCGGTCTGCCAATCAGGGCGGTCAGCGTAGCGGGCAATCAGCGACCGGATGAGACCATCAACGTTATCGTCAGACCCACCAAGCCAATATTGCATCGCCAGGAACCAGGCGCGTAGGTCCTGCGCCTTGCCTGGGATCAGGCGCAGAATTTTTGGCAGGCGCCGCAGGATTTTCATCTGCTTCGCGCCAGAGCCAGCACCTGCCTTGCTGGTCCCACGCAGCTTCTTGAGAAGCGCCATCGCGCCACTGGCGGGCTTCGCCATGTCCAGATCACCCATGCGGGTCAGCTTCACCACATCGCTGTCAGCGACCATGGCCACCATCGCGTCACAGTGATCTCGCCTCGCTTGCAGGTCCGGCATCACAGCACGCACATGTTCTTCGAGGAACAGCATGTTGACGATGATGATATCGCCGGTGGCAATCGCGGCTTTCGCCTCGGACAAAGCCGCCGGGTCCTCGGCCCAAGTGGCAGCAGCATGAATGCTAAGGTCGAGCCCGGGGTAGTCCGCCTGCAACGCAGACGCCACGCGGCAGGCCGGGCCTGCGGCGTGGTGGTCCAGCGTGATGATAACCACGCGGTAAGGTTTATGGATCATCTCATCGCGCATAATGGGCCTTCGCCTCATAGAGCGTGTCGAGCGAGATTTCAGAAAGCCCTCGTTCGGTTGCGAAGGCTTCGGTATTCCGGCGCGCTTTGCCACGCACAAAGAAGGGGATTTTGCGCAGCTCTTTTTCCGCGTCTTGCAACCACACGACGACGTCGTTTGCCTGCGCTGGCTCCGCCTTTATCTGGCCAGAACAACTCAAATCCTCGGCTGGCTTCGGGCTGTGACCGCCGTGATGGGACGGACCGGCCGCATCGTGAAACTCAAAGTCTTCACGGAACATCGTCAGCAGATGCTCCTCAAGCCCCATCACCAACGGATGCACCAGCGTGTCAAAAAGAACGTTGGCCCCTTCAAAGCCCATCACGGGCGAGTAGCGCGCGGGATAGTCCTGCACATGCACAGGGGCTGAGATGACCGCACAGGGGATGCCCAGACGCTTGCCGATGTGGCGTTCCATCTGGGTGCCGAGGATCATCTCAGGCGCGGCTTTCTCAATCGCCGCCTCGACCTCAAGGTAGTCGTCGGTGATCAGCGCATCGACACCATAGTCCTTTGCCAACGCCCGAATGGGCCGCGCCATTTCGCGGTTGTAGCAACCGAGGCCCACAACCTCGAACCCCATTTCATCGCGGGCGACGCGGGCCATCGCGGCGGCGTGGGTGCCGTCGCCAAAGATGAAGACGCGCTTGCCGGTCAAATAGGTGCTGTCGACAGACTTTGACCACCACGGCAGGCGCAATCGGCTTTCGTCCGGGGTGATTCTCTGGCTCGTGATCTCGGCAACTTCCGCAAGGAAATCGCGGGTCGCGCCGACACCAATCGGTATTGTTTTGGTGTAGGGCTGACCGTGGTTCATTTCGAGCCAGCGGCAGGCGGCCTCTCCGGTCTCGGGTGCCAGAAGGACGTTGAAGTGGGCCGCGGGCAGGCGCGCGATGTCCGCTGGGGCCGCGTTGAACGGCGCAACCACATTCACGCTGATGCCGGTATCCTCGAGCAATCCAGTGATTTCCTCAACATTGTCACGCGCGCGGAAGCCCAGCGCGGTCGGGCCGAGGATGTTGCAACTGATATGAGCCGTCCGCTCTTGCGGCTGCGCGAGCGTGCGCACGATTTGGTAGAACGTTTCATCCGCACCGAAGTTCTCTTTGCGGGTGTAGCTGGGCAACTCCAGCGGGATGACCGGGATGTTGAGGCCCATCGTTTCGGTCAAGCCGCCCGGATCGTCCTGGATAAGTTCCGCCGTGCAGGATGCGCCCACGATGATCGCTTCCGGCTTGAATCGATCCACCGCGTCTTGCGCGGCGGTCTTGAACAGGGACGCCGTGTCAGACCCCAGATCGCGGGCTTGGAAGGTGGTGTAGCTCACCGGCGGACGATGGTCGCGCCGTTCGATCATGGTGAAAAGTAGATCGGCGTAGGTATCGCCCTGCGGAGCGTGTAGGACGAAGTGCAGGCCCTTCATCGCCGTCGCGACGCGCATGGCGCCGACATGCGGCGGGCCCTCATATGTCCAGACGGTCAGCTTCATTCAGCCGCCTCCAGTCGCAGGGCAGATTTGCGACGCAGCGGACGGGCAAAGAGGCTCGCGAGGTCACCCGCCTGTTCATAGAAATGTACGGGCGTGAAAACGAGCTCGATGGCCCATTTTGTGCTGAGGCCCTCGGCTTCCAGCGGGTTGGCAAGCCCCAGACCGCATACCGTCAAGTCCGGGCGGGCGTTGCGGGCGCGGGTGAGTTGTTTGTCGACGTCCTGGCCCTCGGCGATTTGTGGACCATGCGGTAACAGATCGAGGTCCGGCCCGTGCAGTGCGTCGTGGATGTAGGGTGAGCCGACCTCTATCGCGGACATACCGCATTCGCGGGTCAGGAAGCGGGCGAGCGGGATTTCCAATTGGCTGTCTGGGAAGAAGAACACCGACTTGCCTAAAAGCGCCTCTGCCGCTTGCGCGATGGCTTTGCGGGCACGGGCGCGGGGGGCGGACGTCACCTCATCAAAGAGGTCTTCGGATACATCAAATTCTGTGGCAATCGCGCGCAGCCAAGCAGTCGTCCCCTCTTCCCCGAACGGGAAGGGTGCCGTGATATGTCGCGCCCCGCGCCGTTCAAGCGCGGCATGCGTGTCGCCAAGAAATGGTTGCGTGAGCGCAAAGACGGTGTTCGGTCCAACTGCTGTCGTTTCGTCAATGCGGCGGGCGGGCAAAAGGCGCAGATTGGTGATGCCCATCTTCGTGAGCAGATCGACCATCTGGTCCTCGACCACATCGGGCAGCGCACCGACGAGGAGCAGTTCACGCGCCGTCGTCTCTTTCAGTACCGGCACCATCGAGGCCAAACAGGCGTCTTCACCTTGGGTAAAGGTCGTTTCAATACCGGAACCGGAGTAGTTCAGCACCCGCACATGCGGCGCATGCACCTGGCTGAGCCGCTCGGCGGCGCGGGCGAGGTCGATCTTGATCACCTCAGAGGGGCAGGACCCAACAAGGAAGAGCTGCCGGATGTCCGGGCGACGTTCGAGCAAACGAGCGACCTCCCGGTCAAGCTCTGCATGTGCGTCAGCCATGCCCGCAAGATCAGTTTCCTCTAGAATCGCCGTTCCGAATCGGGGTTCAGCGAAAATCATGACCCCGGCGGCCGATTGCAGAAGGTGCGCGCAGGTGCGTGAGCCGACGACCAGAAAGAACGCGTCCTGCATTTTTCGGTGCAGCCAGATGATTCCGGTCAAGCCGCAGAACACCTCGCGCTGACCACGTTCCTTCAGGACTGGGGCGCTTCGGCAACCACCATTTTCAGGAGGGAAAGGACGGTTCATTTGGAGGCCTCAACGCTGAGGCGGGCCTGCCGCAATTTCCAAACAAACTGGGCTGCGTTGATGACGTAGGCCGCGTAGGCCGCAAGCGCAATCATCATCAGTGTTTCGGGTGCAAACCCTCCGGCCAGAAGTGCGAAAACATATAATAAATGCAATGCGATAACCGCGAAACTGAACACGTCCTCCCAGAAGAACGCCGGAGCGAATAGGTACTGCCCAAACACCACCTTCTCCCAGATCGCGCCGGTCACCATGATGACCAGCAAAACGGCGGTTTTCAGGATGATG
Organism: Paracoccaceae bacterium; assembly: GCA_020628545.1. Lineage (GTDB taxonomy): Bacteria > Pseudomonadota > Alphaproteobacteria > Rhodobacterales > Rhodobacteraceae > Yoonia. The sequence goes on along the minus strand of JAHDEX010000004.1, from coordinate 71,799 downwards.
GAAAGGGTCGCAATATCGTACCCCAGCCCAGTCGCAAGATAGCGGATCACGAGGGTCAAGGAGACGAGAAACACGGCGAACTGGAGGGGTGCCAAGACCCCCTGCACCACAGTCCAACGCGTGGCATCGCGGCGCGCTCTTTGTTCTGGAGTGTAGAGTGGTGGGACAGGGTTTGGCGCGGCATAGGCCGGACCAGCCTGATCCGTATCTTGATATGCCATGTCCCATTTCCCTGACAGTTATTAGTGTCAGCCTAGGGCGACATATAGCCAAGTGTCAACTTCAAGTTACACACAAAGATCGATGCGCCATGTATGAGATGTAGTTGACGGATCACTATTTTATTCATCGTTTTTAATGCCTTATAAGCTTCTTTCGCAAAACACTCCTGATCAATGTCAATTACCTTTGACAACCGCCCCCGAAGGGCAGACAATGCCTTTGATTTCTCAGTTTCACGCCTATACGAGGAATTCGAAACAGCCCCCATCGGGGCAAGGACGCATGCGATGACAAACGATCGTACAAGGGACGAAAGGACCGCGCTTTTTGCTGTCGGCACCCCTGATCGTCCGCGTCCTGATTTTGCCGAAATTCCTTCTGCGCAAGGTCTGTCAAAGGACCATCTTCTTGACCTGTGGTCAGCTTGCCTTAGTGCTGATCGTGACGCCTGCCATGCGGCTGTGCGCCGAGCACTGGCCGACGGGTTTTCACGAACAGAAATTTCGGATCGTTATATTCCAGCAGTCGCCCACCAACTGGGTGAGATGTGGTGCGCCGATACGTTGGGCTTTGCTGAGGTCACCATTGGCACGGCGCGCCTGCAAGCCTTGTTGCGGGATCTCGGGCCAGAATGGTGTGCAGACCAAAAGGCGCGTGCAGATGCACCGCTGATCTTTCTGATATCACCGCGCGATGATCAACACACACTCGGGACCGTTCTTGTGGCAGGGCAAATGCGGCGGCGTGGGTATTCGGTTCGCATGGCCCTGGACCCAACATTGGATGACCTCCGCCGTCAAATTCAGAGTTTGAGCTTCGATGCCATCTTCATTTCGGCTTCTCAAAGCGAAAGCCTTGAAAAATTGCGACGGATGGTAGAATTTCTGAGGAACGCGTCTGACGAACCGCCGCCTATCGCTCTTGGGGGTGGTGTTTTGTCCGAGCATGAGAATGTCGCTTCGCTAACTGGTGTCGAAATCGCGACGAATAATATCGACGAGGCGATTGAACATTGCGGTCTGACTCTCACGCAAATTCCCAGCGCAAATTTCGCGCCGAAGGGATAGACTATGACGGCGCGGCAGACAAAAGTGCAGATCAAATGACGTCGCGCGGAACCAAATACTGGAATTCCGGCGCGATCCCTTTGATTGCTCCTGAGATCCTGGGCAACATCATCGCCGAAGTTGCCGACCTCGGTATTGTCATCTCTGATCGCGGAGACGTGCTGTCAGTTTTGGTGAACCCCCTCTACGACAGCTTTCGCGCGCTGGAACGGTGGGAGAACCGTGACATCCGGACGGCTCTGACAACAGAAAGCATCCCGAAATTCGAAAGCCGGTTGGAAGAGTTTCTGGCCGGGAACACGCGCATTCGCCCTGTTGAGCTGAATCATTCAGATACCGTTGGGAGCTGGGAATTCCCCGTGCGCTACAGCCTGCACCGGATTGGCCCCGATGGCGCAATCCTGATGCTGGGCCGCGATTTGCGCCCGGTCGCTGAGATGCAGCAGCAATTGGTAAAGGCACAAGTCGCGCTTGAGCAGGACTACGAAATCCAGCGCGAAAACGACACACGCTTCCGGGTTCTGATGGAATCGACCATGGATGCGATGGTTTTCGTCGCCGCCAAAACAGGGGTCATCACCGACGCGAACTCTGCCGCTGTTGCGATCCTGGACCGGCCCATTGATGAATTGGTGGGTGAGCGGTTTCAAGAGATGTTCCAGGGCCGCAAGGTGGGCGATCTGATTGGTGAGCTGACGACCGAAGCGATTGCCGACAGCGACACCACTGTCTCTGCAACCTTGCGGACCGCGAATGAAGATGTGGCGATTGCACCAACATTGTTCCGCGCTGCGGGTGAACGACTGCTGTTGTGTCGGATCATGCCGTCCGAGAAGGCACAGTTGCGCCCGAATGATCTAACGCGCAATCTGCAAAGCCTCTATCACTCTGCAAGTGACGCGATCATCTTCACCAGCGATACAGGCGCGATCCTGTCGGCGAATGAAGGTTTCCTGAACCTGATCGACACCGCCCACGACATCAGCGTGCGCGGCCGTCAACTGGCGGAGTTCATGCAGCGCGGCAGCGTTGATGTGAAGGTTATGCTTGAAAATGCGAGCCGGAATGGCCGCATGCGGATTTACGCGACCCGTGTAGCGGGTGACTACGGCAGCCCGCGCCCAGTCGAGATTTCCATCACGCGCCTTGTCGCGGGTACAACACCGGTTTTCGCATTTGTGATGCGTGAAAACGGCGGTGGTGAAGCCGCACGTGATATTGGCACCAGCTCCCCTGCTGCGGCGATGGAATCTGTGAAAGAACTGGTCGGACAGGCCACCTTGAAAGAGATCGTCGCCGAAACAACGAATGTTGTTGAGAAGATGTGCATCGAAACGGCTGTGACACTCACCATGAACAACCGCGTCGCTGCGGCAGAGATGCTGGGGCTATCGCGCCAGTCACTTTACGTCAAGCTGCGCAAGTTTGGGCTTCTGGCCCGCGACGGATCACTCGGCGAGTAACCCGTCTTTTCGCTTCAGTTATGATCGTGGCTGTGACCGTCTGAGTCTTTTTTGTCGCCGTGGCCACCGTGACCATGTCCGTGACTTGAAGTCCCGAAGGCCTCCATGATTGCTTCGCCTGTCGCGACATCGAAAACCACATCAACGTCTCCAGCGGCTTCAAACACAAGCGTTGCGGCAATACGGTCGCCAACCTTAAAAGGATTGCCGTCGAGCCCCATGAACATCACATGCTTCTGACCGGGTTGAAGCGTGATGGACTCACCTGGTGCGATTTCAGCGCCTTCGATCTTAAACATCGACGCGATGTCATCTTCGACCTTCACATCATGGATTTCGACCCGCGGGTAGTCTGCCTTTACTGCGATCAAGCGATCCGCAGTGTCACCTGTGTTTGTGATTGTCATATATCCTGCACCTGTCCGCGCAGTTGATGGGGTCTCCCGCGCAACGGGGTCACTGATCACGAGACTGCCGACTTTGTAGTTTTCTGCAGCGGCCAACCCCGGGATGCCTAAAGCAAAAACCAAAGTCGTAAAGGCACGAAAAGGCATCTCACTTCCTATGTTTGGGTGAATGTTAATTGTGAGCTATGCCTCCAAAGTCCAAAGCACAACCCGCGCTTTGTCACGTTGCAGACAGAGCCGCTTTGTCCCTTGCGACCAAGCGGGAACCTGCCATGCTGCCGCGAAAGCGGAACACGGAAAGGATTGATCGTATGGCAAAGCTTGCGTTTTTGGGACTCGGCGTAATGGGCTACCCGATGGCGGGGCACCTCGCTGCGGCAGGCCATGACGTTACCGTTTACAACCGGACAACCAGCAAAGCAGAGGCTTGGGTGGCGGAGCACGGCGGCGCCTCTGGCGCTACTCCGCGCGAGGCGGCAAACGGTGCCGACATGGTAATGGCCTGCGTTGGCAACGACGACGACTTGCGTTCTGTCTGTTTGGGGGACGACGGCGCTTTTGCAGGCATGATGTCAGGAAGCCTCTTTGTCGATCACACCACTGTGTCAGCGGCCGTCACTGCAGAGCTTTTCGACGCTGCAAAGGCAAAAGGTATCGGTTTTGTGGACGCACCGGTTTCGGGCGGTCAAGCTGGGGCAGAAAACGGACAGCTCTCGATCATGTGTGGCGGGGTTCAGGCGCAATACGATGCGGCAGAGACTGTCATGTCTGCCTATGCCAAGTTGTGCCGCCGGATCGGCGATAGCGGCGCAGGCCAGATGACAAAAATGTGCAACCAAATCGCGATTGCAGGGCTGGTGCAGGGGCTGTCAGAGGCGCTTCATTTCGCGCAAAAGGCCGGTCTTGACGGCGAAGCGGTGGTTGAAGTGATTAGCCAAGGCGCCGCCGGGTCGTGGCAAATGGCCAACCGCTATCAGACGATGCTGTCGGATGAATACGACCACGGCTTTGCGGTGGACTGGATGCGCAAGGACCTTGCCATATGTCTGAAAACCGCTGACGAGAACGGCGCGAGCCTGCCGGTCACAGCGCTGGTCGACCAGTTCTACAAAGACGTCCAGAAGCTTGGCGGCGGACGCTGGGATACCTCTTCATTGCTGAAGCGTTTGACGCAGGGTGGTTGATTCATCTTCGATTCACGCGAAGCGTGTCAGGTGATCACATCAGGCTTCTCGCGCCCGGTCGTGCCTTTCAAGTCGATGATTTCATGCGCCGCAGCGATGATACCGCCCAGGGCTACCTGTGGATCCTGATTCAGTTTGGCTGGATCCTGTTCCAGCGCTTCGAGGTATAGTCGCAGCGTTGCGCCGGTAGTCCCTGTCCCGGACTTACGCAACACAAACCGCCCGCCGTCGCCGAAGATGACACGGATGCCTTGGTGGTTTGAGACCGACCCGTCAACGGGGTCGGTGTAGCTGAACTCATCAGCAGCAGAGACGGTCAAATCGCCAAAGCTTTGCCCGATAAGGTCCGGCAGTTTTGTCACCAGTCCATCAAATGCCACATTCGCGTCATCCGTCGGGATCGCTTCAAAATCGTGGCGGGAATAGTAGTTCCGCCCGTAGGTTTCCCAATGCGCTTTCAGCAGTTCGGAAACGCTTTGCCCCGTGGCCGCAATAATGTTGAGCCACATCAACACGGCCCAAAGTCCATCCTTTTCGCGCACATGATCTGACCCGGTTCCAAAACTTTCCTCGCCACAAAGCGCAACGCGGCCATCATCCATCAGATTGCCGAAGAACTTCCAACCTGTTGGTGTCTCAAAGCAGGCCAGCCCCTTGGCCTCGGCCACACGGTCCACAGCAGCGGATGTTGGCATTGACCGTGCCACACCGCTGAGCCCGTTTTTGTACCCTGGTGCGTTCTGCGCATGCGCCGCAATCAGGGCGAGGCTGTCCGACGGGCTGACGTAGCACTTGTGCCCCACGATCATGTTGCGGTCGCCGTCCCCGTCCGAGGCCGCACCAAAATCCGGACCGTCTTCCGCGAACATCACATCCATCAGCTCATGCGCCCAGGTTGGGTTGGGGTCGGGGTGCATGCCGCCAAAGTCTGGCAGCGGCGCGCCATGCACGACGGTGCCTTCTTGTGCGCCAAGACGGTTTTCCAGAATTTCAGTCGCATAAGGCCCCGTGATCGCGCACATCGCGTCAAACTGCATGGTGAAGCTGTCGGCAAAAAGCGCTTTGATGGCGGGAAAGTCGAACAGAGTTTCCATCAAGTCTGCGTAGTCGCTGACCGGATCCACGATCTGCACCGCCATATCGCCCACCGTGGTTTCACCAATGGTGCTGATGTCCGGGGTCACACCGTCAAGGATTTTGTAGCTGTCGATGGTCTTGGTCTGCGCAAAAATCGCATCGGTTAAGCTTTCCGGCGCCGGGCCACCATTGGCTGCATTAAATTTGATGCCAAAGTCTTCGTCGATCCCGCCAGGGTTGTGACTTGCAGAGAGGATGATCCCGCCGTCCGTCTTGTTCAGCCGGATCAGGTGCGATGCAGCAGGCGTTGACAGCAATCCATTCTGCCCAACAATCGCTTTTGCCGCCCCGTTGGCTGCCATCATTTTTAAGATGGTTTGTACCGCCACATCGTTGTGAAAGCGCCCATCCCCACCAACGACCAAGGTCTTGTCTGCAACCCCGCCGATCCCATCGAAAATCGCCTGCACGAAATTTTCCAGATAGTGATCGCCCATGAAGACGCGAGTCTTCTTGCGCAGGCCGGATGTGCCAGGCTTCTGGTCGTCGAAAGGCGTGGTCGTCACGGTCTGAATGGTCATTATGGTCCTCGAAAACAAATTGCGGCAATGATCGACTCGTTGGCGCGAGATATAGCAGCTAGTGCGCGTCTGACCAGCACGGCAGCAGATCCCCCGGCATTGGTGTCGCATGGTAGATGGCCCGTGCAATGGCTCGGGCGAGTGTCATAGCGGCCATGTGGCCGATCTCTAAAAGCAATGTATCGTCAACTGGTTGTGCCCCATCGCCCGTTGAAATAGCGAAGACCAGATCGCCGTCATATGGCGTGTGCGACGGCAAAATCGCGCGGGCCATGCCATCGTGTGCGGCCACGGCCACGCGCTGACACTGTGTCTTTGTGAGCGGTGCATCCGTGCCCACGATAGCAATTGTCGTGTTTGCATGTATCGCTGCCGAGCGTGGGCTGGGCACCAACCCACCAAGGTCGGTTGTAGGGTTCACACCAAGGCCGCCGAACTCCCCATCCACTTCAAATGGCGCCGCCCAGAAGTGGCGCGATTCCGGCGTCGTCACCGCGCCGATCGGGTTTGCCGCAACCAAAGCGCCCACAATGCGACCGTCCGACAGGACCGCCGATGCAGAGCCGAGCCCACCCTTGTGCACCATAGACAAGGCTCCGGTCCCGGCCCCGACACTACCCAGAGCAAAATCCGCGCTCGCCTCATCGAAGGCCGCCCGCCCGAGCGCCCGGTAGGGGTTCGTCGTCCAATCCTTGTCCCCGCCGTTGATCAGATCAAACAGGATCGCCCCCGGGCAAACGGGCACCCGTTGATTGCCAACCGGAAAGCCCCGCCCCGCCGCGCGCAACCCATCCATCACACCCGACCCGGCATCGAGCCCAAAAGCAGAGCCGCCTGACAGCACCAGAGCATCGACCGCTGGCACGAGCTTGTCCGGTGCGAGCAAATCCGTTTCGCGCGTTCCCGGTGCGCCGCCCATCACATGTACGGAGGCCGTAAACGGCGCATCTGCCGTCAAGACAGTGGTGCCGGTCTTGATGTGCGTATCCTGCGCGTTTCCTACCCTCAGACCCGGAATATCTGTAATGAGATTGCGAGGTCCAATTTGCATTCTTCAAGCGGCTCCTGTCAGCGCGGTCCTCGGACGATGACGCTCTGATGTCTCACGTATTATATCCATCGCGGTTACCTTGCCCTCGGCCTGGCCCCGAATGCAACGCCGCGTTTGATCTGGCATGCGCGCGCCTTCGCTGGTAACCCATCCGAGAGGTTCACCCGGGACAAAGGAGACCCCGATGAGCGCCACCGCGAAGAAACGCGCGCCGATGCCGGAAGACATCCTGGCTATGAAGGGCGGAACGCCGATTGTCAGCCTGACCGCCTACACCACGCCGATTGCGCAGATGATGGACAGCCATTGTGACTTTGTCCTCGTTGGCGACAGTGTCGGCATGGTGCTGCACGGACTTCCATCAACACTTGGCGTGACCATGGAGATGATGATCATGCATGGCCAGGCCGTTGCGCGCGGACTGACCAGCGCGATGATGGTCATCGACATGCCATTTGGGTCTTACGAAGAAAGCAAGGAACAGGCCTTTCGGAATGCCGCACATCTGATGGCCGAAACCGGGGCCGGGGCTGTGAAACTCGAAGGTGGCGTGGAGATGGCAGAAACCATCGCGTTTCTGGTGAAACGTGGCGTGCCTGTGATGGCCCACATTGGCCTTACGCCGCAGTCGATTAACACGCTTGGCGGCTATAAGGTGCAAGGCCGGGGTGATGCAGGTGATGCATTGATCGCGGACGCCGATGCGGTCTCTGACGCAGGCGCCTTTGCAGTGGTGCTTGAGAAAGTCCCCGAGTCCCTCGCCGATAAGGTGACAGCAGAGATCCCCATTCCCACCATCGGCATTGGGGCAAGTGCAGGCTGCGACGGACAGATCCTCGTCGTGGACGACATGCTCGGGCTGTTCACCGCGTTCAAAGCCAAGTTCGTGAAACGCTACGCGCATCTGGGAGAAGATGGCGAAAAAGCGATTGCCGCTTATGCAGACGAAGTCCGCGCGCGCACCTTTCCGGCAGCTGAACATGTCTTCGCGGATAAGGCCCCATGATTGCACCGATTGAGCCGACGCTTGCAGGCCTGCGCGCGCAGACAAGTCTTTGGCGTCAGGCAGGTGAGACGATTGGGGTTGTTCCAACGATGGGCGCGCTACATCAGGGTCATCTGTCTCTGGCCAGGGCCGCGCGCAAAGACTGTGATCGGGTGATCGTCACGATCTTTGTGAACCCGAAACAGTTCAACAATCCAGATGACCTGAAAAACTACCCCCGCACCGAACAGGAAGATGCCAAAAAACTGGAAAGCATCGGCGTTGATCTCATTTATAATCCGGATGGGGATCAGATGTACCCCGACGGCTTCGCGACCACCGTCTCTGTTGCTGGCTTGACCGATATGCTTTGTGGGGCACACCGGCCGGGTCATTTTGATGGTGTGGCGACAGTGGTCTCCAAGCTCTTTATCCAAACTTCGGCTGACAAGGCCTACTTTGGTGAGAAAGACTACCAACAGCTTCAAATCGTGCGCCGCATGGCACGCGACCTCGACATCCCAATTGAGGTGGTTGGCTGTCCCACGATCCGCGAAGAAGACGGCCTCGCCATGTCCTCCCGCAACCTGCTGATCTCTGACCGTGCGCGTGTCAAAGCACCGGTGCTCGCTGAGACCATGGAAGAGATGCGGAGCGCGTTGCGGAATGGTGCCACGATGTCAGAGCTTCAGGGGCCTGCGATCGAACGGATCGTGGCGGGTGGCTATAACGAGGTTGAATACCTTGAACTGCGCGACGGAGTGAGCCTGTCGCTTCTCGATGCACCCACCAAGGACGCCCGTCTTTTTGCGGCGGCCTGGCTGGCGGGTGTCAGGTTGATCGATAATATCGCAGTCTGAAACGCTCGCCGCCGTCCCGGCGGCCACCAACCTGTTGATTCTTTGATCCAAAAACCGGCAGCCGGAGGCGCCCGCACGTTCCCCATGCGCTACACGCGTGTGACCAAACTAAAATATGTCGTGCGCCCGCAGGGCGCTCAATTGGATCAGACCGCCTCAATCAAGAGCAACCGCACCAGGCTGCGCGCCATGACCTCCGCACTTTCCAGCATGTCATCGACGCCGACATATTCATCTGGCTTATGCGCCAGTTCCAGAATGCCGGGCCCGTAAGCCACACAATTCTTCAGCTTACCAATCCGGTCGATATGCTTTTGATCGTAGGTGCCGGGCGAGGCGACGAATTCCGCCGCCTTGCCCATCACCTGCGCAATCTCTCCGGCAATGGTCGCGGCGATAGGCGCATCTCTGTCCGTCATCGACGGCAGAACACTGTTGATCTCGCGCAGCGCGTAGTCAAAGCGCGGACGCTCCGCTTTCAAACCTTCCAGAAGACCTTCCACCTCGCCACGGACCTGGTCCAGCGGCTCCTCAACAAGGAAACGCCGGTCGATGACTATCCGGCAACTGTCAGGGACACAATGCGCGGGCAGCCCGGTGAAATCTGCGGCTTGTTCCGCCTGTCCCCCATGGATTGAGTTGATGTTCATCGTCGATTGCCGCGCGCCTTCGGGAACCACTGGCATGTCAGTCGTCCGCGACGCCATCGCCGGGAACAAATCGCTTTCAAATTTCTCTAGCACTGCACCCATGTGCCGCACTGCGCAATCGCCGAGGAATGGCATGGACCCATGAGCGATCTCGCCGAATGTCTCGATCTCGGCCCACCAACCACCGCGATGACCCAGGCAAACGCGGTCTTTGTTCAAGGGTTCGGGGATGATCACGTGTTGTACGCGTGCCGGCGAAAAGTATCCCTTTTCAGCCAGATAGGCCACGCCACCATAGCCGCCAGATTCTTCGTCGGCTGTGCCGGATATTTCGATTGCACCAGCAAAGTCGGGAAAAATCTCAAGAAACGCCTCTGCTGCGATGATGCTCGCCGCCAACCCGCCTTTCATATCACAAGCACCGCGCCCGTAGATCTTGCCATCGAGCAAAGCACCGCCAAAAGGGTCTTGCCTCCAGCCCTTGCCAACCTCCACCACATCGATGTGGGAATTGAAGTGCACGCATTCTCCCGGCCTGCTTCCCTCACGACGCGCGATCAAGTTCCATCGCGGATACTGCTCACTGTCACCCGGCGTACCAAAGGCGCGGATCAACTCCGTTTCAAATCCAGCAGCGCTGAGGCGTTTGTCGAGGTAATCACAAATGTCCCCATAGAATTCGCCCGGCGGATTCAGAGTCGGGATGCGGATCAAGTCTTGCGTCAGGGCGATCAAATCGTCGCGTCGGCCATGAATGGCGTTGCGCAATCTATCGAGATCAGAGCTTTTGGGGCTGTCCATGCCTTACCATTGCGGATCGCCCGAGCGGGGACAAGGGGTGCGCCGAATCCCTCCCGCGTCTTTCAGGGTTTGGTTAAGGTAAGCGCAACGCTTTTAAGTTTCGCTGTTTCCACATTGGAAATTTCGCTGCGTCAGAAGGTAGTCCGTCGAAAATGCTGCAGGCGCAAAAGTCATCGAAATATGGCGGCGATCTATGCCTGTTTCGCGTGCTTACAAGATTCCACTAAAGTGAGTATTTTCAGATACTTATCTCGTAGGTTATGGTAGTGAAATACAGCACGGGAGACTGTTTTCAAATCCGACTCAATCCGCTGTGAAAACAGGGATTTAAGGCCTTGAAACAACAAACTCCAGTCACGTTGTTGCCTAATTTGAATGACATCTCAGGCCGAACCACAGGCCAAAGCCGCCTGTTGTGATGATGAGTTTTGAAAGCTGGATGTGACATGGGCAAGCCGACCGAAGCAGACGTTAACGAAGATGCAGAAGACTTCGTTGATGAACTGAAACCAGGCACAGAATTGATGCACGGTCAGTACAAGATCGAAAGCTTCCTGAATGCAGGCGGCTTTGGGATCACGTACCTGGCCCGCGATAGCCTGGATCGGAAGATCGTGATTAAGGAATGCTTCCCCGGGGCCTTCTGCCGACGCAGCCGTTCCATCGTGCAAGCCCGCTCTCGGGCGCACCAGCCAGAGCTGCAGTCGATTGTGCGTCTCTTCGTACAAGAGGCCAAGAGCCTTGCGAAGCTGAACCACCCCAACATCGTCGGCGTGCACCAGGTTTTCGAAGATAACGACACTGCGTACATGGCGCTCGACTTCGTTGAAGGTCGCGACATGCTCGACACGCTGGACGATCCAGAAGTTGTGATGACCCCGGCACAGATCAAGCAGATGCTGGTCGACGTTCTGGGCGCTGTGCAGTTCATCCACGATCAAGGCATCCTGCACCGCGATATTTCGCCAGATAACATCCTCATTGATCCAGACGGCAACCCTGTTCTGATCGACTTCGGTGCGGCGCGCGAGCAAGCGACGAAGCAAAGCCGTGTCCTGTCCGCACTGCGGGTTGTGAAGGACGGCTATTCGCCACAGGAATTCTACATCGCAGGATCTGAACAGAACGCAAGTTCTGACCTGTATGCGCTGGGCGCATCGTTCTATCACTTCATCAAAGGTGATTGCCCGCCGAACTCTCAGGCACGTCTTGCTGCGATCGCATCGGATCAGAACGATCCATACGAGCCGCTCGAAGGCACAATGCCGGGGTTCGACGACAACTTCCTTGCAGCACTTGATAAAGCATTGGCCGTTCTGCCGAAGGACCGCGTCCAGTCGGCGCAGGAATGGCTGAACATGATGGAAGGGCGCGCACCAGATGCAGCGCCAGCCGCAGCCCCCAAGGCGGCCGATCCCATCGCCGAAGCAGTTTCCGCGACTGTTCCAACGCCTGAGAAGAAGTCGAAGACGGGTATGTTGCTCGCCTCCGCAGCGGTTGTTGCCGCGATTGGCGTTGGCGCTGCAATGACTTTGAGTGGCGGTGACAATGAAGCTGCCGAACAGGCTGCCGCTGAGGCTCAGGCCGCTGCAGAAGCAGAGGCCGCTGCTGCCGCCGAAGCTGTCCGCGAAGCACAGGCGCAGGCCGAGGCGGAAGCACAACGCGCCGAACTCGCAAAAGCCGAAGCTGCTGCAGAAGCGGAACGCGCCGCTCTAGCGCGTGCCGAAGCAGAAGCCGAAGCGGAACGTGCCGCGCAGGCCCAGGCAGAAGCCGAAGCGGCGCGTGTTGCACTTGCTGAGGCGCAGGCGGCGGCAGAAGCCGAGCGCACTGCACGCATTCAGGAAGCAGAACAGCAAGCGCTGGCACGCGAAGAACAAGCCCAAGCCCGCGAACTCGCGGAAGCTGAAGCGGCAGAGACTGCACGTCTCCTGGCAGAGGCCCAAGCGAAAGCAGAAGCAGAAGCTGCTGCAGCTGCAGAGGCTCGCGCATACGCTGAACAGCAAGCTGAGCTGGCGCGCACAGTTCAAGAGGCAGAGGCCCGCCGCATTGCCGAGGAAGAGGCCGCGGCCGCCGAAGCTGCGGCTGCCGAGGCTGCGGCAATCGCTGCCGCAAAAGCGGCAGCGGCTCAGGCGAAAGCGGAAGCTGCTGCGCTTGCAGCGGCCACCCTCGACACGCCAACACCGCCAGTCGAGAAAGACTTTGTCGCAATCCTCGCGTCGTTGTCCGGTGCACCAGAAATGCCTCTGGCCGCTTTTGATGTGCCGCTTCCAGAAGACGCGGGTTTGATCGAAGTTCTGGCAAGCGCGCAGCTTGGTAGCCTGAACGCCGGTGTTTCTGTGCCTGCGAACCAATCAACACCGGGCGCGCCTGATGCGGATGGCAACGAAGTTGCATTGTCCAACACAGCACCGCTGAATCCGGTTGATGAAGAAGGCTTCGATACTGTGAACCTCGATTTCGGCGCGCAAGGTTTCCTGACAGCGAGCTTGCCGTTGACCGAAGCTATTCCTGGCTTTGTGTCCGGTAACCCGATTGAGGAAGAGCCTGCCGAGGAGACGTTCATCTTGTCCGCTTGGACCGTTGAACTGCCATTCGCAGCATCTTCATCGTCGTCACGGACGATTGCATCTGTTGCACCGGTGGCGCCGGTCTGGGTGAACGAAGGCGTCGAAATCGAAAGCGTGAATGGTAACCCCATTTCAAGCATTTCGGGGATTAGTGAAGTTCTCCGCAACTCACTCCAACTCGGCGATGAAGAGACGATCGCACTCGACTTCTCAATCACAGACACGTCTGGCGACAGCGTTGAGGCAAGCTGGACCGTTCCTATCGTGCAGAAGACCGCACTCTTGAATGGTCTGGATTTCGAAACGCGTCTGGTCGGCGATGCTTGGGTGACGAAGGTGACGAACGCACCTGACAACATCGAAAGCGACCTGTTGGTCGGTGATGAACTGATCGCCTACATGCGCACGTCCGAAGAAGTGAATACGCGGACGGCACTATCAGACATCCTGAGCCGTGAAATGGATGAAGGTCAGTCCGAGTTCAGCTTCGCCGTACGTCGTGAAGGTTCAATGTGGATCGCATCTGTCGATGTCGGAGATATCGAATGATCCATGAAATCGACGCATTCGGCAAAATGCACACACCATTCGCCTTTTCTTGGCATGCCGCAGCGGCGGGTCCCACTCTCGCCACAAAAGTGAAACCAAATCAGCCGCGTGTTTCGGCAAAGACTAACATCAGAGGTAGTTGAGATGAAATTTCTGAGTGATCTCTTCGGACGGAAGAAGGGGGCCTCAAAGCCCGCTGAACCCAGTGTCGAAAATTTTGCAGATGTCGCAGCCCGTTCAGACACGGTTGCCAAACCCAACACCGATGATTTGTTGAATAACGTCAACGCGGCTGTGGGTGACAAGACACCCAAGGCGAATATCTGGGACATGGATGACGACCTTCCCCCGGTCGACACACTTCAGGAAATTGCCCCGGCTGCGAAGCCAGCTGCAAAGCCGGCTCGGTCCCGTCGCACGAAGACGCGCCTGATTGGTTTTGAAAGCACCGACGGTGTTGTTGATCTGTTCAGTGACAACGCAACACCAGCGGCCCCAACCAAAAGCACAAAGTTCCCCGTTGGCTGGGTGGTCGTTATGGATGGCCCGGGACGCGGCGAAAGCTTCACACTGGTTGCTGGCATGTCTCAGATCGGTCGCGGTGAAGATCAAGCGATCCAGCTCGACTTCGGTGACAACGCCATTTCGCGCACAAACCACGCCGCAATCGTTTACGATGCCGAGACCCACAAGTTTCTGCTGGGCCACGGCGGCAAAAGCAACGTGGTGCGCCTGAACGATACGCCCGTGATCAGCAACGAGGCCATCAAGGACGGCGATCTGATCCGGATCGGCGAGACGACCCTTCGCTTCACCCAGTTGTGCAACGATGAGTTTAACTGGACCAACACCAACGACGGCGATGAGGAGTCTGACGATGTGGCGATCGCCTGAACCCCGTTATGATGTAGCCACGGCACTTTGCCAGGGCGGTCGAGACTATCAAGAAGACGCAATCGTCACCGATTTTCCTTTCGGTTCTGACAGTGGCGTTGTGGTTCTCGCCGACGGCATGGGTGGACACGCGGCAGGCGACGTTGCCTCTAAAATTGTGGTGACCGAAGTCTACAGCGAACTCAAATTCCAATCCGCGAACTTTCATGAGTTCGAAAAGGACATTCCAGCCATCATGACCTCGGCTGCAGCAGGTGCGAATGCCTGTGTTCGTGACCACGTGATGCAGAACCCGCAAACCCGCGGCATGGGTGCGACGCTTGTCTCGCTTGTGATGGTGGAAAACCGGATGTTCTGGATGTCGATTGGCGACAGCCCGCTTTATCTGATGCGCGGCGGTAAGCTGCGGCAGTTGAACGAAGACCATTCGATGGCACCCCAGATCGACTTCATGGTGCAATCCGGCTTGCTGGACCCAGAAGTTGCGAAGGACCATCCGGACCGGAACTGTCTGACCTCTGTAATCCTGGGCGATCGCGTTGCGAAATCCGATTGCCCTGAAGACCCGTTTGGTCTGGAAATCGGTGATATCGTCATCGTTTCTTCCGACGGTTTACAGTATCTTGAAGAACCTGTGATCCAAAAGATCCTGCAGAAGTATCGTCGCCGCAAAAGTGCGGAGATTGCGGGCCACTTGCTCGAAGCCATCGAAAAGCTTGGTGATGAAGATCAGGACAACGTCTCGTTTGCCGTGATCAAACTGAACCACAACAAGCCGATGGATCGTGCCGTCCGCATGAAGCCGACGGATGTTGTCGATACGAATTCGGGCAAGGTCACACGTGTTGTGGACCTCGAAGAACTAGAGAAGGCCAAGGCGGCTGCCATGGCCGCAGGTGTGAAAGACGAACCGTCACTGAAGTTGGTGGCCGGAGGAGATTAAATGTCAGTCAAAGCTGCCGCAGACACATCTTACGACAATCTGAAAAGCGCGCTGGCAAAAGGAAAATTTCCCGCAAATGTTGCAGATACAGCTGTCAAGATCTGCCACCGGCTGAAAGAACCTGTGCGCGTCGCAGTCTTGGGCTTGCCCGGTTCGGGCAAGTCGACCCTGGTCAACCTTCTCCTGAACCAGATCGTGGTCCCTGAGGGTGTAAAGCTGCCAACAGCGCAGTTCCTGAAGGGCGAGACGGCACAGGCGATCTGTACGCTACCCGATGGCACTAGCAGAGTCGTGTCCGGGGCAGATGCGCACGAAATCGCTTCTCTCGAACCGATGTTCGTGGAGATGTACCTGCCCTTGCCGGCATTGGGCCGCATCTCCGTGCTAGAGGTCGTCGCTCCCGCGGATGCCAAGGACCAGCAGCGCGCAATGCATTGGGCTGCGAAACGCAGTGATATGGCGATCTTGTGCACGCATGAGTTCACGTCCATCGAACAGGCGCTTTGGGGCTCCCTCCCCGATCAGATCAAGGACCATGCGTTCATGTTGGTCACATGCGCTGACCAACTGGCACAAGCTGGTCGGCTTGATCAGATGTTGGAAGAGCTTCGGTTCGGATCCGGGCACGAGTTCAACAAGATCATGCCAATTGCAACAACGGATGCGATTGCGGCCCGCCGTGCTGACGGCTCGGTCGACAAGCCATTGATGCAGAAGAGTGGCGGTCTAACGTTGATCTCGACGATCCTGCGACATGTCGATCAAGGTCTGCGCGCGACGGTCGATCAAGCTGATCTGCTGTTGCACAAGTTCCGCGATGCAGAGCCAAACGCCGATCTGGCAAGGATGATTGAGATGCCGGCGTCTCCGCGCCCGATCTCGAAACCGATCCCCAAAACGGCAGAGGTCGAAGCAGCCGAAGCGCAAGAAGCGTTGGACGCAGCAGCGTCGCCGGTTGTCGAAGTGGTCAGTTCAAAGCCCGTTGTGAACGAAGAAGACAGTCGCCCCGCTGCGTCACGATCAGAGATTCTCAGCGCGGACGCCTTTGTTCTGCGCGGAAAGTCGCGGCTCGAAGCACCGGCACCAGCGCCGGAGCCTGAGCCCGCTGCGGCTGAGGTGCCGGCGAACGATGCACCGAAAGCGATCGAAGAGGCGCCGCAACGTGTGGGTCGCCCCGTCGCCCCTGTGGCTGCGCCTCAGCCAGATGCAGCCAAGAAGCCGCGCACCGGTTTCATGCCGAAGGCGAAGACGTCGAAAACGATCCTGCGGGCCAAGCCTGAAACGTGTGAGGCGTATGAAGCAGCAATCACCTATCTGACCGAGCAGGGCCGCGCTCTGACGGCCCGGATGGAAGACCTAAGTTCTGACGATTTAGTGGAGGCGTCTTCGGACAATATCATGTGGCTGAGCGACCATCTTGAAGCGGTCCCGGTATCGGATGATCCCATCCTAGAGAAGGGCCGGACACGCGCGCTTGATGCCTCTGAACTGGTCCAATTGATGCAGTTTGAGAACAACGAGGATGCCGGTCTGGAAGCGCTGACACTGATGGTACAGCTAAAGCGGGATATGGAAGCAGCGGTGGCGTTTACCAAGCACCACACTCATGTAAAGGCTGCATAATTTCTCAGAAAATTGCCTCTCATGGCATTCGAAAGACTTAAGGCGGCCTTCCCATTTTTGAGCGAAGTGTCGCCTTATTTCTGCCCCGCAAAACTGTTTCTCTCTGGACAATAATAGAGGGCTTTTGCCCTGGACTGCCCCACCGACAGAATCAAACCGGGGCGGCCATTGTGTGATTGAGGAAGTACGAACAAATGGAAGAGTTGAACGACGGTCAAGGTGGGGTTGCCGCGGTGCGACAGCCAGAGTTCATGCGGATTGGTTTAGATAAGCTGGAGGGTTTCCACAGCGATCTTCTAGACCTCGAAGATACCCTCAAAGATATTGAAAAGATTGGTGGGCCCGAAGCGGCGAAGAAAGCCCAGCGCTTGGTCAAGCAACTACGCACGTTTGAGCCGAACATCACCATGATCGGCCAGATTAAGGCCGGGAAAACGTCGCTTGTGAACGCGATGGCGGGTCGGCCAGATCTTTTGCCCGCAGATGTGAACCCGTGGACCTCGGTGATTACGTCGCTGCACCTCAACACGCCTCTTCCCCCCGATGCGCCGCGCGCGTCGTTCCAGTTCTTCGATCAGAACGAATGGGACCACCTTGTCGAAAATGGTGGTCGGATCGGCGAACTGTCCAGCCGCGCTGGGGCCGACGAAGAGATGAAGAAAGTGCGCGAGCAGATCGCGCATATGTACGAAAAGACCCGTGAGCGTCTTGGCCGCAAGTTTGAGCTGCTTCTCGGTCAGCGCCACAATTACGCCGAACTCGATGATGACCTTGTACAGCGCTATGTCTGCATGGGCGACGACTTTGACGATGTGTCTGTTGCCGAACAGCAGGGCCGCTTCGCGGATATTACAAAATCCGCTGACCTTTACTTCGACGCGTCTTTCTTGCCGATGCCGCTGTGTATTCGCGACACGCCCGGCGTAAACGATACTTTCATGATGCGTGAGCAGATCACCATCAAGGCGCTACGCGACAGCCGCATCTGCGTCGTGGTTCTGTCGGCCCATCAGGCGCTGACGTCGATGGACATGGGTCTGATCCGTCTGATCTCGAACGTCAAAAGCCGCGAAGTGATCATCTTCGTAAACCGGATCGATGAGCTCTCTGATCCCGCCAGCCAAATTGGTGAGATCCGTGCATCCATTCTGCAGACGTTGAAGGACAACAATGGTCCAGAGCACGCCGAAGTGCTGTTTGGGTCGGCCTATTGGGCGAACCTCGCCCTTGGTGGCGACCTGACTGAGATTGTTGAAGACAGCGCAGATGCGCTTTTCAACTACGCTGAATCCGTGGTGGGCGACAGCGTGACTGACATGGACACCACGGAACTGGTTTGGCAGTTGTCCGGCCTGCCGCATCTTTATGATGCCTTGGCAGAGCGGATTGCTGAAGGTGCAGGTGCCGAGCGTCTGTTGTCGGTTCGGAAAAGTGCGCAGAACCATGTCGGCGGTCTGCGCGCGTCCAGCTCTTTGGTGTCGATGCGGTTGAGCGGAAACGACGTTCAGTCGATGGAACCCGATGTGCTGAAATCGCACCTCGACGCAATCTCTCACAAGCATATGTCTGCTTTGGAAGCCGGATTGCAGGTCGTCTTCGACAAGTTCGGCCGTCGGATCGATCAATCTAACAAGCGTTTCCTCGATCGCGCGGTGGATAACCTGATCACGCACCTTGAGAAAAAGGGCGAGAATGAGATCTGGCAGTATAGCCCAGACGGCCTGCGGATCCTGCTGCGCACCGGTTATCAGGTGATGAAGAAAGACTTCACCGCAACCTGCATGAACGCGCTCGCCGCTTCGGCGGAAGATTTGACCGTGCTTTACGGGGAGGCCTTTGGTGTGGACGCTGAAGGGTTCCAGGTGACGCCGCCGGAAGCACCGCAAATACCGCCACCAGTCTCGCTTGGCCAGACCATCGCGCTCGACTTGCAGACGTCTTGGTGGAAAGGCTGGTGGCAGCGCCGCAAGGGTTATCGCTCCTTTGCAAGTGAGTTTTACGCGCTGATCGAGGCGGAGACCGCGCCGATTATTCAGGACCTCAAAGAACGCCAGTTGAATGAGATCCGCGACAACGCGTTGAAAGAAATGTCTGACTTCCTAGCTGAACAGCGTGGAATTCTGACGGATATCGCCGAGAAATCTCAGATTGGTCTCGATGACCTTGAGGGTTTGTTTGGCATTACCGCTCAAAAAGAGCGGGACGAACTATTCGACATCATCTTTGAAGAGCTCGCAATCGAAGACGATGTTTCACCACACGAAGAGATTACCTCCGGAGGGGCTGCCGCATGACCACCCAAACAAACCGTCGCAAACCACGCATCGCTTTGATGGGTGAGTTTAGCGCTGGCAAAAGCACACTGTCGAACCTTCTGCTGGGCTCTCGCCCACTGCCAGAGAAGGTGACAGCGACGCGCTTATCGCCCGTTTGGATGGCTTCCGGCGACATGCCCCCCTACCGCATTGATGTGGATGGCACAGAAGAACTGGTCTCAATCGAGCACCTGGAAGAAATCCCGGTCGAAGAAACCCGGGTGATCCGTCTGTTCTTCGAAAGTGACATCCTAGACGTCTGTGACCTGATCGATTTCCCCGGCATCTCGGACCCCAACATGTCAACCGACGTCGTTGAGCGGATGTTGGAAGAGGTTGACGCGGTTCTGTGGTGTACCCACGCCACGCAAGCCTGGCGCCAGTCAGAGCAAGCCGTGTGGGAACAAATGCCAGAAGCGGTCAAAAAGCGGTCGATCCTGCTCATCACCCGCTTTGACAAACTGACGACAGAACGTGACCGCGGTCGCGTGTTGAAACGGGTCATGCACGAAACCAAAGGTCAGTTCGGCGGCACCTTCCCGATCTCCCTTTTACAGGCGCTGCAGGCCGGTGAAGACTACGAGAAGTGGGACTCCAGCGGTGCCGGTGCATTCTCCGACCATCTGATTGAAATGGTGCAGGAATTGACCCTCGCGGTTGCCGACAAAGAAGAGTCGCTTTACGTCATCGGGCAGCGCGGCGAGACTGTGGAAGCGCCGGCCGCCGCGAATGCGCTGCTGCTGACTGACCCCGTCATCCAAGGTCGTGACCCAAGCGCTGGGCCTGTCGTGCCACGTCGAATTGCCCCGAAGTCAACGCCGCAAGTGAAGGAGCTTCACTCGGCCGAAGGCGACAATCATGGCGAAACTGACCCTCTGTCACGCGACAATCTTGCAGATCAAACCCAGATTGCGTCCTAAATAAGGCGAACGCCCCTCTGTCTCTTCCACCTGCGGCCTGAATGGCCTACATATGGCGTGGGTGTAATGGGACAGAGTACCAGAGGCTATGGCGACTGAAGATTTGGATGATTTGCATAGCAAGTTTCCGCAATGCGAGACGATCGCATTCGCCGACCTTTCAACAGATATGATCCTGATCACCAACTCCGGTGCGCCTCAGGCACGCGAAGCATTGGATGCGCTCTGCGCCGATGCCGCAAAAAGCCTTGGTAAGCCCGGCACCCCGAATTTTGGCGACGGTGAAAGTGACACGGCCTTGATTGCAACGCGCGATCAGCTGACCATTTTCTTGCGCGCCGATGGAGAGCCGACAGACGTTCTGTGCTGTGTGTGTAAGCCGGATCTTGATGTCCCGGCGTTTTTGTCTGCGGCCCGTCCTACTTTGCAAAAAATCAGCAGCGGGTCATAACCGCTGCGAGAGTGATCGAACAGCCAGGATCAACCGCACATGGACAAGACCATCCTCGCCCAGAAACTGGCAGCCTTGTCAGCCGAAGGGGATACATTCGAAAACGGCCTACGGGTTATTTCTGATGGCACG
The DNA here is from genome assembly GCA_020628545.1 of Paracoccaceae bacterium. Lineage (GTDB taxonomy): Bacteria > Pseudomonadota > Alphaproteobacteria > Rhodobacterales > Rhodobacteraceae > Yoonia. Next base: position 51,057 of record JAHDEX010000004.1, on the reverse strand, counting down.
GAACCCCCGGTTCTGACGGCGATGCTGTCGGAAGTGGACATGACGGTGCTGCCACGCAAGCTGACCTTCAAGATGGGCGCCTCTTCGGTCACGCTGGTGGCCGGTGGCCGCCGGTTAAGAGGTCTGGTTTCAGCATCCAAAGACATCAAAGGCGTGATCGGCGTGTTGGGCAAAAAGCTCAGCATGGACGAAAAGGCTGTCATCGACGGGCTGCATGGCATTCTGGATCAGTTCACAAAGACCGCAGATCAGCTGACTGTGGAAAGCGATGAACCGGATGCTATGGGCGGACAAACGGATGCCGGTGTACGCGCAGCAGCGCTTGCGGAATATTGGGAAGTCGCACTGAATTCGGAACCGCAAACGCCGCTGCAGCAGTTTCTGCGCGATTGTGCCGGTTTTGCGGATGCGTGGGTGGTGATGACGGACGGTGCCGATACGACTCACCATGGAGACGGTGCGCGGTTGGAAGTTCTGAAAGGTGCGCTGGCCGACCAATGGGCTGATTTTTCGACCTCGGTTGATCAACTCGCAGGCGAAAGCGGTATGATCGCACTCAACAATGCGTTGGGCGATGGTGGGTCTGTGGCGATCGTGAAAGCTGGAAACGAAGCGGCGGTGATGTGCTATGCTGCTGATAATATGACAGAAATCCATAATGTTTGGACAAGTTCGAAGCTCTGATCTGCGAATTTTGCCGTCCAAACTTTATTAGTGTTTTATTAACCTTTGCGTCAATCTTGCCAAAAATTTGCCTTTTTTTAGGTCTTTAACACCATTTGAGCCGCGTTGTTCGGCTCAGATGTGTAAGTGAAGTAACGAGTATTCGGCCAGTTTTGAGGTCACCCTCAAAAAATTTGAAAGCCGCTCCGTCATCCGAGTCGGAAACCCTCGTTCGCTTCCAAGTGTGTTGTTTGTGACGTCAGCTTATGTCGCTGGCGCGTAAGAGGTGAGATATGGCGATCAAGCGTCTCAAAGTTCGTTTTAAACCGGCTGCAACCGGTGTCATGTTAACCATGGCGCTTACCACGCCATTGAAGGCCGACGAAAGCTCTCAAGTGGTTGCGGAAAAGGCCAACTTTGTTGAGCAGGTCGGTGGCGAACAGCGGATCAATTTCTCTGGCAAGCTGCGTATGCTCAGCCAACGCATGCCGGCCGCTGCCTGCAATCTGCATGCGGGTATCGTTCCATCCTCGAGCCGCGACATCCTCAACGGGGCGCTCGGCGAGTTTGAAGAAATTATCGCAGGCCTTGAGCACGGCGATGAAGGCCGTGGAATCTACGGACCGGAAGAGCGTCATCGCACGCTGCGTGTGATCCAGGAGGTTCACAAGATCCTTGATCCGATTAGGTCAGTCATCGATCAAGAGCATGAGGGTGCGTTGTCGCGTGAAGCAACAGAAGTTCTCGCAGATCAGAACATGGAATTGCTTGGGATCGCGAAGCTTCTTGTGAGTGAATTGACCGGCCAATATGCGAACCCGGTTGCCCTGACCCAGGCTGATGCGATCACGATCGATATTGCGGGTCGCCAGCGCATGTTGACCCAAAAGATGTCGAAAGAAGTCTGCCTTATCCTATCGGACATTAACGCTGAAGGCGCACAGGAGGCGTTGGAAGGCACTGTGAATATGTTTGAGGTTTCACTTGGTGCCCTGCGAAATGGTATGGATCAGGTGGGTATTAACCCGCCACCAAATCAGGACATTGTTGATGGCCTCGTCCAGGTGCAAGATGATTGGGAAGTCGTAAAGCCGAAAATAATCGCGGTCCTTGGTGGTGAAAGCCTGAGCGCGGAAGAGCGTGGTCTTGTCTTCGAAGGGCTCAGCAAAACGCTGAAAGACATGAACACGGTTGTTGGCATGTACGCCGCTGCGTCAAAGCAAGATCTCTAAAGGTTCCTCTGTCTGGCAACAGACACTGGCGCGCGGCCCTGCACAGCTGCGCGCCTAAATCATTTTCAAACCCGTCATGTTGGTTTCTAAACGGTAAACATGTGTCGATGCCGTGATGAAAAGGCTTTGCATGTTGGCCCCGCCAAAGCAGAAATTAGTGGATTTCTCGGGCATTCGGATCACACCCAGACATATGGCATCGCCATCAAAGATATGGACGCCACCAGGTCCGTTGCAAATGATGTGATCGTCCGTCGTCGTCTTCATACCATCCGGCACCCACGCGCCGTCACCCGTGACCTCAGCCCAAACCTCTCCACCGCTGAGCCTGCCATCGTCTGCCACGTCAAAAACGCGGATGTGCCCACCGGGGCTGTCATTGATGAAAAGCCGGGTTTCATCCTGCGACATACAAAGCCCATTGGGTTGATCAAAGTCATCGACCACCAGATGAAGCGATCCGTCAGGGTCAACGCGATAGACACCTTGAAAGCCGAGCTCTTGTTCGCGAATGTCACCCAGATCTTCGCGCGTGCGACCGTAGGCGGGGTCCGTGAACCAAATTCGGCCCTTGCTGTCACAGATAATGTCGTTCGGACTGTTCAGTGCTTTGCCGTCGAAGTGGGTCGCAATCGGGGTCACCCGCTTGCCGTGATGATCAATACGCACGACCTGTGACGACGCATGTTCGCAGGTAATCACCCGCCCCTGAGCGTCGAAATAGTTCCCATTGGCCTGATTACTTGGGAGCCGAAACAGCGATAAGCCGTCATTCTCGTTCCAGATGTACTGCCGACTCGTCGCGATGTCCGAGAATAGCAAAAACTGATTCGTCGGGTGCCAGATTGGACCCTCTGTGAAGGTGAAATCCCCACAAATTGCCTGTAACTGTGCATCGTTCGGAAACAGCAAAGGGAGCGAAGGTTGGCGGATATCTAATTTCATTAGCTCATATCCTGACACAATCTCCATTCCGCTTCATCAGACATTTACTCAACGTGAGGTGCAGCTTTAGCAGCCGTGATTGCCGGAAAAGGCGACTCTCCCCATGATTGTATTCACATTGGAAACAGTAAAGGCAGTATCTTGACCCAAATGCGGCGAAAATGGACGTTTTTTCAGTTAATTTTCCACAAAACAATTGTGGCGAATAATGGCTATTCCTGAACAAAGCCGGACCCCGCCTGTACTTTAGGACAGGTCCTCTGCGCGAAAACTTGCCCGTTCTACGTGCAAGGGGTACTCCTTCTCTTGACGCTAAGCAGCGGAAATTCGCCGACCGGATGTAGGTTGCGTTTTTAGGCAGATTTCGCCGCGTTGTGTATCAAGTACGTCCCGCGAAGGACTCAGGTTGTTTTTCAAGTCGAGGCTGACATTTTTTTCGTAAGTCTCTTCGCGGTTCGGCAGATAAGCTGCTTAGCGTCACCTTCACCATTCCACTGACTAAACGGGCGATGACGACTGATCGACGCCCGAAGATGTCGGGCCTTTTCCCATCAGTATAAGAACCGCGGCAGGCGCAGCCGCGATCAGCATCATGCCCCCGTAAGCGATGCTGGCTGCCACGCCTGCGCTCGGCAGTGCCCCAGCCAAAGGAAAGAACGCTGCTGCTGCCCCCTCGCGCCATCCCCAGCCGCCAACCGACACCGGGATCAGCATGGCCGTCAGAATAAGCGGGATCAGGGTGAGTAACGTGTTGGCCGGAAGAATTGTCCCAGTTGCACGTGCGCAGGCGTAGAAGCTGAAGATGATGAGACCAGCGATCGTCAGCGACAGAACGATCTGTCTTGGTCGCGCCATCAGGGAAAGCGCTGTCGCGATGAATCGTGCGGCTGCTCCCTGGCCTTGTGCGTATCCCCAACAAACCACGGCAACAACGATGCCTAGCGCAAGAAACCACCAGGTCCAAAGTGGCCATGCAGGCCCCCCAGGGACGAACATCGCGCCCAGAAATCCGAAGAACATTAAGATAAACAAGGTCGACTGCCCGATAAGCCGTTCAGTCGCAACCGATTGTATAGCCTGGCGAATGCCATTTGGCGCCTTCAGGCGCGCGGCGCGCGCGGCATCGCCCACCATGCCGCCCGGCAGGACGAGATTGAGAAGTTGCGCAATATAATACTCCGTCACAGCGCGCCGGTAACGCAACGATATTCCCAAAGCATGCGTCGTCAATTGCCACCGCCAGGCCATCAGGAAGGTTAGAACCGTCATCGCAATAAGCGAGATCAACAACCAGTTCAGATCGGCACCGCGAAGCCGGGCATAGATCGCCTGGGTGTCGATCAAAAGAAACAACACCGCCATCACACCAATCGAAACGGCCAATCGCACCAACCGCATGTTTATGCGGGATTGTATGGCGACGAGGCTTTGCTTCGCGTTGACGATCCAATTCCGACGCACGCTGGGCCGTGCTCCTTCTATTGCGATGCGAGCAAAGCGATGTCGCCTGTTTCACACCATGCCCGCAACATTACGCCATCTTTGATGCACGCGACAATCCATCAACAAGGATCCGTCATTCTGTGGGTGACATGGTCAGTTCTATTATGCCGCCCTTAAGGTTCAGCCTGTATCAGATTCATCCAACTGGCCGTTGGTGGAGACACAGATGAACCTGAACAACATCCGCATGAGCGTGAAACTCCCAGTGATATTTGTCACTTTCAGCCTCGTAGTTGCGCTTGTCATCTCTTGGGTCGGCTATCGTGATTTCCGCGCTTCTCTGATCCAGCAAAAAGAACTCCTGTTAGAGACGCTCGTTATCGAACGGGCGCGCACGATTGAAGAATGGTTCGTCGACGTCGAAAAACAACTTGTCAACGCAGCGCAATCGGACACCGTAAAAACAGCTGTCCAAGCCTTTACCACAACGTTTCCGCTGTTGATGGACGACCCAGAGAAAGAGCTGCAGCAGGCCTACATCACAGACAATCCGCATCCGGTTGGCGAGAAGGATCAGCTCGACCGCGCCGAAGCAACGATCCCCTATAATTTTCAACACGCCAATTTTCACGGGTTCTTTCGCGCGATGAACCAACGGATCGGGCTCTACGACATTTTTCTCGTCGATATGGAAGGCAACGTTGTCTACAGCGTCTTCAAGGAGCTTGACTACGCGACTAACCTTGAAGGCGGCGCTTATCGGTCAAGCGGGCTTGCGGATGCCTTTCGCGCGGGCAAAGACGCAACGCCAGGCCAGGCTGTCTTTGTCGATTTCGCGCCCTATGCGCCAAGTGGTAACGCGCCTGCGGCTTTCATGGCGACACAAATCACGACGGAAGAGGGCACAGTCGCGGGCGTACTGATCTACCAGCTTCCAACGAATTTGATCCAAAGCATCGTCAACAACCCTCAAGGGCTGGGTGAAACGGGAGAGATCACTTTGATCGGCGAAGACGGCATCGCCCGCTCCGCCAGTCGATTTGATGGTGGACATCAAGTGCTCACAAGCCTGACGTTGAACGTGGCAACGGATGAAACGCTCGATTCAGGCCTACAAACATTCCGCATCGGCGTCACATCTCTTGCGGGTCGCGAAGCGATGATTGTGAACTATCCGGTCGAAATCACCGGGAACGCGTGGGTTCTGCTGGCAGAAATCGACATGGCAGAGGTCCTGGCAGATGCAAACGCGAAGGGACTGCGCACCATCGCAATGCTGGCGGTTGCTTTGGCCATTGTTGGTGTTTGCGGCTGGTATATGTCACGTGCGTTTGGCGACCCCTTGAACGTCGTGGTGCGCGCCATGAACCAAGTCAGCCAGCGTGATTATGACGTGACCTTGCCTGATGCCACACGACAGGACGAAATCGGTGATCTGGGACGCGCACTAACGTTGATGGTTGATCGGCTCCGCGCGTTCGATGAACAACAAGCGTTGGAGCAGAAGAAGGCCAAGGAACAACAATACGCCGTTGATAGCCTTGGAACCGGCCTGAAACGCCTTGCGGAGGGCAACATCTCTCGCTCAATTTCAGAGCCATTCGCTCGCGAATATGAGGCTTTGCGCGCCGACTATAACAATACGATTGATACGCTGGGCGAGACGATTGCTAACCTCAAGGATTTTGCCAGCACGATCGCCAAGCAGACCACGAAAATGGGCGAGGAAGCGCATGAGTTGTCGCGCCGGACCGAAAATCAGGCGTCTACGCTGGAGGAAACAGCGGCTGCCATTGACCAGATTACGGAAACCATTGGTGCTAATACGGAAGAGCTGAAATCGGCAGAGCGGCTTATCCTCGAAACAGACACCCAAGCCAAAGAAGGACGGCTTGTTGTTGAAAAAACGACAAAGGCCATGGATAAAATTGAGGAATCTGCTGAAGAGATCGGTTCAATCATACGTGTCGTAGATGACATTGCCTTCCAAACGAACCTGCTTGCATTGAATGCTGGCGTCGAAGCGGCACGCGCAGGTGACGCTGGGCGCGGTTTTGCCGTTGTCGCGTCCGAGGTCCGTCAGCTTGCTATGCGTTCAACCGAGGCCGTGTCGCAGATCAAGGCGTTGATTGAGACCAGCAACACCAACGTCGGCACGGGCGTCAATCTGGTGCGGGAAACGGAGAAAATGTTGCTCGGAATAGTCCAACGCATGGAAGGCATCTCGACAGCAATTTCGAGCGTCGCAAGCGGTGCGGCAGAACAATCATCAAGCATCAGCGAGATCAATGCGGGCGTGAACAACCTGGATCGGGTCACGCAACAGAATGCGATGATGGTCGAAAACACCAACTCAAGCGCGCAAGCCTTGTCGGCTGAGGCGGATAACCTCCTCGAAATCCTGTCGAAATTCGAGGTGAATGAGCGTCGTGACAACGTGGTCAAAATGGCGCGGGTCAGCCACTAATTGTCAAGGACCAGCTAGGCCGCGCCGCTTTCATTCTGCCCTCATTAGCACCGTGAAGCGAACGCTTGACCGCTCACACTCTTGTGTTTCAATATCCAAAACAGCTTGTTTCAACCATAGGTATCAAACACTCGTGTTGAATAGTGTATAGTTCGTCGAAGTTAACTATGTTTGGTCGTGTGGGGCGCGGCCGCGGTATTGTACAGGAAAGAAGACGTGAAAAGTCCCTATAGCTTGTGTGTCTACACACCAATTCAATCAGACCTGCTTTCGCGGAACCTCAGTAAGCCGCTCAAATCGGCATGGAGCTTCAACGATTGGGATGACCTCGGTGTTGGCTTTTCCGACGAAGATTTGCTGCGTTCCGATGAAATCACCCCTGAAACCGGCGCTGTGTACCTGCGCAACCTCAGGGCTGCCGGGCGGCAAACGCGTGGATGGCATTTTCAGGAAGACGCAAAGACACGGTATCTGACGCTCGTGTTGCCTTATTGGACAAACGATTGGACCCGCTTGTTGCTTGGTCTGAACGTTCTACGGCAAGTGTTGCCGACTGCTGGCGACGGCGGACCGGGCTACATTGCAGTGCATCGGTTTGACGGGCGCGATAGTAAAACCCTCGGCGCGATCATGATGCGTCATGGCGAATCCAAGGTGTTTGGTCCTGACCACCCCGCGACCCAAAAAACGATCGCACACGCGAGCCCTTTGGCAACACGGGTAAAATCCATGTCAAAAATGCCGGAATCGCACATCATCGATAACATGGGCGGTCTGAATGAAAGACGCCAGCCGGCCTGACGTGTTCACGAAGCGGCGCAAGACGCGGCGCCTCTGACCTCTCAAGCGCAGAAAAACGGCAAAGTCTGAACGCCTCACAGATTTCGCGGCGCTTGGCTTTTCTCAGTCCCCCATCCGCTGCATCAGCAGGGCATGCAACAAGACTTGTCCATCCTCGTCGTCGAAGCGGACCCTGACAAAGCCCGCCAAATTATTGACGCACTAAAAGACGGCGGCTGGACGCAGGTGCAGGCGCTTGCGCAAATCTCTGGTCTCGAACGGGCAATCCGCAGGCATGAGCCTGACATCGTCCTGATCGACATGGCGAACCCAGATCGCGATACGCTCGAACATATCAGTCTGGTCTCAGACGCAAAGTCGCGCACGGTGGCGATGTTTGTCGATCAAACGGATGAGGATCTGACCCAAGCCGCGGTCAACGCCGGTGTCAGCGCCTATGTCGTTGACGGTTTGCAGATGACCCGCATCAAGCCAGTGATTGAGACTGCGATCATGCGGTTTCAGATGATGCGCAAAATGCAGTCCGAACTCGACGCCGCCAAACGGGCGCTTGAGGACCGTAAGACGCTCGACCGCGCGAAAGGCATCCTGATGCGCCAACGCAATCTGTCGGAGGATGCGGCCTACCAACTGATGCGCAAAACTGCGATGGATCAGGGTCGACGGGTCATTGACGTCGCGCAAGCACTCGTCACCGCCGCGGACCTGCTATCATGACCGACAGTATTCTCAACTGCGGTTATGTGGCGCTCGTCGATAGCGCGCCGCTGATCATCGCCCAGGAACTTGGCTTTGCAGCGGAAGAGGGACTCGCGCTGAACCTGATCCAGCAACCGTCGTGGTCGGCCCTGCGTGACATGCTCGCCCTCGGGCATCTGGACGCGGCACAAATGCTCTCTCCCATGCCCGTGGCCATGTCGCTTGGCATGGGCAGCTTCCCGGCCGAGATCGATGCGTTAATGGTAATGGCGGTGAACGGGACAGTATTTGGGGTCTCCAAGAAGATTGCCGATACACTAGGACCAGTCACCTTTGGTGACCCACACAGTCTTCCACTCGCTTTTGCAAACGCAGGCGTTGACCACTTGCGGATCGGTGTCCCCTTTCACTTTGCGATGCATCGCTTGCTTTTGGCCTATTGGCAGCAGTCGGCGCTCGACCTGTCGGTTGATGTCATTGCCATTCCACCGCCGCGCATGGCTGATGCAGTTGCCGACGGCCGGGTTGATGCGTTTTGGGTGGGTGAGCCATGGGGCAGCGCGGCCGTTCATCGGGACGTTGGGCAGCTAATGTTTACCGGATCGCAGGTCTGGGGGTTTGCGCCAGAGAAAGTGCTCGCCGCCCGGCGAAACTGGATCGACGAAAAACCGGAGATGGTCCGCCGGTTGATGCGGGCGATCTATCATGCGGCCCACTGGCTCGACACGCGAAAGAACAAGCCGTTGGCGGTGGAAATCCTTGCGCGTAGTGAGCACCTCAACCTGGCACCGGAGCTGATTGATCCGGCGATCACCGGACACCTTATTCCTGCAAGGGGCGCGGCGCCGGTGCATGTCGAAAAGTTTCAGCTGTTTCATCGCCACGCCGCGCATTTCCCTTGGCGCAGCCAAGCGGCGTGGATTGCCGCGCAACTCGGGGGCACCGAAAAAGAGATCGCCGCGGCAAAGCAGTGCTTTCGCAGCGATCTCTATCGGCAGAACCTCGGAAGCATCGGTGTTGATCTGCCCGGCGCGTCGGAAAAAGTTGAGGGTGCGATGTCGCATGAGACAGCCGTAGCGTCATCCCGGGGACATATGATTCTTGGTGCGGATGCCTTCTTTGATGGCAGAACCTTTGAATTCACCGCGTCAGTGTGACCAAAAATTAGGCGCTTGCTGCATTGCAGCAATTAGTTTGTTGAAATTGAGATGGCGATCTTGAAACGATTCCGGTGACGCGCAGTATGACCCGTGCAGGGCACCGATGCCCCGTGATTGCGGCCAAAGTCGGCCGGTAAGAATTCCAGAGCAAAGCCGCTCGTTTCGTCCACGGATCTCCTCCCCCGTGGTCTGAACGCGCGGCTTTTTTTGTTTGCCGGTTGCTCATCGGCGCACCAAACGGGGAAACGACCTGATGAAGAAATCTGTTACCGCGATGCTGACTGCGACAACCCTTGTCGCCACGGCTGCATCTGCAGAACTGCTGGACCTAGAGAAAGATGAGCTGACCTTCGGCTTCATCAAACTGACGGACATGGCACCACTCGCCGTCGCTTACGAGCTTGGCTATTTTGAGGATGAAGGCCTTTTCGTCACTTTGGAGGCGCAGGCTAACTGGAAAGTGCTGCTCGACGGCGTAATCGACGGACAGCTGGACGGCGCGCATATGTTGGCTGGCCAACCCCTTGCCGCAACAATTGGCTACGGCACCGAAGCGCATATCATCACGCCTTTTTCGATGGACTTGAACGGTAACGGCATCACAGTCTCAAATGAGATCTGGGAAGAAATGAAGCCGAACGTCCCGCTGATGGACGATGGTCGTCCACAACACCCGATCAGTGCTGCAGCGCTGGCCCCGGTGGTTGAAGACTACAAAGACCAGGGCATCCCGTTCAACATGGGCATGGTTTTCCCTGTCTCCACGCACAATTATGAAATCCGCTACTGGCTTGCGGCTGGTGGTTTGGAACCGGGCTACTACTCCCCCGAAGATATCTCCGGCCAGATCGGCGCGGATGTCCTTCTGTCAGTGACGCCACCGCCACAGATGCCTGCGACGATGGAAGCTGGTACAATCTATGGCTATGCCGTGGGTGAGCCTTGGAACCAGCAGGCGGTTTTCAAAGGCATCGGTGTTCCTGTCATCACCGACTACGACATGTGGAAGAACAACCCAGAGAAAGTCTTTGGCATCACCAAAGAGTTTGCTGAAGAAAACCCCAATACCACAATCGCCCTGACTAAAGCCCTTATTAGAGCCGCAATCTGGCTGGACGAGAACGATAATGCCAACCGCCCAGAAGCGGTGGAAATCCTGTCGCGATCTGAATACGTGGGTGCGGACTACGACGTGATCGCCAACTCTATGACCGGGTTCTTTGAGTTCGAAAAAGGTGACGTACGCGAAGCCCCCGACTTTAACGTGTTCTTCCGCTACAACGCGACTTACCCGTTCTACTCTGACGCCATCTGGTATCTGACCCAGATGCGCCGCTGGGGACAGATTGCAGAGCCGAAGACAGATGAGTGGTTCTTCGAAACGGCCGCATCGGTTTACCGCCCCGACATCTATCTGGATGCCGCGCGCTTGTTGGTCGATGAAGGTCTCGCCAAAGAGGCTGACTTCCCATGGGACAGCGATGGTTTCAAAGCACCAACGCCGGCGGCCGATATCATTGACGGCATCCCATACGACGGCAAGCAGCCTAACGCCTACATCGACAGCCTGCCAATCGGCCTAAAAGGCGAACAGATCGTCGTTGGCAGCGAAATTCAAGGCTAACGAAACGGGACGGCGGGTGAGGCGTCGGCGATAGCCGCGCGTCACCCCCGTCTACCCCTCCCCTTCACGCCCGCAAAAAGGCCCCGAAATGACCGCCATCGATCCAGACACACTTTCGGCTGAAGAACGCCGCGCAAAGCTGTTCACCCGCATCAACGCCGCCGACAAATGGTTCCAGGTGCTTGGCCTGTCGTGGCTGACCCCCGTTCTGAAAGCTGCCGCTGGGGACAACCCGAAAGCGCAGATGTCCGAGATCTGGAAGCTTCTGGGCGTGCCGGTCCTCGCAATTCTCGGGTTTCTCGTGCTCTGGGGCACTCTGGCCCCAAAGGTGCAAACCTCCCTCGGCGCGGTCCCCGGCCCAGCGCAAGTGTGGGAGCAGGTTGGCAACCTTCACGCTGACGCCATTCGCGAGCGTGAGAAAGAAGCCGCCTTTTACGAACGCCAGGAGGCCCGTAACGCCGAACTGATTGCCAACGGCGACTCTGACAAGGTGAAAAACAGGGTCTACACGGGCAAGCCCACGTACTACGAACAGATTTGGACCTCGATCAAAACTGTGTTCTTTGGCTTTCTGATCGCCTCAGTCGTCGCAATTCCACTCGGGATCGCCGCGGGCTTATCGCAGACAGCCAACGCCGCGCTGAACCCACTGATCCAGATTTTCAAACCCGTCTCGCCACTCGCATGGCTGCCCATCGTAACGATGATCGTGTCTGCCGTTTACGCCAGTAATGACGGTATGTTCTCCAAATCGTTTCTGATCTCCGCGATCACCGTGACCCTGTGTTCTTTGTGGCCAACCCTGATCAATACCGCGCTCGGCGTCAGCAGCATCGACAAGGACCTCGTCAGTGTCTCTCGTGTGCTGAAAATGAACACTTGGACCAAGATCACCAAGCTCGTCCTCCCGTCAGCCCTCCCGCTGATCTTCACTGGTCTCCGCCTGTCCCTCGGTGTCGGCTGGATGGTTCTGATTGCTGCAGAAATGCTCGCTCAGAACCCTGGTTTGGGTAAGTTTGTCTGGGATGAATTCCAGAACGGCTCTAGCCAATCGCTCGCCAAGATTATGGTTGCTGTGTTCACCATCGGCATCATCGGCTTCCTCTTGGATCGGGTCATGTACGCCCTGCAGTCCATGTTCACCTTCTCGAACAACCGGTGACCCAGATGAGCTTTCTCGAACTGAAAAACGTCTCAAAGAGCTTTGGTGAAGACACCATCCTCAAGGACATCGATCTGAGCGTGGAGGAAGGCGAGTTCCTCGTCCTCCTCGGCTTCTCCGGCACCGGCAAAACAACCCTGATCAACCTGATGGCCGGGCTGGAACAGCCCACAAAGGGCACGGTGACATTCAAGGGTCAGCCGGTGAAAGAGCCTGGTCGCGAACGCGGCGTGATCTTTCAAAGCTATTCGTTGATGCCTTGGCTGACGGTGAATGGAAACGTGGCTCTCGCGGTGGACACGATGTTCCCGGAGTTGTCCAAGGCTGACCGTCAGGCAAAGGTCGATCACTACGTCAAGATGGTGGGCCTCAGCCACGCAAAATCGCGCCGCCCCGCGGAGCTATCCGGCGGAATGCGCCAACGCGTGAACGTCGCCCGTGCGCTCGCCATGAATCCCGAGATGCTACTGCTGGACGAGCCGCTTTCAGCGCTCGATGCCCTTACCCGTGCCAATCTGGCCGATGAGATCGAACACATCTGGGAAGAAGACAAGAAGACCTGTGTTCTGATCACCAATGATGTGGATGAGGCGATCATCCTTGCTGATCGTATCATCGCTTTGAATCCCGACGGCACGCTTGGGGATGAGTTCAAGGTAAACCTGCCGCGTCCCCGCGACCGGATGGAGATGAACCACAACGAAACCTTCAAGAAGCTCCGTGCAGAGGTCACTAATTACCTTATGGATGCAGGGATTGAGGCGAAGGTCGAAGGCACGAAGTTGCTGCCGAATGTGACACCAATCCACGGTGTTCCGGCTGCTGTCGCTGATGCGCAGAAGGGCATGATCGAGAACCGCTTCCTCGACTTCTCTCAGCTGCACAAAGTCTATCCGACCCCTAAAGGCCCGCTGACTGTTGTTGAAGACTTCGATCTGAAGATCAACAAGGGTGAGTTCATCTCGCTTATCGGTCACTCGGGCTGCGGCAAGTCTACAGTGCTGACGATGGCCGCCGGCCTGAACGAAATCTCGAAGGGCGCCATCAAACTCGATGGGCGCCACGTTGAAGGTGCCGACCCCGAACGCGCGGTGGTGTTCCAGTCTCCCAACCTCTTCCCCTGGCTCACCGCAAAAGAAAACGTCGCGATCGGGGTCGACAAGGTTTATCCGAAAGCCTCGCAGGCCGAACGGCAGGACGTCGTCGAATACTACCTCGAACGGGTTGGCCTTGCGGATGCGATGGACAAAGGTGCCGCCGACCTGTCGAATGGGATGAAGCAGCGCGTCGGTATCGCCCGCGCCTTTGCCCTCTCACCCAAACTGCTGCTGCTGGATGAACCCTTCGGGATGCTCGACAGCCTCACCCGCTGGGAGCTGCAGGAAGTGCTGATGGAGGTCTGGTCACGGACCAAAGTCACTGCCATCTGCGTGACCCACGACGTGGACGAGGCGATCTTGCTGGCTGACCGCGTCGTCATGATGACCAACGGCCCACAAGCGACGATCGGGAAGATCACCGAGGTCGACCTGCCACGGCCGCGCACACGCAAAGCCCTGCTCGAACACCCCGACTATTACAACTACCGCCAAGAGGTCCTCGACTTCCTCGAAGAATACGAGCACGGCGCCAAACCCAAGCCGAAACCGGCTGCAATCGCGGCGGAATAGACCCTATGACACACGATCAGATCACATTGATTCAAGACAGCTTCAAAAAGGTGGCCCCGATCAGCGATGTCGCAGCGGAGATCTTCTACGCTCGCCTCTTTGAGATTGCCCCAGAAGTGAAGCCAATGTTCAAGGGCGACATGACAGAGCTGGGCGCCAAACTCATGGCCACCCTCGGCGTAGTGGTAAATGGCTTGCGCGACCTCGATAAGATCGTCCCGGTTGCTCAGGACCTCGCCGTCCGGCACGTAGACTACGGTGTCAAGTCCGAAGACTATACCCCAGTCGGCGAGGCGCTCATCTACACCCTGGACAAGGGCCTCGGCGACGATTTCACGCCAGACCTGAAAGACAGCTGGGTCGCCGCCTACGCGACGTTGTCAGGCGTAATGATCTCAGCCGCTTATCCGGAGGCCGCAGAATGAGCGAGCACCTCATCATCATCGGCGCCGGCATGGCGACAGGCCGTGCGATCGAGCATCTACGCGATGCAGGCTCTAACTTGGCGATTACGCTGTTCAACGCTGAGCCGCGCGGGAACTACAACCGTATCATGCTGTCCCCCGTTCTGGCGGGCGACAAGACGTATGAAGAGATCGTGACGCACGACGACGCCTGGTACGCAGAGAACAATGTGACTTGTCACTTTGGCGAGAAGGTTGTGGCGATTGACCGGGAAGCGAAGACGGTCACGGCTGAGAACGGCGATATCTTGTCCTACGACAAGCTGATGTTCGGGACTGGGTCGAACCCCTTCATGATCCCACTTCCAGGCCATGATCTGGACGGCGTGATCGCCTACCGTGACCTCGAAGACACCGAGCAGATGATGGCTCTTGGCCCCGACAACATATGCGTTGTTATCGGCGGCGGCCTTCTTGGGCTTGAAGCGGCAGCAGGCATGGCCGCGCGTGGCGTCGACGTGACCATCGTTCACATCATGGGTCACCTGATGGAACGCCAGTTGGATGAGGCTGCGGGTTATCTGCTGCGCAAGGCCCTCGTTGACAAGGGTATCACCGTCAAATGCTCCGCCAATTCCAAGGAGATTTTGGGCGAAAATGGCAAGGTTCGCGCCTTGTTGCTCGATGACGGTACTGAATTGCCGTGTGACCTACTCGTGATGGCGGTCGGCATCCGGCCTAACGTGCAACTCGCGAAGGATGCAGGACTGGCCGTGGGGCGTGGCATCCACGTCGACGACCAAATGCTGACATCCGACCCGGATGTCTTTGCGGTTGGTGAGTGTGTGGAACATAACGGCGCCCTCTTCGGCCTCGTCGCCCCGCTCTATGATCAAGCAAAAGTCGCAGCACAGACACTGCTCGGCGAAGAGGCAGCGTTTGTTCCCAAGGAGCTTTCGACGAAGTTGAAAGTCACTGGATGTGACCTGTTTAGTGCAGGCGACTTTGCTGATGGCGAAGGCCGCGAAGACGTCGTCTTCCGCGACCCGGCGCGCGGCGTCTACCGCCGCCTAATCATCGAAAACAACGTGATCATCGGAACGGTGATGTACGGCGACACCGCCGACAGCAACTGGTTCTTTGGCCTCATCAAAGACAAGACCGACATCGCCGAGATGCGCGATACAGTCATCTTTGGGCCTGCGTTTCAGGGGGGCGCCACCCAGGACCCGCTCTCAGCCGTTGCAGCCTTACCGCGTGACGCGGAAATCTGTGGGTGCAACGGCATTTGTAAGGGACAAATCGAAGATGCGATTGCGGCGGGGGCGACGGACCTTGGCGCGATCAAAGCGACAACAAAGGCATCCGCCTCCTGCGGGACCTGCACAGGGCTGGTGGAGCAGGTGTTGGCCGTCACTTTGGGCGATGACTTCGTCATGCCTTCTGCCGCGTCCATTTGCGGTTGCTGTGATATGACCCACGAAGACGTGCGGCGCATGATCAAGTTGCAGAAACTCACGTCGCAAGCCGCCGTCTGGCAGGAGTGCGGTTGGAAAACGGTTGATGGATGCCATGTCTGTCGCCCTGCAGTGAACTTCTATCTGTTGGCAGATTGGCCACTTGAGTATCAAGACGACCCGCAGTCGCGGTTCATCAACGAACGCAAGCACGCGAACATTCAGAAGGACGGCACATTCAGCGTCGTGCCGCGTATGTGGGGCGGGATCACTACGCCCGATGAACTGCGGGCCATTGCGGATGCGGCTGACAAATACATGGTGCCAACCGTGAAAGTGACTGGCGGACAGCGGATCGACCTGCTGGGCGTGCGGGGCGAGGACCTGCCAGCGATCTGGAAAGACCTCAATGACGCTGGAATGGTGTCTGGTTATGCCTATTCGAAGGGTCTGCGCACCGTAAAAACTTGCGTCGGCACTGACCATTGTCGGTTTGGCACGCAGGACAGCACAGGTCTTGGGATCAAGCTTGAAAAGACCCTGCACGGGTCATGGACACCACACAAGCTAAAGCTCGGCGTCTCTGGTTGTCCCCGCAATTGCGCGGAAGCGACGTGTAAAGACATCGGCGTGGTCTGCGTTGACTCCGGCTATCAGGTGTCGATTGGCGGCGCAGCAGGTATGGACGTGAAAGAAACTGAACTGTTGGTCCAGGTTCCAACTGAGGAAGAGGCGATCCTCGTAATCAAAGCGGTCACGCAACTTTACCGCGAGAACGCGAAGTACCTCGACCGGATCTACAAATGGATGGCCAAGGTTGGGCTCGATTGGATCAAAGAGCGGATCGTCGACGATCTGGATGAACGCGCGGCACTGGTGGAGCGCTTTGAGATCAGCCAGTCGATCTACCGCCATGATCCGTGGGCGAGACACGCGGAAGAGAAGGCGGCGACCTATCAGCCGCTGGCAAACCTGGCATTGGAGGCTGCAGAATGAGCATTTGGGTCGATATTGCAGCTGTAGATGACATTCCACAGCGTGGCGCGCGAGTCGTAAAGACGGCGGATGGCTGTGTAGCCGTTTTTCGCACATCGTCCGATGAAGTCTTTGCGCTCGATAACCGTTGCCCGCACAAAGGTGGGCCATTGGCTGAGGGGATCGTGCACGGCAATTCCGTCACCTGCCCGCTGCACAACTGGGTATTCTCGCTGGAAACCGGCCTCGCACAAGGTGCAGACGAGGGGCAAGTCGCGACCTACCCTGCCCGCATCGAAGACGGCCGCATTCTTCTGGACCGTGCCTTCCTGCGCGCGCGGGCCGCAGCGTGAACTTGACGAAAACCACCTGCCCCTATTGCGGGGTTGGCTGCGGCGTCTTGGCTGGTGCCGATGGCACGATCAAAGGCGACCCAGATCATCCAGCGAACTTTGGCAGACTCTGTTCAAAGGGTTCAGCGTTGGGAGAGACGATAGACTTGTCGGGCCGGCTGCTGCACCCGATGGTGGACGGTGTCCGCGCCGACTGGAATACGACCCTTGATCTGGTCGCGGAGAATTTCAGCGCCGCGATCAAGGAACACGGGCCCGACAGTGTTGCCTTCTACGTGTCCGGCCAGTTGCTGACCGAGGATTACTATGTCGCGAACAAGCTGATCAAAGGCTACATCGGAACGGCCAATATTGACACGAACTCTCGCCTTTGCATGGCCTCTTCGGTTGCGGGTCACAAACGGGCATTTGGGACAGACACAGTTCCTGGGACTTATGAGGACTTGGAAGAGGCCGATCTGATCGTTCTGGTCGGTTCAAACCTTGCCTGGTGTCACCCGGTCTTGCATCAACGGATCGCCGCCGCGAAAGAGGCGCGGCCGGAACTGCGTGTGATCAACGTTGATCCTCGTAAGACAGCGACGACGGAACTTGCCGATGTCCATCTGCGGATTGCGCCGGACGGTGACGTTGCGCTGTTCAACGGGCTACTGGCGCATATTGAGCGAACTGGTGCGTTGGACGAAGACTACGTCGCCACACATGTGAACGGCTTTGATGCGGCGGTAGCGGCCGCTTTGATCACTGACCCACAAGAATCGGGACTAACACAAGCAGAACTTGATGAATTCTACGCAGAATGGACCGAGACGAAAATGGTTGTCACAGTCTACTCCCAGGGTGTGAACCAGTCAGTTTGCGGCACCGATAAAGTCAACGCGATCCTGAATTGTCACCTTGCAACAGGGCGCATCGGCAAGCCGGGATGCGGGCCGTTCTCGGTCACTGGACAACCCAACGCGATGGGCGGGCGCGAGGTTGGGGGCCTTGCGAACATGTTGGCCAGTCATCTCGACATCGAAAATGCTGCACACCGCGATGCTGTCAAAGGCTTCTGGGAAAGCCCGACAATTTGCGCACAACCCGGCTTAAAGGCTGTTGATCTGTTTCAGGCCTGCGCGAACGGTAAGATTAAGGCGCTTTGGGTGATGTCCACAAACCCTGCGGTGTCGATGCCTGATGCGGATTCGGTGGCAGAGGCGATCAAGTCTGTTCCTTTTGTCGTCGTGTCCGACATTATGGAGCGCACTGATACCGGGGAATTGGCTGATGTCCTTCTGCCCGCCGCCGGATGGGGCGAAAAGGACGGCACCGTCACAAATTCTGAGCGCCGCATTTCGCGACAACGGTCGTTTCTTCCGGTGCCTGGAGAGGCGAAGCCAGATTGGCAAATCATCTGTGGCGTTGCTCAGCGCATGGGCTTCGATGGTTTCGATTTCTCCAAGCCAGCGGAGGTCTTTGCAGAGTACGTGGCTCTAACACAGGCAGTATCGGACTTTCAGCGCGATCTTGACCTTAGTGTCTTTGCAGACTGCGACTATGCCAATCTTTTGCCCACGCAATGGCCGCAGAACGGGAACCGTTTCTTTGCAGACGGCCAGTTCTATCACGCAGATGGGAAAGCAAAAATGCTTCCCATCGTGGCGCCTGCGCCTGCAAAGCAAGGATTGCGACTGAACACGGGCCGCAATCGTGATCAGTGGCATACGATGACGCGCACAGGAAAAGCGCCGCGTCTTGGGCCGCATCTGGCTGAGCCCTACTTGGAGATCCATCCGGCAGATGCGGCACGGATCGGCATCGTTCCGGGCGATCTGGTGAAGGTCGAAAATGATCGCGGGCATGCTGTGGTACGCGCGCTAATCACAGATCGCACCGCAGTCGGCCAGTTTTTTGCGCCGATGCATTGGACGCGTCAAAGGGCCCGTCAGGGAACGATCAATAGCACTATCGCACCAAAGACAGACCCTGTTTCAGGGCAACCCGCACTGAAAGCGGGCCAAGTCACTGCGACAAGGTTTGATGCGGCCTGGTACGGGTTTGTCGTAAGCCAAGATGAACTGAAGCCCACAGGCGACTACGCCGCAGTCAGCCGGACACAGACGGGTTGGCAGATGGAGATGGCCTCGCTTATGGCGACGGACGATTGGGTTGGCGTTGCGCAGGCCACAATTGGGATCATGGATTCAGAGCCAGCCGTTGCTGTCGACGCTACGGTCGGTTCCATACGGATCGCATTCTTCAAAAATGGCCTTATTCAGAGCCTGTTTTTCGCGAGCACATCGCCCGTCACCCTGTCCCGAACAGCAGCAATCGCCTTGATCGGAACAAACGCCGATCCGCTGACTGCGCTGAGCGGACGGCCAGCGCAAAACAAGCCCGATCCAGGGCCAGTCATATGTGCTTGCTTTAATGTCGGGCGCAATACCCTTCTGGATGCAGTTGCATCCGGCGCCCACTCTGTCCCCCTTTTGGGCGAAGCAACGTGCGCCGGGACGAATTGCGGCTCCTGCAAGCCGGAACTTGCGACTTTGATTGCGGGTACAACACTCCCGATGGCGGCAGAATGAGCCTCGCGCCCTACGTTCAGATCGTTGCGCGCGGTCAGGGACGTGCGCGACCCCTTACCGTGGATGAGGCACAAGCGGCGATGGCCCTGATGCTGTCAGGCGACGCTGACCCCGAGGCCGTCGGGGCGTTGCTGATGGTCTTGCGCTTACGAGGAGAGGTTCCCGCCGAGATTGCCGGTTTCACCGCCGCAATGCGAGACCAGGTGAAGGGCGATCTGCCAAGGGCGGACCTTGATTGGCCGGTATATGCGGCGGGTCGGACTCGAGGCGCCCCATTGTTCCTTCTGGCTGCGCGATTGGTGGCACAGGCCGGGTTTTCAGTGTCTATGCATGGATGGAACGCGCCGGAAGCGCTCCGTAATCACCTACATCTGGCCTGCCAGGGTGTGACATATAGCCCGCTTGAGACCCTGTCACCTGCCGCGTTTCGCCTTCTTAAGCTGCGTGACACCTTCGGCCTGCGATCCTGCGTCAACACAGTGCTCCGCATGTGGAATCCGTCTCTAGCACCTGCGACAGTTCAGGGAGTATTTCATCCCTCTTACCGTAGCCTGCAAGCGGAAGCTGCCGCCCTTCTTGATCAAAAAGACCTGACCATCATCAAAGGTGGCGGTGGTGAGTTCGAACGTCACCCGGGCAAAGAGGTTACTCTGTTTGGGTTGCGGGATGGCATCCACATCCAAGTTCCCGCTCCAGCCAAACAAACCGCATCGCGCCGTTTGCATGATACCACCGCTCAGATCGACCTCGCTTCGCTCTGGTACGGGCAGCTTGATGATCCGTTTGCTGTTGCAACGGTGACAGGCACTGCTGCCTTGGCGCTTTGGACCGTACGAGCGGAGCCCGACTTGGAGAGGGCCGAAAAACTGGCGGAGCGGTTATGGGCCACGCGTCATACAAGCGAAAGTCTTACCGCATGAAAACCTTTCCAATGTTCCTTCAAATGGCTGGCCGTCGCGTCGTGATCGTCGGCGGCGGCGAACAAGCGGCGCAGAAGACGCGCCTGATGCTGAAGACAGAAGCCGAGATCGTGATCTGTGCACCTGATCTGGATGCGGAGTTGCAGGCCTTGGCAGATTCGGGGAAAGTCTGGCACGAGACTGGCGCGATCACGGCGGCACATTTTGCTAATACGATCCTTGTCTTTATCGCAAGCGGCTGCCCCGGAATTGACGCCGCCATGCATGCGGTTGCGAAGGACGCCGGGGCCACGGTCAACGTTGTTGATCAACCCCATCTTTGCGACGCCATCACCCCATCTATTGTCGACCGTGACCCGGTGGTAGTGGCGATTGGCACTGAAGGTACGGCCCCGGTTTTGGCACGGCAGATCAAAACACAGATGGAGCAGGTTCTTGAGCCGCGCCTCGGCGATCTTGCTGCGTTGGCGGGCCGGTTGCGGGGACTGGCAGCCTCTCGACTTGGGCCGAGGGCCCGTCGCGATCTTTGGCGTTGGGTGTTTCAAGAGGAGCCGCGCAAGACCTTTGCCATGGGAGCAGAACGAGACGCGGCGCGGATGATCAAGGATGCCATCATCGCCGGGAAACCAGTGTCTAAAAAGCACGGATCGGTGTCTCTCGTCGGGGCCGGTCCAGGTGCGAAGGATCTGATCACCTTGCGCGGCGTGCAGCGTCTGCAGGAAGCAGACATCATATTTTATGACCGACTCATTGATCCTGAAGTCTTGGATTTGGCGAGACGCGACGCGGAACGCGTCTATGTCGGAAAGCAGCCGGGCTGCCATAGTTGGCCACAGGAGAAGATTACTGAAACAATTGTGTCTGCAGCCAAGAAAGGGCAACGGGTCGTCCGTTTGAAATGCGGAGATCCGGGCATTTTCGCACGAGGTGCTGAGGAAATCGACGCGCTTAGGGCAGCAGACATTCCCTACGAGATCGTGCCAGGAGTCACGGCGGCCTGTGGAGCTGCAGCGTCTGCCGATCTCATGCTGACGGAGCGGGATAAGATCGACAGCCTGACGCTCGCGACTGGGCATCTGCGGAACGGCACTTGCCTGCCGGAAAGTATAAGACAGATCCAACCGGGGCAGAGCGTCGCGCTCTATATGGGGATCTCTGCAGCTGCAGATGTAGCGTCAGAACTGCAAAGACACCCGTTCGCCGACCAGATCAGTATCACAGTTGTCGCGAAGGCTCAGACACTAGACGAAACGGTGGTCTCGGCATGTCCGAAGACCCTGTCGCAAGCAATTACGGCGCAATCGATCACGGACACGGCCATCATTTTTGTCCGTTTGTCCAAAAAGGCGACCGCGAAGCAAGTCAAACATCTCGAAGTGGTTGGGGCCAGCTAAGCCAGCCCCATCGCAGATTATGGGTCGGCGCTGGTGATGAAAACGCCTGAAATATCGGTATCGCTGTCGTTCGACTGGATCGCACCGCCTGCTTCGGCTGGCAGTAGCAGGCTGTTGTTATAGCCGAAGAACGTGCCGTTCAGATCCACACCTGTACCGGTGATGTTGTTGGTGGTGCCATTATTGAGTGTCTGCAACGTCCCACCCGAGATGCCATTCCCGTTGATTGTCGCATTTCGAATGCGGATCGTGTCGATCAGAGAGGATCCGCCACCTTCAAACGTTAAATCGACATCGCCGTCGCCCGAGAAGTTGATCTGAATATCGGCATCCCAGTTCAGCACTGTTGTGCTGCCGCCGAGGGACGTATCAGCCAGTTGGCCGCGAAATTCCCCGGTGTAGGCGGCAGTCCCACTTGATCTGATGTCCTCGGGCTCTGTACTGATCCCAATGATCGCGATTTCGCCACCGCTGAGTTCGACGTCTGTCGCGTAGCTAAAATTGCTGAGGTTAAAGTCGGATCCGTCCGATAGATCGCCTGATCCACTCACGCCGGACGCTGTAAAGGTGCCATCGCTATGGGTGATGGTTCCGGTCGTATTCTCAACGGACCGGCCTGCATTAAGGATTGCACCACCCAGGGTGCTTGTCCCGCTCCCCGCGTTAATGGTGCGGTAGGTGTTTGTTGACCCGGGTGCCGGGGGATCATTCACCGGGTTAGCCGCATTGGTGTTGCCGTTACCTGGCCCGTTCGCGGCGCCGCCACCGCCCCCACAGGCGGTCAGCAAGCTGGCCACCACGGCAAGCGCCATGTAGTTCGTTGAGTTCATTTTGGCGTCTCTTTCTTTCTGCGGAGGCTTAAACGAAGGCAAAGTCGCTTTCGGAGATGGTGTTGAGGTTGACGCCATAGAGAAGGATCGTCGTTCCTTCGGCATCAAATTCGGTTCCATCTGCTGTTTGGCGAAGCGCACCGCTTGTCAGCACATTGCCCTCTGTCACCGTGGAAAAACCACTGAGTTGGATCTTATCAACGCCGACTTCAAAATCAGCGCCAGTCGGCGTCGTCTTGAACCCATTGTCAGATCCCACATTGGTGAAATTGAGGCTAAAGTCGGCAATAATATCGTCGCCGTCATTGGTGCTGAAGCCAAAGATATCGGCGCCTTTCCCGCCTTTGAGCATGTCGTCACCGCGGCCACCGATCAGAAGATCATCACCACCAAAGACCGCGCCTTCCAGGTCACCCAACAGGGCGTCATTTCCTGCGCCACCTTCCAGGGTGTCATCCATGAAGCCACCGATCAGAAGGTCGTTGCCACCGGCGCCATCAAGGTCGTTTTTGCCAGCAAGTGCGATGTAGACGTCTGTCCCCGCGCTGCCAGTTTTTGAGCCACCGCCCGTCCCGAGGGTGTCGGTGTCGTCGGCCGCTTCCATGATCTCTTCAACGTTTGACTCTTCTTGTGGTTCTTCCGCTGGCGTGCCCCCGGCAGGTGCCTCACTGTTGTCGTCATCGTCTTCAACAGGGTCTTCGACAGGTGTCAGGTCCGGCACCGGCGTGCCATTTGCGGGTGTGATATCCGTGTTCACACCTGCCAGACCGCTGATCTCACCAAAGTCGAGGGCGCGATCATAGATGGCAAAGTCCGTGATGGTTCCATCGAAACCACTATGGATGGGATCCACCTCGCCCGGCTTACGGGCGTTTCCGCTTCCGCCAATCACGATGTCCTCGTCGTTCTGCTTCCAGTTCATGTCGATCTCAAGGTTGCTCGCAACCTGCTCTCCATCGATGAACACCTGAAGCCCCTTGTCACCCAGCACAAGCGCGATGGCGTAGGTTGCACCGGTCTGCAGCGCGCCCCGTTCCGTAACCTTGAGGTAGTGCGATTTGTCCGCCGTCTGCATCCGGACGTACAGCTCACCCTGCCAGAAATAGAGCTCGGTATGGCCATCGCCATTGCCTTTGCCGTCCTTGCTGAAAAGGGTCATGCCTTTGTCGTTTGGCAGACTGTTTGCTTTGAAGTTGAAGCTGACTGTCGCGTTCGAAAGCGCCATCGCCGAGGTGTGTTTGACGTTGACGTAGCCACCTTGTCCGTTACCGACCACATCGCGAGGCGCATCGTAAACGATGTCATCCGCAAAGGCGCTTGGGTTTGTGTACTTCTGCTTTGCGCTAAACAACGCGCCGCTTTGCATGTCATCTTTCAGCAAACGGTTCAGCCAGTCGGCGACATCTGTCAACTCCGCCTGCCACTTACCGTCGCGGTTCGCAATCGCACCGTTGTGCTTTGTGCCATATCCGATGCTATAGATGCTGTCGGCGACCGTGTTGACGCCATTCTCGCCAAAAAGCGGGCTGGTAGAGGACCACAGCTCGGCAATTTCAAAGCCAGTGCGTTTGGTATCCGATTCAGTACCGTTATAGCGGTCGAGGTTTGCCTTCTCATTCTTTGCAATCCAGGCGTCCATGATCTTGATGTCATGCTCGTCCAGCTTGCCATCGTTAGCGACGCCAGTTTCCTTGATCGCCTTGAGCAGGATCTTATTCAAACCGTCGGCGGAGCGTGCGGCTTTACTGATTTCTGTTGTGGAAATACGTGAAAGCAGGCCTTCGTCCGTCGCAACCATCTCGACAAGAGCGTCAAGCCCGGTCCCAGTCGTCCCAGCCAGGTAGGGACCGGTGTTGGCATTGGCGAGGCGCCCATTCGCCAGCTCTTCGGCCAACAGATCTTCCATCCAGGAAGCCACATCGGAAAGCGATGCATTGCGCTTGCCGTCCTCGTTGAGAAGGTGACCTTCCTTATGGCCGAAACCAAGATGGTAGATGCCATCGGCAACTGTATCGATTGCCGCGTGGCCGTTCAGACGGGTTTCCCCCCCGTCGCTTTGCACACGATGGAATGTTGTTTCGACGTTGTCCTCATCGTCACCGTGAGCCCATGTCCACATTTCGCTGTGGTTCTTTTTGATGAACTCAGACAGCGTGGCGACATCGCTTGCCGTGATGCGCCCGTCGTTGGCAACGCCGGTCGCCTTGATGGACTGCACGATAATCTCGTTCATCACGTCGGCGCCATTAGCGCCGCTTTTGATATCGTTCAGCGAGACCTTGCGCTGCAATCCGGGGTCTTCGTTGATGATATCTACCAACTTGTCGAGGCCCGTTCCGGTGCTGCCACCGTTCAGGGGGCTCACCTTGGCGTTTGCCAGATCGTCCATGTCGTCGGCGAGAAGTTCATTGAGCCAGTGCGCAACGGATTCGACAGACGCATTGCTGTTGCCGTCCTCATTGATCAGGCGAAGGTGCTTATTGTACCCAAAACCAAGGTGATAGAGACCATCGGCAACGGTGTTGATTCCGTTCTCACCGAAGGCACGGCCTTTTGCGCCGTCGTTCTGAACCAAGTGGAAACCGGTCTCGACATCATTTTCGTCGTCTCCGTGGGCTTTGACCCACGCCTTGTAGTCACTTTTCCTGATGGACGTCGCCAAAGCCATCACATCGGCTGCGGTAATCTCTCCGTCGTTGGCGATACCCAGCTTCTTGATGTGCTTGATGATGATCGCGTTCATCTCAGCCGCGGCAGCGCTGCCCTTCGTGATGTCAGCTGCGTCAGTGCGGTCGGCAAGGCCCGGATCAGTCTCAATCCAGTCAAGAATAGTGTCCAAACCTGTCCCGCTTCGTGCTGAGGATTTGGGTGCTGCGTCAGCCTTGGCGACCGGCCCCGTCTCTGGCGTCCCGCGTGGGCCGTCGACTTCGCTTGTGTTGAGGTTCGTCGGCATGTTGCGTGACGTGCCGGGGTCGATGGAAAGCGGTGTCACCGCCTCTTCCAGGTCCTTGATGTTTTCAACCACGCCATAGACCACAGGCTTTGACGGCAATTGATAGATGTCCTCTTTCACCACCCTGTCACCGAACACGGTGATTGTGCCCAGCTTATCCTGATCGTGCGCGCCGCCATTCCCCTGGTTCGACTTGTACGCAATGATGCTTTCCTCGGTGCCGTCACCATCGACGTCGCGATAGGTGATGCCATCGAATGTCAGCGTATGGCCAGCAACCTCAATCCGGTCACCTTCCGCCTTGCTGAAGTCCATGATGCGATCGTTGCCGATCGTATCGACCCAGTGATCGTGGAGATACGTATTTTCCCCCGCAACACCGGCCCAGTTGATAGAACCATCTTTGCGGACGTGCTTTTCGATGATGTAGTCCTTGGCGTTGATGTTCCACTGGAAGCGGAAGGTATCAGCACCTTCCCCACCGATGAGCACGTCATCGGCGGGGATCGGCTGCTCGGGGTAGATCGTGAGAGTTTGGAAATCTACCCACCCGTTGTCGTCCCTCACCCGGCCGTTAGAGCCGTAGATGAGTTGTCCGATTTGTGGTTCGCGGCCGTCGGACTCCACAATAATGATGTCATTCCCAGCGCCACCATTGACGCTGTCCTGGCCTTCGCCAGCGAAGATGATGTCGTTGCCTGCGCCGCCGTCGATGGTATCGGCGTCGTAGCCGCCGTCGATAAAATCGTCGCCGTCGCCGCCCTTGATCGCGTCGCGGCCAAGGCCGCCATACAGCGCATCATCACCGTCGGAACCTGCAATGTTGTTGTCGCCAGAGTTGCCGGATTTGCGGACCCCTTGGGATAGGCCCTGCACCTCGCCCTGTTCCAGAACACGGTCATACACTGCAAAACCCGTGATTTGACCCTGGAATTCGGCGTTGATGTTTTCCTCGTTGCCTTCCTGGCTGCCATTACTGGCTCCGACGATGATGTCCGATGTATTCGTGCGCATATCGTAGTCGAAATCATCGCGGTAAACTTCGCGAATGCCATCAACCCAGATGGAAATCGCGCCGCCGTCAAAGCTCACCGCGACGTCATGCGGGTGACCTGCTTTGATTTTGCCTTCGATCTTCAGGAAATGGTCTTTGTCATCCATCGACACTTTGACATGCAATTCACCTTCGTGAAGGTACATCCGCATATCGCCATCGTTCGATCCTTTGCCGTCCTTCGCAAAAAGCACCTGGTTCGAGCTGTAGGGCTCGTTGGCAGTGAACGTGAAGGCGATCGTGCCCGCGTCCATACGCAGAGCCGACGTATCATTGATGACGGCATAGTTGTCGTTGTCCCGGACAGCAACGGCCTCAACACTGGCGATAATGTCGTTTGCGAAAGACGCCGGATCAACGGGGTCTTGTGCTGGGTTGTAGAAGGTCGCCGCCAGGAGGTCGTCTGCCAAATAAGCATTCATCCAACCAGCAAGGTCCTCAAGAGACCCTTTCCAATCGCCGTTTTGATCGCGGATACCGCCGTGCTTTGTGCCGAAGCCAAGGGAATACATTCCACGTGCGAGTTCGTTGAACGCATTTGTGTTGCCGAGCTCACCCACGCCGCCATTCCAGACGAGGCCCATAATACTGACGTCTTTGTCTTCGTTGCCGCGCAATGAAGCCCAGCGCGCCTGCGCATTGTCTTCGATCCATTTGCCGACAACAGCCAAGTCCTTTGCGGTCAAGCTACCGTCATTGGCCACACCGGTTTCTGTGATGGCGTCGATGAGAATTGCGTTCAGGTCATCAACCTGCTCTGCGATCTTTTTTAGTTCGGATGCTGTGTACCGTTCGATCAGTCCAAGATCAGTCGTGACCAGCTGGGTCATCTCGTCGAAAGCTGTGCCCGTCGTACCCTCGGGGTGCAGGTTGATGCCATTGTCGGCGAGGCTGCCGTTCGCCAAGTCATCTGCAAGCAGTTCCTCGAGCCAATACGCGACTGATTCCAGTGACGCGTTCTTGTTGCCGTCTTCATTGATGACGCGCCCGTCCTTGTGACCGAAGCCCAGGTGGTAAAGCCCATCAGCAACCGTATCGACCGCATCATGACCAAAAAGCCGCATCTGGGACCCGTCGTTCTGCACGAGGTGAAACGCGGTTTCTTTATCGTTTTCATCATCACCATGTGCGGCAATCCACGCGGCTTTGCGGTTGGCGTAAATCCAGTCGGACAAATCCTTCACATCCGCCTTCGTGATTTGACCATCGTTTGCGATGCCCGTCGCTTTGATCCCGTCGACGATGATCTTGTTCATCGCATCGGCAGCGGCCGCGCCTTCCTTGATCTCTGAAGCTGGCAGGCGCCGTTCCAGACCGGGATCATCATTGATGATATCCACCAGTGTATCAAGGCCTGTGCCCGTACTGCCCGTATGCTCGGGTGAGACAGCGTTGTTCTTGAGTGTTCCGTCCGCAAGATCTTCCGCAAGCAGTTCATTCAGCCAATACGCGACTTCCTCAACACGCGCGTTGCTGTTGCTATCTTCGTTGATCAGCCGGTCGTTCTCATAACCGAAACCGAGGTGGTAGATGCCATCTGCGACCTGATCGAGAAGCTTGTCCCCGAACATATAAAGCGCGTTGCCGTCGCTTTGGATTTTGTGGAAGCCGGTTTCAACGTTGTTCTCATCATCACCATGCGCGCGGATCCAGTCGGCACGGCGGTTCGCGCTGATCCAATCGGCAAGAGCGTAAACGTCGTTGGCGGTGATCTCGCCATCATTTGCGGCGCCCATCGCCTTGATGGCCTGAATCACAATTGCATTCATTTCCGCAGCAGCCCGCGCGCCTGCAATAATGTCGGCATCTTCGATATTCTGGTTCAAGCCTGGATCAATGAGCGCGTATTTCACGATGGTATCGAGGCCGGTGCCCGTCATCGCAATGTTCGCTGTCACAGTATCAAGGCGCTGCGCGCCGACGGTCGGGTCGAATACGGGCTTGTTCACGGGCTCTGTCCACTCAGGCTCATACAGAATCCGCGCGCATCCCAGCGCATCGACGCGAAAGCCGTATGTTATTTCTCCTCTACGTCAGCCCCCGCGACGTGAGGGCACCTTGCCGGTGGGAAACGAACGCGCAAACCCCCCCTGCACGTTTCGGCGGAAATCCACTCACCCAAGGACAACTGTGGCGAGAATTAGACAGCATCTTTTCTGTGCGGCGAACAAAGCCTGCCGTGTGGCCGGGATGAGGCAATGTCGCGCAACAGTGATGCTGCAGTGCAGAAAAACAAACTGTCGGTTGGCCGACGGGAAAACGGCCTTCAGGGCGGAATCACCTCGAATCTTGAAAGGTGATTCGACGAAATCAAGCCTATGTGACGTTCATATTTCGCGAAGGTGACTTTACGGCATGACGGCAAAGTCGCGTTTTTTTGGACGACATTCTTCCATTTAGTTGAACTTATTCAATGCGTTATCAGCGAATTGCGAAGATGAACCGAAGATGAACAAGGGGTTTTGGCGCAGTTCATGTGACTTATGCCAAAAAGCTTTCACCGGCAGCGAGCCCTCCTCCTCGCCGCCAAATGAACGGGAACGGGGAACCGCAATGACGAAGACGAGCGCAGAACGAATTCGAGCCGCCTACGATGGCCTCAAGGGGTTGGCAGAGCGTGACGCGCCATGGGATGGGGACAAGGAGAGCGCTCCTTCGTCCTTTAGGCGGTTCCCCCCTGTTGACGCTATTCTATCCGATCTGGACAGCGCGAGCGACCGCCGCGCGGTCGCTGCGTAAGGATCCGGATGGCAATGATCGCTCTCACCAGACTGACATGACCTCGCTGCAATCTTTGACGCGCTGCATCCTTGCAAGCTTTGTTTTGAGCATCAGTCCTATCGGGGCTGGTGCGCAGCCTATTGAACTGTCTCAGTCGCAACTGCGCCAACTGGTTGCTCAGCAACAGATCATCGGCGCAGAGCAACTTGTTGGTGGTGTCACCAATATGTTCAGCGGCTCTGTCATTGATATCCGCGGATTCTTTGCCGATGGCCGGATGACCTACCGCGTCCTGATGCAGCAAAGCGACGGGGCCGTGGTTGAAGTCCTGATCAACGGTCAGAACGGGCGGCAAGTGTCGCACCGTTCCACACACGGCCAGGCAATTGCGGCGGTTGCACGTGCCGTACAAACGGCGAGCCAGGCGCGCGCCGGAAACGCCTCGCAGAACAGTTCTTCAATCAATCGCAGCGGAAGCAACTCGAACGGCAACGCAAAAAGTAACAGCCGTTCGTCAAATGACAGCGGCTCAAGCGCCGGCAATGCTCGTAGCTCCAACAGCAACAGCAACAGCAACAGCAGTAACCGCGACAACGACCGCAGCAACCGTGGCAACAAAGAAGGCCGCGGCAACGGGAACAATAACTGACCGAGGCTCCCTGAAACTGCCGTAAAATCGCCATCGGTGCGGTTTATCCCGGCGGTATGCGGATTCTTATTGCAGAAGATGAAGGGCCTCTTGCCCAACAGGTTCAATCAGCGCTCGCGGCTGAGGGCCACGCTGTCGATATCGCTGCCGACGGTGAAGAAGCACACTTTTTGGGTGAGACGGAACCCTACGACCTCGTTCTCTTAGATCTCGGTCTCCCGTTACGAGACGGCATTTCGATCCTAAAAAGCTGGCGTGAGAAAGGGGTCAACGTTCCTGTCTTGATCCTGACCGCCCGCGACGGATGGACGGATCGCGTTGACGGACTGGACGCTGGGGCTGATGATTATCTGACAAAGCCGTTCCACATGCCTGAACTGACGGCGCGCGCGCGCGCCCTGATGCGCCGCAACGCACCGACCAAGAACCCGGTCTTTTCTCACAATGCTGTTAGCTATGATACGCGAAATGGTCGTGTCAGCGTGAACCACGTGCCTGTGAACCTCACAGCGCAGGAAGTCGCGGTACTGTCGTACCTTTTTCACAATGCAAATCGGCACGTGACGCAGACAGAGCTCTCAGAGCATATCTATGAATATGACGACGACCGCGATTCAAACACCATCGCTGTGTTTATCACTCGTTTACGCAAGAAACTTGGCGCCGATCTGATCCAAACAGAGCGTGGGCGGGGCTATATGATCCAGCTGGCGTCGTGACATCCCTCCGGAAACGCGCCATCGCCGGCGCGATCTTTTGGGCCTGCGCATTGACTGTCGCGGGCACGTATCTGCTGGGCAACTACTTTGAACGACAGATCGTCGCGCGCTTTGATGATTTGCTCGAGGCGCGTCATACCCGTGCCGTGGTTGCCCTCGCGAATAGCGGCGGGGATGCGGATGCGCTTGCCCTCCAGATGTCAGACCCTGTCTACCAACGGCCATTCTCGGGGGAGTATTGGCAGATCGAACCGGCCAATGGTGATGAGGTTTTGGTATCCTCCAGCCTCGCCGACGCATTGCTGGTTGAGGTTCCTAACCTAGGTCCGGACATGCAGATCGCTACCGTTCGAGGGCCTGCGGACCAAACGCTGCGCACGTCCAACCAGTTTGTGACGCTGGACGATGGGAGCGAATGGATTGTTCGGGTTGGGCTTTCGACCCAAAGCCTGAACCAGGACCGGGCCGTTGTGCGCGACCAGCTCTATGTCGCTTTCCTTATTACGGGCGCTTTTGCATCACTTGGCGCTTTCGCTCTTCTTCTTGTCGCGCTGCGCCCGATGGAAAAGCTGCGAAAAGACGTGGCGGATCGCTGGAACTCCGAAGGGTTACTCCCGGCAGAGACCTACCCGATTGAGGTGAAGCCGCTTGTTGACGATATCAACGCCTTGATGGTCCAAAACCGTGAGATTGTGGGGCGGTCTCGGCGTCAGGCCGCGGACCTTGCGCACGCATTGAAAACTCCATCAGCGATCTTGCGGAATGAGTTGGAGCAACTGCGCGGCAACGGTGTTGGCGTTTGCGGTTCGCTTGATGCGTTGGATCGCCTTGATGCCCAACTGCAAAGATCGCTGGCGCGGATGCGCGCGACGCAGGCTGCTGCTGCCGACAACCTGTCGATTGACATGACAGAGGCATTGGGGCGGATGACCCGCGCATTTTCCGCGCTTGCACGAAATGCCGACCGCTCGCTGAATGCCGAAATTTCCGACGGCCTTCGTGTCAAAGTCGACCGCAACGACATGGATGAAATTTGCGGAAACCTCTTGGATAACGCACTGAAATGGTCTGAGACCCAAATCCAGATTTCCGCCGCAGATGAAGGTGACCGCATTTGCATGCGGATCGAAGACGACGGGCCAGGCATTCCAGAAGACTTGCGTGAGCGCATTCTGGATGGGGGACTGCGTTTAGATGAATCGAAGCCGGGCACTGGTCTTGGGCTGACGATCGCAAGCGACCTCGTCGCGGCTTACGGTGGCAAATTGCAAGTTATGGAGTCAGCAGAGCTTGGTGGTGCCTGCATTCAGGTGTGCTTCAAAACCTAGCACCTTTGCTCGACAATCTTCCTACGGGATATTCCCGACGGCATATCGTGATGACGTTTTTATCCCGCGGCTATCCGTCCCTTTCCATGATCCACTCCACTTCCGGCGCTGGAACAAATCGCCATTTGCGGAGCGGGCCCGCCATTACATTGAGATAGTACATCTCAAACCCATAGGGGGCGCCGCATGGATGATGGCCACGTGGCACCAGCACGACATCGCCATCGGCAACCGCCATGGTTTCATCAAGTTGACCATCATCCGTATAGACCCGCTGAATGCCAAACCCGGTCTTGGGGTTGAGGCGATGGTAGTAGGTTTCTTCAAGATAGGTGATCCGCGGAAAGTCGTCTTCATCGTGGCGATGACTTGGATAGCTTGACCAGTGACCGGGCGGCGTGAAGACTTCGGTCACAAGCAGACTATCGGCGTAGTCCTCTGCTTCCATCGCAATATTATTGATAAATCGGGTGTTCGTTCCTTTTCCACGCTCGGTCAGATTGATCCCATCGGGCCCAATGCGCCGTGGCGTGTGGCCGCCCGTACCCGGCGCTGAACAAACAGCGAGCACGCAATCGGTCTCTGCTGTCGCAGACCACTCCGTCTCGTTTGGCAGATAGAGGCAATGCGGTGGTGATTTTTCAAAAACATCCATCCGTTCGCCCAAGATACCCCAGTCTTGGTCCGCACCGGTAATTGATGCCTTTCCTTCGACCAAAACGAGAATGACCTCCCGATCCCCTGTGGCTTCGGAAGCCATATCTCCGGCCTTGAGGTTGTAGACCGAGAAACCAACGTAGCGCCATCCGGCGCTTTCTGGCGTGATCTGATGGACTTTGCCACGTGACCCGAAGGGCTTGCGCAGAAGTTCGGGCATGGATGTGGTCTCCGGCAATAAGCGTCTCTGATGTCCCAACTTGGCGGAGCTTCGCACGGATCCACGAACTGCGCTACAGATCATCTTTTATGTATACATTAACTATTCGCTCTTAGAATTGATCTCAAATACGGAGCCGAAAGCGTATTGTCGGAATATTGATCTAGTGCATTTTCTTATCAGAAAGTTGTGTCTAAGCTAAAGTTTAGGTCCAAACGTTTTGCCTTAAGGAAATGAGTTACGTTGATTGATCCCCGAATTCGTTTGCGACATCTTAATTGTTTTGTCGAAACGGCACATCGCGGTTCACTTACTGCCGCCGCCAAGGCTTTGGACATTTCGCAACCGGCCGCATCAAAAACAATTCGGGAATTGGAAGTCTTTCTTGGATGCGCCCTTTTTGACCGGAGCGCGCGCCAACTGACGCTCAATGCTGCGGGCGAGGTTTTTCATAGCCATGTCCTTGCGGGGATGCGCGAATTGGAACGCGGCCAACACGCTGTCAAAAGGCTATCGGTGCCGCGCTAACAGACAGTGATACGATGGTGCGACCGCTGTACAGGTTCAACGCGACCATGCAAGCTGAGGATCGGTCCAGCGGTTGCGACTCGGTCGCAGTTCTGCTTGGTGTAGCGCATCATTTTGTCGTCTGGGAGAAGACCATGCAAAGACGCAACCTCTTGACCGCCACGCTTGCGAGCCTGGCATTGGCCGTGACTTCTGCAATTCCTGTTGCCGCTCAGGAGGTCACGCTTCGCATGCACTCCTTCCTACCGCCGCAGTCAGTGCTGGCGAACGAGATTATGAAGCCATTTGCGGACAGAGTTGTCGCAGCTTCCGATGGTCGGATCGCGATCCAGCAATTTGACAGCATGTCGCTGGGTGGGCGTCCGACAGACCTAATTGATCAGGCGCGGGACGGCGTTGCCGATATTGTGCTGACATTGCCCGGGTACACACCCGGTCGCTTCCCCCGGACGGAAGTGTTTGAATTGCCATTTATGATGGCTGATCCAGTCGGGACTTCGAAAGCGTTCCAACAGATGATCGAAGAGGACTTTCAGGCATCTGAGTATGGCGACTTCAAGATCCTGACGGCCTGGGTTCACGGCCCTGGGGTGATCCACACGGCGGAGCCTGTGAATTCGCTGGAAGATATGGCTGGAAAAACGTTGCGTGGCCCGACGCGGATCATCAACGAACTGCTCGCAGAGCTTGGCGCAGAACCTATTGGCATGCCTGTGCCTGCAGTGCCGGAGGCGCTGTCGAAAGGCGTGATCAATGGAACAGTAATCCCTTGGGAAGTCACAAAGACATTGCGCCTGACAGAGCTGGTCGGCAACCACACAGAATTCACGGGACCAGAAGCGCTGTATACAGCGACGTTCGTCTTTGCGATGAACAAGGCGTCCTATGAAGCACTGCCAGATGACCTTCGCGCCATCATTGACGCGGAGAGCGGCCAGATGATGGCTGGTATGAGCTCTGCCTCGATGGTTGAATTTGATGCGCCTGCACGCGAAATCGCGATCGAGGCAGGAAGCAATATCGTTGCGCTGGAAGCGGATGAAATAGCGCGATGGAAAGAAGCCGCACAGCCGGTTGTGGATCGTTGGGTGGCCGAGATGGATGAAAAAGGTATCGACGGCCAAGCGCTGATCGACCGGGCCAAGGCCTTGATTGCCGAACACAGCAACTAAGCCGCCAAACGCTTAATCTGAAGAGGGGTCTTTTCGGACCCCTTTTTTTTTGTCAGAGGGGCAGCATGTACCGTCGCTTGCACCATATCGCTGACACTATTGCGCGCAGTTTGGCACTGTTTGGCGGCGCGGTGCTTATCGGGCTTGTTGTTCTGAATACGGTTTCGATCGTTGGGCGCGCGTTTGTGCCATTGGATATCGGCATCCGGCCTATTCGTGGCATCTATGACATGACGGAGATCGGTATCGCGGTCGCGATCTTTGCTTTCCTGCCCTGGGCGCAATTGAGCGACGCACACGCGCGCGTTGATTTGTTTCAGTCAGTGATGCCACGCTTTGCACAGCGGTGTTTCGACTTGCTGTTCAGTATTGCGATGGCCGCGCTGGCCCTGCTGATTACTTGGCGCCTGTACCTCGGGATGGCAGACAAGCGATCGTTCGGAGAAACGACGTTGATTGCTCAAATCCCGGTTTGGTGGGGCTATGCTGGTGGTCTTATCGGGGCCATCGGATTCACGCTCGTCGCTGTCTTTTGCATTCTCAGAGCTGGGCGGCGCCTGTTGTCAGGGAGCGCGATCGATGAGTAATCTCGAACTTGCCCTCTGGTCATTCCCTGTTCTGCTGATCCTCGTGTTTTTGCGTATGCCAATTGCGCTTGCGATGATCGGGGTCGGCATCGGTGGCACCTATCTGGTCATTGGCACGCCGATGATGACGCTGAACCAGATGAAGACTCTCACGTTCGGTACATTTTCAAACTATTCCTTTTCGATCATCCCGTTGTTCCTTCTCATGGGTCAGTTCGCGACACTGTCGGGCATGTCAGCTGCACTGTTTCGGGCGGCAGAGACCTTTCTGGGGCATCGACGCGGCGGCGTTGCAATGTCAGCAGTGGGGGCTTGTGCAGGGTTCGGGGCAATCTGCGGGTCGTCACTTGCGACTGCAGCCACGATGGGACAAGTCGCGCTGCCGGAGCTGAAACGCTACGGCTATCCGGGCTCGCTTTCGACCGGAGCATTGGCCGCCGGGGGCACTTTGGGCATCTTGATCCCCCCCTCGGTCATCCTTGTGATCTACGCCGTCTTGGCGGAGCAAAACATCGAAAAGCTTTTCGTCGCGGCCCTCGTTCCAGGCATTCTTGCAGCGCTTGGCTATATGCTCGCAATCTCAATCTGGGTCCGGGTTTCGCCCAATTCTGCCGCCGTCAAAACCCGTGTGCCGTGGTCAGCGCGTTTCATCGCATTGAGCAAAGTATGGCCCGTGATCGTGATTTTTGTGGTCGTGGTCGGCGGCATCTACGCAGGGATCTTCACCCCAACCGAAGCGGCCGCGGTCGGCGCTGCAGGGACGGGGATCATTGCGCTCACGTCTGGCCAAATGACAATGGTAAAGCTTAGCGATGCGATCCTCGCGACCGGTGCGTCTTCTGCGATGATCTTTCTCATCATCCTCGGTGCGGGCATTTACAACAACTTCCTGTCGCTGACCCAGCTGCCGCAAACCGCCGCCATGTGGGTGGGCGGTCAGGGATTTTCGCCCTGGCTTATTCTGACGATAGTTCTCCTAATGTACTTGGCGTTCGGCTGCGTCATGGATAGCCTATCGATGATCCTGCTGACCGTACCGATCATCTTCCCGATCATGCTGGCCCTTGATTTCGGCATGAGCCCCACGGATTTTGGCCTCTGGTTTGGCATTCTCGTATTGATCGTAGTGGAGGTCGGCCTGATCACACCGCCGGTTGGAATGAACCTGTTCATCATCAACACAATGGCGAAGGACACACCAATTGGGCAAACCTATCGCGGCGCACTTCCCTTTGTGCTGACTGATCTCGTCCGGGTCGGCATTCTGGCATGCTTTCCAGCGATTACGCTCTGGCTCGTGTGGATGATCGATGCACTTTAGAAAATCACCCCTTTGCGCAGGATGAAACACCCAAAAGCACGCATCTCACTGCATTGGACCACCGCGAAACAGGTCTTCGCTTTCGCGTAAAACGCCTGCCGTTCGATGCTGCCCAAAGTTGCCCCTTCTGGGAGACGCGGGGTCAGAACGGCAAAAACGTCCTGATGCACGGCATTGACCTCATTCGGTTGTTCATCAACTTCCATGCGCAGAGCACCGTAGGTATGAAAGTTGTCGAGCGGCATCAGTTCTGTGATCAGATCGGCAACCTCGGCCGACGACATACCCGGGTAGGTCACGACATCGGGCACCGTGCAGGTCTGCGCTGTTGAGGCAGCAGGGTAGTTTGCGTCCACCAAAACAAGTTCATCGCCGTGACCCATGCGCGCAAGGATGTACAGCAACTCTGGCGAGATAGCGGGATTGATACCATGAAGCATGAGGTGCCCTTTCTTGCGTTTGAGACTCAGCCTGCCATTGACCAAAGCGCCGTTGCAAGAACCGCGTTGCCTGCACCCAAATTATGTCCTGCACCTCGAAAAAGGCTGCAGATCCCAAATTCAGCCATCGCAATATTACTGTAGTTCAAAATTTTTTCTTCGTGCGGCGGTTTTCGATTGCTATCGCACCGCCGAAATGCCCAAAACAGAGCAAGTCAATTACTGCATCAGGACCGAGGAAGGACACAGTCGCGATGCGTTACTCCGGTTTGCGCGTGATCAAGGAAGCGCTCACGGGCCATAAGGGCTGGGGTGCTGCTTGGCGTGATCCTGACCCGCAACCTGCCTATGACTATGTGATCATTGGTGGCGGTGGCCATGGGCTAGCGACTGCCTACTACCTTGCCAAGATTTACGGTCAGAAGCGCATTGCGGTGCTGGAAAAGGGCTGGATTGGTGGCGGGAACGTGGGCAGGAATACCACTATCATCCGCTCTAACTATCTGCTCGACGGCAGTGAACCGTTCTATGAGTTTTCACTAAAGCTGTGGGAAGGGCTAGAGCAGGATCTAAACTACAACGCGATGGTCAGCCAACGCGGGATCCTGAACCTGATCCACTCTGACGCCCAGCGCGATGCCTTTATCCGGCGCGGGAATGCAATGATCCTGAATGGTGCGGATGCAGATCTGCTGACCACCGCGCAGATCAAAGAACGCTACCCTTTTTTGAATACTGACAACGCACGCTTCCCGATCAAGGGTGGCCTTGCGCAGCACCGGGGCGGCACAGTGCGCCATGATGCTGTGGCCTGGGGTTATGCGCGGGCTGCGGATAAGCTGGGTGTGGACATCATCCAGAACTGCGAGGTCACCGGGTTCCTGATCGAAGACGGCGTGTGCAAAGGCGTCGAGACCTCGCGTGGCACGATTAAGGCGGGCAAGGTGGCCTCTTGCGTCGCAGGCTCATCGAGCCGTGTCATGGCCAAGGCCGGGATGCGTTTGCCGATTGAGAGCCATGTGTTGCAGGCCTTCGTGTCCGAAGGGCTGAAGCCTGTCTTGCCCGGGGTGATTACCTTTGGGGCAGGTCATTTCTACTGCTCCCAGTCCGACAAGGGCGGACTGGTGTTTGGCGGCGATATCGACGGCTATAACTCTTACGCTCAACGCGGCAATCTGCCGGTCGTTGAGGATGTCTGCGAAGGCGGCATGGCGATCTTTCCGATGCTGGGCCGTGCGAGGCTGCTGCGGATGTGGGGTGGAATCATGGATATGTCGATGGACGGCTCACCCATTATCGACCGCACCCATATCGAACGGCTCTATTTCAACGGCGGGTGGTGTTACGGCGGGTTCAAGGCGACGCCAGCCTCTGGCTATGTTTATGCCCACCTGCTGGCGAAGGATGAGCCGCACCCGACCGCAATTGCCTATCGCTTTGACAGATTCAATCGCGGGCTGATGATCGACGAAAAGGGTATGGGTAACCAGCCCAACCTGCATTGAGGGGTAACCATGATTATCAACCACCCTCTCCTTGGTCCGCGCGATGCCGCTGAGTTTACCTATCTTGGAGATGCCGCGTTAATCCACCGCCCCGACTGGGCGGCCCCGGATGCTTTGCCGCAGTTCACCGACTACGGCTATCTACGCGACAACCCCGCAGGTCTGCACCGCGAGCTGTGGTTTCACGAAGGCGGCGATCGGTCTTGGCTTGTCGTGACACGCGATACCACGACGCATGAGATCACTTCGGTTGAGCTTGCCCGCGACGTCGCCCGCCGAGAGGGGCGTTCGACATGACCCAGAAGAACCGGTTAGATGGCGGGCAGGTTAACCGCGCGCAGCAGTTGAAC
Source organism: Paracoccaceae bacterium (assembly GCA_020628545.1). GTDB lineage: Bacteria > Pseudomonadota > Alphaproteobacteria > Rhodobacterales > Rhodobacteraceae > Yoonia. The sequence continues at coordinate 12,084 of JAHDEX010000004.1, read as the reverse complement.
TTCACCTTCGACGGCAAAAGCTATCAGGGGTACGAGGGCGACACGCTGGCCTCTGCGCTGCTAGCCAATGGTGTGCGCCTCATGGGCCGGTCGTTCAAGTATCACCGTCCGCGTGGTCCGCTGACCGCAGGGTCGGAAGAGCCAAATGCGATTGTTGAGTTGCGCACTGGCGCCCGAAAAGAGCCAAATACGCGGGCGACGACTGCTGAGTTGTTTGACGGGCTGATTGCCCAGTCGCAAAACCGCTGGCCGACGCTTGCGTTTGACGCGATGGCGATCAACGACAAGCTGTCGAACTTCTTCGCCGCCGGGTTCTATTATAAAACCTTCATGTGGCCCGCCGCCTTTTGGGAGAAGGTGTACGAGCCGATCATCCGCAAGGCCGCTGGGCTAGGGACATTGTCGCTAGAACCGGACCCTGACAGCTACGATAAAGGCTTCCTGCATTGCGACCTGCTGATCATCGGGGCGGGTCCCGCCGGGCTGATTGCGGCCCTCACCGCAGGCCGCGCCGGGGCAGAAGTCATCGTTGCGGACGAGGACTTTGTTCTGGGCGGGCGTTTGAACAGCGAGACATTTGCCGTTGCGGATCAGGACGGGGCTGAATGGGCCGCAAATACGATTGCCGAGTTATCTTCCCTGTCAAACGTCCGCTTGATGTCCCGCACGACGGTTTTGGGCGCATTTGATCACGGAATTTATGGCGCGCTGGAACGCGTGTCCGATCACCTGCCGGTCCCACCCAAGAATAAGCCGCGTCAGATCCTGTGGCGCATCTATTGCAAGCAGGCAATCATTGCAGCAGGCGCGATCGAGCGTCCGATTGCGTTTGAGAACAACGACCGACCTGGGATCATGCTCGCCTCTGCCATGCGCAGCTATGCGAACCGTTGGGCCGTCACGCCTGCGCAACGGATCACGATCTTCACCAACAATGATGACGGGCATCGCACGGCGGCGGACCTGCACGCCAAGGGTGTGCTCATCAAGGCCGTGATTGACACACGGACCCATGCCCCAAAAAGCGACGACTACGAGATCATCGCCGGTGCGACAGTTACCGACACCAAGGGCCGTTTGGGGCTTGAGCGCGTTGATGTTACCGACGCGCAAGGCAAAGTGCGAATGCTCAGTTGTGGCGCGCTTGGCGTGTCTGGCGGATGGAATCCGAATGTGCATCTGGCTAGCCACCAACGGGGCCGTCCGTCGTGGAACGATCAGATTTTGGCCTTCAGGCCGAGTGAGACCTTACCACGGGGGATGTCTGCGGCAGGTGCTGCGGCTGGCGTGTTCTCGACACATGGCGCGCTGGACAGCGGTATATCGGTGGCGGTCAAAGCGTTAGAGGCAATTGGCATCAAGGCGAATGCCCCTGCCCTGCCAAGGGCCGAAGATGCTACAATCAACATAACGCCATTCTGGCACGTGGAGGGCGCGACGCGCGCCTGGCTGGATCAGCAGAACGATGTGACTGTCAAAGATGTGAAACTGGCGTATCAAGAGAACTTCAAATCGGTCGAGCATTTGAAGCGGTATACGACGCTTGGGATGGCCACCGATCAGGGCAAGACGTCGAACATGGGCGGCCTCGCTATCATGGCCGAGCTTGCGGGAAAGTCGATCCCCGAGGTTGGCACTACGATCTTCCGTCCGCCTTATACGCCCACGGCGATTGGCGCCTTTGCAGGCCGATCGCGGGATGAAAACTTCCGGCCTGTCCGTAAGACCCCGTCTCATGCCTGGGCAGAAGAACAGGGAGCTGTCTTCGTCGAGGTCGGTATGTGGCTGCGTGCGCAATGGTTCCCGCGCCCCGGCGAAGCCCATTGGCGGCAATCTGTCGACCGAGAGGTGCTGCAAACCCGCAAGTCTGTCGGAATTTGTGACGTGACCACACTGGGCAAGATCGACGTGCAGGGTACCGATGCCGCGCCCTTCCTGAACAAGATTTACTGCAACCCATTCGCCAAGGTTCCTGTCGGCACGGTCCGCTATGGCCTGATGCTGCGCGAGGACGGGATTGTGATGGATGATGGCACCGCGGCACGACTGGCTGAAGACCACTTCGTCGTCACCACGACGACCGCCAACGCGGTCAGCGTCTACCGGCATATGGAATTCGTGCGCCAATGCCTGTTCCCTGATCTGGATGTGCAACTGATCTCGACGACTGAGGCATGGGCGCAATACTCCGTCGCTGGCCCCAACGCCCGCAAGCTGCTGCAAAAGGTCATCGACCAAGAACATGACATTTCGAACGAAGCTTTTCCCTACATGGCCTGTGGCGAGATCAGCGTCGGCGGCATCCGAGCCCGACTTTTCCGCATCTCCTTCTCCGGTGAATTGGCGTATGAGATTGCGGTGCCAACCCGCTACGGCGATGCGCTGGTGCGCAGGCTGATGGCAGCGGGTGAGGAGTTCGACGCGGTCGTTTATGGCACAGAGGCGCTGAGTGTGATGCGCATCGAAAAAGGCCACGTGGCGGGTAATGAGTTGAACGGAACGACCACCGCGTTGAACCTCGGCATGGGCCGGATGGTGAATAAGAAGAAGGACAGTATAGGGTCAACATTGTCTGAACGAGAGGGTCTGAACACCGACGATGCGCTGAAACTTGTCGGTCTGAGGCCGGTTGATTTGGCAAATCCGCTACCCGCCGGGTCACATCTGATGACCAAAGGCGATCCCGTGGATGCCGCCCATGATCAGGGCTATGTCACCTCTGCCTGCTATTCACCCCACCTCGGCCATCATATCGCGCTTGGCTATCTCAAACGCGGCGATACGCGGATGGGAGAGGTGATCCGGCTAGTGAGCCCATTGACCGGTGTGGACCATGACGTTGAAGTCGTCAGTGCCCACTTCATCGACCCTGAAGGAGAGCGGTTGCGTGTCTGATCTTTTGCCCGAAATGAAACCCATGACGGCGCTAGGGGGAGACTCACCACGTGCTGACACACATGGACCTGTGACGCTAACAGAGGTGACGCACCTTGCACTGGCGTCGGTACAAGCGCGACTTGGCGCTGAAGAGGCCTGTCGCAAACGCCTTTCTGACCTTCTTGAGAGCGATGCACCGGGCGTCAGCGAGTTGGTCATGCACGACCCGGAAGCATCTTTTTGGATCGGGCCGGACCAGTGGATGATCGGCGCCCCGCATGACAGTCACGAAGACCTTGCCGTGCAGTTGACAACCCGCTTTGGCGAGACCGCGTCAATTACCGAACAAAACGATGCGTGGGCAGTCTTTGATCTGCGAGGCGAAGTCGCGCCGGTAATGGAACTGCTGTGTCCGATCAACATCCGGAAAATGGCAGTTCATACTGTGCAACGCACGGCGATTGATCATCTCAGCTGCTTTGTGACCCGCCGCGCCACTGACCATCTCCGCATCCTCGGACCGCGGTCGTCGGCAGGGTCGCTTCATCATGCTCTCGTCACAGCGATGAAGTCGGCGCATTAGCGCAGTCGATCATCCGCACTGAATTGCCTATCAATTGACGCAACCAAGCAAGACTTCAGCAGGACCCATCATGACCGCGCGCCTGACCCAAGACCCCCACTCAACCCGCGCCGCGCGCGAAAAGGTCTTGGAGGTTGCAATCGGCAGAGAAGTCCGCGGTTTCCGCAAGGCCCAAGGCACCACTGTGGCAGAGTTATCCGAACAGACGGGGCTGTCGATTGGCATGCTCTCCAAGATCGAAAACGGAAACACCTCTCCCTCACTGAACACGCTTCAGACACTTGCGAACGCCTTGTCAGTCCCGCTTACAGCACTTTTCCGGCAGTACGAGGAGCGTCGCGAAGCGGTGCATACCAAAGCTGGTGACGGTGTGGAGACAGAGCGCGAAGGCACACGTGCGGGGCATCAATATAATCTGCTGGGTCACATCGGCAGTAACGCCAGTGGTGTGATTGTTGAGCCCTATCTGATCGCACTCACGACAGAGAGCGATACCTTTGAAACCTTTCAACATGGCGGGATCGAGACGATCTATATGCTCGAAGGGGCGGTCGATTATCGTCATGGATCAGAAATCTACCCATTGCGACCGGGCGACACACTTTTCTTTGACGCTGACGCGCCGCATGGGCCAGAGAAACTCGTCACGCTTCCTGCCAAATATCTGTCGATCATCTCCTACCCACAAACCAAAGACTGATGTGACCAGCGTATCGGCCATTTGCCCACAGTGAAAATTTTATTCCTGCTGGTTGTGAGTCAAGGGCAGATGGTGTTAGCATCTGTCAATCACCGCAATGCAGGAGTTCATGCCGATGTGCGGCATCGTTGGACTATTTCTCAAAGACAAATCGCTGGAGCCGAAATTGGGCGCGATGCTGACTGATATGCTGATCACGATGACGGATCGGGGGCCAGACAGCGCGGGAATTGCTGTTTACGGGGATGGATCTGGCAGCACGGGAAAGCTGACGATCCAGTCGGATGCGGCGGCTGGTGTGTTCGACGGTCTCGACAATCATTTGAGTGAAATTCTCGACGCGGCTGTCGCGATCAAGGTGAAAGACACGCATGCCGTGCTCGAACTGCCAGTTGACAAGATCGAACCAGCCCGTGCCGCACTGGCGGAAATGCCCGGCAATATCCGCGTCATGAGTGTGGGCGACATCATTGAAATCTACAAAGAGGTAGGACTGCCGAAGGACGTCGCAGCCCGTTTTGATCTTGCGCAGATGTCTGGCAGCCATGGGATCGGCCATACTCGGATGGCAACGGAATCAGCTGTGACAACGATGGGCGCGCATCCGTTCAACACCGGTCCCGATCAATGTCTGGTGCACAATGGTTCGCTGTCCAACCACAACTCTCTGCGCCGCAAGCTGCGCCGGGAGGGTGTGCGAATCGAGACCGAAAATGACAGTGAAGTTGCTGCGGCTTACCTGACGTGGAAAATGCAAAATGGGGCAACACTGGGCGAAGCGCTGGAGGACTCACTCGATGATCTCGATGGGTTTTTCACCTTTGTTGTCGGCACTAAAGACGGGTTCGGCGTCGTCCGTGATCCGATTGCCTGTAAGCCAGCAGTGATGGCCGAAACCGACGCTTACGTCGCTTTTGGCAGCGAGTACCGCGCACTTGTGAACTTGCCGAACATCGATGACGCCCGCGTCTGGGAGCCTGAGCCCGCCACCGTTTATTTCTGGAATCACTGAGATGCAGACAATTGATTTGGAGGTTGATGGCCTGCGCCACTTGAATGCTACGCTGCACGCGCAAGCGCAGGAGACGAACCAGACCGCTTGGGAAGTCATCAACCCGCGCGGCAGTCACGCCATTGCTTGCGGTCTTGATGCGCCCATTGAGGTCTCTGTGAAAGGCTCCACAGGATACTACTGCGCGGGCATGAACAAGCAGGCGACGGTGCATGTTCATGGGTCTGCAGGTCCGGGCGTTGCAGAAAACATGATGTCGGGGACCGTCGTTATTGAAGGCGACGCCTCCCAATATGCTGGGGCGACGGGCCAAGGCGGCACCTTAGTGATCAAGGGCAATGCCTCCTCCCGATGTGGGATCTCGATGAAGGGCATCGATATCGTCGTGCATGGCAACGTTGGCCATATGTCTGCCTTTATGGCGCAGTCCGGAAATTTGGTTGTGTGTGGTGATGCAGGCGATGCGCTCGGCGATTCCATCTACGAGGCGCGCTTGTTTGTGCGCGGATCAGTGAAGTCGCTTGGCGCGGACTGCATCGAGAAAGAGATGCGGCCAGAACATATGGAGATTCTCGCGGACCTGCTGGAACGCGGCGGCTGCGACGCCAAACCGGAAGAATTCAAGCGCTACGGCTCTGCCCGCAAGCTCTACAACTTCAACATTGACAACGCGTACTAGGAAGGACCCATGAAAGACGTGAAACTTGGCGGTCCCCCGCGGACCACACCGATCCAGTCCGCAACCTTTAGCCAAAGTATCAACGCCGAGATCCGCCGCGCAGCGGCAACTGGCATCTATGACATCCGTGGCGGTGGCGCGAAGCGTAAGGTGCCGCACTTCGACGACCTGCTCTTCCTTGGCGCGTCGATCTCTCGCTATCCTTTGGAAGGCTATCGCGAGAAATGCGAGACATCCGTGACGCTTGGCACCCGGTTTGCTGAGAACCCGATCGAACTGGATATCCCGGTCACGATTGCGGGCATGTCATTCGGCGCACTGTCTGGCCCTGCGAAAGAAGCGTTGGGGCGCGGTGCGACCTTGGCCGGGACATCAACCACCACTGGTGACGGGGGCATGACACCCGAAGAGCGTGGCCACTCCGACAAGCTGGTCTATCAGTATCTGCCCTCCCGCTACGGCATGAACCCGGACGACCTGCGTAAGGCCGACGCGATTGAGGTTGTTGTGGGCCAAGGTGCGAAACCCGGCGGTGGCGGCATGCTGCTGGGCCAGAAGATCAGCGACCGCGTGGCTGAGATGCGCAACCTGCCCAAAGGCATCGATCAACGCTCTGCTTGTCGCCACCCAGACTGGACCGGCCCCGATGATCTGGAGATCAAGATCCTTGAGCTGCGCGAGATCACGTCCTGGAAGGTGCCGATCTACATCAAGGTCGGCGGTGCGCGGCCTTACTTTGACACGACCCTGGCTGTGAAGGCTGGGGCCGACGTTGTTGTGCTGGACGGTATGCAAGGCGGGACGGCGGCGACGCAGGATGTCTTCATCGAACACGTGGGCCAACCCATTCTGGCCTGCATCCGTGAAGCTGTACGCGCGCTGCAGGACTTGGGCATGCACCGCGAGGTCCAGTTAATCGTCTCTGGCGGCGTGCGCACAGGCGCTGACGTCGCCAAGTGTATGGCACTTGGGGCGGATGCCGTAGCCATTGGTACGGCCGCCCTCATCGCGCTCGGTGATAACGACCCCCGGTGGGAGGACGAGTACCAGAAGCTCGGCACCACTGCCGGGGCCTACGACGACTGGCACGAGGGGCGCGACCCTGCGGGGATCACCACGCAGGATCCAGAGTTGATGGCCCGGTTTGATCCAGTTGAGGGCGGGCGACGGCTGAACAACTACCTCAAAGTCATGACACTTGAGGCGCAAACTATTGCGCGGGCTTGTGGCAAGAGCCACCTCCATAATCTGGAGCCCGAAGACCTTTGTGCTCTTACGCTGGAGGCCGCAGCGATGGCCAAGATCCCGCTGGCTGGCACTGACTGGTATCCCGGCAAGCCCGGTACATCCTACTAATCAAACACAACGGCGCGGCCCCGAAACGGGTCGCGCCTTTTGCCAACAAGAACCAATAAAATGACAGGGAAACGCACATGACCATTGATCTGGCCAGGTACGCCAATGAAAAAGGCGTCAAATACTTCATGATCTCGTTCACCGACCTTTTCGGCGGTCAACGTGCGAAGCTGGTCCCGGCTCAAGCCATCGCAGATATGCAGGAGGAGGGCGCTGGATTTGCGGGGTTTGCCACATGGCTCGATATGACGCCAGCTCACCCTGACATGCTGGCCGTGCCGGACCCGTCCTCGGTCATCCAATTGCCGTGGAAGCCAGAGGTGGCATGGGTCGCAGGCAACTGTGTAATGGAAGATGAAGACGTCGCCCAAGCGCCGCGCAACGTGCTGCGCCGCCTGATTGATAAAGCCGCCGCCGAAGGACTGCATGTCAAAACTGGGGTTGAGGCCGAATACTTCCTGCTGACCCCAGAAGGCACCCAGATCAGCGACCCCTTCGATACCGCCGAGAAGCCCTGCTACGACCAGCAAGCCGTGATGCGCCGCTATGATGTGGTGCGTGAGATTTGCGATTACATGCTCGACCTCGGCTGGGGCCCCTACCAGAACGACCACGAAGACGCGAATGGTCAGTTTGAGATGAACTGGGAGTTTGACGACGTTCTGAACACTGCTGACAAGCACAGCTTCTTCAAGTTCATGACCAAGTCGGTCGCGGAAAAGCACGGCTTCCGCGCAACGTTCATGCCCAAGCCAATCGAAGGGCTCACAGGCAACGGCTGTCACGCCCATATCTCCGTCTGGGATGCGCCCGGGGCTGACGCCAAAACCAACGTCTTTGCGGGTGAAGGCGAAGGGCAAACCGGTGAGGTGGGCTTGTCAGAGCGGGGCAAGCACTTCCTCGGCGGCATCATGAAACATGCCAGCGCCTTGACCGCGATCACCAACCCGACGGTAAACAGCTACAAACGCATCAACGCGCCGCGCACGATGTCTGGGGCCACATGGGCGCCCAACACTGTCACGTGGACCGGCAACAACCGCACCCACATGGTGCGTGTACCAGGCCCCGGGCGGTTCGAACTACGCCTGCCTGATGGGGCCGCGAACCCATACCTCTTGCAAGCGGTCATCATCGCGGCGGGCCTTGACGGCATCCGCACCAAAGCAGATCCGGGCAAGCGTTATGATATCGACATGTACGCCGAAGGCCACAAGGTGCGCGGCGCGCCAAAGCTGCCCTTGAACCTGCTTGATGCCTTGCGTGCTTATGACAAAGATAAGGACCTCAAAGCAGCAATGGGTGACGAATTCTCAGCCGCTTATCTGAAAATGAAGATGCAGGAATGGAATTCATACGTCTCGCACTTCTCAGAATGGGAGCGGGCGAATACGCTCGATATCTGAGTACTCTTCAGAGACAATTTGCCGCAAATGCGAGAGTAACCACTTATTACTTTCCAAAGGGTAAGACCAGCGTTGAAGTAGCGATTTGCCAAAGCTGGTGACACCAATGCCCAACTCCCTGCCGACTGCCGACCATTCCCGGGCAAGCCCGTTAGGCCTTGACGAAGTATCGGTCACCTCCCTGGGGGAGCAGTCTGCAAAGCGCTTGCGACGGTCACAGATCCGCGGCGCAATTCGGCAATCCCGGCTATTCGTCATGGGGAATACGCTGTTCGCCCCCTTTCTCTCGTTCCAGGCCTGGGACATGGCCGATCCACGCCTTGTGATCGGCTGGACGGTCATCATGGTCAGTTTCTCATGGTGGCTCTTTTGGGCATGGCGAGACGGCGACAAGGCAGAAGGCACGCATGAAGACATGAGAACGCTCGTCGCTCAGACGCGCTTGGTTTCGTTCCTGTGGTGTCTCGGCATGGTGCTCTTTTACCCATATGTCGAAGGCGACGCGAAAGTGATCCTGACTACCGTGATGGCCGGCAGTTTGATGCTTGGGACATTTGGTTATTCCCCCGCACCTCCAGCTGCCTTTTGGTATCTTGGGATACATGCGACTACGCTTATTTTTGTGCCATTCTATCATGGCGCTTTTGGGGGTACGGTTTCCGATTTCATGATCGGCTTGCTCGCACTCATCGCAAGTTTTGAGGTGTTCAGCACGACGCTCGAACGTGCAAAGGCGCAGATGAAAGCGTTCAAGAATACGGAAACGCTTGCGCAGAAAAATGAAGTCGTCGATCTGCTTCTGAAAGACTATGAGGAGCAGGGTGCCGAGGGCACGTGGCGCACAAACGAAAGTGGTCATCTGGTTGCCTGTTCGCGACATGTCTTGGAGTCGCTGAATATCAACGAAAGCCAGGCGATCAATACAGACTTTCTGAGTCTTCTTTTCGCAAGCCAAATCGAAAATGAATCCGATAGCCTGAAGAAAGCAGCGATCGCTGTCTCACTTCGCGAAGACTTTCATGATGTAAACCTGCCGATCACAGATAGTGAGACAGGCCGCGTCCGATGGATGAACCTGAGGGGGCGACCACAATTCGACGAAGGCATGTTTATTGGCTACCGCGGTATCGTTGCCGACGCGACGGCGACGATCGAAGCGAAGAGAGAAATCCAGTATCTGGCCGAACATGACAGTCTGACACGCCTGTTCAATCGCAACCTTGTCCAGCAAAGGCTCTCGGAGCTGAATGCACAACAGGACTCTGTTGTCCTATATCTCATCGACCTCGACGGCTTCAAACAAGTCAACGACAGCTATGGACATACCATTGGGGATGAACTGCTCAAGCTGATCGCTGATCGCATCTCACAAACGGTCGGTTCCAACGGGCTTGTTGCACGGTTGGGTGGCGACGAGTTTTGTGTCGTCGTCACCAAGGACGACCGACTTCCTGATGCTTTGCTTGAAAGTCTTGGAGCACGGCTGATCTGGGTGATTTCGCAGCGATGCGCAATACAACAATATGATATTTCGATCTCTGCATCGATTGGAACCGCCCAGTTCCCGCGCGACACCGAAGAAGGGGTCAACCTTTTGAACCTGGCAGACCTGGCTCTTTACGCTGCGAAGGAAAACGGCCGAAACCGCTGCACCGCCTTCAAGCGAAGCATGCAGGAAGGTTTGCAGCGCCTCCATTTCGTGGCCGAACGCTTGCGTCAGGCTGTTAATCAAAATGAAGTTTATCCCGTTTATCAGCCTCAATATTCTGCGAAGTCCGGTCAACTCATCGGTCTTGAGGCGCTGGCCCGTTGGGAAGATGCGGAACTTGGTCTCGTGGGCCCGGACGTTTTCATACCAATCGCGGAAGACACAGGTCTGATCCACAAGATGGGTGAGGCCATGTTGCGTCAGGCATGCCAGGACGTGCAGACATTGGACGGTGTTGTTGGGCTGACGAAACCAACTGTGGCCGTCAATCTGTCAGCGCTCCAGATTATGAGCGGGGATACGGTGCAACTGATTGAAAGGGTCTTGAGGGAAACCTGTTTTCCGGCCGATCGGCTTGAAATTGAGGTTACCGAAAGTGTTTTGATCGAAGATATCGACGGGTCTCACGCTTTGCTGAACGACCTCTCGCGACTTGGTATTACCATTGCTCTGGATGACTTCGGCACCGGTTATTCATCCCTCAGCTATGTTCGCAAACTGCCGCTCGACAAAATCAAAATCGACCGATCATTTGTGCTTGCGATGCCCGAGCAGGAAGCGACCTCCATCATCGAAACGATTGTCGGCATGTGCAAAAAACTGAAAATTCAGACGGTCGCTGAAGGGGTTGAAACGCAAGGCCATGTCGAAGACCTCAGACGGATCGGCTGCGATATTCTACAAGGCTATCATTTCGCCCGCCCCATGACTCTCGATGATCTGCGAACCTTTCTGGAAAGTCACGAACTATCTGCGTAACTGACAATTGGGCGAGTACCTCCATCATTCCAGATGAAAGCAAGACAATATTCTGCACCTGTTCTTGCAAGGATGGTGCCTCAAGAGGGCATTGAATTGATGTCCTAGGACATCCCGATCCGTCCCAATCTGATTGTAGAGTCAAAGCGCTACACTGAAAATAAAGGGTTTTCCTGTCCCAAAGTGTCTTTAACTGTCCCATCCTATCCCGTAGTCTTGGGGTGGATACAGAGGTGGTTAGACTAAAATTCGAAATGCCAGCACTCCACAAACTCAAAGCTTCGGAGGTCAAGAGCCCTGCTCCTGGCAAGAAGTCAGATGGCGGCGGCTTATGGTTCCATCGTCGCAAGGATGGCGGTGGGCAGTGGTTTCTGCGTTTCACCCTTCATGGCGTTCGTCACGAGATGGGGCTTGGGAAGGCAAAGACCAAGGATGGGGAGTCTGGCGTTACACTGACAGAAGCACGAGAGCTGGCTGAGCTTTGTCGCTTCGAAGTTCGTCAGGGGAAGAACCCGATAAAGGAGAGGGAGAGACGCGAGGCTCAGGCCCGCAAGAACCTCCACTGTCTGCACGATGTTGCGTTAGACGCATTCGAAAGCCGAAAAGCTGAGTTGCGTGGCGACGGGGCCGCTGGTCGCTGGTTCACGCCTCTTGTGCTCCACGTACTTCCGCGTTTGGGCAAGACACCTGTCGCGGACATTGATCAGCGGGGCATCCGCGATACGCTTGCCCCCATCTGGCACGAGAAAGCCGACACGGCGCGAAAGGCC
>JAHDEX010000004.1:0-224 GCA_020628545.1 Paracoccaceae bacterium | reverse complement strand
CAACATCGTTATGAAGCATGCGGCGGCGCTGGATCTGGATGTGGACTTGCAAGCAGTCGACAAGGCCAAGGCACTTCTCGGAAAGCAGCGGCACAAAGTTCAACGCATCCCAGCGTTGGATTGGCGTGAGGTTCCAGCATTCTATTCCTCATTGAACGATGGTGGCGTTACACACTTGGCATTGCGTTTCCTGATCCTGACGGCGATGCGGTCGAAGCCGGTTA
>JAHDEX010000050.1 GCA_020628545.1 Paracoccaceae bacterium | reverse complement strand
CATCGTGGTTGAAAAACGCGAAGCGCTGAAAAGCTGGACGATCCTGCTCGCGATCCTCGCTTTCGGTTTCTCACTCCTAGGCACGTTCATCGTCCGCTCCGGGCTCCTCACATCCGTTCATGCATTCGCAAACGATCCGGAGCGCGGAGTTTTCATCCTCGCCATTCTGGCCTTCTTCACCGGTGGTTCGCTCGTGCTTTTTGCAATGCGCGCGGATCGTCTGACGACGACGAGTGTGTTTGGCACTGTAAGCCGTGAAAGCGCGCTTGTTCTGAACAACATCCTACTTGCAGTATCCTGCTTTGTTGTTTTCATCGGAACGATCTGGCCGCTTGTTGCAGAAATGGCCTTCGGACGCACGATGTCCGTTGGTCCGCCATTCTTCGATGCGGCTTTCTCACCTTTCATGGTAGCCTTGGCCATCACACTTCCGCTCGGCTCGCTATTGGCGTGGAAACGCGGCACGCTGGATCGCGCGAAAACCGGACTTTGGGGCTGGGCCATCCTCGCAGTGGCACTCGCCGCTCTGACCTTCGCCATTCAAAGCGGTCGGTCGGCCTTGGGACCGATTGGTGTCGCGTTGGGCGTCTGGGTCGTTGGTGGCGCGCTTCTGGATCTGTGGCTGCGCGGGGGACGGGCCAACTGGCAAGATCGGCTGCGCCGCATCCGTAACCTGCCGCGGGCAGACTGGGGTAAGTCGATTGCCCACATCGGTGTGGGTGTGACGACATTTGCGGTGGCCGCCATTCTGGCCTGGGAAGTCGAAGACATCCGCGTGGCCAATGTCGGCGACAGCTACGATGTGCAAGGGTACACCTTCACCTTGAATGACGTCCGGCAGGCTGAAGGGCCGAACTACGTCACCACCATGGCCTTTGTCGAAGTTGCGCAGGATGGTGCCACCATCACGACGCTGACGCCGGAAAAACGGTTCTACCCAGTCGCACAAATGCCAACCACAGAGGCGGCCATTCGAAATGGTTTTCTGCGCGACCTCTATGTGGTGATCGGAGAACGGCAAGCTGACGGCGGATGGGCACTGCGCGTCTACATCAAGCCCTTCGCCAATTGGATCTGGGGCGGCTGCATGTTGATGGCTCTTGGTGCGATGATCTCACTGACGGATCGCCGCTTACGTGTCGGGGCAGGGGCTGCGAAGCGCAAAAGCATGGTGCCAGCCGAATGAAACGTCTTGCCCTGCTCTTCGTGCTAATCGCGTCACCGCTTTGGGCCGTTGAACCGCATGAGATGCTGGATGATCCGGTCTTGGAAGAGCGGGCGCGCGAGATCTCTGCTGGGGTCCGTTGCCCGGTGTGTCAGAACGAAAGCATTGACGAGTCCAACGCGCAACTCGCCGCTGAACTGCGCGTCGTTGTGCGAGAGCGACTGGTTGCGGGCGACAGCAACCAAGATGTGCTCGACTATCTCGTCGCGCGCTATGGCGAGTTTGTGTTGCTGAAACCGGATGCCAGCGGTGCCAACATTCTTCTCTGGCTTTCGGCGCCGATCATGTTGCTGATCGCGCTTGGCATTGGCTGGACGGTGATCCGTCGCAGGCCCACAACACAGGCCGATCAGACGCTGTCTGAAGACGAAAAAGCGGCGTTAGAGAAAATACTTCGCTCGTAACGCCTCGTTTCGCTTTTCTAAACTGGATCGTTCACTATTTTACCGCAAAGAAGCGGATCAAAGGGATGGGCGATGGACTATCAGGCAATTAAGCTCTGGAACAGAAATGGCGTTGCGACGATCACGCTGAACCGGCCAGATGTAATGAACGCGCTGAACGCGCAGATGCGGGCAGAAATTACCCATGCCGTCAAAGACCAGCAAGACAAGGCGCGTGTTATTGTCCTGACGGGACAAGGTAAGGCGTTTTGTTCCGGGCAGGATCTGGGTGACAGCGGAAACGCGGCGAACCTCGATCTCGAACGTACACTGCGCGACGAATATGTCCCGATGCTGCGGGCAATTGTCGATAGCCAGATCCCGACCATTGCGGCTGTGAATGGGGCTGCAGCGGGGGCCGGTGCGAACCTTGCTTTGGCGTTTGACGTCGTTCTGGCGTCTGAAAGCGCGTATTTTGTGCAGGCTTTCACCCGCATCGGCTTGATCCCGGATGCCGGTGGCACGTTCTTTCTTCCCCGCCAAGTGGGGACCGCGCGCGCCATGGGGGCAGCATTGTTCGCGGACAAGATCAGCGCGCAGCAGGCGCTGGAATGGGGCATGATTTACGAATGCGTCGCTGATGAAGACTTTGCACAGCGGTGGTTTGATCGGGCCAACCAACTCGCCAACGGTCCAACCAAGGCCTACCAGCATCTGAAAGCCGCGATGAAAGCGTCAGCGACGAATGACTTCGAACACCAGCTTGCGGCAGAGGCGAAGCTTCAAGGGAAGTGTGGCCAGACCCGCGATTTCCAGGAAGGTGTTGTGGCCTTCCTCGAAAAGCGTCCTGCGGTTTACGAAGGCCGTTAAACGCCGCCCGGACGCCCCGTAAAATTAGCGGGCTGCCAAGATTGCCTTTTGCGGTATGGTCGGGTCAGATGGTGTTTTGAAGCGGGAAGGAGGCATCTTGGCGGCCCCTTCAAATCTGAACCTAGGTCGGTTCGACAAGTCGTTTTTGGTCCATATGATCAAAGACTTCTTTATCGTTTTGATTATTGTCACGATTCTCGAATTCGGCTTCAAAGCGGGCAAGGTCTATTGGGACTATGTCAGCGACGGTGAAAACCAGGCTTTGGCGGTGGCGGAAGAACTGGCCGACAACGTCCGCTCAATCATGCTGAACGAAGGTGGCCCGGTTGCGGCACGGACAATCTACCCAATCTTGAACCAGAATTGGCAGGACCTCGGGTACGAGATCGCAATCGTCCCATCGGACAAAACGGTTGCAGCGATCTCACAAAGCTTCGGATTTACCCCGCAAGGCATCCCCGTGATCAATATGACAGACGGGGAGCACAAGGCGGCGCGTGTCTCCATAGAGGCGAGCAGTTTCTGTCTCAATTGCCACACGAGCGCATCTGTCGGGGATGAATTGGGCTATGTTGTCGTCCGCAATTACCTTGACCGGGACTTCGCGCTTTGGTGGGAGGACGTGCGGCTGACGCTTGGTTTGGCGGTTGGTAAGATCGTCTTGCACTCTTTCCTGCTGTTTCTTATCCTGCGGGCGCGCATGGAGCCGCTGTTGCGCCTCCGGGCGGTCGTGAGCGGCTTGTCCAAGGCCTACACAAACCTCGACCAGCGGGCAGAAATCAGGACGGCAGACGAATTTGGCGTCCTCGCCCGAGACCTTAACGTGTTTCTCGATCGGATCAGCGGCGTGGTGTCGGAACTGGACGCGGTGCTACGGCAAGTGGTGTCCGTCAACGACGATATTGTTCAGGTGCAGGGCGAATTGCGCGGTCGGATTGATAGCGTTGTGTCCAACACACGTGCACTGGAACGCGGCGCCATGCTGAGCGCGAAACGTGAGCCCCGGCTGTCGCACGATTGGTTTGATGCGGTGAAACGATCCGTCGCTGACCTCGACAAGCAACTGGCAAATGCAAACGGGTCCGAACAGGCGAGTGAGCTTCTGGATGCCTTGCGCAGTGTTGTGACCTGTGCAGAAAGCCAGATCGCGACGTCCGAAAAGATGTACGGCGAGTTGGCCGAGCTTGGGGACGAATCCGAAGATCTGAAGGGCGCTATGGCTGAAATGGCCCGCCTCGAAGAACGACTGAAGGGCGTTATCGAAACGGGCCGTGTTTTGGTGCAGCGCCTGCGACCGTCAGGCGAACCTGAGAGCCACGGCAGCGCGTCAACGTAGTGGCATTAGATCAGCAAGTCGTCGCCGCCACCGCCGCCACCACCACCGTCGCCGATGCCATTGACGACGACTTCGAGGGTCGCGGTTGAGCCACCTTCAAGCGTGTAATCGAAAAAGGTGCTCATGCTTTCGCCGTCGTTCAGGCTCTCAAACGGGTTTCCGGATCCATCAATATTGGTCGCAGAGAAGTTGATCGATCCATCGGCAGTGATCATCAGCGTGCCACCGTTGCTGCCCTGAACAAAGATCGGCGTGGCTTCGGTACTGGTTGGGTCCACCGAAATACCATTCATACTTGTGACTACGCCGGAGTAGGGCTCATCACAATCGCCAAGATCGTTTGCAAGAATGGAACTTGCGCCGGAATCGAGGAAGTCGAATGTGTCGCCGCGCCCAAACGCAGCGGTCTCATCAACGGTCATGATGTCGTTGATCGCAGCCTCCGTCGGACCAGTCGGGTCATCCGGGACGTCCGATGCCGTGCCGCCGAGCTTCAACGAATCCTCGCGTGCGCCACCTTCTTCTCCCACGGATGTCAGGCGAATCCCGAAGTCCTGCAAGGCGAAGTCTGCAAGGCTCAATTCCGCAGTCTCATGGGATATAGTAAAGCTGGTGCTGCGGATATCGTCCTCAGCCATGCCGGATGTACCGAATTGGACGCCCCCGTCGAACTTGCCAAGGTCTTTGACCACCTCACCATTCATGTTGGTGTAGTTGTCAACCTTGGTTACGCCGTCGACCTTCAATTGCGTGCCGGTCACGTCCTCGCCAGTGATGATCAAACCTTCGGTCAGGCTGTCGTCCGCAAGGTCAAAGAAAAGTGCATTGAGATCCCCAATGCTGCCAGTGTCATCCAAAACTGTGACGTCGAACTGCAAGGCGCCGTCGACTTCTGTAATCGTTATACTCACATTGACATCACCTTCGATTGTGAAGGTCATGGAGGTTGCTGTTGTCAAACTCATGGAGTGTCCTGTTGTTGAGATGTTTTGTGTGCTGATCAAATCGCGAGAGATTGCGGCAGTGATGGGGCCGAAAGCCACTCCCACCATGGACAGAACGTGTCACAGAAACGTCAACGCGATGTGAATTGACAACTTGAGGTAGAGGTTGCTGGAATCGCACAACTATTTTGCGGCGGAAACGCCTTGTTCCGCTACGAACTGCACCTGCGTCTAGTCGCAACAGTCCGTTTCCGGACATATTGTTGACAATCTGAATCAACGCTCGTGCAGTTTTCATCGCATTGGCAGGGCAAGAAAAAAGCCACCGGAGACGGTGGCTTTTTGCGATTGATGGTTTGGCTTAGCGTTTGTCGATCGGGACGTAGTCGCGCAGCGTTTCGCCTTTGTACAACTGACGCGGGCGTCCGATCTTCAGCTGTGGATCGTCCAACTGCTCTTTCCACTGAGAGATCCAGCCAACCGTCCGCGACAATGCAAAAATTGGCGTGAACATCGACGTTGGGAAGCCCATCGCTTCGAGGATGATGCCGGAGTAGAAATCGACGTTCGGGAAAAGTTTTTTGTCCGCGAAATACGGATCGGCAAGTGCGGCCTTCTCCAGTTCCTTTGCAACCTGCAGCACCGGATTGTTCTCGACACCTAGCAGATCAAGAACTTCGTCCGCACTTTGCTTCATCACCTTCGCACGTGGGTCGAAGTTCTTATAGACGCGGTGACCGAAGCCCATCAGGCGGAACGGGTCTTCCTTGTCTTTGGCGCGGGCGATGAATTCCGGAATACGATCGACAGTGCCAATCTCGCGCAGCATTTCGAGGCAGGCCTGGTTCGCCCCACCGTGAGCGGGCCCCCACAGGCACGCGATACCGGCCGCGATACATGCAAAAGGGTTGGCGCCAGAGGATGACGCCAGACGCACTGTCGAGGTGGATGCGTTCTGCTCATGATCCGCGTGCAGCGTGAAGATACGGTCCATCGCTTTCGACAGGATCGGATCTGGCACATAGTCTTCCGCAGGCACGCTGAAGCACATCCGCAAGAAGTTTGACGCGTAGTCGAGGTCATTTCGTGGGTAAACGAAAGGCTGACCGATTGAATACTTATAGGCCCAAGCCGCAATTGTCGGCATCTTCGCGATCAGGCGGATGGACGCGACCTCGCGCTGCCATGGGTCCGAAATGTCGGTTGAGTCGTGGTAGAATGCGGACATTGCACCAACCACGCCGACCATGATTGCCATCGGGTGTGCATCACGGCGGAAACCGCGGAAGAAGTTCACCATCTGCTCGTGCAGCATCGTGTGATTTGTCACACGCGCTTCAAAGTCGTCCATCTGCGCTTTAGATGGCAGATCGCCGTAGAGCAGTGCGTAGCACACTTCAAGATAGTTGGACTGGCCCGCCAACTGGTCAATTGGATAGCCGCGATGCAGCAGCTCACCTTTACCGCCATCAATGAAAGTGATCGTCGAATCCGTCGATGCGGTGCTTGTGAACCCAGGGTCATATGTAAAAACACCCGCTTGCGCGTAAAGCTTGCGGATGTCGATCACGTCAGGGCCGGCAGTGGGAGAAAGGATTGGCAACTCATAAGATTGCCCATCAATCGTCAATGTCGCGGTTTTGTTGGTTTCGGCCATGCGTATTCCCTCGTCAATGTCGCACACCAGAAGGCACGCGAGGCGTCTTTGCCGGTAGGTCGCATGTCCGTTATCGTTTGAACGTAACGAATTCGTTTACCTTGTTGCGTCCTCCAGACGCGCCAAGGTCTCTTCACGACCTAGCACTAGCATCATGTCAAACACACTTGGAGAGACCGACCGTCCGGCCAACACCGCACGGAGTGGCCCGGCGAGCTTGCCCAGTTTGGTATCATTGGCCGCTGCGACCGCTGATACAGCACCCTCCAAGGTGTCACGGGACCAGCTAACACTTTGCAACTGCGGCGTCAATTCTCGCAGTATACCTTTGTGTACATCGTCAAGGCTTTTCGCCGCTTTCTCATCCGGCGAAATGGGTCTCTCCGTCAGAACAAAGTGCGCTTTTTCAAGAAGTTCCGGGATTGTCTTTGCGCGTTCCTTCAAGCAGTACATGGCCTGTAACAAGCCATCACGTTGGCGTTTCGTCAGGTCTGCCGCACCTGTAACGTCAAGAAAGTCCTCGATCTCACGCAGCAGTGCAGCATCATCTGCCGCAGCGATATGCTGTCCGCAGATGTGATCAAGCTTCTTGAAGTCAAATCTCGCAGGCGCTTTGCCAATTCCATCAAGGTCGAACCATTCCTGCGCCTGTGCGTCCGTGAAAAACTCGTCGTCGCCGTGGCTCCAGCCGAGCTTAGCAAGATAGTTCCGCATACCCGCCGCTGGATATCCCATTGCCTGGTATTCTGCCGCGCCGGTGGCACCGTGGCGCTTGGACATTTTCTTGCCGTCAGGTCCATAGATCAGTGGGATATGCGCCAGAACAGGTTTGTCCCATCCCATAGCGTCGTAGATCATGTTTTGGCGGAACGCATTCGCCAGGTGATCGTCCCCACGGATCACATGTGTGACCCCCATATCGTGGTCATCCACCACAACCGCGAGCATATATACGGGGGAGCCGTCAGAGCGCAGGATGATCATGTCGTCGAGCTGATCATTTGACCAGGTAACGTCACCCTGCACAGCATCGGTGAGTGTCGTGCTGCCGTCCCGCGGCGCTTTCACGCGGATCACGTAGGGCGCATCCGGATGCTTGCTTTCCGGTACATCGCGCCACGGTGACCGAAAGAGCGTTGAGGTTTTGTTGGCACGCGCCGCTTCGCGGAACGCTTCAATCTCGTCCTGTGTCGCAAAGCATTTGAAGGCCGTGCCATCGGCGAGCATCTGATTGGCGACTTCCACATGTCGGTCCGCGCGAGATGCCTGGCTGATCGGGTCACCATCCCAATCCAACCCAAGCCAGGTCAGCCCGTCGAGGATCTTTTGGGTGTTTTCAGGGGTTGAGCGCGCCTTGTCTGTATCCTCAATACGCAACAAAAACTTGCCGCCTCGGCCGCGTGCATAAAGCCAGTTGAAAAGCGCGGTCCGCGCGCCGCCGATATGCAGAGACCCCGTTGGTGAAGGGGCAAAACGGGTCACAACCGGCGTGTCAGACATCAAATTTAACCTTTCCTTCACCAAGATTGCAGCATGCTCGTGCTGAAACTGCGGTCTACGCAAGCGTGAGGCGAAGAACAAGTGCGTCTGATCCAGCCCATGGCCGACACGATCCTGGCGCAGAGGGGCCATATGATTGGTTGGGTGCCGGTTTGCCTCGCAATCGGTATCGGGATCTACTTTTCGTTGCGATTTGAACCAGCGTCCGCGCAGCTGACGATAGTCGCGTTAGTTTCCGCTATGTCATTTGTTGCGTGCAGGTTCCTCCCAACCGCTGGACAGCCCATGGCGCTTGTGCTGGCGCTTGTTGCAGGTGGTGTGCTGATTGCGGCCCAACGGACGGCACATGTCACGGGCCCGGTGCTGGATTTTCGCTACTACGGTCCGATAGAGGGGCGGATTGTCGGCATGGACCGGTCTTTCAGTGATGCGCCGCGACTGACCTTGGCGGATATCAGGCTGGACGGTGTCGCGCCTGACGCGACACCACACCGGGTCCGCATCGCTCTCCATGGTGAACCCTCGCATTTTCCCATCAAACCGGGCCAGAGGGTCATGACAACCGGGCATCTGTCACCGCCGTCCGGTCCGGCGGAACCGGGTGGTTTCGACTTTCAACGCCACGCCTGGTTTCTGCAGATTGGCGCTGTTGGATACACGCGAAACCCGTTGTTGCGATCCGCGCCAGCGACTGCCGCCGATTGGCCCACGTGGATCTTCGGGATCCGGATGCGCCTGTCTTCCGCGGTTCAAGTGGCTTTGCCGGGGGACACGGGTGCTGTGGCCGCCGCAGTCACCACAGGGGACCGGTCTGCAATCGGGCAGGATACCTTAGCCGACCTACGCGCGACAAACTTGGCACATCTGCTCGCAATCTCGGGTCTGCATATGGGACTGCTGACTGCGTTTGTCTTCAGCACGTTGCGTACGGTGATGATGTGTCTGCCGGCGCTTGGGTTGCGACTGCCCGTGAAAAAGATGGCGGCTGCGGGTGCCTTGCTTGTTGCGGCAGGGTATCTTTTGCTGTCCGGCGGCAATGTCGCAACGGAGCGCGCTTTTGTCATGGTCGCCGTGATGTTGATCGCCATCATATGCGACCGACCGGCCCTCACGCTGCGCGCGGTGGCAATTGCGGCGACGATAATACTTATTGTGCAGCCCGAAGCCCTTCTGGGTCCGGGCTTCCAGATGTCTTTCGCGGCGACAACCGCTTTGGTCGCGGTTTTCCAGTGGATCCGCCATTGGCGCCACGATTACATTCCAAAGTGGTTCCAGGGCGTCTATTCGCTTTTCATCGCGTCGTTCATCGCTGGTCTTGCAACGGCCCCCATCGCGGCGTTCCACTTCAATCAGTTTGCCCACTACGGATTGGTTGCCAACTTGCTAAGCGTCCCGGCTATGGGCACCGTGGTCATGCCCGCGGCTGTTGTGGCAGGCTGCCTTGCGCCGTTTGGACTCGCCTGGGTTGGGTTGGCCGTGATGGGGTGGGGCCTTGATTGGATCTTGTGGGTAGCGCGGACGGTGGCCGCCTTTCCCGGCTCTCTCGGCCATGTGCCCACGCCGGACACGGCCGTCCTGACGTGGATCGCCTGCGGCGCTCTTTGCGGCATTCTATGGCAAGGACGGCTGCGTTTTGTGGGTGTGCCGATCATCGTCATGGGTTTCAGCCAATGGCTTGCGGCAGAGCGACCTGCGATCTTGATTGCTGACAGCGGTGGTCTGATCGGGGTGATGACGGAGACGGGCAGGGCTCTGAACCGCCCAAAAGGCGACGGGTTTGCCGCGCGTGTCTGGTTGGAAAACGATGGTGCGCCGGTTGACCAAGCGGAGGCCGCCGAGCGCGGCGGACTGCAACGTTACGGTCGGGTTTCTCAGGTCGTGTTGCATGATCTCAGCGTGGTGCAGGTTTCGGGTAAAACTGCATTGGCAGATCTGACCGGATGTGACGGTGCGGATATTCTTATCAGCAATCAGAGCGTCGAGACGGCCTATCCGTGCCTCATCATAGATCGGGATCTGCTGCGTGCGACGGGTGCGCTGGCGCTGAAAGTCGGTCCAGACGGCGCGGTTGATCTGACATCAGCGCGAGACGTGATCGGCAACCGTCCGTGGAACCGCGAGCCAGAGGCAAAGATAATGGAAGCTTTGCACGACCATCTTGCGGGCAAGTCGGTCGTCGCAGAAGTGGGCGCGCGCCCTCAATTGTAGGTTCGGATCAACCCGACCAAACGGCCTTGTACCTTCACTTGATCGTCACGGAAGAGGCGCGTTTCATAAGCGGGATTGGCCGCTTCCAGCGCGATTGCGCCATTGCTGCGCCTGAACTTCTTCAGGGTCGCTTCCTGACCATCGATCAATGCGACGACAATGTCGCCGTTGTCTGCTGTCGAAGTCTCACGAATAATCACCACGTCACCGTCATTGATACCCGCCTCAATCATCGAGTCGCCTTTGACCTCAAGCGCGTAATGGTCCCCATTGCCGATCATCGACTGGGGCACCGCGACATTGTGAGAGACCTCTGAAATTGCAGAGATTGGCACACCCGCTGCGATCCGACCCATGACAGGCAATTCCAGCGCGCCGACGCTTTCTATTGGGATCGCTGATGCGGGGGGCTGATCAGGCTTGTCGCCGTCGATCACGCGCGGTTTGAAACCAGTCGCTTTGGCTTCAAGCTTTTGGGCCAACGCCTCTGGCAGTTTCACGATCTCAAGCGCACGCGCGCGGTGTGCCATCCGGCGGATAAACCCACGCTCTTCCAAAGCGGTGATCAGACGGTGAATGCCGGATTTGGAGCGCAGATCCAGCGCCTCTTTCATTTCGTCAAACGACGGCGGCACGCCATCGCGCTGCAGTCTAACGTGGATGAATTCGAGAAGGTCGAGTTGTTTCTTCGTGAGCATTGCAACCCCTATGATGTTCCGGACATGTTGCCGGCCTGTTTGGGGTGTGTTCTATCAATGTTCTTGTTTTGTGTCAACTGCTCGCGCTATAGTGGTAGCGCCTTCATGGTCTCGCCAGCCTGTCTTGCCGGGTCGCGCACGGGGCGGATCAGCAGAGCATTGGCCTGCGCAAGTACTGTCAGCAAAGCACTGTCTTGACGTTCGGCTGCCGTGATCAGACGTCCCTCCGGCCCGTCGACCATCGTCGCGCGCATATAGTGTTCGCGCGGGCCGTTTGCCGCGATGTCTTTTGCGAGCGTGACGGGCACAGGTTGTGGAAGAACGTCCAACTGACCAAGCAGTTTGCGCAGCATCGGAAGAAGGAACAAATGCCCACAAACCATCGCAGACACCGGGTTTCCCGGCAGCCCGAGAAATGGTTTGCCATGGAGCCTTCCGGACATCAGCGGTTTTCCCGGGCGCATCGCGATCTTGTAAAACGCGCGATCCAAGCCAAAGTCCTGCGCCACTTGCCCTACCAGATCATGGTCCCCGACCGAGGCGCCGCCAATTGTGACGATGAGATCGGCAGAGACGGCTTGTTCCAGAACGGCGCGGAGCGCCGGCGCAGTGTCCTTTGCAATAGGCAGGATGTCTGCCGTGCCACCAGTCCTTTCGATTAATGCTTTCAAGCCAAAGATATTCGAGGCGATAATCTGATCCGGGCGCGGGTCACCGCCGGGCATCACCAACTCGTCCCCTGTCGCAATCAAGGCAACATGCGGTTTTCGCGCGACCTCAATCTCCGCGACATTCATGGCCGCCAGCAAAGCAAGGTCGGACGGACGGAGGACCCGTGGGGCAGTCAAGTTAAAATCAGCGGGAAAATCCGCACCTGCGGGTCGAATATAGGACTTGGTGTCGAGGTTGTCTTTGAGCGTGATGGTCTCACCATCCCGATCGACATCCTCCTGAATGATCACCCGTGTTGCGCCAGCGGGGATCGGCGCACCCGTAAAAATCCGCAGTGCGTCTCCGTCCGCGAGGGTGCCGTTCCAGGCATGTCCTGCCGCAGCTTCACCAACAACCGTGTATGTCGCACCGGGCGCGGCGTGGGTGTCGATCACTGCGTAGCCATCCATCGCGGAAGCGGCGAAGGGCGGTTGTGGACGATGCGCATGCGCGGTGGTGGCCAAGGTGCGGCCTGATGCATCGGCCAAGGCGACCTGTTCGGTGCCCAAACGGCCAAGCGGGTCGAGGCAAAGCGCCTGTGCCTCAGCGACAGAAATCATGGGTTCTCAAACCGGCCCGATTTCCCACCGTCCTTGAGCGTGACTTTGACACCGCCAATTTCCATGTTCTTTTGGACGGCCTTCACCATGTCGTAGACTGTCAGGGCGGCTGCGCTGGCGGCTGTCAGCGCTTCCATTTCCACGCCGGTCTGACCTGTGGTTTTCACCGTCGCTGAAATGCGCACGCCGGGCAGCGCGGTGTCAGGTGTCAGTTCAACGGCGACTTTCGTGATCGGAAGCGGGTGACAGAGAGGGATGAGGTCCGATGTCTTCTTCGCGGCCATGATCCCGGCAAGGCGCGCGATGCCAAGAACATCGCCCTTCTTGGCCGTGCCGGATTGAATGATTTCAAGCGTTTCCGCCGTCATCTTGATCCAGCTTTCGGCGACAGCGATACGGTCCGTGACGGCCTTATCCGACACATCGACCATATGGGCCTGACCATCGGCGTCAAAGTGGCTCAGCCCGGACATCAAGCCCCGACCGAACTATGTGGGTTGGCAAGAATAGCGCGCGTCGCCGCTGTCACATCGTCGTGCCGCATCAGACTTTCGCCGATCAGGAACGTGCGTGCACCATACCGTGCGAGGTCGGCAAGGTCGTCTGGCGACGACAACCCGCTTTCTGCAACGATGGTGCGATCCTCCGGGACCAGCTTGGAAAGTTTGCGCGTCGTATCCAACGTGACCTCAAAGGTGTTCAGATTTCGGTTGTTGATGCCCAGCAACGGCGATTTTAGGTGGGTCGCGCGTTCAAGCTCCGCCTCGTCATGCACCTCGATTAGGGCATCCATGCCCCATTCGATCGCGGCCTCTTCCAGTTCCTGTGCCTGGGCATCGGACACGCTTGCCATGATGATCAGAATACAATCCGCATGCAGGGCGCGCGCTTCCGCGACCTGATAGGTGTCATACATGAAGTCCTTGCGCAGCGCCGGAAGGTCCACGGCACTTCGCGCTGCTGTCAGGAAGCTGTCGTCGCCCTGAAATGAAGGCGCGTCGGTGAGGACCGAAAGACATGTTGCGCCGCCCGCTGCGTAGGCCTCAGCCAATGCTGGCGGATCGAAATCGGGCCGGATCAAACCTTTAGACGGGCTTGCTTTCTTGATCTCCGCAATCAGGCCGTAACCGTTCTTTGTTGCCTCAATCAACCGATCCGCAAAGCCGCGCGGTGGTGGAGCGTCGTTGGCGCGGGCCTCCACCTCAGCGAGTGGAACCGCGGCCTTGCAGGCAGCGACGTGCTCCAGCTTATAGGCTTTGATCTTGTCGAGGATTGTAGCGCTCATGCGGGATCGCCCCAGTGAATTGGTGTCTGCCCTTGGTCTTTAAGCCACTGGTTGACCTTTGAAAATGGGCGAGAGCCGAAAAACCCGCGGTAAGCGGAGAGCGGGGATGGATGCGCGGACATCACCGTGAAGGCCTCATCCGATATATGCGCCGCATAGGCCTGCGCCGGTCCGCCCCAAAGGATGAAGGCGCAGGGTTGCGCGTTTAACCGCTGAAGAACTTGTTGCACGAGTACGGACCACCCAAGTTTTGCATGCGCCTTGGGCTTGCCCGGCGGGACCGTCAGAGCGGTGTTCAGCAATAGCACGCCTTGATCCGCCCAGTCATCAAGGCTGGTCTTGGTCCGTGTGACGCCAAGATCGTCCTCTATCTCTTTGAAAATATTGCCGAGGCTGTCCAATCTGCCACCGAAGTTTTCGTGAATGGAAAACGCGAGGCCATCCGCTTTTCCCGGTGTGTGGTATGGATCCTGACCGAGGATGACGACCTTTGTGTCGTCCGGTTGAACCCGCTCAAGCGCGGCAAAAGTGCGCGTAGGCGGTGGCAGCACTGGCGTCCCACCGATCTGCGCAGCGATCCTTGGAAGATCGTCTTTGAAGAATGGCAGAGTGCCCCAGTCACCCAAGCCGTCGGTCTGAAACATCAGGCGGCAGATGTGATACGGGCCAATGCATCGACCTTTGCTTTTGCCTTGCCGCTATCGATGCTTTCCGCCGCAAGCGTCGCACCACCCTTCAGGTCGGACACTTTTCCAGCGACGTGCAGCGCCGCTGCGGCGTTCAGAATGACAGCATCACGGTACGCGCCTGCTTCTCCGTCAAGCAGGGCGTGAAAAGCGGTGGCGTTCTCTTCGGGCGATCCACCAAGAATGTCCCTGAACGGATGAACGGGAAGGCCGGCATCCTCCGGGTGGATCTCTTTGGACGTGATCTTGCCGTCGGCAAGTGCCGCAACGGCGGTGGTACCCGAAATGGAAATCTCGTCGGTGCCATCAGACCCGTGAACGAGCCATGCGGCTTCGGTTCCGAGATCACGCAGCGTTTCCGCCATTGGAAAGATCAAGTCCGGGGCGAAAGCACCCGTCAGCTGGAACTTCACCCCGGCAGGGTTTGTGAGTGGCCCCAATATGTTGAAGATCGTTTTTGATCCAAGTTCCACACGCACCGGGCCAACGTGTTTCATCGCCGGATGATGCAATGGCGCCATCATGAAACACATGCCCGCTTCATCCATCGCCTGCTGCATGACCTCTGGTCCGGCCATCACATTGATGCCCATGGCAGACTGCACATCCGCGGTGCCAGACTTTGAGGACAGGTTCTTGTTGCCGTGTTTCGCGACAGGCACGCCTGCACCGGCGACCACAAAGGCCGTGGCGGTGGAAATGTTGAGCGTGTTCATCCCGTCGCCACCCGTCCCAACGATGTCCATTGCACCAGCGGGGGCCTTCATTGGCACACAGTGTTGCCGCATCACAAGCGCAGCAGCCGCATATTCTGCAACAGATTCACCACGCGCACGCATCGCCATTAGAAATCCGCCAACTTGCGCCGGTGTTGCTTCGCCACGAAACAGAATGTTGAACGCCTCTTCCGCCTGCGTGCGGGACAACGGACCTTCGCTTGCCGCAAAGATCAAAGGTTTCATTGCGTCGCTCATGCCGGGACTTTCATGGTCTTCAGGAAATTTTTCAAAAGTGCGTGGCCGTGTTCCGACGCAATTGATTCAGGATGAAACTGTACGCCGTGGATAGGCAGTTCCTTGTGCATCAGGCCCATAATCGTCCCGTCTTCAAGCTCTGCAGTGATTTCGAGGGTATCCGGCAAGCTGTCCCGCTCAACAACAAGTGAGTGATAGCGCGTCGCCTCAAAGGGCGACGGCAAGCCTTCAAAAACACTTTTGCCGGTGTGATGCATCGTCCCCATTTTGCCGTGAACGATTTCGTGGCACCGGACAACTTTGCCACCAAAGGCTTCACCGATTGTCTGGTGACCAAGGCAGACGCCCATAAGCGGGGTGCGTGTCTCTGCCGCGGCAGCGGTCAACGCCAGGCAAATGCCTGCTTGAGCCGGATCGCAGGGGCCGGGGGATAGCAAGATCGCCTCTGGGCGCATGGCCATCGCCTCTTGCACGTCGAGGGCATCATTGCGTTTGACCACAACTTCAGCGCCTAATTCGCCAAGGTAATGCACCAGATTGTAGGTAAAACTGTCGTAATTATCTATCAGGAGCAGCATTTTGCGCAGCTTTCGCAGATTTGGGGCTACCGCCTTACAGGCAGAGCGCGATATACTTGCGCCATAAAGAGCCGAGAGCCGGGGTGGCGTCAAGCACTCCGGGACACTGGGACCAAGGAGCAGGGCTGTGGCAGAGGCACCCTGACGAGCAGACCGTAGAGGTGAGATCGTGCGTGGAATTTTGGGTGGGACATTTTGGGGTCTCGTCGTGGGCGGCGCAGCTGTGGCTGGCGTCTCTTTGGTCAATCCACCGGCAGGTCGGGACGACGCTGCAGGCTTAGCTGAGAACGCGCTGCCTTTGCCAGACTCCGACGGCTCCGAAGCGCCTGTAGCCGAAGCTGCCGTGCCGGATGTCACCGAACCAGAGGAAGGTGCGGCACCCGAGACTCCGTCGGCAGAGACAGCCGTAGAGGTCGATCAACAACCAGAGGCCGTCACTGCCCCTGAAACAGAGGCTGCGCCGGTGGTAGTTGAAGATGAGACACCACCTGCACCTGCGGATGATCAAGATCCGGAGGTGGAAAGCCAGCCATCCGATATTGCTGACGCTGTGGTGACACCATCTGCGCCGGAAGAAACGCTTGCGCCCGAAACAGTATCGTCGGTTGAAGCCGCGCCCGAAACTGTTGAGGCACCGGCTGCCGTTTCGAACGTCGACGACGATGTCACAACCGCGCCAACGCCAGAGACCGCCCCAGCAGAACAGCCAGACGTTGCAGCGACCGACGCGATCGAAACACCAGAGGTGGCGGACAGCAGCGGTGTCATTACGGGTGGCGGCGACACCCCCGTTTTGCCGAACCCGCAGTCGGAAGCGCCTTCGGTTCCGGGAACAGACTCGCTTGATCTTGCGGATGCTGACACGTCTGATCCGCTTGGCCGCGCGCCGGACCTATCGACTGATGCCCCTGTCGTGGGCGATGCGCCAGTCGATGATGGCGTTTCGCCTGAGGTAGATCTCGCCACTGACGACACACTTGCAGCCCCATCTGCGCCGGAAGCACCTGCCGCGCCAGAAGTCAGCGATGCAACACCTGACGCAGATACCGCGCCACCAGCGCCTGAAACAGAGGTCGCGACCGGCCCAATCGGTGAGGACACGGTCATCGTCGTCGAAGACGCGCCTGAGGTTGTAGTGGTCGAGGATACATCAACGCCGACCGTCAGCGTCCTGCCGGGCGGGAGCAATGCAGTGAAGGTCAACCGCTTTGGTGCGGACGCAGACACGGGCCAACTTGAAACAGCAGAGCCTGCGCCGGATCCGGAAAGCTTCCCGAAAGGAACGCCCGCGATTGTGCGTTACGGTGTTCCAGGGGAAAACCCCAATGATTTGCCTGAGCTGTCGGTCATCCTTGTCGATGACGGCAGTCTGCCGAATGCGGTGAATGCTGTTGCGAATGTCGGCTTTCCGGTCTCTGTCATGCTCGACCCATCCGCCGCGGATGCGACGGAAAAGATGAACGCTTATCGCTCGGCTGGGATTGAAGTCGGCTTCATCGCGAAACTGCCGCCATCGGCCACGCCGTCCGACGTTGCGATCTTCTTTGAGGCGGCGCTTGGGAGCTTGTCCGAGACGGTTGCCGTGCTCGATGCGGGCGGCGAAACCCAGGCAGATACAGAGGTTATTCGTGAGACTGTGGCCGCCTTGGCCGAAGATGGCCGCGGTCTGATCACGGTGCCCCGGGGTTTAAATTCAGCCCAGCGGGTTGCGTCTGAAAATGGCGTTCCGGCGGGGGTGATCTACCGAGAGCTTGACGCGGAAAATCAAGATGCCCGCGTGATTGCACGCTTCCTCGACCAGGCTGCTTTCCGCGCCCGTCAGGAATCCGGCGTTATCTTGCTGGGGCAGGTGCGGGATCAGACGGTCGCGGCGCTGACCGACTGGGCAACCGGATCACGTGCGCAGCAAGTGGCGATGCAACCGGTGTCGGTAATCCTGAACGACAACTAACGGTTTGACCGCCCCGTAAACATGGCCGCATCAGCGGCTGCTTTGCGGATCGCGTTCGATTTGTGAACGGTTTCCTGGTACTCCATTTCCGGGTCGCTGTCGTAAACGACGCCGCCACCAGCCTGAATGTAGAGCTTTTGATCCTGCACGATGGCGGTCCGAAGCGCGATACACATATCCATGTCGCCATTGGCGCTGAAATAGCCACAGCCACCGCCGTAGACGCCCCGCTTCTCGGGCTCCAACTCATCAATGATTTCCATCGCGCGCACCTTCGGCGCCCCGGACACCGTGCCAGCGGGCATGCCTGCGAAGAAGGCAGAGAGCGCGTCTTGATCGTCAGCAAGTTCGCCCACGACGTTGGAGACGATGTGCATCACATGGCTGTAGTATTCGACCACGAACTGCTCTGTCGGGTGCATCGTGCCGACTTTGGTGACCTTCGCGGTATCATTGCGACCAAGGTCAAGCAGCATCAAATGCTCAGCCAGCTCTTTCTTGTCGGCAAGGAGGTCGGCTTCGTTCGCCTTATCCTCTTCTGGCGTCGCCCCACGGGGACGGGTGCCAGCAATTGGGCGGATCGTGACTTTGGAACCAAGAACCTGCACGAGGATCTCGGGGCTTGCGCCAACAACCTGATAGCCGCCGAAATTAAAGTAGAACATGTAGGGCGACGGGTTCGTCCGGCGCAAAGACCGGTAGAGTGCGAAAGGTGGCTCTCGAAACTCTTGCGTCCAGCGCTGTGCCGGTACGACCTGAAAGATATCGCCTGCGCGAATGTACTCTTTGGCCTTCTCAACGGCCTCCAGATAGCCTGCGTGGCTAAAGTTAGACTCCGGTGGCGCAACCGGGCTCGGATCCGCCAAGTGTCGGCTCTCCACGGTCGCAGGGCGTTCTAGCGCCCGTTCGGCATCCATCACCCGCTCCGCCGCTTGCGCATAGGCTGCCTTGGCAGACAAACCGCTGTCGGCCCAGGCAGGGGCCACTAAGATCACATCGCTTTTGACGCCATCAAGGATCGCAACCACAGACGGGCGCAGCATAACGGCATCTGGCAGTCCAAGTGGGTCGGGGTTCACATTGGGCAGACGTTCGACCAGTCGGATCATGTCATATCCAAGAAACCCGAAGAGACCCGCAGCGGCGCCGGGCAGGTCGGCAGGCAGATCAATCCGACTTTCGTCTATCAGTTGGCGTAGCGCAGTCAGGGGATCGTCATCACACGCCACAAACGCGGTTTCATCAAATCGCGCGCTGCGGTTCACGCGGCTTTCGGTGCCGCGACATTCCCATATCAGGTCGGGGTTCATGCCAATGATCGAATAGCGGCCGCGCACTTCGCCGCCGGTCACGCTTTCGAGCATGAACGCGTTTTTTCCCGCGCCGTTCAGCTTTAGCATCAGCGATACGGGCGTATCCAGATCGGCGGCAAGGCGCGTGTAGACCACCTGGTTCTCGCCTGCCTCATAAGCGTGGGCGAAACTGTCAAAGTCGGGCAGGAGGGCCATAAAGGAAGGTCCGTTCTATTGGAACGCAGAGTGGATGGCAGTCAGCGCCTGCTGGTTGATCGAGACGTCGGTGTCGCGCTGGAGTGCGTTGTTGTAGACGTCAAAGATGTCTTGCGCGATGCCCAGCGTTGCGGTTTGTGCGACGGCTTCATAATCGGCAGCAATCGCTTCATCCTCCGGAGATGGGATTGTGATGTCGTCAACACGCAAGACGATGCCAAAAGTTTCTGCGTCGATGGTCGTGATCTCTCCGTCTTCCAACGCGAAGACGCGCTGTATGAACCCGGGCGGCGTGCCGTCAACGAAACTGCGACGTGTGAGGTTCGTCTCGCTCAAGCCGAGCAACCCTTGCGTCTCAAAGCCCGTGGTCGCGTCAAGGGCATCAGCGGCAGATTGTGCCTCTGCCATGACGGCTTTCTGTGTTTCGGCGGAGGTCCAAGCTGCAGCGACTTCATCGCGCACTTCTTCAAACGGACGCAATGTGGGTGGCGTGATCGCATCAAGCTGCAGCGCAAAAATGCCGCCATCAGCAAGCTCTATAATCTCGGCAAAGTCACCTTCTTGGACCGAGGCCGCAGCCGCGCGGAACGCTTCATAGGCGGCAATGCCTTCACTGCTGTCCTGCGTCCAACTGATGCTGCCAGCTTCCATCTCCGTCTGCTCAACAAGATCAGACAGGGCCGCGCCTCCGGCAAGAAGGTCCGTCATCCCTTCGCGTGCCGTATCGATGATCCGGACCGCACGCGCGGCTGACAACTCTTCGCGGAGGCCGGGTGCGGCTTCTTCAAATGTCGTCTCATCCGCCGCAAGGATCGCGTTCATGCGGAACAGCGCAGGGCCGAAAGCCGTTTCGAAAGGTCCGACCACATCGCCGGCATCAGCTGCAAAGACGGCTTCGCCCGCATCGCCCAAAGCAGATTGATCGACGTCACCCATGTCGACGTCCGCAAGCTCAAGCCCGCGATCCGCCACCAGATCTTCAAATGTCGCGGAACCGTCGTTGAGACGCGCAAGTGCTGCTTCAACCTCGCTGGTGTCAGGGTAAACGATACGTTCGACCAGACGACGCTCCGGGCGCATGAATTCAGTGATGCGGTCGTCATAAAGCTCTCGGATCGCCGTTTCGTCCACCACCACTTCGTCCTGGATCATGGATGGCGTCAGCCACGCATAGCTGATTTCGCGCGCTTCCGGGGCGGTGAAAAGGTCTGGATTTTCTTCGTAGAACGCTGTCAGATCTGCATCCGTCGGTTCCGCAATTGCGGTCGAAAGATCTTCAGGACGGATCGTCGCCCATGTGATCGCGCGCGTCTCGCCAATAAATTTGGCCAACGTTTCCGCATAGATGGTGGGTGCACCGACACCTTCGACAATCGCACCCTGCAACAGGTTGCGCGACACTTCCTCGCGGATAGAGGTTTCAAACTCCGCTTCGGTTACGCCACTGCGCTGCAGCGCGTTCCGATAGGTTTCACGGTCAAATGAGCCGTCAAGACCGCGAAAGCCGGGCACCTGTAAGACCTCTTGGCGGACGTACTCATCTCCTACGGAGATGCCGAGTTCGGCCGCTTCATTATCCAATGCGCGTTCGGCGACCACGAGGTTCAATGCCTGGCGATCAAGTCCGAACTGTTGCGCCTGCACGAAGCTGATTGGGGTGCCGACCTGCCGTTGCAGGGCTTGGATCTGGCTGTTGAGCGCGTTCTGGTATTGGGCAACCGAAATGGACTTCTCTCCCACAGTTCCCACATTGCGCACCGTGCCCGACAGGCCACCTGTGCCGAAGCCCAACAGACCTACAAAAAGCAGGCCCACAATCACCCACATGCCGTATCTTGGTTTCTTGGTCTCTGCCATGCCCTGCGCCTCTTATCGGAGTCGCATTTCAATAGGCGCTGACCAGATTGCGTGCAAGGTCAGAGCGAGAGGTTTTCGAGCCGCGCAAAAAGCGCATCAATCCCAGCCCGATCCACATTCGCAAAGGCGATCCTGAGCTGCCGCGCGCCATCTGGATCACCATCTGGCATGAACATCGTGCCAGGCAGGGCGAGGACGCCTGCCTTGGCCACAAGCTGTTGCGCCAGAACGTCGGACGGGATGTCGAATGGGTGCTGCATATAAGCAAAATAGGCACCGCACCCGAGCAGCTTCCAGCCTTTGGCAGCAAGGCGCGGAAACCCTTCTTCAATTGCGGCCCGCCGATCCAGAATTTCGCGCCGTTCACCGGCCAGCCAATTACCAAGGTTCTCCATCCCCCAGAGCGCGGCGCGCTGCCCCAATTGGTTCGGGCAAATCGCAACCGTATCGAGGAATTTCTCGACCTCCGCCAAAAGCGCTTCATCTGCGACAATCGCGCCAACACGGTGCCCGGTCAGGCGGTAGGCCTTCGAGAAGGAATAGAGGTGGACAAGCGTCTCGGCCCAATCCTCATCTTGAAAAAGCAGATGAGGTGCGCCGGTACGGCTATCAAAGTCGCGATAGGTTTCGTCGACGATCAGTTTCAGACCATGCTTGCGGGCAAGTGCTGCAAAGGCGGCGAGCGTATCAGCCGGGTATTCGACGCCTGCGGGGTTGTTTGGACTGACCAGTGCGATGGCGCGGGTGCGGTCAGTGATCAGAGCTGCGCAGGCCTCAACTGTCGGGACCATATCGTTGCCAACGGGCAGCGGAACCGTCTCAACGCCTGCCATGTCGAGCCACATGCGATGATTGAAATAGTAGGGCACGGGCAGGATCACCGCGTCGCCTTCGGTGCAAACGGCGGCGATTGTTGCGGCGAACGCCTGATTGCAGCCAGAGGTAATCGCCACCTGATCGGCGCTGATCGCGCCGCCATAGGCCGTTGACCAATGGTTTGCGACAGCGGCTCTCAACTCCGGCAGTCCTAAAACAGGTCCGTACAAATGCGCTCCGGGATCCTCGACGACGATCTGGGCCATGGCCTCCAGCATTTGCCGCGGCGGCGGATCTACCGGTGCTGCCTGGCTTACATTGATCAGCGGCCGGTTTGCCGGATGCGTGACGCTGTCAAGCCAGCGGCGCGCCTCCATCACCGGAGGAGCAAAAGTCGCAGAGGTGCGCGTGATGGCCATGACTGATCCAATCTGGCGGCGGTGCCGCACTGTATTCGCTAGCGGTGGACGTTCGGAATGGTCCGCGGGGCTTAGTCTGCGCCGCGATAGGGTTGCACGTACTGGAGAGCCATGTCCCACGGAAAGAAAATCCACGTGTCCTGACTGACCCCGGTGATAAAGGTGTCGACCTGCGGCTCTCCAGCGGGCTTTGCGTAGACAGTTGCGAAATGTGCTTTCGGATATTGCTTGCGCACCAGTTCCAATGTCTTTCCGCTGTCGACAAGGTCATCGACGATCAGGATGCCGGTTCCGTCCCCCATGACGTCAGCATCCGGTGCCTTGAGGACTTGTGCTTCGCGGCGCTGATCCGCTTTGCCGCCACCTGCGTGGTAGGACATCACCGAGATCGTATCCACTGTACGGATATCGAGTTCGCGTGCCACGATCATCGCAGGCGCCATGCCGCCACGTGTAATGGCGACAACAGCTTTCCAGCCACCATCCATCGGTCCCTTCCCATCAAGCCGCCATGCCAGTGCGCGGCTATCGCGGTGAATCTGATCCCACGAGATGTGGAAGCCTTTTTCGTGGGGGAGCCTGTCAGTCATGCATTTCTCCGTCAGGTGAGTGCGATTTTCAGCCCGAAGAGGGCAATAAGTGTACCAAATGCGCGGTCAATTAAGGTTTTCAACCGAACATAGCTTGCGCGTGCTTTGGGCAATGAAAAGACCCGCGCGACAAGGATGTACCAGAGTGTCTCATTCACAAACACCATGGCCAGAATTGCAACCTTCCAGACCAGCGTCGTTTCCACCGGAACGAGACCAACAAAGACGGCCCCAAAGAACACAGCGGGCTTTGGGTTGGTGGCGAAGGTCAGAAAGCCAAAGCGGATCGCACTGAACACCGACCGCGGTGCTGCATCCATGTCAGCCGTATCAAGTGGCGCGCGCGCGTGACGCCACATCATAAATGCAATGAAAAGTAGAAAGGCCGCGCCGACCATCTTCAATGCCACGAAAAGCGCTGGCACCAGCTCAAACAAGACGGCCAGGCCGGCCATTGCCGCGCTCGCCCACAGAACGGCCCCAAGGCCAAAACCAAGTGCCAGCGCACAGGCGACACCGAACCCCTCGCTCGCTGCCGTGCGGACGCTGACCACAAAGGACGGACCCGGCGACACTGCAGCCGCCAGGTGAATCAGAACGACGGAGGCAAAGGCCGCCCAGGT
This sequence comes from Paracoccaceae bacterium, assembly GCA_020628545.1. Classification (GTDB taxonomy): domain Bacteria; phylum Pseudomonadota; class Alphaproteobacteria; order Rhodobacterales; family Rhodobacteraceae; genus Yoonia. The sequence continues at coordinate 7,021 of JAHDEX010000050.1, read as the reverse complement.
CATGCTATTCTTTCGTAATGTCAGGTGCGTCCACCGCTTTCATACCGACGACGTGGTATCCGGCGTCGACATGCAGAACCTCTCCCGTCGTCCCCGAACCGAGATCGGAGAGGAGATAAAGCGCGGACTTGCCCACGTCTTCAATACTGACAGTGCGACGGAGGGGAGAGTTGTACTCGTTCCACTTCAAAATGTAGCGGAAATCGCCAATCCCGGAGGCCGCGAGCGTCTTGATCGGTCCGGCAGAAATAGCGTTCACACGGATCCCGTCCTTACCAAGATCTTCGGCGAGATAGCGGACGGAGGCTTCCAAGGCTGCCTTGCAAAGACCCATGACATTATAGTGTGGCATCACACGTTCTGCGCCATAGTAAGACATCGTGAGGCATGATCCGCCCTCTGGCATCATTTTTTCAGCCCGTTGCACAACGGCTGTGAACGAATAGACCGAGATATCCATGGACGTCAGGAAGTTCTGTCGGGAGGTATCAACATAGCGCCCCCGCAACTCTCCTTTGTCGGAAAAGCCAATTGCATGCACGATAAAGTCGAGAGTTCCCCAGCGTTTCTCCAACGCGGCAAAGAGCGCGTCGATTGAGGCTTCATCACTGACATCGCAGGGAAGCACGATATCGGACCCCACCTGTTCTGCCAGCGGTCCGACGCGCTTAAGCAGCGCGTCACCTTGATAAGAGAAGGCGAGTTCGGCGCCAGCGTCAGCACAGGCTTTTGCGATGCCCCATGCAATTGATTTGTCATTGGCGAGCCCCATGATCAGCCCGCGCTTGCCCTGCATTAGGTTGGAATTCATGCAACGCCTCCTTCACGCCCAAATATTTGCCCCAAGTGTTGCGCTTTGGGTTTAGGGGATTGGTGAAACGTCAGCAAGTCGTGGCAGCGGCTTGCCTTGTTTGCTGAACCGTCCTAGCTCTTGGGCCGGGACAACAATCAGGTCGGACATGTCAGATCGCGATGGAATTTTTGCTGGCGACGATCCGTTCGCGATCAGTCGCTCGTGGCTGGACGAGGCTGCGAAGGTCGAACCGAACGATCCGAATGCAATTGCATTGGCGACGGTCGACAAAAACGGGCTACCAAACGTCCGGATGGTGTTGCTCAAGAACATCACCGACGACCACTTCATTTTCTATACGAATTACGAAGGGGCCAAAGCGCAAGAAATCGCCGCCAGCGGAAAAGCAGCCTTCGTTTTGCACAGCAAAACCCTCGGTCGGCAGATCCGTGTGCGAGGGACGGTTGAGAAAGTGGATGCCGCCACGTCGGACGCATACTACGCCTCAAGGTCCTTACAAAGTAGGCTTGGCGCGTGGGCGTCGAAGCAATCAACACCGCTTTCGTCACGTGGCGCGTTGATGGCAGAAGTCGCCCGCGTGACCGCGATGAAAGGTCCGAATCCCGACAGGCCTCCGTATTGGGGTGGCTACAAAATTGCACCGGTTGAGATCGAATTTTGGGCGGATGGCGCCTTTAGGTTGCACGATCGCTTTAAGTGGTCTCGGGATGCGTGTAATGACAGTTGGACAATACAACGCTTGCAGCCCTAGAGTAGTTCCAATGACGACGTTAACGTTGAGTTACGGATTGTTTCCATGTTTATACAACGTATACGCCCCCAGTCCTCTGACTAGAGAACGATAAGACGAGTAAGAAATGCACGAGCCGGAAAACACCCAGACCATCTCGGGTCACGTCAAATGGTTTGACCCGACAAAGGGGTTCGGCTTCGTTGTCCCCGAAGCGGGTGGCGCGGACATTCTCTTGCACGCAAATGTGCTGCGAAATTACGGACAAGGGTCTGTCGCAGATGGCGCCGGTATTGAGATCGAGGTCCAGCAAACGGATCGCGGTCTTCAGGCCATTCGAATCATAGATATTGTCGCAACGGCGGAAGATATCCCGCCATTGCGCGATATGGCCGACTATTCCGCAGACGACATCGAACAGATGGAAGTGATGCCCTCGCGGGTCAAATGGTTCGACAAGACAAAAGGCTTCGGTTTCGCAAATGTCTTTGGCGATAACCAGGACGTCTTTGTTCATGTCGATGTTTTGCGGCGATCCGGTCTTGCAAACCTGATGGCGGGAGAGGCCATCGGCCTGCGCGTGATTGACGGTGAACGTGGCCGGATGGCCATTGATGTTGTGACGTGGGACAACGTCTGACCTTAACATATGTTACCGTTCTGCTTGCGGGGACGTTGACCGCAAGTGCGGCTCAGGCTGCTTGCAGCGATGACGTGGTGACTGTCCGGGGTGACTTCGGGCAAGCCAACTTCCAGGTCGAGGTCGCTGACGAACCCCAAGAGCGGGCACAAGGTTTGATGTTCGTGGAAAGCATGCCGACGCTGTCGGGTATGTTGTTCGTGTATGAGGCGCCGCAGCGCGCATCATTCTGGATGCGAAACACGCTGATCCCCCTCGACATGCTTTTCGCGGACGAGACGGGGCTGATCACGCGAATCCATCCTGAAGCGATTCCCGGTGACGAGACGCCAATTGATGGCGGAAATGATGTGACCGCGGTTCTTGAGATCAATGGCGGGCTGGCCGCGCGTCTTGGGATTGCCGAAGGTGACACGCTTCAACATCCGTCATTTGGCGAAGGGGCTGCGGACCCCTGCTGAAAACGCAAAAACTCTCACTTTGGGGGTTTTCAAAAACGAACACGCACGCTAAATCAGCGCTCAGTCGGGGCATAGCGCAGTCTGGTAGCGCATCTGTTTTGGGAACAGAGGGTCGGGAGTTCGAATCTCTCTGCCCCGACCACACCACTCGGTGATACAAGACGCCTCCCCATATATGGGGGGGCGTTTGTCGTTTTGGGGCATTTTAGCCACAATATGTGGTGGTGGATTTTCGCCGATCACCAAGTTGACGTGGCGTCCGTTTCGTTTTTGGAAACGATCTAAAACTGCATCGGAAACAATGCACCGCCCCTGTCACGCAGACCTGACAGATTGCGATAAACGCCCGTTCTCAATGCATTCTTAGGCCCGCCAAGGACAGGCGATGGTGTGCATAATCCTGGGGATGGAATGGGGATGAATCAGAGCGTCTCGCAAAGACTCATCACTCCGCGTCGCGTCAACAGAATTAATCCACCAGCACCGGCAAAAAACCCGTTGACCAGATCGTGTTGAATACGCCAAGTTGTGCGGGCTGACGGCAACCACACACAAGATGTGGTAGCGGGGCGGGGACAGGCGACTTAGCCGAAGACACAAAAAACGCGTTGAACGCAGGGAGGACACGGCCTGCGAACGAGGATGTTTTGTCCCGCTTGTTGGTGAGGGAACGGGGGGCTTTGCACCGCAAGGTCTTACACACACACGGACGACGACCGCAACGACGGTCATATTTGAGATGGGGCAGATCGATGAAAATCGAACGGAATTTTACGACCGCTGGTCAGGACGCTTACGCATCCCTGGCATTCAACACGACCACATCCGAGATTCGGAATCCGGATGGAACCATTGTGTTCAAACTGGACGCTTGTGAAATTCCTGAAGGGTGGAGCCAAGTTGCCTCTGACGTCATCGCGCAGAAATACTTCCGCAAGGCGGGTGTGCCATCTGAAGTGAAGAAGGTGAAAGAAAAGGGCGTGCCATCTTTCCTGTGGCGCTCAGTTCCAGCGGAAGGTGCAACATTCGGTGGGGAAACCTCCGCAAAGCAGGTCTTCGACCGCCTGGCAGGCGCCTGGGCCTACTGGGGCTGGAAAGGCGGCTACTTCTCGGACGAGGACGACGCACGCGCCTACTTCGATGAGATGCGCTACATGCTCGCCACGCAGCGCGCCGCACCAAACTCCCCACAGTGGTTCAACACTGGCTTGCACTGGGCCTACGGCATCGACGGCCCCGCACAGGGTCACCACTATGTTGACTACAAGACCGGCAAGCTGACGAAATCCTCCAGCAGCTACGAGCATCCACAGCCGCACGCTTGCTTTATCCAGTCGGTCTCAGATGATCTGGTCAACGATGGCGGCATCATGGACCTGTGGGTGCGCGAAGCGCGCTTGTTCAAATACGGCTCCGGCACCGGCACGAACTTCTCGTCGCTGCGCGGCGAAGGTGAGCCACTGTCGGGTGGCGGCAAGTCATCTGGCCTAATGGGCTTTCTGAAGATTGGCGACCGCGCAGCGGGCGCTATCAAATCCGGCGGGACCACACGCCGTGCTGCGAAGATGGTGATTGTGGATGCAGATCACCCTGACATTGAAGATTTCATCAACTGGAAGGTCATCGAAGAGCAGAAAGTGGCGTCCATCGTCGCGGGCTCCAAGATGCACGAGAAGTATCTGAACGCCATCTTCGCAGCCATTAAATCATGGGACGGCGCAGAGGCAGACGCATATGAGCCAAAGGTGAATAAAGCACTGGGCAAAGCCGTGCGCACCGCGAAAGAGGTCGCGATCCCAGAGACATATGTGAAGCGCGTGCTGGACTACGCCAAACAGGGCTACGCGAAAATCGAATTCCCGACATATGACACCGATTGGGACTCGGAAGCCTACTCTTCGGTCTCCGGTCAGAACTCCAACAACTCGATCCGCGTGACCGACGCTTTCCTGAAGGCCGTTGAGAATGACGACGATTGGCACCTGATCAACCGCACCAACGGCGAAGTCTCAAAGACAATCCGCGCCCGCGATCTGTGGGAGCAGGTGGGCCACGCTGCTTGGGCCTGTGCTGACCCGGGCATCCAGTACCACGATACCGTCAACGCCTGGCACACTTGCCCGGAAGACGGCGAGATCCGGGGCTCAAACCCGTGTTCCGAATACATGTTCCTCGATGATACCGCCTGTAACCTCGCGTCGATGAACCTGCTGACATTCTACAAAGACGGCCAGTTCCAAGCGGACGACTACATCCACGCCACACGCCTGTGGACGGTCACGCTCGAAATCTCTGTCCTGATGGCGCAGTTCCCGTCGAAAGAGATTGCGCAGCGGTCTTACGACTTCCGCACGCTAGGTCTTGGTTACGCCAATATCGGCGGCCTGCTGATGAACATGGGGCTGGGCTATGACAGCGACGAAGGCCGCGCCATGGGCGCTGCCCTGACCGCGATCATGACAGGCGTATCTTACGCGACATCCGCCGAAATGGCTGCAGAGCAGGGCGCGTTCCCGGGCTACGCCAAGAACGCCGATCACATGCTGCGCGTCATCCGCAACCACCGCAACGCAGCCTATGGCAACACCGACGGCTACGATGCGTTGGCGGTGAAACCCGTCGCGCTCGACCACGCAAACTGCCCGGATCAGCGCTTGATCGCACTGGCCACCGAAAGCTGGGACGAAGCACTCGCCTTGGGTGAGAAGCACGGCTACCGCAATGCGCAGGTCTCTGTCATCGCACCAACCGGCACCATCGGCCTTGTGATGGACTGCGACACGACCGGGATTGAGCCTGACTTTGCGCTTGTGAAATTCAAAAAACTTGCCGGTGGCGGTTACTTCAAGATCATCAACCAGTCCGTGCCAGCCGCACTCGACACCCTGGGTTATGGCTCTGCGCAGATTGAAGAGATCATCGCATACGCTGTAGGTCACGGCTCGCTTGGTCAGGCCCCGGCGATCAACCACACCTCCCTGATTGGTCACGGGTTCGGCCAGGCTGAGCTGGATAAGGTCGAAGCGGCACTTGGCTCTGCTTTCGACATCCGGTTCGTGTTCAACCAATGGACGCTGGGTGAGGAGTTCTGCACGAAGACACTCGGCATCCCGGCTGACAAGCTGAACGACCCCACGTTTGACCTGCTGCGTCACCTAGGCTTCACAAAGGCAGAAATCGACGCAGCAAACGACCATGTCTGCGGGACAATGACCCTCGAAGGCGCGCCCTTCCTGAAAGACGAACACTTGAACGTCTTCGACTGCGCGAACCCATGCGGCAAGAAGGGCACGCGTTTCCTGAGTGTGGAAAGTCACATCACGATGATGGCGGCGGCGCAAAGCTTCATTTCCGGCGCGATCTCCAAGACGATCAATATGCCAAACGACGCGACGATTGCGGATTGTCAGAGGGCCTATGAGCTCAGCTGGTCGCTCGGGGTAAAGGCGAACGCGCTCTACCGTGACGGCTCCAAACTGTCCCAGCCGCTCGCTGCAGCGCTTGTCGACGATGATGATGAGGCACTTGAAGTCCTCGAATCCGGCACAATGCAGGAGAAGGCAGCTGTGCTGGCCGAGAAGATCGTCGAGAAGGTGATCATCAAGGAGATCGTCAAAGAGCAAGAACGCACCAAGATGCCAGAGCGCCGCAAAGGCTACACCCAGAAAGCCATCGTTGGTGGCCACAAGGTGTACCTGCGGACCGGTGAGTACGAAGACGGCAAGCTGGGCGAAATCTTCATCGACATGCACAAGGAAGGCGCTGGCTTCCGGGCGATGATGAACAACTTCGCCATCGCGGTCTCCGTTGGCTTGCAGTACGGCGTGCCACTGGAAGAGTTCGTGGATGCCTTCACCTTCACCAAGTTCGAACCTGCGGGCATGGTGCAGGGCAATGACAGCATCAAGAATGCAACGTCGATCCTCGACTACATCTTCCGCGAGTTGGCGGTGTCCTACCTTGACCGGACCGATCTGGCCCATGTGAAGCCAGAAGGCGCGTCCTTTGACGACATCGGCCGGGGTGAGCAGGAAGGCGTGTCAAACGTCAAGGCGCCATCCGAAGACGCAGCGTCCAAGTCACTGGAAGTGCTCAAGCAAATCTCCTCCACGGGATACCTGCGCAAGCGGATGCCGCAGGAGTTGGTGGTGCTCAATGGCGGTGCCGCAACGGCGCTTGCGACGGACCCGGCAGCGGCTGTTCAGTCGGCTGTGGTTGAAACAGCAGCTGTATCGGTCACCACGGAGATGTCCGCACGCGATAAGGCCAAGATGCAGGGCTATGAAGGCGAAGCCTGCGGGGAATGCGGCAACTACACGCTCGTCCGCAACGGCACTTGTATGAAGTGCAACACCTGCGGCGGGACGTCGGGGTGT
>JAHDEX010000122.1 GCA_020628545.1 Paracoccaceae bacterium | reverse complement strand
GTGATCCAGGCCGAGCCCGTGAACTGCGGCCCTTGCTCTGTATTCATGATCTCCGGTGGGCCATGTTTGGCGATGGCTTCGTTTAAGGCATCGACGCAGAAGTCAGCATGCATCCCGCCAACTCAGCACCCTGCGCGTGGCCCACTCCATGATGACGACCAGGTAGTGGAAGCCGTTCCTGACCGGCACGAACGTGATATCCCGCAGATTGGCTCATCGAGACCTGTAAGCTTAACAAGATAGAGCCGCACGGCTACTCGACAGGTGCCCTCACGACCATCGTAAATGACCACAAGCAGAAGGGCATCGAGCAGTCGCTACAGTGGAACTTCCAAGGCTAAAAAGCCGCGTACGTTTAACGCAACCAGCGCGTTACTCGTTTGGCGGTACCGTTCATCGTCTTCAGCTCGCCGGAAACAACGCCATACATCAGCGTTTCGCTCACAACGAACAGATAGAGCGAGAACTCAACTGTGCCCTCCGGGTCCTGATACTGGCCCGCCGCCCGTAACTGAGGGGGTAGCTGTCCGTCCGCACAGCCTGCAAGTACCGCTAATTCATCCTCGGTAAAGATATTAGGCTTATCATCAAACCACGCCTCACCCTCGTCCAGAATCGCTTGGCTGGGGGCGTCCAGCACGAAGCGGGCATCCTCGACAAACGTCAGCGCATATGTGCCAGGCGCCCCACCACCTGTTACAGCCATCCCATCCGCCGTTGGGACGATCTGCGCCACGTCGACATTACCTGCGGGCAAAGGGATCGTGCGCTGGCCGATCGTCAACGTACCGAAGCCGTTGGACACCTCCCATTCACCGGGCAGGGTCAGTACCAGTTCCTCGGAGCTGGCTCCGCAAGCCCATACCGACTGCCCCGCAACTGGCATCAATGCCATCGACAGCGCCGCGATTTTCATCCAAGTTGTCATTGCCTTACCTCAGCTTTTTACATACCGCCCAGTGATGGTCGCCGTGCAGGTTTCCGACCCGCCGGCGATGGCCGCCATGGCCGGAGCCAGTTTCAGCAGTACGCGCGACCAGATGTTGATCTGTGTGTCCGACGTCGCGGAAAGCGCGGTGGTCGCGCTGAGCGACATGCCCGATCCCGCCGCTTCAACACCGGTTGAAAACGGCTCGGCGAAATAGCCGTTCTGCCCGATGGGCGTCCACACGAAGCGGGCGTAATCGCTGTTGATGTCCGCCGGGCGCCAGTGCGGGGCACTGAAATGGATCTGTGTCGCGCCGGAATGCACCACCTGCGACGCGGCCACCTCGGCGATGCCGGGCGGGCAACCGATTGCCTCCGAGCTGTCAATATGGATAGCCCATGTGCCATCCTGAGGGCTGTGCGCAGTGCCTCCGCTCGTGTAGAAATCCGCGGGACCATCAAAGCCTTTCGACACCACCAACGCTTCCGCCTCGGAAAAATTGAGGTCGTTGCGGGTGTCAGTGCCTCCGCCTTCTGAGAACTGCAGATCTTCGCGCGTATCCGTCCCCTCGTCCTGCGAGAATGTCAGATCGTCACGCAGATCACTACCTTCGTTTTCATCAAAAGCCAGATCATCATGCTGGTTTTCGACCTCACCATCCCCACCAATCACGAAGTCATATTCTTCAGGCGAGATGTAGGACACAGATGTCGCCCCGCTTTGAGCATCTTTCACGATCATCACTGGCGAACCGAAGGTATCGACCACCTCCTGTCCGCCAAGCAGGTCAGCAACCTGTACAGCGGACAGCATGTCACCGGTAAAGCTTAGCTCGTTCCCTTGGTTCACATAAAGCGGCAACTCGTCGGCGCACACCCCGCCCGGCAGTACCAAGGCGCAGGTCAAATAGGTTCTCAGCTTCATCATCTCTGCCCCCTTAGTAATAGCGCACGATCGTCGCGCGGTTGTTTTGCAGGTTCAGAATCTGCCCCGACCATTGGTTCAACGTTCCGTCCCATCCGCTGGGTCGCGACAGCGTCAGAGCAATGGGGGTTCCGTCGACGTCGAACTGCCCGTCGATATAGCCAATCGTGGCGTCGTCGCCCCACCGCAGCGTCAGCTCGGCCTCGACGATAGAACTGTCGCTGATCCCTAACAACGTCGCGTCGGTGAATTTCAGAAGAGCCCTCACGCTGGGCGCACGTTCAGCCGGTTGTTCGAACTTCAACAACCCAATTTGCGTGCCTAATGCGCTGTCTTCGATGGTCCAGCTGCGCCCCAGCGGCAACCCGCCAAGCGCGGCAGGAAAGTCGCCCAGCAGACTGTCCTTAATCAGCGCATAATCTGCCAGATCACGCACAACCTCGGTCTCTTCCCGGCAAAGTATGCCCTGTGGTACGTCCTCGCACGGGCCTAGCTGAGCATCCCATTGGCGCGGATTCAAAGCGGCCGACATAGCCCCCCCGCGGGAGCGCATCATATGAACCGTGGGATGTTCCGCCTGCGCTCCGGCGGCTGTGACATAGTAAAACGGTTCTTCGCTGACCCAATCCACTGGCAAAGCCCATTCCAGGCCAACGCGCCTGTCCAGCACACGACACGGGATATCGCCGCTACAGGCCTTCCAGACGGAAAACGGGATTTCTTGCTCGCCGTTTTCGGCGGCCAGTTCCTCGGGGCTTAACATCGCGTCAGTGTCTTCGAACTGGCCATCAGAAGAAGCCGTCGATTGCAGTTCCTGGGGCAGGATTTCGACCACCTCAAGATGGTGCTTGCTGCCGTCTTCGCGATAAAGCTCTAACCGATAGACACCACCCTCAAGCCCCGGAGGGATACGAACCGATCCATCATCTGTAATCAAAGATGACTGTGTCTCTTGACCATCCAGACCGATGAACAGCACCTCGTCATTCGCCCAGATAGCGCCGCTGACCTGCAAGGCACCGCCCATACCAGCACGCAACGGTTCGACAAGCTGTGCGATCGAGACTTGAGGAAGCGTATCCGGCGCGACCGAAGCAGCATCTTCACTTGGCTTGAGCTCGCTCCCCGGGTTAAAGAGCTGGACCGTGATCTGCCCAAGAGCGTCGCCCAAATCACGGCTGCCGTCTTTCAACACGACGATATCATAGTCACCTGTGGACAGGCTGTACTCCCACGGGAAGAAACTGTGCTCAGTCGTTTCGTCATCCGATCCAAACCGATAGCTGTAGGTAATGTGCTGGTCATACGCAGTCGCCCCGCCGGGAAAGAGCATCACGTTATAGGTCGCATTCTGCTGCAACGTGTTCAGGCTGCGCACCCGAACCGAAATCGTGCCATCCGTCAGGAAAGGCCCATCGGCCTGCAGTGCGAACAACCCACCGCCTGCCTTGAAGGGAATGGCGATGTCTTGTGTGGTGTCAGACAGCGAAGCCATGACCTCGCCTGCCCCGGCATCGCCTTCGCCAGAAAACACCCAGTCTCCGGCAGGAAGATCAACCGTCACGCCCGAGATCACCTGATCCGCTCCTTCAAGCGTACCAAATGTCACGACTTCACCTGTGTCCGCGTTACGCGCGCTCAGCGCGACCGACGCTGGTCGTGCTGTGCCCTCGGCCATCGTCAGCGTGACCCGGACAGACACCATGCCCGTTGGCTCGTCCGGCGCACTTGAAACGCTGGTCAGGGCATCCGCCAAAGATGTGGCGTCACGCGCATCAATATACCGACCCCCGGTTGCCTGCGCGAGGCATTGCAACTGCGCTTTATCCGCTTGTTCACGAATGTCGAACCCGACGACATGGGCTGTGAAATTGACACCCAGCCGTTCAAGCTCGGCGCCAACGGCACAGGGGTCCAGATCACAGGTCTCTTTTCCATCAGTCAGCAAAACGACCGTCGCGGCGTTTTCTGTATATTTCAACTCTTCCGCAGCCATGCGCACTGCCTGCGTCAACGGTGTCCTGCCGCGCGGAGAAAGCCCCTGCACGACCTCAGCCAAATCAGAGGTGGTGCTGGTGGACGGCGGGCTGAGCAATTCGATATCCGAACAATCCCCTTTGCGGCGATGGCCGTAAGCAATCAATCCAACCGACTGACCCACACTCTCCCAGTCCGCAGAAATATCGGCGAAGACAGATCGCGCAATTTCAATCTTTGCTTGCCCATCGACCTGTCCCCACATGGACCCGGAGGCATCAAAAACCACCATCAGATCATCTTGGGCCTGCGCCGCCACGACAGAAGTAGCCAAAGCTCCGAACATTACCCCTGCACTCCAGCGGCGCGCATTTGTTACAAATACCATACCTATATGACTCCTCAAGAATTTCCTGGAAATAATCAGGATTGCGATCTCAGTTGGCAATTTATCAAAATTGATATATCAAAACCGGATGAATCGAGATCTACTGGAAGCCGCCTATAAGCTTGAGATCACAGGGTCGCTGGAGAAACTGTGGCGCATCATTGTTGACGTTATGTCCCTTCACGGCCTCCATCACGTCCTTTACCTCATTCGCGATGACGGCCCCGCTCCCAACTGGTTTGTCCTGTCCAACTTACTCGAAGATTGGCCTAAGGATGATGTTCAAAACCCCGCCTTTCGCGAGCCGTTTGTGTCTTATTGCTGCGCCACGTTTGAACCCACCAAACTGGGCGTCGAGTTTTTGGAACAACATCGAGACTTTATCGACGATTACACCCGCACCTATGTTGCCAACATGGCACGGTTTAACTGGACCATCGGCTTGGGCATTCCATGCTGTCTGGTAGGCTCCGGACAGCATGGCGGTTTTTTGTTTGGCAACGACATGAAACGGCATGATTTCGAGCGCGGCGTGATGCCGCTCGCGGATCAGTTGCAAGCCTTCTGCCAGATTGCCCATCGCAAGATCGAAAGCCTGCGTCGCACAGCCGCGTCGGAAACGCCCCGTCGACGGCTAAGCGCGCGTGAACATCAGGTGCTTGAACTGATCGCATGCGGGCTGCGCCCCAAAGCGATCGCGGACCAATTGGGCCTGAGCGAAGCAAGCATCCGGCTGTATATCAAGAACGCACGTCTGAAGCTTGGCGCAGCCACAAAGGAAGAGGCATTGATCCGGTTCCTGAAGCTGTGCGAAGGTTCCAATCCGGACTGAAACCGAAACGCAATCGGCATCCTAAGGGGAGTTGCAATGCTATTCACACTCCAAAAAGCGAAGAACCAGTTGCCGAAACTCATCGACGCAGCGCTAGCCGGCGAGGACGTTGTGATAGCTATAGGAACAAAGCCTGCGGTAACGCTGGTTGCAATTCCACAATATGATTTCAAGCTCGGTGTGTTGGAGGGAAAGGTTGGAGCCACGCCAGATTTTCCTGAACCGTTATC
>JAHDEX010000121.1:2808-5331 GCA_020628545.1 Paracoccaceae bacterium | reverse complement strand
GCAGGACGCCACGGTGAATTGGTCCGCCTTCAAACCCCAAGGCGGCCTCAGCGGCGCCCTTGCCGCCACCGACATCCTCAGCATCGGCATCGTGGCCTTCGGACGTGACCACGCCGCCGACCTTTCGGTCGCCGAAATCCGCGTCGACGTGCCCTGACCTACCGCCGCTTCCCCGTCTTCGGCACCCGGCTCATGAATTCGGGTGGGCGCTTCGCGACCCATGTGAAGAACTTCTCCAACCGCGGATGGCTCCGCAACATCTCTGCCGAGTTATACACCCGCGCCAATTCCGCCTCGCTCAGCGTCGCATGGATTTCCTTGTGGCAGATATGATGGATCAGGATCGTCGGGCCACCCTTCCCGCCTTTCAGCTTCGGGATCAGATGATGCTGGCTCTGCGGCACATCCGGCGGGATCGGGCGCAGGCAGAGGGGGCAAATCGGGTGCGTCTCCATCCCCCCCACATACGCCGCCTTGCCCAATTGTCGACCGTAGGTCGGGGTTCACCCCGACTCTTGCAACATCACCCACGAGGGCCATCCACAGCCAACCCGTAGGGTGCGCAGTCATCGCGCAGCTTCCGACCTGTCAACCAACCACGAGGGCCATCGCCGGTCTGGCGGTCGGCGAGACCACCCCATCAGCATGGCACTTTATCCATCCACACATACGTGCCACCTACAACCCGGCACACCCGTGGCGTGATCGCCGGCCCAAGGGGCCGGACCGGCGATGGCCCGGCGCCTCCGGCTTGTCCCGGGCCGGGTGGTGGATCCAACGAATGGTTTCTACGAGGATTCTACCGACTTTCCATTGACCCAAAGCATGCTCCATTTGGTGAGCGCTATGACCTAGATCGAAGGCGAATTTGCCGCATTACCTGGTCGCGTTGCCCCCATAGCTCATCGAGTTCGTGGCTTGTCCCCAGGTGACCGAGTACTAAGCCGTGATCAGGTCCTACCGGACCCGCGGTTTTGTTGCATGGCGCCAAAACTACAGCAACAATGAGGCCGAATAGTAATTCTTGGGGAATTTGATGAGTTTGGGAGGCATTTGGGTTTTGACCAATACCAAACTCGAGCGTGCCGTTAGTTGTCCATTCAATTATCGTTGCCTCCCGGCCTTCATGAAGAATTGAATTTCTGCATTCCTTATACAAGACATCAAAAATCGTCCTGTCATTAGCCGTCGATTGAGAGATCACATACCCAAGCGACACGTATGTTATGATTGCATCATACGCGTTCAAAAAGGCCCTGATGCGCGTCCCAACTCCCCCCTCTCCTGTCTCAATTTTTGCGGTGCTGTCTACCAAGGGCCAGAGAGTCATGGCACATCCAACAAGGTCGCCGCTTGAGAACAGTCTTGCCGTTCGAATGACGCCTGTCGCTATGTGACTGCGGTCATCGCTTCCCATATCTATTGTGCCTCGCGAATTTCGATCCAGTTTCGACCTTGGGCTCACTGGCTATACTCAGAGAAACCGCCGCAATTTTAGAGTCAGTTTTGTCCGCAAACGGGGCTCACAAGCACCCCCTCAAACAAACTGCTCCCTAATCAACCGCTCCTCCAACCCATGCCCCGGATCAAACAAAATCCGGTGCCGCACCGCAGGCTCTGACCTGATCTCAACACTCACTACGTCCCGCACGGACTTCCCGTCCGCATCCGCCATCACAGGCCGCTTTCCGCTATCAATCACATCAAACCGCACCACCGCGGTCTTGGGCAGCAAAGCGCCACGCCAGCGCCGGGGCCGGAACGCGGCCATTGCGGTCAGGGCCAGCACATCCGACCCAATCGGCAAAATCGGCCCGTGCGCGCTGTAGTTATATGCCGTCGACCCGGCAGGCGTCGCCACCAGCGCGCCATCGCAGACCAGCTCTTTCATCCGCTCCCGCCCGTCCACGGAAATCCGCAGCCGCGCGGCCTGCGGCCCGGCCCGCAGCAAGGACACCTCGTTGATCGCCAGCGCCTCATGCATCTGGCCGTCCACCGTCAGGGCGTTCATCGCAAGCGGGTTGATCACCTCTTCTTCCGCCGCTTTCAGGCGCGCCATCAGGTCATCGCTGTGAAATTCGTTCATCAAGAAACCAACCGTGCCCCGGTTCATCCCATAAACCGGCGCGTCCAGATGCTGCGTCCCGTGCAGCGTCTGCAGCATGAAGCCGTCACCCCCAAGGGCCACGATCACATCCGCCTTCTCCTGCGGCACATCGCCATGGGCCTCCGCCAGCATCGCCCGCGCCTTCTGGGCAAGCGGCACATGGCTGGCCACAAAGGCGATTTTCATCCGGGGCATGCGTCTGATTTCCTTCACGTTTCGATCAGTCTTGGCGTGTCCACCCATGAAACGCAAGCAACGCATCGGAAACGGATGACGCCGGATGCATAATCATCATGGTCGTTTTGATGCTTTTGGCCGGTCCCGCCCTAGGCTATAGCCCGAGCATTCGCACCCTGAGGGAGACCCGCCATGAAAGATCTCGTCCGCGACACCGGCTTTTTCACCGAACCGCTTGA
>JAHDEX010000121.1:0-2708 GCA_020628545.1 Paracoccaceae bacterium | reverse complement strand
GCGAACGTGCAGCCAAACTCAGGCTCACAAGCCAACCAGGGTGTGTTCCAGGCGCTGATCAAACCGGGCGACACAATCCTCGGCATGTCGCTCGACGCTGGCGGCCACCTGACCCACGGCGCGAAGCCAAACCAGTCCGGCAAGATCTACAACGCGATCCAATACGGCGTGCGGAAACAGGACAGCCTCTTGGACTATGATCAGGTGCAGGAACTTGCGACCGAACATCAGCCCAAGCTGATCATCGCCGGTGGCTCCGCCATTCCCCGCATCATCGACTTCGCCAAAATGCGCGAGATTGCGGATAGTGTGGGTGCCTACCTGCTGGTCGACATGGCGCACTTTGCGGGCCTTGTGGCGGCAGGCATCTACCCCTCGCCCTTCCCACACGCGCATGTGGCCACGACGACGACCCACAAAACCCTGCGCGGCCCGCGCGGCGGCATGATCCTGACGAATGACGCGGACCTCGCGAAGAAATTCAACTCCGCCATCTTCCCGGGTATTCAGGGCGGCCCGCTGATGCACGTGATCGCGGGCAAGGCTGTGGCTTTTGGCGAAGCCCTGCGGCCAGAGTTCAAGAGCTACCAGGAACAGGTCGTCAAAAACGCTCAGGCGCTGGCCGATCAACTGATGAAAGGCGGCCTCGACATCGTCTCTGGCGGCACCGACAGCCACCTGATGCTCGTTGACCTGCGCCCGAAAGGCGTGAAGGGCAACGCGACCGAAGTGGCTTTGGGCAACGCCCACATCACCTGCAACAAGAACGGCATCCCGTTTGACCCCGAAAAGCCAATGGTCACATCCGGCGTCCGCCTGGGCACACCCGCTGGCACCACACGCGGCTTTGGCGAGGCTGAATTCCGCCAGATCGCCGATTGGATTGTGGAAGTGGTCGATGGCCTCGCCGCCAATGGGGCTGAGGGCAACGGTGAGGTCGAAGCCAAAGTCCGCGCCGAAGTGGAGGCGCTCTGCGACCAGTTCCCGGTGTACCCCAACCTTTAATAAGACAAACGACCCCGCCCTGTGGACCCAAGCGGCCGCAGGGCGGGACCGTACCCCGCCAGCACCCTGGAAGACAGACAGCGAATCGCCCAATCACCGGGCGTCTGCAAGATTCGCGCGCGCCTCTTCACATCTGACCCACGGATTTTTGACATGATTGCACCCACATCCGGTGACAATCCATGCGGCCGCATGCCATTGAACCACGCCTGAGACCGCCGCCACATTCCCTGCCCGCATCTGCCACATTTCCGCCACAAGCGAGGCAGATGCATGTCCATATCGTGTTTTGGTAAATGGTAACCCCCAAGGGAAAGGTTCAGCAAATGCCTGCAATTCAAGGCCACCCCCGCCGCTCTGTGACCTATCGCGCCGCCCGCAGCGCCACAATTCTAGCGTTTTTGGCAATGAGCCCCGTCGCAGCCCAAGCGCGTGACGCGCAAGAACGGATCGCAAATACCGACAGCGAACGGCCCTTCCAGATCGCCGTGACGGATTTCACCACGGACTTCGCGCTCTAGCCTCAGCCCTGCTTTGGGTAGAAAACACCCGCGCGGCCTACATCACCCGCATCGGCAGCTCTCGCTTCGACAAGAGCTCTGCCAGACGGTCGTAGACCAGCCTGATCCGCTTGGACGAATGCAACTCGCGATGCGTGGTCAGGTAATAGGGCACGGGCACCGGCGGCCAATCGGGCAAGACGACCTCCATCTCAGGAAAAAGCGCGCCCAGATCATCCATCATCGGCGTGATCCCCAGCCCAATCCGGGCCATTTCCCACCCACCAAGGCCGCTGTCCGTCAAGACCCTCAGGTTATCGGTCGTCACTGGAAAACCCCACTTGGTCATGTGGTCAATGAGTTCGTCCTCGCTCCCGATCCCAACAAAATCCGTATGTCGCAGATCATCCGGTGAGGTGATGGGGCCCTTGCGGCTCAGGTAGCTTTTGCTGGCAAATAGCCGCCCCTGACTTTCGCGCACCTTGCGGCTGATCAACTCTGGCTGCGTGGGCGCGACGTGCCGCACGGCGATATCGGCCTCCCGCCGTTGCAAATCAGAAAGATCGTTGGAAGCGCGAATCCGAATGCGAATTTGCGGCGCAACCTTGCGCAAATCCTCGACGATCGCAGGCATCACGTAGTGGGCAAAAACATCCGTGACCGAGATGCAAACATCCCCCGCCACCGTTGTCGCCCGGCCAGAGGCAGTGAGCGCGATCTGATGCGCCGCGTCCCCCATCGTGCGCATGTGATCCAGTAAATCCCGCCCTGCCGGGGTCAGTTCCAGCTTGCGACCAATCCGTTCAAACAGCACGATATTCAGCGCCTCTTCCAGCGCCGCCACCTGCCGACCAAGCGTCGGTTGCGTCATGCCCAACGTGCGCGCAGCGGCCGAGAACGAGCCCGTTTCGGCGGTGGCCAAAAACGCGCGGGCTTGGTTCCAGTCAAAGGTGGGGAGCGTCCAATCCATGCATTTCTGTATAATAGTCAGGCGAAAATACGCAATTCTCGCTATGTTCATGCAGATGTAAGGTAAAGGCAAGCGAAAGGACATGTCATGACAGATGCCGCCTTCTGGGATAAAGCCGCGCCCAAATACGCCAAAGACCCGATCACCGATATGGACGGGTATCATAAGACTTTGGCCCGCATGAAAGACCTGTTGGAGCCGCATCACCGCGTGCTGGAAATCGGCTGCGGGAC